>JASFYY010000073.1:0-68233 GCA_045046875.1 Verrucomicrobiota bacterium | reverse complement strand
TCGGCCATCATGCTGTGGATGAAAGCGATGTCATCGACGCAGGAACCGACGTGGGGGAAAAGTGTGGACACGTATTTGCCGCACTGGCCGTGTTGTTTGAATTTCCATTTAGGTTCGACGATGCGGCCCTGGTTTTTTTTGCCACCGCGACCAAAGGTTTTCACATCGATGGTTTTGCCATCCATGCCATACATCTGTGGTTTGTAGTCAAATGTATCGATGTGGCTAGGCCCGCCATACATGAATAAAAAGATCACGTTTTTGGCTTTGCCACCGATCTGGGAAGGTTTTTCTTCGAGTGGGTTTTTAAAACGTTGGCTGGGGGATGCGGCTTTGGCGGATTGGAAAAAACCGGATTCAGATAACATCCCGGTCAGGGCAAGAGCGGGAAACCCAGCCCCTACCGAGTGAATGAATTCACGTCGTTTGAGCTGGCCGCAAAATGAGGGTGTTTTTTTCATGCTAATCGAGGTAGATGAACTCGTTGAGGTTCAAGGCGAGCAGGGCGAGACGCTGTAAAACTTGTTGTTCGTTGAGAGATCCCATGGCGGTCATTTTTGCCATGAACTGTTGGCATTGCTGTAGTTCGTGATCCTGCGGTGGGCGTTGCAGGGTTTTTCCCAAAGCATAACGGATTTGCTGGTTTTTATCTGTGCCTGCTTGCTGGAGAATGTAGGCAGCAAATTTTTCAGCTTGTTGATTGATGAAATGGCTGTTTAACATGGACAGAGCCTGATTGGGCACGGTGGTGGCAAAACGCACGGCGCAGGGGGTGTCGGTATCGGCTTGGTCAAATTCGGCCAGCATCGGGTGGCGTAAGCTGCGTTTGACGTGGATGTAAACGCTGCGGCGGTAATAATCCCTGGGGTCGGGGGACAGGGGCCAGGCTTTGTCCGGGCGGGATGCGGTATTGAGCACGGCCTGGGGCAGAGGCGGTAGCACCCAGGGGCCACCGGCTTTGAGATTGAGGTCGCCGGACATGGCGAGGATGGAGTCGCGCAGTTCTTCAGCGGTCAGGCGCCTCATGTCGAAGCGCCAGAAAAGGTTGTTTTGGGGATCGATACCCAGGTTGTGGCTATTTCCAGCCGAGGATCGGCGGTAGGCGTCGCTGCGCATGATGATGCGGTGGAGGGATTTCAGGCTGCCGTTTTGACGCTGCAGTTCTTGGGATAAGTAGTCGAGAATCTCGGGGTGGGTGGGAGGCACGCCGAGTTTGCCAAAGTCGTTGGTGGAGCGCACGATGCCACGTCCGAAGTGGTGTTGCCACAAGCGGTTGGCGATAACCCGGCCGGTGAGCGGGTGGTCGGGTGAGGTCAGCCATTGAGCCAGTGCCAGTCTTCGGCCTGAGCTGTGCTGGTCGGTGGGTGCGGTGATGGTGGCGGGTTGCGGGCCGGAGAGTTGACCGAGAACGGTTGGGAATGCGGGCACCACGGCTTCGCCGGGGGCGTGCGCAGAGCCGCGAATGTGAATGAACAAGGGCTCGGGTTTTTTGCCGTTCTCGGTAACGGCGTTGATGGCGATGCCGGCGGATAGGCGTTTGAGTTCGGCGAGTTTTTTTTCTGCTTGTTTGAATTCCTGCCACAGATCACGTTTAAAGTGGGCGGTGATTTTTTTGATCAGCGCTTGATCCTTTGGGGTGATAAGTTGGTGCAAAAGAGGAGTTTGATCGGAGCCAGTTCGCAGGGCGAGATCGAAGTATTGACCGCCGGTGGTTTGGCGGCAGTGCACAGCGATGACGTTTTTTCCAGTTTGCAGTAGCTCGAGGGCTTTGGCGGGCAGGGCGAAGGTTTGGTATTTTTTGAGGAATCCTTTTTCTTTGAAAATAAGGCCGCCGTTGAGATACACTTCGACATCTTCGTCGTGATGGATGTCGAGGACGAGAGTCTTGGGCAGGTGTTTCAGACCGAAGCTGGTGCGCAGCCAGATGTTTTTGTTTTTCCAAGTGGTATTGACCTTAGCGCCTGGGGTGTTGCTCTGCCCAAAACCTGACTTGCCTTTGCTCCATGATTTGTTGCGGAAACCGATCGCAAACCAATCGGGCGAGGGGTGTTGGGTGGTGTAGGTCCATATCTTTCCCTGGCCGCGAGCGTCGTCGATGAAGGTTTGGGTCTGGTTGCGCTTTTTTGATTTTCCGATGGAGCGAAGAAAAACCCTTAGTTGGGATTCGATGTTGTCTTTCTGTGAGCTGAGGGTTTTGATTTGGCTTTGGCGATTTTTTTCAAAGGCGGATTTTTCCCTGGCACTGGCAAAGTGAACCAGAGTGCCTTCGGTTTTGTAGTGAATGATGCCGGTGAAAAATGCCATGAAGGAGTAGTAGTCTTTCTGGGTGATAGGATCCGCTTTGTGGTCATGGCAGCGGGCGCAACCCATGGTGGTGCCGAGGAAGGTTTCGGCGGTGACTTGCACGTCGTCGGCGAGCACGTCAAAAACGTGTTGCTGCCGGTCGGCGGGTTCGTCGTCCCATTGCATCAAACGATGAAACCCGGTCGCGGTGATTGAGGCTTGGGTGGGTTGGGCGATCTCATCACCAGCCAGCTGTTCGATGATGAATTGATCATAGGCTTTGTCCTGATTGAAAGAATTGATGACATAATCGCGGTAGCGCCAGATGTGGGGTTTTGCGTTGTCACGTTCAAAACCGTTGGTTTCGGCATAACGAACCAGGTCAAGCCAGTGGCGCGCCCATTTTTCTCCGTATTGCGGCAGCTTGAGTAAATGGTCGATCAACTGCGCCCAGGCAAGATCATCGGAACGAGGGTCATTGACAAAAGTGGCGACTTCTTTGGGGGTGGGCGGTAATCCGGTCAGATCGTAATAGGCTCGTCGAATCAAGGTTTGACGAGATGCGCTGCCATTGGCTTTGAGTCCGGTTTGTTTGAGTCGTTTTTCTAGCAGGGCGTCGATAGGGTTCTTGCCAGCGGGTAGATTTTGGCTGGTAGCCGGGCTGCTTACTTTTTGGTAGGCCCAGTATTTGCGGTCGGCGTCGGTGATGTGGGCTTTTTTCTTTCGTTCGTCAGGGTTCCCGGCTATTTCCAGTTTTGGGTCGTAGTGGGCACCATTTAAAATCCAGTGTCGCAGGATTTTGATTTGTTCATCAGGCAGTTTGTTTTTCGGCGGCATTTGGTGATCGTCGTCAGCGTAGTCGATCATTTTCAGAACCCGGCTACGGGCGGGATCAGAGGGGTTCAGTGCACTGCCCAGATCCCCGCCGCGGATGAGGTCGTCCCGGTTGGTGATACGGAATCCGGATTTCAGTTTTTCGCCTTCACCGTGACATTTGAAGCAGTTTCCCTTGAGTAAGGGATAGATCTTTTCAGCGTAGAATTTTTTGTCAACGGCATGATCCTGGGCGCGGGCATCCAATGAAGCTGCGAAGCCAATCAGCAGGGTCGCTGTGCAGATAACGAGTTTTCTAGAGGGACGGAAAAACATAAGGGGGGGGCTGAGCTGGCAGGTGGATCAATTTCTGGGTGGTTTTCGCTTGGCCTTGGAGCCAGCTTCGCCTGAAGGATTTCCCGCTGGCATTTTAGCGATTTCATCCCAGCTCTTTTTTAGAAAAGGGCGATCGGAGGATCGATACAAACTGATTTCATGACCTTCTGTGTCGGTAAGTCTGACGATTATTCCGTATAAAGTATCTTTGTTTAATGATTCCCGGCTAGCTTCTCTAGTGATTTCCCTGATATCAACGAGAGGTGTGGTGATACGGGTTGAAAAGCTGTAAGGAAGATCCTCCAGCTTTATTTTCCCGTGAGTCAAAGAGATGGGTTTGTCCGGGGTAGGGTCGCCTGCCTGTCTAGCCCAATGATCAAAAGGGTAATACCACTCGGCTGGTTTTTTTTGATCAGGATCTTGATACGAGCGAGCGAAGATGGAGTGCTCGGTAATAATGTAATATTCGAGAATGAGATCCGTGAGTTTCGCTCGGGTCAGGTTTTTGACTTCAATTTCAAATTGGGTTTTTTCTACGATAAACTTGATGTCGTAGCGGCCTTTGGGACCCGGTGTGTATTTGCTGCGTTCAAAGCTTTTATCGACGGTGATGTTGACATTGTAATTGATGGTATTTGGATTCTCTTTCAACCAGCTCTTGATGAACTGCTGGTCATCCAAGTTGAGGGTCATGATGGAGATTTCAAATTGGTTGCCGTCTTTTCGTTGGATTTGCAGCTTGGTTTTGTCGGGACTGATCGAGACCGGGGTGGCTTCGATGGACTTGCCTTTTTTGTCAGTGAAAACATGATAGCTGTTTTGTGTTTGTGCTGCCTGGCAGTAGTAGGCGAATAATATTGAGCAGAAGACTGCGCAGCGGGAGGCAAAAAGAATGGGAGAAGTGAAAATGAGGGTTTTCATCTTTAAAGAAGCTTACGCAGGGAGATTAGCCGAGCTGAACTGCCGGGGTCAAGCTTTGAAGGCGGGCATGGCTAACTATCGAGCCGATGAAAGGGCGCCCTGGGTTCATGATCCCGGTGCGCTGGCCACGCCCGTGGGGTCGCCAGGTGGGAGCTGGCTGATGCGTTCCCATGGCATATTTTGCACAGCGGTATCATTAGATCGAAAAATGCCGATTTCCTGCCCCGAAGCATCGGTAAGGCGGGCGATTAAGCCGCCGATTTTGTCAGCGGCAAATACGTCGCCACCATCAAGAATAATCTCACGTAATTGTAATTCTTCGGATTCGATACTGGCGGTGAAGTTGAATGCCAGATTGTCAAGCTTGTGCTGGCCGTGTTTTACCGAGATAGGTTGTTTGAACTTGGTGGGGTTCTTTTTGCGATCTCGTTTGGGAGGGGGGACGTTGCCCATCCATATAGGTTCTCCTGTTTCGGAGTCAGGGTAGACGTAAATTCCATGCACGGTGATCACATAATATTCCAGGGTGGCCCCTTTCAGGTTTTCACGAGAAAGGTTTTTGAACTCCATTTCATAGACGAATTTCTGAGTGACGGCACGTTCTCCACCGGGCCGCTTGATGCGTTCGGATGAGGTGTTGTGTTTGGAAAGGGTGAATTCGATGTTGTAGGCGGACTTGATGGGATGGGTGATCAACCAGTTTTTGATGTACTGTTGATCATTGAGACTGAGGGTGAGGATGGGGATTTCGAATTTTCCACCGTCTTTTTTGCGTTCGATGGTGACTTTGCTTTTATCCATACTGACAGCTACCAAAGCGGCTTCGATGGTCTGGGATTTTTTGTCCGTGAAAGAATGGTAATCCTTGTCTTGAGCGTACAGGGAATCGAGTGCCGAACTGAACAGAGTTGGCAAAAATAGGAATAAAAATAGAATAAATGGACGTGACATTTCGGTGGATATATCGACAAAGTGACAAAAAAGGCAAGACGAACGTGCCTTTGATGGTTATTTTGACAATAATGTTTTGGAAATGTTGAATTTTTGAGTGTTTTTACTCGAAATTAGTCCCGATTTAAACCGCTACGGTCGATTTTGTTGCAAAAAAAGAGCAAATAATCCATAAGATTTGGCATCATTGAGGAGTGTGTAGAGTGAAGGTGAATTGTTTTCTGTAACATTTTATGCATCCAAAGCCCGTTTATAACCCCGAAACATCGATGGATTTTACTGAGTTGATGGTTTCTCATCAGACCCGTTTGTTGGCCTATATCAGGTCGTTGGTATCGAATCAGGATATCGCCAAAGACGTATTGCAGCAGACCAATCTGGTGCTGCTGAAAAAATCGAAAGATTTTCAATTGGGAAGTAGTTTTTCTGCCTGGGCGAGGCGGGTGGCTTATTTTGAGGTGCTGACCCAGCGGCGGACGATGGGACGGGAACGGATTTTGTTTGATGGCGATTTGCTGGAAAAAATGGCGTCAACGGCGGAGGCGCACAGTGATCAGTTTGAAGATCGCCGCGAAGCCTTGGCGGAGTGCATGCGTCGTTTGTCGCAAAAGCAGAAAACGATGCTGGTCGAGCGTTATGTGGATCAAAAAGGGGTGGCGCGGATTGCGGAAGAATCGGGAACCAATGCGAATGCTATATCGCAGCAACTTTTTCGAATAAAAACAAATTTAATGAAATGTGTGTCACGACGATTGCAGTCGGTGAAAGGCGGAGAGTGAGTAGGGAAATTGAGAAAAATTTGGAATCATGAGTGAGCAACAGATGATTAAAAAACTGGAAGGATTGCTGGCGAAAAAATCCGCCGGAAAATTTGGCGGACAGGATGAGCAGGATCTGATCGCTCTGTTGAAAGAGAGTGAAAAAGCACGGGCGCATTATCATGATTATTGCGAGTTGAGCACACTTCTGGAAGAGGATCAGGAGCTTTACCGGGAATTGGTCGCAGATCGTTTGCCGCAGAATGTGGTGTCCTTGTCACAGGAGCATCTGCCAAAAGCATCGTTGGGCGATTTACTGGAAAACGAACTGCGGGAGACGGGAGACGTGCGGCGCACGGGCGGGATCTCGCGTGACTGGGGGATGGCGGCAGCGGCAGCGGTGGTGGTATCCTTATTGGCCTTGGTGATTTTGGCTTCCCAGCAAGAAACAGGGCAGATGGTTGATTCCGTTCAGGTAGATCACGAGGAAAGTCCCAAAGCAATGGTGAAATCTACTGAGGTAAATGGAACTTCAGTTTTAGTAGCAGCGCAGAAGACCGAAGCAGGTCAGGAGGAAAAGGTGGAGCAAGTTGAGTTGGTCGGGCTGGTCGGGCAAGTTAAAACCAAGAATGAGGAACCTTTGACGCCGGTGCAAGTGCAGCAAGAAGGGGGTAATGAGGAGCATGATTCGAATCCAATGGATAAATACGAGTCGATGCTGTTGACGGCAGTGGCGCCAGGCAACTTAAAACGGCCACCGACTACTTTTTCCAATGATCAGGGAGCATCCAAGAAAATCTCCTTTAACCGTGATATTCGTCCTTTGTTGTCGGATAATTGTTATCATTGTCATGGGCCGGATGAAGGCTCCCGCGAGGCAAAGCTGCGCCTCGACCTTCCGGATCAAGTGTTTGTCAAGCGGGGCAAGGACAAAGCGGTGTTGATCAAACGTGGAGATCCTGCCAAGAGTGATTTGTATCGTCGTTTGATCGCCCGTGACCCGGACGATCTGATGCCGCCGGGAGATTCTCACAAAGTGATGAAACCCCAGCAGATCGCCAAGGTGAAAAAGTGGATTGAGCAGGGGGCGGAGTGGGAATCCCATTGGGCTTTCATCGCACCGAAAAACGAAGAGCTGCCGTCGGTCAAGGGTAAGTGGGGAGTGAATGAAATTGATCGTTTTGTATTGGCCAATTTGGAGGAAGAGGGATTGACTCCATCACCTGAAGCAGATCGCCGCACTTTGATTCGTCGGGTAACATTTGATGCCACGGGCCTGCCTCCGACTCCTGAAGCGGTGGAGGGTTTTGTCGATGATCGCAGTGATAATGCTTATGAAAAGTTGGTGGACGGCTTGTTGGAATCTCCTCGTTATGGTGAGCACCGCGCACGTTACTGGTTGGACGCGGCGCGTTACGGAGATACCCACGGACTGCATTTGGATAATTATCGCAGCATCTGGCCTTATCGTGATTGGGTGATTCGTGCTTACAACAATAATATGCCTTTTGATCAATTCACCATTGAGCAGTTGGCAGGGGACTTATTGCCTAATCCGACTCAGGATCAATTGGTTGCGACGGGGTTTAATCGCTGCAATGTGACCACCAGTGAGGGCGGTGCGATTGCGGAGGAGTTTCTCAGTCGTTATGCGATTGACCGGGTGGCGACCACCGGTTCGGTGTGGCTGGGTTTGACCTTGGGATGCACTCAATGTCATGATCATAAGTTTGATCCGATCAAGCAGAAGGAGTTTTATCAGATGGTAGCGTATTTTAATAATACCACCCAGCCGGGCATGGATCTGAATTCAATTGAAAGTAAGCCTTCGATCCGGGTGTATCCTTCCAAGAAGGTCGAAGAAGAGGCAACGAAGCTGAAACAGCAAATGGATGGCGAGGATAAAAAGCTCAAACAGATCAAAGGGAAAAATAAAGCAGGATTTGATGCGTGGCGCAAGAATGTGGATCAGGTGGTGAAAGCTGCGAAGGATTTGCGCTTTCCCGGGGCCTTACTGGAGAAAGAAGTGAGTGTGGATGAAAAAAGCCTGGCTCTCAATCTAGGTAAGGTGGCGGCCTTTAACCGTTCGCAGCCGTTTTCGATCAGCTTTCGTATGAAAGCTCCTGCGGAAGCTGGGAAAGCAGTGGTGCTGGCGCGGGTGGATGCTAAAAAAGGGCAACGGGGTTACCGCTTGTTGTGGGAAGACCAAGGTTTGATCCTGGAGTTAATTGAACAATGGCCCGAGCGCACGCTGCGACGGGGAACCACGCGAAAATTCAAAGAAGGCTCACAAACTGATGTGGTGGTTACTTATGATGGTTCGGGCACGTCACAGGGAATCAGTTTTTTTCTGGCAGGGAAGTTTCCCGGCAGTCGGCTTTATCGTAACTGGGTGGATACCATGGAAGGGGATTGTGATGCTGCCGGGGCAAGCTTGATGGTTGGAGGGAAGGGCTCCAAGGATGCGATGGTGGTGAAAGTGGAAAATTTGCAGATTTATGACCGTTGCCTGACGGAGCTTGAGGCTTTGTTGATTAAAAATCGCAAAAGCATGGCTGCAATAGCCAAGAAAAAGGAGATCAAGGGAGATGATGAAAAGCTGTTGAGTGCGCTATTTAATCTGAGCACCCAGGCTGAATATAAGAAGAGTTTTTATGCCAAGTCGGATTTGGCAAACAAGCGTAATCAAATCCTCAGCCGGGTTCCGGAAACTTTGGTTTGGGAAGAGAAAAAAGGCGAAGCTTCTGCTTACGTGTTGGATCGTGGGGAGTATGACAAACATAAGGAAAAAGTGACACCCGGGGTTCCCAAGGTTCTTAATGACTTACCTGAAGGGGCGGAGAAAAATCGACTTGGCTTGGCTCGCTGGGTAGTGGATCGGGAGAACCCTCTGACCTCACGAGTGACGCTCAATCGTTTTTGGAGTGAGCTGTTTGGAACGGGCCTGGTGAAGACGGCTGGGGACTTTGGTGCGCAGGGTGTGTCGCCGAGTCATCCGCAACTGCTCGATTGGCTGGCGATCCAATTCATGGGGAATGGGTGGGATATGAAGGCCATGTACAAAAAAATCATGATGTCTGCCACCTACCGCCAATCCTCGCGGGTGACGCCAGAATTATTGGAGAAAGACCCGCAGAATATTCTGCTCGCGCGTGGGCCGCGTTTTCGTCTGGATGCGGAGATGATCCGGGACCAGGCTTTGTTGGCTGGAGGGATTTTGGTGAATAAAATTGGTGGGCCGGCGGTTAAACCCTATCAGCCTGGTGGTTTGTGGGCAGCGGTGGGTTATACCGGAAGTAATACCCAGACCTTTTCGCAAGATTACGGCAAAGCGGTTTATCGCCGTAGCATTTATACATTTATCAAACGCACCTCCCCGCCTCCGAACATGAGTTTGTTCAATGCACCCAACCGTGAGAGCTGTGTGATATCGCGCGAACGCACCAATACGCCCTTGCAGGCTCTGGTGCTGATGAATGATCCGCAGTATATCGATGCAGCGCGGCACCTGGCGGTGCGCACGGCACGCAGTGGCAAAACCCTGGATGAACGCATGGCTTTTCTGTCCAGAGTGTTGTTGGCTCGCCCGCTCAGTGGGGATGATTTGGCGATCATGAAAAATTCCTATCAATTGTTCGAGAAAAATTATGCTGGAGACGTGGCCGCTGCAAAGGATTTGATGGGGGAGATGTCTGCTGCGGGAGATACAGCCATGAATCCGGTGCAACTGGCATCGTGGATCATGCTGGCCAACCAGATGTTGAATCTGGATGAGGTGATCAATAAAAACTAAGCGACGTTTGAAACCACACTGAATATCAAGATGAATCCGATCAAACAATACATAGAGCAGGAAACCCGGCGCCAGTTTTTTGGCAAATCCGCAGTGGGTCTGGGGACTGCCGCTTTAGCATCCTTGATGGGGCGTGATAATCTGGGAGCGGTGGGGCAAACGAGCATCGGCAGTGGTGCTATTCCCGAGCAATTCCGCCACATTGCGCCGAAGGCCAAACGGGCGATTTATTTATTCATGGCGGGCGCACCGGCCCAGCAGGATTTGCTCGATTACAAACCGGAGATGAAAAAATGGTTCGATAAGGACCTGCCGGAGACGATTCGGAATGGGCAGCGTTTGACAACAATGACGTCAAAGCAAAAACGTTTCCCTATTGCTCCGTCGATTTATGATTTTAAACAACATGGGCAATCAGGAACCTGGGTGAGCGAGTTGTTGCCTTACACCGCGCGCATGACCGATGACATTGCGGTGGTGAACTCGATGTGGACGGAGGCGATCAATCACGATCCGGCGATCACGTATATTCAAACCGGCCGTCAAATTCCAGGCTGGCCGAGTTTGGGATCCTGGTTGAGTTACGGTTTGGGGAGCGAGAATGAAGACCTGCCGGCTTTTGTGGTTTTGAATTCATCATGGAGCGGGCGCAAAGAGGCCCAGGCTTTGTATGAACGTTTGTGGGGCAGTGGTTTTTTGCCATCAAAACATCAGGGAGTGGCGCTGCGGTCACAAGGGGATCCCGTTTTGTATCTTTCCAATCCCAAGGGGGTGGATGCCAAACGCCGTCGCATGATGCTCGATGGTCTGCGCAAGATGAATGAGAACCAATTTGCGCGCGGAGGGGATCCTGAAACACAGGCACGCATCGCCCAGTATGAAATGGCTTTCCGGATGCAGAGCTCGGTGCCTGATTTGACCGATATGTCAGCCGAACCCAAAAAAACCTTTGAACTCTATGGTGAGGATTCGAAGAAGCCGGGGACTTTTGCTTATAACTGTTTGCTGGCGCGTCGCATGGCAGAGCGTGGGGTGCGTTTTACCCAGATTTTCCATCGCGGTTGGGATCAGCATGGTAGTTTGCCGAAAGACCTGCCCAAGCAGTGTATGGATGTGGATCAGGCGAGCTGGGCGCTGGTTCAGGATCTCAAGCAGCGTGGATTGCTGGATGATACGCTGGTGATCTGGGGCGGGGAATTCGGCCGTACGATTTATTGTCAGGGTGGATTGACGAAGACAAATTATGGCAGAGACCATCACCCTCGTTGTTTCAGCATTTGGATGGCTGGCGGGGGCGTCAAAGGGGGAGTGGTGCATGGAGAGACTGATGAATTCAGTTACAATGTGGTTAAGGATCCGGTGCATATCAATTCTCTGAACGCAACGATTTTGAACCAGATGGGAATCGAGCATGACCGTTTCAGCGTCAAACATCAAGGGCTCGATGCACGTCTTACCGGGGTGGAAGAGGCCCCGATTATCAAAGATATTCTGGTTTAAGGAGCAAAGTGAGCGCATCAAAGCGGTCCTGATTTTGACCGAAAAAATGTCCGGCCGGACATTTTTTCGGTCATTTTTATGCGATGCTGTTTTGACTGGTGCAAGACAAAATAGTCAAGCTGCTGATCGCTATGCGTTTCGCCCTTGCAAGGCTGGAAGAGTTGGGTTTTTTACCCAGTGCTTCGCACCGGGCTATAGCATTGAGCACCGTTGGTGTAAAAGAGATGAAAGCAAACTGTCCTGAAAGGACAAAATGATAAAGCCCAGCGCGAAGCGCTGGGGTTAAATCGGTTTTATTGCCAGCCCTAAAAGGGCGAAATGATGTTGATGTGTGATAAGGTTGTTTTCAATAGACAATGGCTAACTTTTTTGTCCTGCGCCCCTGTTTTGCAGGGTGGTGAAATTTGGGTTCGACTTGTTTTGTGATTTGTTCGATAATTGCCGGGTAGAGGGAATCTATCTACGCTAACAGCATGATGAAACTGAGCACTCTTGTGAGAATGGATCGCAGCGCCAAGCGCGTGGCGGAGATTGTGGGGGTGCTGGGTAAATACGGCTTGGCGGACTGGCTTTCCCATTTGGATTACGACTGGCTGCAGCGTTATTTGCAGGGGGGCAGGATTGAAGAGATGCGCGATCTGACGACTCCGGAACGCATTCGGCTGGCGATGACCGAGTTGGGGACGAGTTTTATCAAGGTGGGGCAAATTTTGAGCACCCGCCCCGATTTGGTCGGTGCGGAGTTGACCACCGAGTTATCAAAGTTACAAGCCAATACGCCGGCGGATGATTATGAGCAGGTGGCGGAGATGATTTATGCCGAGCTGGGCAGTCGGCCCGAGGAGTTGTTTGCCGAGTTTGAACAGCAGGCGATGGCTTCAGCCTCGATTGGCCAGGTTCACCGGGCGGTTTTGAAGACTGGCGAGATTGTGGTGGTCAAGGTCATTCATCAGGGAATCGAGGATGCGGTGAGACAGGATATGGACATTCTTTCCGGTCTGGCGGAGTTGGCCGAGAAAAATTCGCTGCAGTTGAGAAACTATCAGCCGGTCGCCAATGCCAAATACTTCGAGCGCACCTTGCTGCGGGAAATGGATTTTGCTTATGAACGGCGGCATCTCGAATCGTTTGCAAAAAACTTTGAGAACGAAGCTGACGTGCATTTTCCTAAAGTGTATGGGGAATTTTGCTCTCAGCGGGTGCTGGTGATGGAGTTGCTGGAAGGCATTTCGGTTTCCGATGAAAAAGCGATGGTTGCTTCGGGGGCGGATTTGGAGGCTTTTGCCCAGCGTGGAGCCGACATGTATCTGGATATGATTTTCCGTGATGGTTTTTATCATGCTGATCCGCATCCGGGCAATTTGATGTTGCTCGAAGGAGGCGTGCTGGGAGTGCTGGATGCGGGCATGGTGGGGCGGATCGATACAGATTTGCGTGAGGGGATCGAGGATATGTTGTTGGCAGCGGTGGAGGGAGACTCGGGTGAATTGGCAGACCAGGTGATGCGAATTGGGCAGACTCCGCCGGAATTGGATCGTGACGAATTACGTGCTGAGATTGGCGATTTTCTTGCTGATTATGTCGGCCAATCAATCAATGATTTTGATACGGCGGGGGCGATGTCCCGTTTGTTGGAGGCGATTCGATCTTTTCATATCGTCATGCCATCGAGTTTTGCGTTGTTGATGAAAACTTTGGTTACTTTGGACGGCACCGCCAAGCTGTTATCACCGAATTTTAATTTGGCGGCGATGATCAAGCCCTATTATAAAAAGGCGATCAAGCGGCGCTTGACGCCAAAGCGTTTGTTGAGTGAGGTGCACCGTTCCTATCGTGACTGGAAAAGGTTGGCGGATGCTCTGCCACGTGATCTGACGGATATTCTGGCGCGTATCCGCAAAGGAACCTTCGAGGTGCAGATGGAGCATCGGCGCTTGGAAGGAACGGTGGATCGATTGGTGAACGGTTTGTTGACGGCGGCTTTGTTTGTGGGTTCGGCGATGATGTGGAGCACGGCGGCGCCACCGACGGTGTGGGGAGTTTCAGTGTTTGGAGCGACAGGTTGTTTGTTAGCTTTTTGGATGGGTTTCTGGTTGATCCGGGCAATCCGCAAATCGAATAAATGAGGCTATGCCTACAATGGGTTTAGGGCTTCCAATGCTACTTGGCGGCGGCGCTTGGGCTGGTCGCCGAAGATGACCAGGATGTCTTCGTTGGCGAGTTTTTTGATGGCTTTCTGGATGCTTTGATCGGGATCGGGGCAGAGGGTGATTTCATCTGCATCGAAGCCACAATTGTTCAGGGCTTGTTCGAATTCGGACGGGACATGATCCAAGTTATCGCTCTCTGCGCCGTAACCATTGGAGCAGATGATGTGGTCGAAGCTGTCGGCGGCGGCTTCTGCCATGGCCAGGTAGTGTTCGGGTTTGAGCACGGGTGGGGCGGATAAAATGCAGATCCGCTGACCTTCGTTTTCCATGTTTTCAACTAATTCGCCGGCCGCACCGATGGCTTGAGGATTGTTGCCGAAGTCGATCAGGACGGTGAAGTTTTTATCGTAAATGGGGTTGCAGCGCCCGGGGTTGTTTTCGAAATCGCTGGTGAACCTTCTTAAGCCCTTTTGGATGAACTCGATGTCGATGCCCATGCTGAAGGTGATGGCGATGGCAAACATGGCATTGTCAACCTGATGTCGTGCCTGACCATCAAAAGTAGCGGGGATGTCGAGTGTTTTGAGGATGGGGGTTTCTTCACCGTTGCTGTGGATGACGATGTTTTGAACATGACTGCTTTTACCCTGCGCCAGGGTGATGAGGCTGCTTAGCTCAGTGGTGGGAATCATGGCGATGCTGTTATCCGGATCGCGGGTGACGAGACTCAGTTGGCGTCCGCCGAGGTGGCGGATCATATCGATGCAGAGCGGGTCGTCAGCGTTGAGCACCACGGTGTCGCGTGCCAGTTCGGCGACCACTTGTTTGATGTCGGCCATTCCCTCCAAGGTGTCAGGGCTGTCAAAGGTGACAGGGTCGGGAGTGATGTTGAGCACGGCGCTGACGGTGCAGGCCGAGAAGGCCAGTCCCTGTTTGAGGATGCTGCTCTGACCTGCTTCGACAACGGCGGCTTCGATTCTGGAGTCAGCGAGTATGCTGCGGGCTCCGTCGTAACCATCATGCTGGCCGTTCACAGTCAGGTGGCCATCGACGTAGATGCCGTCGGAGTTAGCCATGCCGGTGAACAAGCCTGCTTGGCGCAGTATGGCATCGACCATGCGGCAGGTGGTGGTCTTTCCGTTGCTGCCGCAGATGGCGGCGAGAGGGATCAGGCCGGGGTGGGGATGGATACCAGGAAACAGTTGCGCTACGATTTTATCTGCGAGGTGTGAAGAGTTGTTATCATCTGTGGACAGAGAGGGGGGCAGTTCAGGATTGTGCTGGATGGCGCAGATGGATCCTCCAACTTCAAGGTAGGAACGGGAAATATCAGGGCTGATGAAATCGATGCTGAGGGTGTCGAGATCGATCACGGCGGCGCATCTTTCGGCCAAGGCGAGGTTGTCCGGGTGCGCATCGGTTTCGCAGTCGAGAGCCGTGTGGCTATCACTGTTGTCGGGGTGCAGCTGTTTTTTTGTGATGGCGGCGACTTGCTTGCCGATGACAAACAAACGGTAAGTGTGCCCACTGACGAAGCTCTCGATGATTACCTGTGGGTTTTGTTGGCGGGTAAGGGTGAAGGCCTCGTGCAGTTCGGCTTCATTGTGAACTTTGATGGTGAAGGCGTTCCGTCCTGCGGTGCTCGCAGGTTTTACGATCAGTGGGTAGCTGAGGGATTGAGTCAGGCTCAGGGCTTGAGCAATAGAGGTGACCAGAGCTTGTTTGGGCAGAGGAAAACCGCTGCGAGTGAGCAGGTTGTGATAGATGCTGGGGTCTTGCGAAATAATATGCCCCAGAGCGGAGGTGTCGCTGCTCGAACTTTGCTGAATGAGTTTACGCTCTTTGCCATAACCGGCTTGGATGATGCTGTGCTTGTCGTCCAAATGGTGCCAGGGGATGTGTTGTGTTTCGAGCGAGCGACTGATGCTTCGGGTGGTGGGGTCGAGTTGATAGGGAGCGACGGTGGAGGAAAAAAGATCAATTTGTTTTCCGATATCAAAATTTTCGGGAGCTTGTAATTGCTGAGGAAAGTCAATCCCAAAGCGGCGTTGCAGCACCGCGATCAGAATGCGGAAACTTAGTGCCACGGCCATGCGGGCGACGGTTATCGATTCGTATTCGTAGACGATTTCAAAAGCGGCGGGTTCGCTGTCGGGTGAGGGGCAGCGTGCGCTTTGATAAAAAGACAGTTGCTGTCCATTGAGATTTTGTAGTGCCAGTGCAATCACCGGGAGCAGGTCAATCGCGGCCAGTCCGCTTTTGCTTTGCTGGGAGGAATCCGGGGAGAAAGAGAAGCTGGTTATCTCTGCTGACAGGGCTTGGGCCAAATGAGCTTTGTTGCATTGGCGATCTTTTTGCAGGAACTCGGGCGCATCGAAGCGAACCCTTAATACGGGTTTTTGATGGTAGCGGTTGGGGCCTTCCAGTGCGGTGATGTGAGTGGTTTTCATAGGAAAATGGGAACAGCGGGATGAGGGCTGATAAGGGGAAAATATATCCTTAATCTTGCTTCACAAGTAGCATGTTTGGTATAAAGTAGCGATTATGGCGAAGGTTCCACAGAAAAAAATACCAGGCAAAAAGGTTCCAGCAAAAAAAGCAGGCAGGCAAGCCGGTCAGATCAAGTTGGATGTGACTTGCTCCCGGCAGTTCACCTCTTGGTTGCAAGAGCAGAATTTGAGTTTGGCTTTCACCACTTATCAGGCAGGTAAGGTATTTTTCATTGGTTCGACTCCCCAGGGCAAAGTGACAGTTTTCAATCGTAATTTTCAACGCGTGATGGGGCTGTGCTGTCCGGCGCCTAATACTCTGTGGATGAGTACTTTGTATCAACTGTGGCGCTTGGAAAACACTTTGGAACCGGGGCAGACTTCCGGCCCCTACGACAAGCTGTATGTGCCCCAGGTTAGTTACGTGACGGCTGATGTGGATGCCCATGATATTGCGGTGGATGAAAAGGGTGTGCCTATTTTTGTCAATACCATGTTTTCCTGTTTGGCTCGCCCCAGTGTGTCACGCAGTTTTGCTCCGGTGTGGAAACCCCCTTTTATCTCCCGTTTGGCAGCTGAGGATCGCTGTCATTTGAATGGTTTGGCGATGGACGGTTTTGAGCCGGCTTATGTGACGGCGATCGCGACCACGGATGTGCATGGTGGTTGGCGCGAACATCGCCGCGAGGGCGGAGTGGTCATTGATGTGAGAACCAACGACATTGTTTGTGAAGGTTTGTCGATGCCTCATTCGCCACGCTTGCACAATGGAGTTCTTTATGTGTTGAATTCCGGTGAGGGGTATTTTGGTAAAGTGGATCTAAAAACAGGCAAATTCGAGCCGATCGCGTTTGTTCCTGGTTATGCACGGGGAATGGGGTTTCATGGGGATTTTGCGATCATCGGACTTTCGATGTGCCGGGAAAACCGGACCTTTTCCGGCTTGAATCTGGATGACGCTTTGGATGAGAAAAAAGTCAAGGCGCGGGCGGGTTTACAAGTGATTGATTTGCGAACCGGGGATTCGGTTCATTTTCTGGAATTGAAGGGGGATGTGAGGGAGTTGTATGATGTGGTGGCGATTCCGCAAACCCGGGCGCCAGCCGCGGTCGGATTCTTGACTGATGAAATCAGACGCAGCATCAGTATCCAACCGGTGGAAGGCATTCACCCTGCCCCGAAAAAAGTAATGGCGGGGAAATCTTTGCAAGAGAGAAGCAAAGAGAAAGAACTATCGGGCTCAGACGATGAAAGCTGAGGGTATCACGGTGCGGATTGCTGCCGCCGACGAGGATCTCGAGCCGTATAGGAGGCATTTGCCGCAGGCATTTATGAGCTTGCCGCGACCGTTTTTTCTGCTTGCTGAACAGGGGGGGAGTGAGGTGGTGGGTCTGGCTTCGCTTAGGGTATTGGGGGGAGAGAAGATGAAAGAAGGTCGTTTTCAGTTGTGGGTAATGCCTGAGCATCGGCGCCAAGGTGCGGGTAGGCAGTTGATGCAGGTTTTAGCTGAGCTCGCGCAACGAGAAGGGGTTGACCGTTTATTGGCGGGGGTGCCTGTGGGTGAGGAAAATGAAGAGGCTCTGTTTTTTGAATCATTGGATCGCTTTGAGATCAAACGCACTTTGCAATACTTTGAAATCAGAACTGCCGATGCGTGGCAAGTGGTCGCCCCCTTGGCGAAGAGGATTTTTGAACGGGGGCATTTTAGTCAAGCTTATGAGATTGTCACCCTGGAGCAGGCGAAGTTACCTTTTGTGAAAGACTTTGTATTGAAGTATTTGGGTGGAATACCCGATGCTTTGATCAATCGGTTGCGAGGAGGAGCCAATGGTTTTTTGCCAAAACTTTCGGTGGTGATTCGTTCTGAGCAAGGACCTGTGGCGGTATTGCTGATTCGTAAAGGCACGCGCGGTTTGGTGATTGATTCCCGAGTGGTATCACCAGAAGTTCGGGGCACTTGGATCAATGTGGCTTTGATGTTCACCTTTGCTGAAAAGCTAAGAGCTTTGGGGATTGAGAAAGTGTATTTTGAAGGGGATACGGATTTGCACCAAGATACGATCAAGTTGGCTCGTCGCTTTGGCGGTAAGTTGGTCGAGAGCAATGTGCTCTACGGCTGCGACTACTTGGAGGAAGATTAAAAGAAGCTTTGCAACCACGCCATTTGCTGCGGCAGGGTGCGGGCGAGATCGTAGTGATCGAGCACGGTTTGGCGGGCGGCTTGGCGGATGCCTTGTTGGTCTTGCGGGTGGTCTAAAACTTCGCCGACTTTTGCGGCGATGGCTTCGGTATCGAAAAAATCTACAAGATGGCCATTTTCTCCATCGTTGATGACTTCGCGAACGGGTTCGGTATCGGAGGCGATCAAGGGGCAACCACAGGACATCGCTTCGATGGTGCTCCACGATAATACAAAAGGCCAAGTGAGATAGACGTGGGCTGAGGAGGCTTGCAGCACTTGCACGTATTCGTCGTAGGGCAGCAGGCCGGTGAAGTGGATGCGGGAGTGATCGAGGTCGAGTTCTTCCAGCGCGGCTTCTTTATAGCTTTTGCCTTTGGGGTGGGGGTCGCCGTAGGCCACTCGATCCTGTCCGCAGATGACGAAGTGACAATCGGGGCGCTGTTTTTGCAGGGCCTCGACGGTTTTCATGAACTGGGGAAAGCCTCGAATGGGTTCCATACCGCGTGCAATGTAGGTGACGATTTCCTTGGCTTGCGAGAGGTCGAGATTCAGGCGAGGCAGGACTAAGGGACGACGACCCTTAGGCCAAGGTTGGAAGAAGTCGGTATCTACGCCATCGTGCAGGACTTTGATTTTATCTCGATATTCGGCGGGGAATTGATCGGCTTGCCACCGGGTCGGACTGAATCCCGCATCGCAACTGTAGAGGTCGGTGAGAATAGGGGCGTTGCGCACGCGACTGTGCAGGATGGCGGTTTCAGACAGGGGGGTGCTGTTGTCAAAGTTGTAGAGTGGGCTGTCAGCTCGGTAATACCATTCGAAGTAAGCTAGGAACTTGGAGTGGGGGAAGGCGTCCTTCATGAATAAAGTCGGACCCCAGCCCGAGTGCCCGAAGATGATGTCGGGAACAAAATGCCTAGCTTTCAATTGGGCGGCGATGCGGTAGGCACCCTGTCCCGTTTTCACTGCGGTTTCTGTTCCTTGTACGAAAATATGGGTTTGTGGTATGACTTCGATGTTGTCTCGAAACAGGTGTTTTTCGACACCTTCGATTTCGCCTTCGTGACGTCCCGTGGCAAAAACGACGGTGTGGTCCGGGCTTTTGCCCATGGCGGTGGCCAGGTGCCGGAATTGGGCGGGAAAATTTTTATGGAGAAAGAGGATACGCACGGCAAGAAGGATGTAGGAATTTAGGCTGTAGCTTTTTAGGAAAAATTACGTTCCTTTGATCCAGTCGAGGTGATTGGCCAGGGTGTTTTTCAGGCTGTAGTGGTCGATGATGTGTTGGCGGGCATTTTTGCGGATGGTTTTCATTTGCTCGGTATCTTGTAAGGCTTCTTCGATTTTGGCGGCGATGGCGTCGGAGTCGAAAAAATCGACTAGGAGACCGGTTTCATAATCGGTGATGACTTCGGTCACAGTGGGAACATCGGCTCCGATGACCAGGCAGCCGCTCGCCAAGGCTTCCATCATCGACCAGGAAAGGATGAAGGGACGGGTGAGGTAAACGTGTGCTGAGGAGGCTTGATAAATCTGGCGCAGTTCGTCGTGGGGCAATTTGCCGGGGAAGTGAATGCGAGATTCATCGAGTTGCAGGGTGCTGAGCATTTCATCTTTCCAGCTTTTGCCATCAGTGCGTTGGCGACCATAGACGACACGGTCGTCGCCGACGATGATGGCGTGCAGATTGGGGTGGGTGCGCTGAAGTTTGGCGATGGCGCGCATGAATTGGGGGAATCCTCGGTAGGGCTCCATGCCCCAGGCGGTGTAGGTGATCAATTGCTCTGCTTGTGAGAGATCGAGACCGATGCGGTCGAGTTTGAGTTTGGCTCCGGCGATGGGTTTGCAGAGCTCGGTATCGAAGCCGTCATTGATGACGTCGATTTTGGGTTTCCATTCAGCGGGGAACTGTTGATGTTGCCAATGGGTGGGTGTCATGCCGCGATCACAAGCGTCGAGGTCGAGCAGGATGGGGGAGTTTTTCATCCGGATGCGTGCTTCGTCATCTGGAGTGGGTGGGTAAGCCGGGTCAAAGTCGACGTCGCTGCCGTAGGCGTGGTAGAACCACTCAAAATAACACAATAGACGACTTTTGGGGAAAACGTCTTTGATGAAAAGCGGAGTGCCCCAGCCGGAGTGCCCGTAAATCACGTCGGGGATAAAACCTTCCTTTTTGAGTTGTTTGCCTAATTGGTAAACGGCTTCACCCGTGATCACGGCGCGCTCTAGTCCGTGGAGATAGTGGTGGGTTTCTGCTTTCACTTGGCGCTTGGGCCGGAAGCGTACTCGGCGCACGCCGGGCAGTTCTCCTTCCTTGCGGGTGGTGCCGAAGACCACTTGATTGTTTGGATCTTTCGCCAGTGAGCTAGCGACGTGGGGGAACTGGGCGGGAAAATTGTCGTGAAGAAAAAGAATGCGCATGTTGAAAATGAAGACGGGAAAGTGTAATCAACAATATTACGATTAACAGGCTTAAATTTGAATTTGAAGATTCCAGCGACTTTTGAACAACGCCCTTATGCGGCGCAGCACTTTGCCGCCATCGTCAATCATGTCAGAGAGCATCATCCTTTTTATCGACGCTGGTTAGCAAAGTCGGGCGAAGTGCCGATTATGGATCGGCAGACTTTCATGGCGCATAATGAGGAAATACTCAACGGCCATGAGGTTACCAGCACCACTTCAGGCTCGAGTGGACACAAGGTGAGATTGCACCAATCTCACGCTCGTGCGCATTTGCATGCAGTAGATGAGGCGATGTTTGTGCAATGGTTGGGAGGTCGTTTGCCCGTGACGGTACTAGTCAACCCTGGCAGTGGTGATGGAGGGGCAAATTTTGATATCAGGATGCCTTTGGATGAGCAATTGCAGCTGATCATGCGGCGCTATCGTGAATTGGGAGCGGTGGCATTGACGACCTATCCTGGTAATGCGGAGATTTTGGCGCGAACGATCCTTGAGCGAGGATTGGACATGTCTCATATCCAGCGTTTGGGTTTGTATGGCGAGGGGTATGAAGAACATCAGGCGGTTTATATCCGTCAGGCTTTTCCTAATGCTAAAATTTGGACGACTTATTCGGCGATGGAGTTTGGATATATTTCTTTGATGTGTCCCCATGAACCGGGTTTTCAACACATCATGGCGCATCATTTGGGAGTTGAGATTCTCGATGAAAATGATCAGCCATGTCCCGACGGAGTGCGAGGCAGGGTGGTGATCACGGATTATTTCAATCGATCTTGCCCTTTCATTCGTTATGACATTGGCGATTTTGCAGTTCGCGGAAATTGTCCTTGTGGAAAAATCATTTTGCCTGCTCTGAGCCAGGTGCAAGGGAGGGTGATGGGTTTTTTGATTCATCGTTCGGGAGAGTATTTGAATGCCTTTAGAGTGTTGATGGCTATTCGAGATTTGCCAGGGGTGAGGCGCTATCAGGTGGTGCAGGAGGAACTGGAGCGTTTCGTGATAAAGATCGAATGTGAGCATGGTGTGAATGCCGAGGCTTTGGATTTAAAGCCGAAGGCAATAGGGGTATTGAAAGATTTTCTTGGTTATACGCCTCACGAGGTGAGGGTGGATTTGGTTGAGGAAATCCCGTGTGGTGAAAATGGGAAGTATCGGTATTCGATTTGTCAGGTGAAGAAATGATTGTAATAAACAAGACTCTATTATGACGACGCAGGTACCTTTATCTTTTCAAGACCGGCCCTACGCATGCGAGCGTTTTCTGAAAATTGCAGAATACGCTCGTCTCAATAATGCTTTTTATAAGCAGTGGTTGGCAGAGGGGGGGCGGGTGCCGATTTTGGATCGCAAGACTTTTCTCGAGAACAATGACGCGATTCTCAATGGACAAGCACACAATGGCAAAACTTCAGGATCGACAGGAGTGCCGGTGCGCTACATTCATTCTCCCCGAAGAAGGGCGTTGAGCCAGGCAGATACCAAAGCTTTCATCAAAGAGCTCGGTGGCAAGATGCGATGTCTGCGCATGGTTTATAAAAGAAATCAGGACGATAGAGATAAAGCGGATCCCAATCTGATGGACGTGAAGTCGCCGATCGCCGACCAGATTGACTACATTCTCAAGCGGCGGAAGGAGGGGAAGATCACTGCCATCACCACTTACCCCAGCAATGCGGATATGCTGGCGAGGGAGATTCTCGAGCGTGGAATCGACGTTTCATTTGTGCAGCGCTTTGGCTTGTTTTCGGAAAATGTTGAACCCTTTCAGCTTGAAATTGTTCAGCAAGCCTTTCCCCATGCAAAGATATGGACATCCTATTCTTCGATGGAATTCGGGATGATTGCGGCTCAATGTCAGCATGAGCCGGATTTTCATCATATCATGGCTCATCGGCTGGGGGTGGAGGTGCTGCGAGAGGATGGGGATGAACCTGCGCAGGAGGGGGAGCGGGGCCGGGTGGTGATCACCGATTACGCCAATCGACGTTCGCCTTTTATCCGTTATGAGATAGGGGATTATGCGGTCAAGGGGACTTGTCCCTGTGGCAAGACTGCACTGCCGGCGCTGCGGGGGATTTATGGTAAAGTGCGAGGGGCTTTGGTGCATCGTGACGGCAAACGTCACTTGTTTGCGGATATCTCCTATGATTTGCGTGATTTGCCGGGGATGCGGCAGTATCAAGTGATTCAGGATACGATTGAGGATTTTACGGTTAATATCAATTCAGCGGAGCCCTTGGATGAGGCGATACGTAAGCTATTTATCGATCATTTCGGCTATTTGCCGGGGGATTTGAAGATCGAATATATGGACGAAATCCCCAAGGGTGATAATGGAAAGTTTTACCACTCGATTTGCAGAGTTTCGGGAAACCCCCTGGAAAAGTGATTTTTCTTGTGAACTTATTTGTGGAAAAAGCAAAAAAGTTCAAAAGAATGGGGGTGATGGCAATGATACCCTGAGCGTGACAGCGAGCAGTGATGATGGATATGCCAGTGGGAACTCGCTGGGAGGTGGAGCCAATACCTTGGATGGTGGAGCGGGGAATGACAATTTGATGCTGTCGGCTGATGATAGCAGTGGCAATGCGAGCGCTCGAGCTTACGCCAATGGCGCGCATTTTTGGTGGAGACGGTGATGATACCTTGATGGTTTCTGCTAATGCCAATGCTTATGATTTGGAATCGGATGGTGGTGACAGCGGATCGGGGGCAGGTGATGTGCCGGAGATTCCTGAATTGCCGCTATCGGATGGAAGTGATTCGCTTGATCCGACCGAAGACGAACTGGCTGCGGTGTAGTCTGGATTATTAAGCGGCTGAGCGCTGTGCGGTTTCGCCCTTGCAGGACTGGGGAATTGGGGATGTTTACCCAGCGCTTCGCACTGGGCTAAATCATTGGGCACCGTTGGTGCAGAAAAGAGATGACAGCAAGCTGTCCTGTAAGGACAAAATGTGATAGCTCCGGTGCGAAGCGCTGGGGTTAAATCGGCTTTATTACCAGCCCTAAAAGGGCGGAATGATGTTGAGCTGCGATAAGGGAGCTTTCAAATAAACAAGGGCTGACTTTTTTTCCTGCACCCGAGAGGGGTGGTTGAGTGATACGGTTCTTCGGGCTGCCTGGGGCAGTCTGTTTCGTTCTGCTCGACTGTCATTAGCGGTGGTAAAAAAAATAGATAATTCTTCATTTTTTTCTTGTCACCCTTGTGGAATAGGGGCATAAGTTGCTATCAAGCTTTTTTTGGTATTTTTTATAAGGTCATTTTGACTGAACTTTCTCCCCATTATTCTGACAAGTGAAATCATCGCAACTCGTTTACTGCAAACAATAAAACAATGTTTCATAAAGCGTAATTGCAGCCTTTTTATCCAACTTTAACAACCTAGCCCCACACAACATCATGACAGTTACCATCACATCCGAAGACGGCACCACGAGGGAAGTTGACGCCGAAAACGGTGCCGATATCAAAGTTTCGGCGAAGGATAAGATTCATCTGACTCCTGACGCGGATAACCCTGCGGTGATTATCCTGCCGAGTGGCACCGATCTGGTGGTGATGTTGGCTGACGGAACCTGGATCACTTTGGTGGGAGCGAACGATCCCGGAGTGGTGGGCGAAGGTGGTGGTATCGAGGTGTCGATCGAAGGAATGGGCACGGTGATTTCTGCAGAGAACTCATTCACATCGTATCAGGGCATATTGTTGAATAATACATTGGTGGCAGGGCAAGGGGGAGCTGGAGAGATCGGAGCTCCTTTTTACGAGCCTATTTCGGATTTGAATGACTTTTTCCTGCTGGGTCTGTTGCCGCAACCGGTGTTGCAGAGTTTGCAGAATTTGTTTGGCAGTCCTGGAGTGGACGGTTTGTTGTTTGGAGATGCGTTTCTTTTTGTTGAAGTGGCGGGGTTTGAAGCGGTGGAGGTAGAGTTGCCGGAAGAGGACGCGCCGGTAGTTCCAGTAGGACCCAATTGTGTGAACGGCACGGTTTTCACCGGTTCGCAAGCAGGTGGCAGCACGATCACTGGCACGGAGTGTAATGACATTCTGCTGGGGTATAACAGTGGCAATACACTCAATGCGCTGGGTGGCGATGATCTTTTGCGAGTGACCGCGAGTTATTCCTATGAAGGGGAAAACGAAGCAGGCGGCAAGGTTTATGGTGCTGCTATTGCAAATGGCAACGTGCTGTTGGGTGGCGATGGCAACGATACGCTGAGCGTCAGTGCCGAAAGCCAAGTGAGCATGAAGACAGGATATGCCGAGAGTGGAGGTCTGCCTTTCTCTATTACTTCAACTGTTGACTCCACGGCCTATGCCAATGGCAATCTATTAGCAGGAGGAAGGGGAGTGGATTTGTTGAGCGTGAGTGCTGAGGGCAAGGCTATGGTGTCCGCTTATGGAGAGAATGGGGTTCGAGTTGATGCTGAAGTCGACGCGCAGGCTAACGATAATACGCTGAGCGGTGGTGAAGGTGAATTGAGTGTGAGCGCCCAAGGCTTAGCGCTTGGGTTTGCAGGGTCCGTGTATGGAATAGTTAGAGCAGATGCTTATGCGGATGTCAGTGCTAGCGGCAACTTGCTGGTAGGGAGTGGGGATTTGGCTGTGACGGCTGGCGGTTTTGGCGTGGCTTTTGCCACGCATCCTGATAGCCCGGGCACAGGCCCTATATTCCCGGTTTTTGCTGACGCAGAAGCTGATGTGGATGCTATAGGCAATACCTTGTTTGGGGGCGACTCGGCTGATGATTTGAGCGTGAAGGCTTATGGGGTTGCTGGTGCGATTGCGTTTAGTGATGGTTACCCAGGTACAGAAGATGTAGATGCGGAAGCTGAAACGACAACTGATGCCAATAACAACGTGCTCAACGGAGCAGGAGGCGATGATACTTTGCAAGTAAGCTCTCTTGCGTTTAGTAAGGCTTTTTCGCATAGCGAACAAGATGGTGGTTTTTATGCTTACTCCGAAGCCGAGTCTGATGGGGATGCGGAGAGGAATAGTTTGTATGGTGGTAGTGGCGATGATGAGCTGGTAGTGGAAGCGGGTTCCTTTTCTGTAGCACGGTCCGAAGCGGAGTTTAACTATGCCGAAGCTTTGACCAACAGTGACGCCAATGCCAATTACAATTTGCTGGAAGGTGACACTGGCGACGATATCTTGAGGGTGAGTTCGACAGGGGTTTCCTATTCCGAAGCGAGTTCTGACTATGATGAGGCATACGCCGAGGCGGATGCCGACGGTGATGCGAGAGGCAATACGTTGATGGGGGGTAGTGGTTATGATGAGTTGACGGTGTATGCTTCGGCGGACGCTTCTGCGGAAGCGGATTCGCGGGATGATGCGGATGCGCTAGCAGAAGCGGATTCAGATGCTAACTATAATATTCTTGTTGGTGGCGATGGTGGTGGCGTATTGAGCGTCAGCTCGAGGACTGATGCACGAGCGGATGCCACTTCGAGCTATGATGAGGCTTATGCCGAAGCGGATGCGGATTCTGATCTTAGAAGCAATAGTTTGTATGGTGGCAGTGGGGATGATACTTTGACGGTAGACGCGGATGCCGATGCGGATGCGTATGCCGATGCTAGAGATGAAGCCTATGCAGAGGCGGAGGCTTCAGTGCATTTAAGCAGGAACATACTTGATGGCGGGGCGGGGGATGATTCTCTGAGTGTGCGGTCTGAGGCCGATGCCTATGCCGAAGGGAGATCGGCGTATGATGAAGTTTATGCTGAGGCTGATGCTGGTGCCAATGCTGATCGTAACTCTTTAATGGGCGGAGATGGCAATGATACGCTTGAGGTCGTTTCTGAAGCATCGGCAAGTGCCGTTGCGTATGCTTACGATGAGGCCAATATCAACGACGTGCAGGCTAGTGCTTATACTAATTGGAATGAACTCGAAGGCGGCGAAGGCGACGATAGCTTGTTGATTCGAGCAACGAGCGATGCTCGTGCGAGTGGAGAATCAAGCGATGATAGCGCGGAATTTGATGTGGATGCCGATTCTAGAGCGTCTAATAATGATCTACAAGGCGGTGCGGGTAATGATACGCTCAGTGTGGGGGCTTACAGTGAGGCTACGGCTAATGGGGTTGGGAACAACGGAGTTGATTTCTCTATATACGCCGACTCTCGCGCCAACAACAATACCTTGTCGGGCGGCGATGGCGATGATGTCCTGACGGTAACAGCGCGAGCTGAATCTACTAGTGCTGAGTTTACCCGAGGTGGTGCCAGCGCGGATTATAACTCTTTGGTGGGCGGTGCTGGAGATGATACGCTTACGGTGTATTCCTACACTTCTGCGGACGGTGGGCGAGGGTCTTCGGTCACTGGAAATACTTTGATCGGTGGAGCGGGTGCCGATGTGATCACTGAGACAGCAGTTGGGTCTTCTGTGATTGGCTCGACCATATTTGGTGGGGATGGAGATGATCGCCTGAGTTTGACTGCTTCGGGTTATGACGGGCCGGGGGGGTATGGAGAAGGTCCACCAAGAGGAGGGTATGGAGAAGGTCCACCAAGAGGAGGGTATGGAGAAGGCCCACCAAGAGGAGGGTATGGAGAAGGCGGAGGAGGCTTATATGGCAATGCGGTGTATGGTGATGCTGGAGATGACTTCATCTCGGTGCAGTCAGATCAAACTGGGCAATCTATCCAAGGGGTTTTGGATGGAAATATCATCGACGGTGGAGATGGCGAAGATACTTTGAAGATCTTCGGAGGAGGGAATGTTGGCTCTGCTGCAGGGGTTTCTAATATCGAAGTGCTTGACTTGCAGAATGGGGAATCTAATTCCATTAGCTTAAGCGCCGCCGATGTGGCGGGGATGACCGATGGCGACAACATACTGAGTATAGTGGGGGATGCTGGCGTGGATGTTATCGACTTAACCGATTGGTTTCTGGACAGTGGGCCTGGTGCAGATGGTCTTTTCACCTTTGTCAGTAGCTTGGGTGGAGGTGAGCAGTTGCAGACTAATCTCTCTACGGGGGTTACGCCTATCGTGCTGGATCTCAATGGAGATGGTCTGACCTTTACTCAAATAGGAGGCAATCAATTTGACGTCGACGGTGATGGCCAGTTGGAGAATATTTCCTGGGCAGGGGCGGGGGACGCGGTGTTGGCCTACGATGCCAATGGTGACGGGATGATTTCCTCACTGGAGGAAATCGCTTTTGCCAGCTATGTTCCTGGATCGACTTCCGATTTGGAGGGCTTAGGTGCATTTGATAGCAACGGTGACGGTCTGTTTTCTGCCGAGGATGACGCTTTTGGTAGCTTCTTTCTGTGGCAAGAGGTCAATCTGGACGGTGTGGGCAGTGGGCTGGAATTGGTCAGTCTCGCCGATGCTGGCATTGCTTCGATTAATTTGGATGCGCTCAATACGGATGGCTACGGAGTTGAGCATGTTTTTGTTCAGGGAACGGGCGAGTTCACCTGGGAGGATGGCAGCACAGGTCAACTGGGCGATGCTATTTTCCTTTCGCAAGAACAACCGGTCGATCTCGACGGGGTGTTGGCTGATGGTTCCGGCGCTGCGCCTGAAGACGAAGCCTTGGTCGCTGCAGTGGATGAAAATACTGGTGGCGGAGGAGGTGCTACCGGAAGCGGTGGCGATGTGCCGGAAATTCCAGAAGCGCCTTTGACCGATGGCAGCGATCCGCTCGCTCCGACTGATGAAGAAATTGCGGCGGTGTAAAGGGGAGACTCAATGCTTTTTGTTAGTGCCGCCCGTTGCCTCCGGCTGTCTACGCTTCGCTCCGGCTCAGGGCTATAGAAAGTGTGATGATTTAAACCCAGGGTTCCCACCCTGGGCGGTCACAGGATTGGCCTTTCAGGCCGTGAAAACCGAGTGCGTGCCAGGCTAAGTGTTTTGTATTGATTATTTCTCACATTTGTCTACTATTCGTGCTTCCGAATGCTTTTTTACACATTGCGGCTGGTATTTCCACAGAAGTAATTTATAAAGATGTTTAGAATTACTCAGTTAATCAACTTCTCCTAAATAATGACACACAAAATTTTTAAGAAAAACTCTATGGGAATGGTGGCGATGGCTGTTTTAGCGGGAAGCGCTCTGACAGCGGTTGATTCCAAGGCAGAAACTTTGACCGGTGCGGTTGAGAAGGTTCTCAGCGCTCATCCTCAGACTAAGGTGGCCAAGGCTCAGGCCGATGTGGCTCACTATGAAGCGCTGGAGATCCGAGGTAGTTTGTTGCCTCGCTTGAGTTTAGGCGGAACCATGGGGCCAAGCTCTCGAAGTCGTTCGGCTTCCACTTTGGTGGCTACTGGAGATTGGTTGAATCAATCCCAGGGTAATGCAACGGTTCGCCAGCGGGTGTTTCAGCGGGGTCTGGCTTTGAACGATACCAGAGCAGCCAAGAGTCGTGCGAAATCGGCAAACTTTTTGGCGGAGGATGTGGACCAGCAACTGGCTTTGTTGGTGATCGAAGCTTATCTCGGCATATTAAGAGGGCAGGAACAGGTGGACTTGGCTCGCGAGAATACTTTGGTGCATGAAGATACTTTGAAAAAAACCGAGACCCGTAAAGCTGCCGGACGGGCAACGCAGGCGGATATTGAATTGGTGAAAGCTCGTTTGGGCCTGGCTCGTTCAAGTGTGGAAACTCGTAAGGCTTTGTTGGAAAACGCTAAAGTTCGTTACCGCACCCTGGTCGAAGAAGAGCCGGAAAACTTGCAATCTGTGGGTCGTCTGGGGTCGGTTCCTGCCAGAGTGGAGCATGCTGATATTTCAGCCAACCCGACTTTGCTAGCGGCAAAAATGAACTACGAAGCTTCGAAGTTCCAAAAAGAAGCCGGTAAAGGTTTGTTGTGGCCGCTGTTCGAACTCGAGCTAGGTGGAGGATTGGGAAATGATGTTGGTGGAGTCCGTGGTACGGATGATGAAGCGCACGCTTTTCTGGTCGCTTCCTGGGACGTGTGGGAAGGTGGCGCTCGTCGCGCACAGAAAAAACAACGTGAAATGCGCGAAGAGGAAGCTTTGAACATGGCGCTCAGTGCTCAGTTGCAGGTGGAACAGGAGTTGGGATCTGCCATTGCAGATCGCAACGGAGCTTTGTTGACTGAGAAACAATTAACGGATTACGCCAATGCGATTGCCCAAGTGGTGGGGGCTTACGAAAAGCAGGTGGAAGTCGGCAGTCGTGCGATTCTTAATGTGCTGGATGTGAAAAACGAAGATTTCCGTGCTAATTCAGCTCTGGTGGATGCAGAGTTCGCCAGTTTGATGGCGGGATACCGGGTGATCGCTGCGACGGGACGTATCGTTGAAGTGGTGGCTCCGAATGCGGGTGACGGCGCTGAAGATGGTGGCAAGAATGTGGTGCCCGTTTCGGCACCTGAAGCCAACTGGGTCGAGCCGGCGCAGGAAGACGCGCCAATGGTGGCTGACGTTGAGCCGATTGAAGCCAGTGACGTAGCTCCTGCACCTAAGAAAAAAGGTTTGTTTGCAAAAATGTTTGGTGGTAAAAAATCCAAGAGCAAGAGCAAAAATGATTCAAGCTATCAAGCTTACCAGGCGGTTCCTGCGGTGCAGGAAGAAGGGGTTACTCCGGCGCCTACGGCTAAAGCGGATGATAAATCTTATTCATGGAGCGCAGTTTCGCCCAAGGGATCAAAAATGGTGAAAACAACTCCAGCACCGGTAGCGGCGCCGGCACCAGCGGTGGCAGCAACTGAAGCCGTGGTTGAAGAAGTGGCGGTCGAAGCGGACGATGCTGCCGATGTGGCACCTGAGCCAAAGAAAAAACGTGGAGGTTTTTTTAAGTTCCTCAAACCGGGAGGCACGGTGAAGTCAGCGAATGACGCTGAAACACAGGAAGTGACGACTGGCGCGGTGGATGAAGTGGCGCAGAGCAATTAAGTTTTCTTTGAGAGAAAATGGAATGAAAAACACCGCCTTGGCGGTGTTTTTTGTTTTGTCGGATGGTGATTGGTGAGAGGTGTGGCGAGGCAGACGAAGCGCCCGCCCTACAAATGTGGTATGGTACATTGTAGGGCGGACGCTTCGCTTGCCTGGTGACAGGTTGAAAAAGGGTCTAGAAAATAAGGCTAAGAGTGAAAATTCATCTTTATACATTGTGTTGGAACGAAGAGGTGATTTTGCCTCATTTTTTGCAGCATTACAGCTTTGTGGATCGCATCGTGGTTTTTGATAATCAATCGGATGACTCTAGTTTGGAGATATTGAAATCAACGCCAAAAGTGGATGTGCGCAGTTTTGATACAGGAGGTAAGCAGCATACGGGAAAACTGGATCGAATCAGGAATCAAGCATGGAAGGAGAGCAAGGGGCAGGCGGATTTGGTGATTGTTTGTGATATGGATGAGTTTTTATACCATCCGAATTTACCCGCTTTATTGGAGGCGATGAAAACAAGTGGCGCGACGGTTTTGAAACCCCAGGGTTATGAAATGTTGGGCGCCCGCCCGCCGAAAGCGAATGAAGATCTGGTAGCACTTTATCCCAAAGGGGCACGGACTTATAGCTTTGATAAATGTGTCTTGTTTGATCCCAATGCGATCGAAGAGATTGGTTATCAACCGGGTTCTCACGTGTGTGAGCCGAAAGGGCGGGTGCACTTGTTTCGACGTCCGGATCTGTTTTTGTTACATTACCGCCATCTGGGTGTGGACTACGTTCGCCAGCGTTATGAAGCATGTGCCGAACGAAGCAGTGAATTTAATAAACGACGGCATTTGGGAACCCACTATTTTGAAAGTGAAAAAAAGACTCATCTGCGTTTTGAAAAAATGAAGCAGGAGGCTCGTGAGGTTTTTGCTCAAGAGAGGCAGCCGTTGGGGGTGGAGGCGCTCATGCAGGCTCCGCTGGATTTTGATCAGTCTTTGCAGGTAGCCAAAAAGGCGCTGAAGGAGGGCGAGTTGAATTTGGCTGTTGAGAAATTCGAATATATTTTAAGTTATGACCCTGTGCAGCTGGAGGCTTTGACGAACCTGAGTGTTATCTTGAACAAAACAGGGCAGTCGATGAATGCGGGATATGCGTTGAAACAAGCGGTGGCGTTGGATCCCAGGCGTGCGGATTTATGGTTCAATCTGGGGGAGGTCGCAACTGGCTTGAATAGTGAAAAAGTGGCGCTGGACTCGTATCGGCAAGCTTTGCTATTGCAGCCGGATTTTTATCGCGCGCATTTAGGATTGGCTGGGGCTTGTGTGAAATTCAAGCAAGCGGAAGCGGCTATTCCATACTATCGTAAGGCGATTGAATTGCAGCCTGGCAAGAGTGATGCCTATCGTGCCCTGGCAGTGGTGTTGGCTAGGTTGAAGCGATTCAAGGTGGCCCTAGGGGTTTACCAAAGCTGGTTGGAGTGGGATGGGGAGAATGTGTCAGCCTTGAATGGTTACGGTTTGCTTTTAAAAACGCTGGGACGAACGGATCAGGCGGTGAAAAAATTTGAGCAAGCTCTCGAAATATCTCCGGACTCTATAGCGGTATTAAATAATCTGGGCACTTTGCTGCATCTAGAGGGGCGTTTGGATGAAGCGCTGGTATATTTCCGTCGAGCTTTGAAGCTGGATCCGGCAAACAATTTATTAAAGACCCATTTGGCGCATACGCTGTTGGAATTGGGAGAGGTGGACGAAGCGGCGACTTTAAACCAGGCTTTGGTCGATGGTCGAAGCCGGGAGGCGTCCGAGGCGGAAGAAGGCGGGCAAAAAAAATAATAGAGTGGGCAAGCTTGTGTATATTCCAGCGTATCGGTAATGTATAACAATTCAGATATAAATTATGGATGAAGTGAATAAAGAACAATCTGCAGCTATCAAGCAGGGTGAAATTCGTGTGATCGATGATGTGGTGCCTGAAGAGTTATTTAAAAAACTGATGCAGTTTTCACGCCGGGCGCGATGGAGCTACGGTTGGAATACTCCAAGCAATCCCACGGCGCGATATTGGCATCATGAAGTAGGGTTTGGGAATAAGCAGAATTTGAAGTGTGTGTCGGAGAATGTCCGGCAACATTCGGCCAAGGTGTTATCCGAATATCAGGACTGGTTGCTCGCGCAGCTTCCCGAAGGGGTGAAAATTTTGAGGTTCTATCTCAATTCTTATACCTTCGGAACCGATGGTTGGCCACATACGGATACGGACCGCAAAGGTGAACAGACTGCTATTTTGTATCTGACGAGTAAGTGGGAGCCGGCTTGGAGTGGCGCCACTGTGATTTATGATGACCAGGGGGATGTGACCCATTCGGTGATGCCAAGAAGGAATCGGGTTCTGACTTTCCCATCTGATTTGCTGCATGCCCCGCAACCTCTGGCGCGTGCTTTTATGGGATTGCGAATTGTGCTGGTGGTTAAGTTGGGGTTTGGCGAGGAGGAGGGAGAAGTTTAGCTCAATAAAGTCAAATTGAGGCGGCTTTGATTCCCGGATGGGTCAAGACTCCGGGAAGCTGTAATCAAATCGGTCGAGATCTTTTTGGTAAAGGGATTCGACAATGTCGCGGGATTCTTGTTTGGCGTAGTAGTTATTTATTTTGTCTTTGGCATTGGTGGTATGCGAACCCCGGCTGACCTCTGCCAGAGGGCTTTTTAATCTGGTGGACAAGTCTTCCAGCGCGTTGGAGAATTCTTCTACCCGGTAGAGTTTGGAATAGGGAATGATGTCGTCGGAGATGTGAAAACTTTGTTGACGATAATGTTGGTCAACTTCCTGCCAGCCACTTTGTTCGACTTGGGATTTTAAACCACGCAAAAAATCCAGGAAGGTGATCTCTGAGAAATGGAGTTGATCGGTGGGCACATTTTTGATTTGCGCGATGTAACTTTTTACCGAGCGCAAGGGGGGGCGGCGACCTTTCACGGTATCCAGATAGGCGGATAAAATTCGGCTGTATGGGTTGCGCAAAACGGCAAATTTAAAAAAATCAGGGTTGGCGATCAGTTCATCAAAGGCCTGAATCCCCAATTGGTAAGGTTTGACAAAACAGGAGTTGTTCACCGGGCGGTGGGGCGATCCTCCCAAGGCGTCTTTGTAGATATTATCAAGATGGGTGTAGCGGTAGTGGGGGGAAAAAAATACTTCGGGAGCCAGTTCTATTCTGCTCAGGCTGGTTTTCAGATAGGTGCAGGCACATTTGGATGTTTGCACATAAAGATACTTGTTCTTCAAAGAAAAATTGAAGTGATAATTCACCTGCGATCCGCCAATTCGTTTTGTCAGTTCCTCAAAATACATGATTATTAGCCTTGGAAGGGTTGGAGTTTGTAATCTGTGGGTGAAAGGGGCAAGCACAAATGGTATTCAACTTTTATTGCCGGAACTGAATGTCTTTTCGGACTGTTAAAAAAAGATATATGCGATAGCGTCAGTGGCTATTCTGCATTAGATTTATTTCTTTAATGTTATTTATCATAAGCTGTGGCTGAAGTTGAAACAATAAGTGCCGATTCCGAAGGTGAACCTGCTGAAAATGCGGAGGAACCCATTGAGCATCACGACCCTTTGTTGGATTGTTTGATGGTGGCGGGAAAGTTGCATGGCAAAGCGTTGTCACGGGATTCGGTGACGATGGGCTTGCCCTTGGTCGATAATCGATTGACTCCGGATTTGTTTATTCGCGCGGCCGATCGCGGTGGTTTGACGGCTAAATTGGTGCGACGCCCTCTGCGTAAGATTTCCGATTTGATTTTACCCGTGGTGCTGATTTTGGAAGAGGGTCATGCCTGTGTATTGACCAAACATGATGGGGTCCAGGCCGAAGTGATTTCACCTGATATCGATGATGGTTCCACCACGGTGTCGTTGAAGGAGTTGAAAAAAAGCTACACCGGTTACGCCATTTTTCTCAAACCCAAGTTTGATTATGAAGAGCGGGCGGATCTCAAGGTGGTGCCGCGTGCTTCGTCGTGGTTCTGGGGTACGCTGTGGCGATTCAAAAAATTGTATATCAAGTTGATTCCGGCTTCGATTCTGATCAATCTGTTTGCGATCGCCAGTCCGATTTTCATAATGACGACTTATGATCGGGTGGTGCCGAACCAAGCAATGGAGACTTTGACGGTACTCGCGGTGGGCGCGTCGATTGTGTTTGGTTTTGAGTTTTTGATCCGTATGCTGCGTGGTTATTTTATCGACCGGGCAGGGAAACGTGCGGATGTGTTGATGGCGAGTGCTTTGTATGAGCAGATTCTCGGCATTGAGATGTCGGCCAAACCAGCTTCGTCGGGAGCGTTTGCCAATCAGGCGCGGGCTTATGAGTCGTTGCGCGAGTTTTTCACTTCGGCGACGATGGTGGCGTTGATCGATTTGCCCTTTGTGTTTTTGTTTGTCTACTTGGTTTTTGTGATTGGCGGCACCGCGGTGGCATTGGTTCCGCTGTCTGCAGCGGTGCTCGTATTGGCGATGGGGCTGTTGTTGCAGTTCCCCTTGAAACATGCGGTGAAATCTTCCTATCAAACAGGTATGCAACGGCACGCTTTGCTGGTGGAAATGATCACTGGTCTGGAAGCGGTGAAAGGCGCATCGGCAGAGGCAAACTTTCAGAGACGGATTGAAGAGTGTGTGCGGGAGTCGGCTGAGTTGGAGGTCAAGTCGCGCTGGTATTCTTCGTTGGCAACGACCATGACCAGTTTTATTCATCACATGGTTACGATCGGGGTGGTGGTGGTTTCGGTTTATGAGATCAAGGAGGGTAACATGACCCAGGGGGCGATGATCGCCTGTGTGATTCTGAGTGGACGTGGTTTGGCTCCGCTGGCCAAGGTGGCGGGATTGTTGACCCGCTTGCAGCAGTCGATGACGGCGCTGCATGGTCTGAACCAGATCATGAAAATGCCACGTGAACGGGCTCCAGGGCAGCAGCATGTGAGCCGTCCGGATTTCCGTCCTGAGATTGATTTCAAGGAGGTGTCGTTTGCTTATCCGGGGCAGAAGGTGGCAGCGCTGAAAGAGGTTTCGTTTCATATCAAGCCGGGCGAGCGAGTAGCGATACTGGGCAAGATTGGTTCGGGCAAAAGCACGATGTTACGGATGTTGATGAAATTTTACCAACCCAGTGGAGGTTTGTTAAAAATCAGCGGCACAGACATCACCCAGCTCAATCCTTCAGAAATTCGGCGACAAGCGGGTTATGTGCCGCAGGAGGCCACGTTGTTTTATGGCTCGATCAAGGACAATATTTTGATGGGTTCCCCGTGGAGCGGTGACGAGCCTTTGAAAAAAGCCGCCGGACGTACGGGGGTGAATAAATTTGTTGAGAATCACCCGATGGGTTATGACCGACCGGTGGGTGAGCGAGGTTCGATGCTTTCAGGCGGTCAACGGCAGTGTGTGGTGCTGGCGCGGGCTTTGCTTACGGAGCCGGATTTGTTGCTGTTTGATGAACCCACCAGTGGTATGGATTCTACTGCGGAACGTGAGTTCAGTCAGGATGTGTTGAGTTATTTGAATGAAAATTCCCGCCGCACCTTGGTCCTGGCGACGCACAAACCAAGTTTACTGGCTTTGGTGGATCGGATCATCATTTTGGATGATGGTCGTATCGTGGCCAACGGCCCCAAGCAGGAGGTCCTGGCAAAAATTCAAGGGGGAGCAAAACCGGACCAATAAAATATTTTGAATTCACCTTGCCTGACAATTTTTAATTGAGGAATAGAACCACTGATGAGCACTGATAAACACTGATTTGTATTGTTTTTTCAACCTGAATTCCTATTCCTTATCTGTGTCATCAGTGAAATCCGTGGTTATAATACTTTCTTGTGATGTGGTGTAATTCTTAATTCTGTTTCCTTCATAAACTCATGGCTAAACCAGCAAAACACCAATCCCTGCACAGTGATGATTTTGATTACGCGGCGGACTGTCGTGCGCTGTTGGCGGGAGAAAAAATGCGATGGGCCAATGGTCTGTTGTATTTGATGGTGATTTTTGTGGTGGTGATGGTGGTGTGGGCATCCAAAGCTAATCTCGAACAGGTGGTGCGGGGCATGGGCAAGGTGATTCCGTCATCTTCAGTGCAACTGATCCAGAGTTTGGAGGGAGGGATTATCAAGGACATCAAAGTGGCGGAGGGTGAGGTGGTGGAGAAGGGGCAGTTGTTGTTGAAAATTGATGATACGGTGATCGGGTCGGCCTACAAAGAGAGCATGTCGCGACGGGATGCGTTGCAGGCCAGAATGATCCGTTTGATGGCGGAAGCAGAAGGGGAGAAGGCGGTGAAATTTCCTGAGCACATGGTGAAGGAGCGTCCGGATTTGGTGAAAAGTGAGAAGCAGTTGTTCATGAAGCGTCGGGATGATTTGGAGGGTGGCTTGGCGACCTTGCAGCGTGGTTTGGATTTGGCGGAGAAAGAAATTAATATGATGAAACCGCTGATGGAGTCAGGAGCGATTTCTGAAATTGAAGTGCTGCGTTTGGAGCGGGAAATCAATGAGCGCGAGGGCACGATTGAGTCGCGAACCAGTCTCTATCAGAAAGGGGCTTTGGAGGAGCATGACAGCTCCAAGGCGATGTTGGAAGCTTTGCTGGAGTCGATCAAAGGTTTCCAGGATCGAGTGGTGAGGACGGAAATCCGTTCGCCGGTCAGAGGCACGGTGAATAAAATTCACATCAATACGGTGGGGCGGGTGATCAAGGCGGGAGAGGATATTATGGAAATCGTGCCGTTGGAGGATACGCTGTTGATTGAAGCGGATGTGAAACCATCGGACATCGCTTCGATTTTCCCCGGTCAGGATGCGGTGGTTAAAATCACTGCTTATGATTTTGGTTCGTATGGGGGCTTGGATGGGAAAGTGGAGCGAATCGGAGTGGATACGATGACCAATGAGCGCGGGGAAAGTTTTTATAAGATCAAGGTTAGGACGCATGAGAGTGCCTTGATGTTCGAAGGTGAGTCAAAGCCGATCATTCCAGGGATGATCACTGAGGTTGATATTTTGTCAGGGAAAAAAACGGTGTTGGAGTATTTGCTGACTCGTTTTCGCCGCACTCAACAGCGGGCTTTGAAGGAGAAGAGCCGCCGGGATTGATTAGGGATGGGTTGTAGGGCGAGCGCTTCGTTTGCCATCCCCTTTTTGCGCGACCACCATTTGTAAAGCGAAACCCCGTCTCCTGCCGCTTTCGTCGGGTGGGGACACCCGAGCTACGTTGCGAATTCTTCTCTCTCATTCGTGTTTATTGGTGTCCATTGGTGGTTCTCTATTACTCCCAAAATCCAATAAGCTCTTGCTGGAGCGGATGATAGCAGGGCAACCGGGGCGGTCGCCCTACAATAGGGAGCTTCAAATTGCATTTTTAGCGTGACTTTCCCTCATATTTTTGGAAATTAGCTGATATGAAATTTAAGCATCGATTAATGAGGGGGCGTCAGGCGCTGGTTCTGTTTGTGTTGTTTTTTGCCGTTGCGGCGGTAGAGCTGAAAGCGGAGTTGAAGCTGCATGCTTTGTTCACTGACCATGTGGTGTTGCAGAGGGATCTGCCGGTGCCGATTTGGGGTGAGGCGGATGCGGGCAAGCAGGTGACGGTTGATTTTGCCGGACAAAAGGTGCAGAGCAAAGCAGCCGCGAATGGTCGTTGGATGGTAGTTTTGAAGTCTTTGCCTGCGAACGCCGAAGGGGCGGTGATGACGGTGACGATGGGGGATGAAAAGCTGGAGGTCAAAGATGTGTTGGTGGGAGAGGTGTGGTTGTGTTCGGGGCAATCAAACATGGGCTGGACGGTGTCGAATTCCCTGGATCATGAAGAAACGGTGAAACAGGCGGAAGAGGGAGCTTATCCGCTGATTCGTTTGTTTCGGGTGCCGGTTCGAGGTGAGGATGAAAGGCAGTCCAAGGTGGATGCACTTTGGGCGCTGTGTGACGGGAAAACGGTGGCGAGATTTTCTGCGGCGGGGTTTTACTTTGGACGTGCCTTGAACCGTGATTTGAAGATCCCGGTGGGATTGATTCAAAGCGCTATGGGCGGAACCAATGCGTATTCCTGGATCAATAATGAGACTTATCAAAAGGATCCGGTGGCAAAAGACAGCCGTGAGCATTTTGATCTTGCGGTGAAAAATTACCCGCGGGCGAAGCTGAAGTATGACGGGCAATTAAAAGCTTGGAAAGAGAATGTGGCAGAGGCTAAACGCGTGGGAGTGCATAAAAAGGAGCGGGCGCCACGAGCACCTTTGGGGCCGGATCATGTCAAACGTCCGACCGGTCTCTATAATGCGATGATCGCGCCTTTGCAGCCTTATTCGATTCAGGGGGCGATTTGGTATCAGGGGGAGGCAAATTCCCGCCCGCCTTTCACCTCACATTACCAGGAACTGATGTTGGCTTTGGTCGAAGACTGGCGACAGGATTGGGTCAGTCAAATGCCGCCCGAATCGGCACGTAGGGATTTCCCTTTTTACCTGGTTCAGTTACCTAATTTTGCCGGAGGGCATAAGCAGGGCTGGCCGGTGATTCGCGAGCAGATGCTTAATTTTTGGCAGCAGGGCAAAAACACTGGCATGGTGGTGGCGATTGATGTTGGCGAGGCGGAGAATATTCACCCGAGGGATAAAACACCGGTGGGCGAGCGTTTGGCCCGTTTTGCGCGGGGCAATGTTTACCATCAGGACTTGGTTTATTCGGGACCGATTTACAAGGCAATGGAGGTCAAGGGGACTGGGATCGAGTTGAAATTTGATCATAGCGGAGGTGGGCTGAAAAGCTCTGACGGGCAATCACTGCGTCATTTTACGATTGCCGGAGCGGATGGGGTATTTGTCGAAGCCGAAACTGTGATTGTCGGTAAGAACACCTTGATGGTGCGTAGTGAAAAGGTGCCGCAGCCCCGTGCCGTGCGTTATGCCTGGTCAAATAATCCTGAGAAGATTAATTTTTATAATGTGGAAAAATTACCGGCATCCCCTTTCCGAACGGATAATTGGCAGGCAATGCCGGATCAGCCTTAAGCTTGGCAAGAACGAAGACAAATGTTGACTCGCTGAGTGGGCGGCCAGATATTGACTCATAAAAGCAAATCTAAGCTTTGTTTTACGAGGTAGTATTGCCTTGATTTATGAGTGCACATTTTAGCATAAACAAGAGAGTGGAGTTTGCCGATACCGATGCGGCGGGCATTATGCACTTCGCTAATTTTTTTCGTTTCATGGAGGTGTGCGAACATGCCTTTTTCCGTTCTTTGGGTTTGTCGGTGCATTCTATGGGAAGGGAACCTGGACGCGATTCGGTGGAGGTGGGCTGGCCGCGGGTGCACGCTGCGTGTGATTACAAACAAGCCTTGAGGTTTGAAGATCCTGTGGAGATCGAATTGAATATCAAGGAGTTGGGATCGAAAACGATTTTGTATGAGTTTTGTTTTTGGAAAAATATGGAGGATCAGGAGAAACGCAGTCTTGCGGCGACGGGTAAATTCACTGTGGTTTGTGTGTCTTGGCATGGAGGCGACGGTAAAATAAAAGCGGTGGAGATTCCGTCGCAGATTCGTGAAAAATTGGAACAGGTGATATCAGTATGAGTGAAAACGTGGTTGAGTTAAAAGGGGTGTCCAAGTGGTATCCGGGTGCGGAAGCGCGGAAGGTTCTGCAAGGGATCAATCTCGAAATTGGCCGGGGGCAGCGTTTTTCAGTGGTGGGGCCTTCGGGTTGCGGTAAGAGCACTCTGCTTAATATACTGGGAACTTTAGATTTACCTAATGAAGGGCAGGTTGTTTTTGATGGCAAGGATTTGCAAGGAGCCAGTGAGAAAGATCTGGCGGCGTTGAGGAGTCAGCAGATCGGGTTTATTTTTCAACTGCATCATTTGCTGCCGCAGTGTTCGGCGCTGGAGAATGTATTGGTGCCGACGCTGGCTTTGGCGCAGCGTCCGGATGAAGCTGCGGTGATGGAGCGGGCGCAGCGTTTGTTAAAACGGATGGGACTGGAGGATCAAATGGCGAGCCGACCGGCGCAGATGTCGGGGGGCGAACGGCAGCGGGTAGCAGTGGTGCGGGCTTTGATCAATCAGCCGAGTTTGATTTTGGCGGACGAACCCACCGGGGCTTTGGATGAGGACAATGCGGAAAGGTTGATGGATTTGCTGATCGAGTTGAATGAAGAAGAGTCAGTGGCCCTGGTCCTGGTGACACATGATTTGGAGCTGGCAAAACGCACTGGGGATGTGCGGGATCTGCGGGAGGGCAAACTGAAGGCATGAGTGCTTGGAACTTAGTCCTGCGTAGTTTGTTTTACTACGGGAGGTTGAATGTCGCCTTGGTGGTGGGCGTGGCTTTGACCGCGGCTATTCTCAGTGGATCGTTGGTGGTGGGGGATTCGGTGAAGGAAAGTTTGCGGCGCAATGCCAAGGCGAGAATCGAAGGCATAACTTTAGCCGTGTTGGGGGGGGATCGCTTTTTTGGCCAGGACCTGGCGGCGAGGCTGGAGAGTTATCCAGAGCTGGAAGCAGTGGTGGCTCCGGTGATTCAAGCACTGGGAACGGTGGCGACTCCGGATGGGAATCAGCGCAGTAATGGAGTGCAGGTGGTGGCAGTGGAGGATAGGTTCTGGGCTTTGAGCGAAGGAGGTAATCCGATACCTGAAGCGGCGCGTGGTGGTGACTGGTTGGCGGTGAACGAAGCTTTGGCCAAGCGCCTCGGGGTGAAGGTGGGTGATACGGTGGTGGTACGTTTGGAGATACCTGGTGAGTTGTCCAAAGATGCGCCATTGTCAGGTGAAGCGGATGAAACCATCACCTTGCGAAAAAAAATCGATGCCCTGGTGCCGAGACAGAGTCTGGGGCGTTACAGTTTGAAAGCCGAGCAGGTTCCGAGTTCGAATGTGTTTGTATCGCTGGCGTTTTTGCAGCAGCAGCTGGAGAAAACCGGACGGGTGAATGCCCTGTTGGTGGGGGGCAGCGGGCGACAGCCTTTGCCAGAAACTCTTGAGCAGGCATTGGCTGAAGTGTGGCAACTGGAGGATGCCTCATTGACTTTGCGCAAGGTTGAAAAGGGTAAGCTGTGGGAGTTGGGCAGTGAGCGGGTTTTTATGGATCGCTCTTTGGAAAAAGCCGCGCAACAGGTGGTTGAGAAGCAGGGCAGTGACGGGGTGCTGACGTATTTGGTGAATCAGATGGCTCATGGGAAAAAGAGTACGCCCTATAGCATGGTGGCCGCAGCGGAGAGTGTTCTGAATTCCATTGTTCCAACTGATTTGAAAGAGAATGAGATCATTGTCACCGACTGGTTGGCGGAGGATTTATCTTTGCAGCCGGGAGATTCGATTAAGCTGAGTTATTTCCGAGTGGGCAGTGGGCGGAAAATGGACGAAGCAGAAGAGCCGTTCAAGGTCAGGGCGATTGTAAAAATGTCTGATGCGGAGGTGAATCAAAGCTGGACGCCGGCTTTCCCCGGTTTGATGGAGGTGGAGGATGTGAACCGCTGGCAGCCGGGCATTCCGATCGATAAAACGAAAATTCGCGACAAGGATGAAAAATACTGGGATGACTACCGGGCAACGCCGAAGGCTTTTATAACTTTGGCTGCAGGAAAAAAAATGTGGAGCAATCGTTTTGGCGAACTGACGGCGCTGCGTTTTTCTACAGAGGAGTTTACCCGCAAGACTTTCCAACAGAGCTTGAGAGCGCAGATCAAACCGGTAGGTTTTGGTTTGATGACCCGGGACGTCGCTGCGGAATCAAAAGCAGCGGTGGCGCAGTCGATGAACTTCGGAGCGCTGTTTGCCAGTATGAGTTTTTTCCTGATTGTGGCGGCTTTGATTTTGACCGCTTTGGTTTTTGTCTTTGGCGTGGAGCAGCGGCGTTCGCAGATCGGACTGTTGCTGGCGGTAGGTATGACGGCGGGCAGGGTGCGGCGGCTGTTGCTGCTGGAGGCGCTGTTGCTGTCGATCATCGGGGCCGCACTGGGGCTGTTGGGCGGATGGGTTTATACCAAGCTGGCTTTGTGGGGGATGTCAGGCGCGTGGCAATCAGCTGCATCGGGGATTGATTTTGTTTATTATCTGAAACCCTCCAGTCTGGGCATCGCGTGGTTGGCGACGGTGTTGATTGCGGTGATCGTGGTGTATTTTGCCAGTCGGGCAGTGATGAAAATTCGCCCGAGCCAGTTGATTTCCGGAGCAGGGGATGTTGGTGATCATGCGGCCGGGTTGAAGCCGGTGTGGAAAACGCCGGCGCTGTGGGTGACGATTATCAGTTTGTTGGCGGGCATGGCTTGTTTGTTTGCGCCGAAACAAGCGGGCAGTATGGCGGAGCAGGGCTTGTTTTTTGGAGCAGGGTTTTTGCTGACTTCGGCAGGGGTGGCTGCTTGTGGGCTCATTCTACGACGTATGGCGAGGAGCGCGGAAACGATTCCTAGTCTAGCAGGTTTGGGCAGGCAGAATGCGGTGCGTCGCAAGGGCAGGAGTCTGGCGGTGATTGCGCTGATGGCATCGGGAGTGTTCATGGTGACGGCGATCAATTCTTTTCGCCTGGTGGGAGAGCGGGGAGCTGGTTCGCGTGATTCGGGCACGGGAGGCTTTGCGTTTGTGGGAGGGGCGACCTTGCCGGTTTATGAAAATTTGGACAGTGCGGAGGGGCGGGTGAAATATGGTTTCGCAAAAGACGACGATTCTTTTTCGGTGGTGTCCTTTCGGGTGAGTGACGGTGATGACGCTTCCTGTTTGAATCTGAACCGGGCGCAGCGGCCGCGGTTGTTGGGAGCGGATTTCAAAAAGTTGGCTGAGCGCGAGGCTTTTCACTTTGCTAAAAAACTCTCCGACATTCCTTTTGATCAATCGGTGTGGCAAATGTTGGCAGCGGACTTGCCGGATGAAAACGGCATGAAAGTGATTCCCGGAGTGATCGATATGAATACGGCGACCTACGCTTTGATGAAAGGCCTGGGTGACCTGATTGTTTATCAAAACAGCCAGGGCGAGCCGTTTGCGGTTAAGTTGGTGGCTATGTTGGAGAACTCGCTGTTACAGGGCAGTATTGTGATTTCCGAAAAGAACTTCATTTCTGAACGTGCTGACATAGCAGGTTATCGTTATTTTTTATTGGATTTAAAAACGGCCGATGATAAAAAAACAGTACAAAGTTTGACCCGGATGTTGGAGGACCGGGGTTTGGAGTGGGTGCCCACGGCACGTCGCCTGAATGAATTTAATGCGGTGCAAAACACCTATTTGAGTATTTTTTCAACTCTGGGCGGGTTGGGTTTGTTATTGGGAACAGTGGGCCTGGCGGTGGTGGTGAGTCGCAATGTGATGGAGCGGCGTGGGCAACTGGGTTTGATGCAGGCCTTGGGGTTCCGGCGTAAAGATCTGGAGAAGATGGTGCTCGCTGAGCATTGGTTCCTGCATGTGATGGGGGTATTGGTGGGATTTTTTGCGGCGGTGGTTTCGGTGGCCCCGATGTTTTTTGAAAAGTCATCCGGTATGCCGGTGACTTTATTGTTATTGGTGAATGCCGGGGTATTGGTGGCGGGATTGCTCTTCTGCTGGATGGCGGCACGGGTGGTGCTGCGTATGCCTTTGATGGAGGCTTTGCGAACGGAGTGATGGATAAGGTGATGAGGGTTGCTTTGAAGCTGCTGGGGCTGGCTGTTCTTTGTGTTGAGGGGCAGGTTTTGAGATCGGCTGAGGACGATGCGGGAAGGCTTGTTTATCAGAATGATTTCACCCAAGCATCTGCGGGTGGATTGGCGGAAGATTTTCTGATCTTGGAGGGAGACTTCACGGTTGTGAAAAAAACTTCCCAGGCTTACCTGAAATTATCAGCCCTTCCTTTGCTGGATGCATCGGTTCAGTTGGGTGAGAATTTGACCGGCGGGGCTGTGATCAAGGTGAGAGTGAAGGCAGAGAGGCAGGGGCGTCGTGCTCCGGCTTTTGGAGTGGGTTTGCATGGGCTGACCGGGTTCCAGTTGTTAGTGGAGCCGGCCGGACAGAAGCTCAAGCTGAAGCTTGGCATTGAACGGGTGCAGGATGCCGGGTTCAAGTGGCGTTCGGGGCAGTGGTATTTTGTTGAGTTATCGGTAGTGGAGAATAATAACAACTGGACGGTCGAGGGGCGGGTCTGGGCCGAGAGTGAAAAGCGTCCGGAGACGGCGCAAATTGAGTATATTGCGGAAGAGAACCCGGGCAAGGGTAGGGCGTATCTGAGTGGCACGCCATCTTCGGGGCATCCGATTTATTATGACGACATTGAGCTGCGTGTCGTTAAAGGGCAATAGGTGTGGCTGACCTAATGCAAGAAGGATAGGGAGGTGGCTTAGCGTGAGGGTTTGATCACAAACAGGCCGTTGGTCATGGCGAAGGCCTGGTCGGCGGGCATGCTTTTTGATTCATGGCCGGGGCCCCAGGAGTCTGAATAAATGATGGTTTTTTCTTTGCGATTGTAACCGATGATCAGTCTCATGTGTCCACCCTTGGCTTGGGGGATTTCGGGTTCGGGATACATGCCTAGCAGGATGCCCCAAAAGAGAGGGATGCCGGCGTCGATGTTTTGCTGAATCTGGGTATTGAAACTTTTAAAATAGTTGCCACGGTCGGCCTTGTGATTTTTGTAGGTTTCAGGGTCGAGAGCGTCGTATATTTGACTGAGGTAAGTTATTAGGTACCATTCTTCGGGAGCGGGAGGTATGCCTTTCTTTTTGGCAAAACGATTGTAGGACTTGATGTCATCCATGAATTTTTTGGTGTTCCATTCGATGAGTCCAAAAACCCGGAGTTGGGCGCCGAGAGAGGCTTTTTTTAGTGCGGCATACATCATTTGGGGACTGGTTCCGCCGCCGGAGGAAGTCCGGGCTAGCTCGGCCATTTCGTGTTGATCAGTTTCCAAGCCGTAATAGCGGAATACTCTCTCTGCACTGGCAACGGCGCAGTAACCTTTGGGTCCTTGATCCACCATGGGGATGCCTTTGATACTGACGTCACCATTGGGAAGTTTTTTTACATTGCGTCTCAAATCCGATCGGCTGATGGTTTTTCTAACCGTTCCGGTTGAATTGCCAAGATAGAAGGCACCTTTGGGTTTGGGGGCCATTCGCAGCCGCATGAACTGGGCGGAGCCGTTGGTGATACTGGTTTCGAGCAGGATGGCTGAGCTCTGGGTATACCAGAGGACTCGTTGCAGGTTCACCGCTGAATCTTTGGCTTTTTTAATTGGTTCGGGCTTGGTTTTGGTAAGTGCGGTGATGTTTTTCTGCCAGCGTTTGGCCATTTGATTAAAGTCATTGTAGTCAATAGGTCCACGGTCGCCGCGGTTATAAACGGAGATGTCGACCCGGAAAACTTTGCCTTTTTTTGACCGGACAACGGTTTCTCCGACCCTTTCACTAAACATTTGTAAGTTGGGAGAGACACTGCGTAGAGCACCGCGGTCGGATGACATCCATTTAAAACCGTGCTGGTTGAATTTTTTCAGTAAACTTGGCAAGTTGCTTTGCCAGACCTGATCGCTTTTTTGCAATAGCATATCCAAGCTGGGAGCGGGTGAGGGAGAGGGGTCCTGCGAGGCATCGGCATTGTTTTGCGATTGTGCTGGGAGGATCAATAACAGGCTGATCAGTGGCAGCAAACAAAAGCACAAGTTTTGAGATCTTTTGATTCGCAGCATATTTTGATTCTGTGGGAGAGAGGGGCAAGATGATAAAATACTACGCGAAGCTGGTTTTGGCTAACTCTTTTTAGTTTCCGTAGGGGAGTGGATAAAGGAAGGGATGAAGGAAGGGTCGTTTTTTAATGCATCAAGCAGACTCGGGTAGATCGCCAGCCAGCCGGTGCCTTTGAGCTTTTCATTTGAGATACGGCGGTGTTTGCGGCTGCGTTTGCTCTTGTTTACGCTGAGGTTTTCAGGTGGGGAGGGGCGATGCAGAAAGGCGGCGAGGCTTTGATAACATTCCCTTTGGGTGGGGGAGTGATCGTCGGTGACGTTGTAAATTTGCCCGCCCACGACTGGGCTAGGTTGTTGGAGCAGGTGGTCGATGGCCGCGGCAGCGTCGTCGCGGTGGATCTGGTTCAGGTAACGAGGTTTGTCAGCAGGTTCTAAGCGGGCGCTGTGATCAAGCAGGCTGCGCAGGTAAAAACTACGTGTCGGCCCATAGATGCCGGAGAGGCGCAATACGGTGCCTTGGTGAGCGAGAGTTATATTTTCGGCTTCGCGTAGAATTTGGCTGCTTTCCCGTTCTGGTTTGGCGGGACAATCTTCATCCACCCGTGAACCGTCATTCTGGGCATAAACGCTGGTGGAGCCGATGAAGAACAGTGGGCTGTGGGGGAAGTGTTTGACGAGATTTTCCACCCCGCGCAAATAGACTTTGCGGTAGGCGTCGGGACCGCCGCGGCTGGAGCTGGCGCAGTGAACGATAGCGAGAGGTTGGGGGAGGGTGCGTGAGAGTTTTTCCAGTTCAGCGGGGTTGCTGAGGTCACAGCGGATGTTTTCCGCGGTTAGGGTTTCGGAGCTATTGCCTGACAAGGTCAGGGCGATGCATTTTTGTCCGCGTCGTTCTAACTGCAAAACGAGGCGGGAACCCAGGTAGCCGCAACCGGCGATTAAGATGGCTTGGGAATTATGAATGATGGGTGAAGCTGACTAGTTGCGGTGTTTTTCGGCTGTTCGGATTTTCTGAACAAATATCGGCGATTAAAATAAATGTAAACCACTGATTGCACTGATGAGCACTGATTTTTCAGGAGTAAGTTACTTCCATTTAAGCTGAGTCCACTATACGGCTTCTCATATTTGTTTTTTAAGTAGGTATTTTTCCTTTTGAGGAATACACTTCCGCAACTTGGTTAAACATCAGTGTCTATCAGTGCAATCAGTGGTTAGAAGAGGACTAGTTGCGGTGTTTTTTGAAATAATTGACCAGGCCGGTGGTGACGGAGTCGGCGTATTCCTGGTAGATATTGAGGCGGTATTTTTTTTCAATTTTTTGTATACCTGGATAGTCACCGGACTGAACCCGGGCGTGAACCTGACGGTTGTTCATGACATAGGGTTCGAGAAAAACAACGGGACAGAGATAGATCCGGTTGGCGAGTAAGTTGCGGGTCCAGATGTAGGGGTTGTCGTTGACTGATTTGGCGTTGTCGCCAGTATAGGTGTAGGGCGGCAGGTCGGTGCTGCGCGACATGGCTTTGGCCACCTCTGACGCCATTTCCAGCTCGTAGTAGTAGGTGCGTTGCAACAAGCGTAGTAATAGTTCCAGTCGCTCGTCATCTTCTTTGATTTCGTTTTGACTGTAACAGCCGTTGATCAGAATATGGTTGTGGTTCTTTTCCACAAAATCTGGTTTTTTGGGATTGCCCCAGGCCTCGGCGTTAAAATGCAGGCAGACCACCAGGTCGGGTTTGAGTTGTTGATTGATGAGCTTGGCGCGGGTGCGGATTTCGCTGCTGAGGTAAAACAGGCGCTCGGCGGTGTGTTGCAATTTGTAAGAGGAAGGCTTGTGGCTGCCAGGCAAGCGGGCGAGCCATTTTCTGGCTTCGGTGGTGAGATCGTTGCTGCGCAGTGAAGTGACGGGTTGGGCTTCCGTTCGAGTGAGGGTGACACGGGCGCCGAGAGCGGTGAGATTATTTTGCATGATTTTGGCGACTTTGAGAGTCATGTCGCCCTCGGTGATTGGCAGGGTGTTTTTGCCGATGCGGTACCAGCGTTCTTCGACCTGGGCAAAGTCTCCGCCGATGTGGCCGGGGTCGATGACGATATGCAGGTCGCTGAGGGGTTTTGAGCGTTGCAATGGTGCCCGTAGCTTCCATGCCGGGGTCCAGTAGCGCGGGACTTCGGGAGGCAGCTTGGAGGGATCTGTCGTAGCAGGGAGAAACAAGAGGTCGTAGTAACCGGCGGAGGGATGATTGGATTGTTTGAGGATGCGAGCCCGGTCGGCCAGGATCTCTATCAGCAGATCGGCGGATTGATCGTTTTGCAGGTAGTTGTGTTGCAGCAGTCGCTGGAATTCGGTACGGGTGATGCTGCTTTGGTAGTCATCGAGACGCGACCAGTCAGGTTGGGTTCCCAAACGCGCGAGCAGGCCTTTTTTAGCAGTGATTGGCGGGGGAGCAGGCAGTGGGTTTTGTTGGGTGGCCGGCGGGGTGTTTGCCGACTTCGCGGGCGGGCTGTTGTTTTCGTTTTGTGAAAGGATCGTGGACAAAAGTGCGGTGGATGTTACTAGAACAGTGCACAAAACAGCCAAGCTGGGATTTCGCGGTCGGCGGGGGATATGGTAAGTTGAAAACAGCACGGGGTGACATTTTAACACAGAAACAAACAAAGATGCTGAGGATTTTATTTTTAGGAGATGTAGTGGGAGAGCCCGGACGTAAAGCCGTCACGGCTCGGTTGCCAAAAATCCGCAAGGAGCGGGAGATCGATTTTATCATCGTCAACGGAGAGAACGCGGCGGGGGGGCGTGGCATCACTCCTAAAATCAGTATTGGTTTGTTGCGCGCGGGAGCAGCGGTGATCACCAGTGGGGACCATATTTGGGATCAGCAGGAGATCATCGAGTATATTTATACCGAACCGCGCTTGTTGCGGCCGCTCAATTACCCGTTGGGAACTCCGGGTATGGGTTCGGTTTTGCTCGATACCAACAAAGGGCAGGTAGGGGTGATCAATGTGCAGGGGCGGACCTTTATCCAGCCACCGCTGGAGAATCCCTTTCTGGCTGCGGAGAGGGAGGCCAAGCGGATGCGGGATGAAGATGGGGTGAAGGTGATCTTTGTTGATATGCACGCTGAGACGACCAGTGAAAAAATCGCTATGGGACGGGCTTTGGACGGTTTGGTTTCGGCTGTGGTGGGGACTCACACCCACGTGCAGACTGCCGATGAACAGATTTTCCCAGGTGGCACGGCTTTTCTTTGTGATGCGGGTATGTGCGGGCCGAACGAATCGATTCTCGGGCGTCAGATCGATCCGATTGTCGGACGCTTTCGCAAATCCTTGCCTTGCCGCTTTCCGGTGGCAAAGGGGATCGTTGGCTTGCGTGGAGCGATCATCGATGTGGATGAAGAGACTGGACAGGCTTTGGCGATTGAGCGTTTTGCGGAGGATTATTCGCCCGATTCAGGGGAGTTGGTGTGAGGGGGGGATGAGATAGGAGATTTCTGGATTTTGGTATTGCTTGTTGATTGGGTTTTGAGCAAGATCAATCATTATGAGAGCTGGGTCTATTTTCCTATTTTTGATCGTAGTCGCTTTTTTTGCTCTGCCGATTATTGGTTATCAGAAGTATATCGAAGGATTGAGGGGGCAGGCCAAAGGTCTGGGAGTGGGCAAGGAGCAGATCGGCCAAACTTACAAGGATGATTTGAAACAGTTGCAGCAAATGCAACAAGCAAATCAAGGGCCGGGTGCGAGTGCGGCTGGTGCGCAAGCTACGGCTAAACGCGCGGAGGAAATGATCAGGAAGCTCAGTGAAGCGCAGAATAAGAAGTAGCGATTGGGTGTTTTTTGATGCGGGGGAAGGAGGGTGTGCTTTGTGTTGGCTAGGGTTAGGCTGTGGGCGTATCTTGGCGGGGTTTTGAGGGTGCGAGGCACTTACCGTTGAGAGTGGGATGACGCTTGGGATTTGTAATATTAGAATAAGGTTAACTATTTTAATGGTCTTTCAAGTCATATTTAATTCATAAAAAAATTAACTAAAAAGATAACTTTTTTCTTGTCGTTTTATAATAGTTAGTCCTATTGTCAATTCGAACATGAATAATAAGCGTTTTAATTCAGTTGGTTTGAGAGGGGGGCAGAGAGAGTTTCGAGGTCGGAATTGGATTGTGGGTTGGATGGTTTTTACTCTGGTGCTCTTTCCTGGTTTTCCAGGTGGTAACGTGATTTCCTTGCCTTTTGCGCATTTATTGCAAGCTAGCGGAGATGGGTATGGAAGCGGGTATGAAGATACTGGCGCTGTTTCGGAAGCAATTGGATCGGAGTATGATTATTACTCGGAAGACAGTGACGGGGATGGTTTTTCAGACGAAGACGAAAGTCAGGCAGGAACGGATCCTTACGATGCGAATAGTTATCCGGATGCGGTAGACCCTGCAGAAGTAGATACGGATGGGGATGGACTAACGGACTCGGAAGAAGAATCGGGGTTTGAAATCAAGCACGATGTGTGGGTGGAGGACAGTACGGGGTATTACAATGTGGAAGAAGATTCGATTGGGTTTTGGATGGAAATTTTTGAGACGGTTATAACTGATCCGAAAAAGCCGGATACGGATGGCGATGGTTTACCGGACGGGTGGGAAGTGAATTCAGGGTTTAATCCGACTAGTCGCGCAGACGGCTTAGCTGATGGGGATCTGGATGGTTTGAGTGTGGGGCAGGAATATCAACTCGGCACCAATTGGTTGGATCCGGATTCGGATGGGGATGGTTTGTTGGATGGGGATGAAGTGTTGCTGTTTGAGAGCGACCCCAATGATCCGAATGACCCTAGTCCGGCTCTTGAGCCTGAACCAGACAAGGAAAGTGGATCGGGTGTTGGGACTGGCTCTACCAGTGGGAGCACTGGTGGCAAGGAGGGGAGCGAACCAATAGAATCGGCAGGTAAAGTAGATGTCCCGGAGGGCAGTGGAAAAGCTTCGAATAAAAACAGTAACGGGAAAATTGGCCCTGACAGTGGCAATGGAAAAGGGCTGGGGAATGTTGCAAATGAATCTGAAATTTATACGCAGGTGAAGGGAGTGGAGCTGGTTTATTCAGGAGAGAAATCAGTTGAAGATACTTTTATGGAATCAGGAGGGATCGAATATGAATACGATGAATTTGGAAATACCGTTAATATGATAACGGTGGATGAACCAATAACTTCGAGCGGAAACGACAGGTTGGTGCCAGCTTCAGGAGTGGTACAGGCATTAGATACGGGGAGTTCAAAAGATTTTGAAAATTTTGGAGCGACGTTAGGAGAATACCATTCAAGGATAGGAGGATTAGGCGGTAGGCATATCATAAGATTGCCGGAATCCGCTGCTATCTTGAAAACCATGGGTAAGTGGGTGGGCGAAAGCAGTAGGGAGAGTAGGGAGGTTGACTTTTCCCTGAGCGACATTAAACCCGGCTTGGATGGGAAAGTGGAAAGTGCGGTGGGGGAAATGAAGGTTATACGCTTAAAAAGGGATAGTGCCGTCGACGAAAAAATAGAAAAGACCTATTTATTGGTTTCTCAATACAGACAAACATCTACGGTTCCGCCAGGGGAATGGAAGGTGAAGAAGGTAGTGGAGGTAAAGCTGAATATAGTGGCAGGAAAAACCAGTTCGACAGATGCGGTGGTGTTGAACCCTCCTGTCGAACATGATTTTCAAAATAAAGTGTCTCTACTCCCTGTGGAGATGGTGCCTGACTATAATCGCGATGGGAGGATTGATGACAAGGATCGTGGGAGAGTGACCAAGGATGAACCTTGGAGGTGGTGGGTGAATGATGATGATGATTCGGGGGAGTATGGAGCGAGCGGCGATTTGCCGGATGTTCCTGAGGCTGCAGCACTTAGTCAGCGTGATTATCAAGATAATAAGGTGGATGGGATTCGAGATTTAGTTGATTTTTTTCCTTTGCACTTGGATCTTGAGCAGGTTTTGATTGAATTCCCTTCTTCTGAGTACCAATATTTTCTTAAGCAGGACAATGTTGTGAGAAGGGACTCTTTAGGAGTGTTCTGGTATCCTTGGGCATCTTTGGATCGAGCGCCTGATGAGCAATACTCGGTGGGCGGATTTTTGAGGAATTTGGATCAAGCAAAAGATATTGTATCCCGAGAGGGCGAGACGATTACTAAGGATGGGATACGTATTCCCGATGACATGCTGGATGCGGCCGGTAAAGGGAAGGGGATGTTGTTACTTGAGGGGAAGTTTATAACTTTCAAACCTTTGATGATTGAAATCCGTAAGCTTGATGGGACGAAGCTTGTTGAGATAGAATTTCCGATCAAGATCGCAAAAGTAGAGGAAATGTATAGGCATGTGGATCTGCGTAGCGTGCCGGTTAATCCGGATGGCAGCGACGCAGGTAATGTGCCTTCGAATTTACCCACAAAGACGAAGGATCCCGGATACCCTTATCCTGACCGACTGACTAATGGGAAGTATTTTGTGCTGGTGCATGGATTTAATGTGAATGAGGAGAAAGCAAGAGGGTGGTTTGCTGAGCTGTTCAAGCGTTTGCATCAACTGGGTAGCAAAGCGAGGTTTGTAGGAGTGAGTTGGCGGGGGGATGCAGGGCTTGGAGGTGTTGATTTGTCACCAGACAATTTCATAGGGTTGGAGAAAAATGCCAATTACCACAAGCCTGTATTTTTTGCGATGCAGACCGGGGATAAGTTGAAGGATGCACTGAAATTCACAGGAGATGCGGATGTAACTATTGCGGCACACAGCTTGGGTAATATGGTGGTCAGCCATGCGATTGCTAAGGCGGATTTTTCTCCGAATCGCTATTATATGATCGATGCAGCGGTGGCGGCGGAGGCATATGATTCGGCGAACACAGAAAACCAGAGGTATCGAATGTTAGAAAAAGATTGGAAGCCTTACATTGCTGTAATCGGGGGAGGGTTGTTCTCAACATCAGCTCGATGGTCTGAGCTGTTTGACGAAGATGATGGGCGTAGTGATCTGACATGGGTAAATAGGTTCGAAGTACTGATGGATAGCTTTGCAAGAACTTACCATTTCTATTCCACAGGCGAAGAGGTGTTGCAGAATCCGGCAATAGAAATGGATACTGCAGCAGTGTTTGAAAATGGAATATCGGGAGCGATCCAATTATTCTCAGGGCGAAGGTCTTGGGTGGCTCAGGAACTTGTAAAAGGAACAAGTTACCTTGCTAGCGCGGCTCAGGATTTTGACGGAATAAGTAAAGCTACGAGACAGGCGGGGTGGGGATTTAATAGCAGCTATTATGTGATCGGCCAGCGTGCCGCTGCGCTTATTAAACCAAGTCCTGCGACCGTGGCCGGTTATTCTAAAGAATACCTTCGGGAAAACCCGGTGTTTAGAGAGTTTCTGGTGGAAGGCTTGACTGATCCTTCATCAGGCAGCGCACTGGCCAATAAGAAATTGGTTAAATATCATGTGCTGGCCTCTGGGATTCCTGCCTTGTCTTTTGCTGCTGGATCGAATCCGATAGGAGGAGGGAATATGAAAAACCGAAGGTTTAATATGCAGACGACGTTCATGACGAACGCAGATCAGTGGCCGACAGAAGGGCATGAGGACAATAAGTCGTCAGGAAAATGGCTGCACTCAGATTTCTATGGTGTGGCGCTTTCCCATATTTATAAGATGTATGAAAAAATGGTTAAACTTGGAAGTTTAGATGATGAAAAAGAAAATTAGTGTGTTGATGGTTTTGATTTTGGCGGGATTATTGAATCCTCTTTATGCTGAGGAAATTGTTATTAAAGTAGTAGATGAGACCAGAGAAGTTTTGGTTGGTGCTGACGTAGTTATTGAGTTTGTGGGTTTTACACAGGTAAAAAGTAAAGCTCATTATGGTAAAACCAATAAAAAAGGAGAATATGGAGTAAGCGGAAAAATTCAATTTAATGGAGTTTACGTAAGGGTAGGAAAAGATGGCTACTATGATTCTATTAAGGAAGGGGGATTTCTTCCTAATAAAGATCACAAAGCCACTCTAGTTCTACGCAGAATAGAACGTCCTGTTCCTTTGTATGTCAGGGATGTGTTTCTGGAATTCCCTATTTTTGATGAATGGTTGGGTTTTGATTTTGAAGTGGGGGATTGGGTGGCACCACAAGGTAAGGGGAAATCGAGAGACATTTTATTTAAGTTCCATCGAGAGTATATGGGAAGTAAATACTCGGCCAAAAAATTGAAAGAAGTTACCGAAATTAGTAAGCGTTTTGCTGAAAGGCGAAAAGAAGAGTGGAATCCTGATATATTTGAATTGCAAACAGCTAAGTGGAGGTCGGAGCTTATTATTAAGTTTCCTTCAGAGTTTGACGGTATGGTCGAGGAGAAGAGCGGTTATTTGCCGTATAGCAAAATGAAAATGCCACATTTGGCTCCGAAGGAGGGTTACCGTGAGGACGAAGTCGTGATCAAGAAAAAGACTTATCGCACGGAAAAGGATGAGCGGGAAAATTTGGAAGAGATGAGGAGTTATGTTAAAAACGGCGTTCCTGAAATCAAACCCACAGGCTACTTCATTCGTACGCGGGTGACGGAGGTGGATGGAAAGATCATTAAAGCGAATTATGCTAAATTACCTAAAATGATCGGTGTGGGAGCAGCGGGCAGTATTAATTTTATCTACTATTTTAATCCCGTGGTGAATGATCGTAATCTGGAGTATCAGCCCAAGTCGAATCTGGCAACTGAGCAGAGGCGTTTCTACGATCCGTGATTGGATCAATTGTCGGAAGGAGTGAAGCTCGGCTGAGGAGGGAAAGGCGGGATGGGGTTTTGAGTGATTCTTACCTTGTTAGAGCTACGAGGACAGATTTGGAAATCTATCCTAGGGCTTGATGCCGGTCAGGCCGGCTGAAGGGTGGTTATTTTTTTGCTCCGGGGAGGTTTTGTTGGCCGGTTTCGTGATCGAGCATTTTTATAAAAAAGGGGGTGTAGTTCATGCCGGATTTCTTTTGATCCAGGCGGTAGAGATCGGTGTTGAAGGTGAACTTGCGGAAATATACGGTGCGGGTATCGGATTCGTAGATCACGTAACGTCCGCGGAGATCGTCCGGACTACGGGGGTCGCCGACGGAGCCAACGTTGATGATGTAACGATGGCTTTTGATCAGGCTGACGTTTTGATCGGGGTGTTCCCGCACCTGGCCAGTGGTGAGACTTTGATCGAAAATGGTTGGTCGATGGGTGTGACCTACAAAGGTGACAAAATGATCGGACAAAGCGAAATTCACTTTGGCTTCATCAATGGTGTTGATGTAGCCCCAACCGGCGGGATTGATCACTTCGGCGTGTACAAACAGGATGTTCTCCTTTTCGGCTGTGAGCGGTAATTTGCGCAGTGCCTCTTTCGATTTTTGACTCAGGCGTTGTTGGGTCCATTTGATGGCGGCTTTGGCTTCATCATTGAAGATATCGATGTCAAGCCCTCCAAAGGCAGCCGCATCGTGGTTGCCTAATACCATGATGTCTACTTCTTGATTCACGCTTTTAAGCACTTCCTCTGGCATCGGTCCGTAACCAACGGTGTCCCCCAGACACACCACTACATCCACGTTGGCCTGACGGATGTCCACCAAGGCTGAGCCCCAGGCTTGACGGTTAGCATGTATGTCTGAAAAAATGGCGTAGCGCATGGATGATCGATTAAAGATACCCGATTTTCACCAAGCTGACAACAGCTGAGATCAACAGATTAGCTTCATTTACCTATTCATTTGGGGGGGCTGGAGGAGGTAAGTTGGGGCGCTCGGGCTTGAAGTTGCTTGGCAGCTTCGGCAAACCATTCGCGGTCGGGCAGGGCGTAGGGGCGGAAGGTTTCCAGATAACCTTCTTGTTCGTTGTAAAAGAGCGCGCGGTTGAGTCCGAGTTGGCTGGCTTTTGGAGTGTCGATCAGGCTGGCGGAGTCGTTGGCGCTCATTTGGAAAAGCACCCGCATTTCGAACTCGCTGACGGCTTTTCGGCTGAGGAAGCGATTGACGTTGTTGTAGGTGTCGCAGACGGCAATCAGATGAATGCCGAGGCTGGCGCCCTCCTGGATGATGCGGTCGAGTTGTGCACCAGGATTGGCGGGGCTATCGGAGTCGTCCATCGAAAAACCAAAGTCTTCTTCGTAGCGTAGTTTTTTGAAGCGCTGCAGGCCGTTGATGATGAGGAAAATTCGTTGCGACGGCTCCGCCGAGTGATTGTCATCGGCCCGGCGATCGAGTTCCCTAGTGATTTCATCCAGTGCATCGACGATGCCGCTGCCGCTGATCAATGAGCTGCGCTGAGGGAGGCTTTGTATGATGGATGCAAATAACTGATGTTGGCTTGACTCCTGTGGGTGACTGTCGATGAGGAAAAAACGTGATTGATCCGCGTTGAGCTGAGCGGCCAGGCTGATGAGGGAAACGCAGGTGATGGCTTGCGCCGCTTCGTCATTCTGGCCGATGATGAGCAAATGATTGCCACTTTGGCGGTTAAAGACAACTTCGGTCGGGCCTTTGATCGAGTTGGGGGCTCCCAGCCAGGCTTTAGGTGGCATGGAGGTAGCCGAAGTCGATGGGGTTTTCATCGATTGCAGGCATTTTTTGAGCAGGACATTCTCACGGATAGCTGCCGGCGCATTGCCTTCGAAGACCACGGCGGCGGGGTAGTTCTTGTCACTTTGCTCGGCAAGTTGGGCCACTTTTTTTAATGCAGCATCGCGTTCTTCATCGGATATCCAGACGGTTTGGAAGGGGCTGTTGCCTTCGATAGCACCAGCGGAGTCATTGTAGATGCCTTCGCCGGGACGTGACAACATTCGAGGAGCAGGATTGTTGTCGTCCATGATGAGGTAGGCATCGGCTTCGTTGCACATCAGGGCGATGCGGATGACCATCTGCCCCATGGTGGTGCGTGGAAGGGTGTAGGCTCCGCCGAGGGTCTGTGATCCGAGGATGACATGAATGCCAAAAGCCCGTCCCTGACGGACGATGCGGTCGAGCAACATCGACGCACTTTGAGAAATACGGTCGTCTTCGACAAAAAGTTCCTGGAATTCGTCGATCATCAAGAGTGAACGGGGAATGGCTTCGTCGCCGCCGGACTTTTTGTATCCGGCGAGATCCTGGACGCCGAGTTTGCGGAACAGATCCCCGCGGCGTTTGAGTTCTTCGTCCACACGCTGCAGCACACTGAGACCAAATTCGCGGTCACTTTCGATGGCGATGACCCGTGCGTGGGGCAGTTTGTAATTGGCGTAACATTTGAACTCGATGCCTTTTTTGAAATCGATGAGGTAAAACTCGACCTCGTCAGGACTGCAACAGAGCGCTAGATTGGTGATGATGACATGGAACAGGGTGGACTTGCCTGAGCCGGTTTTACCAGCGATGAGAGTGTGTTGGCGGGTGCCTTTGCCAATCGACAGATACTGCAGTTTGCTGGCGCCGCTGCGTCCGATGGCGACCCGCAGTTCGTTGGTGGTATCTCCACGCCATAGTTCGTCCTCTGCCGGAGTGACATGGGAAAAGGGCACTTCGATGCGGTTGGCGTCTTTGCTGCCGTCGCCGATTTTCTGGATCAGTTGAGTGAAAATCTCCGGGTCGGGGGGGCTGTCGAGATCGAGGTTGGTGCCGGGCGGGGAATAATCGGCCAGGGTGAAGCCTTTGTCATCACAGCTGATGCAGGTGCTGCTGTGGCGCAGTTCGTCGATGACAAAGTCCTGCGGCAGGGTGCGTCGTTTGTCCCAGTGAATGAGGGTGTAAACCCCGCAGCGTGCACCACTGGCGGCGATGCTCAGGATTCGTTTGGCGGCGACATCACTGAAGTTGCTTGGGAAGTCGGCGACTACTAGGAAATGATATTTTTCAGCGATATTTCCGGCTTGTTGATTGTATTCGGCGATGGTTTCGTATTCGTTGCGCAGATACATCTGGATCACTTTTTCCATGTGCTCGTTAAGCTCGGCGAGGCGTTGATCGATCTGTTCGGTCTGGGTCCAGATGCGGTCGTGGATCAGGTTGTTTTCATAATCCGCCAGATGCATGACGCTGGAGAAATTTTCTCCCAGCCCAACGGGATCAATGATAGTGAAACTGGCTTTGCCGGCGGGAGCTCCGGTCAGCAGGGTGAGAATGAGGTGATTGAGGGTGGCGACACTTTGCTGGTGTCCATGGTCGCTGGCTTCAATCAGTAGAGAGCCGTGTTTGGGAAGGTCCAGCATCAGCGGTAGAGCGAATTGTGCCGGGCCGGGCAGGGCGAGTTTTTCATCTTTGGGCAACTTTTCGCACATCCGGGTCATGTCGACTTCCAGTTCGCCGAGTTTGGCAAAATGGCAGAATGATGGAGGGGCTTGCCAGTTTTTCCAATGGTCGGCAGGCCAATAAGGGAAAAGGTCTGATGCGGTTTTCTGGTTGGCCGAGATGATTTGGTAGATCGGTTCAAGGGTCTGCTTCCATTCCTGGATGAGATGGCGGTGCTTTTTCTCGTAATCGTTTTGAGCCTGTTGGGTGGCGTCGAGGCAATTCCGGGTGACCTGTTTGCTGTGTTGTTCGAACTGGTCTTGTTTCGATTTTATCAAACGCTGGTGTTCGTTTTCGATTTGTTTGATACGTGTTTGACTCTGCTGCTTGAGTGTGGCCAGGGCGCGGGCTTTTTTATCATCAAGAGCTGCCTCGGGTTTGTTTTGACGAGTTTGAGCAGAACTGGACAGGACATCTTTCCACTTGCCGTCGAGTTGTTCCGTAGTGCTTTTGTGTTGCATTTGGATTTCTTCACGGGTTTGCTCATGGGAATTATCCAGAGCAAGTTCGCAGTGGGTGAGTAATCGTCGTGACAACTTGAGGTTTGCCGTGATTCTGGTCGCTTCAGTTCGCCAGCGCATTCTACCGATTAAATGCAAGAGGCCACTGCCGAGCATCAGACTGAGGGAGGAGCCGCCTAGAATTGGCCAGAGGTTTTTTTCAAAGCCAAAATGATTGAGCACCGGGATCAGTGGCAGGTGGAGGATGAGGATAAGGATGCACAGCAAGGACAGTGGTATTACGGCAAAAAACCGGGGCAAGAGGTGTTTGCGGAAAACCAACAGGCTGGCGTCGGTGACTTGCAATTGGTGGTGCAGATCGTCACGGTTTTCGGCGGCACTTCTCTGGGTAGGCGAGTGATTGTTCTGCTCGTTTTTCAGCTCGGAAGTCAGTTTTTTTAACCAAGATTGGTAACCGCGGAATGATTTGCTGGCGAGCGCAGCCAGAGCTTTGAATATCCTGCGGTCGTTGACCAAGGCTGCTTGAAACTCTTCAAAGTCCGCTTCGTTCTGTGATACGGCTGCCTGGTGTTCTTTTTCATGATCCAGCATCGTTTTTTGGATGCTGTATTTCTGGTGGCCTTCGTTTTCTTCGAGGTTTTGCAAAAAACGTTGTTTGCTGTTTTTCCAAGCACGGTCAATCCATTGTTGACGTTGCTGAAGTTTGCTTTGGGCGTTTTTTTTCTCAGCGGTGAATTTTTCCTCTAGCTGCTCGATATCGGAGGCAAGCTGTAGGCTGTCGGCTTCCAGTGTTTGTTCTTGTTCTTTATCCAGGGTGTAAGTGCTGAGACTGATTGCCTGGGTGAGTTTAGCTTCTTTTTGCACACAATCCTCGATCGTCTCTTTCAGACGGTCGAGCATTTCGAGGCTGGCGATGATACCTAATGGGTGTTGTTTACTCACAGTCCTTTTTTACTCGGGTGATTAATTTATCGAGCTTGTCGATGATCTCGGTGGTGGCGCTGACTTGGTGCAGCAATCCTTCGATGTATTGCTTTTCAAATTGCAGCGCTTGTTTGTCCTGCCAATGTTCTTTGGTAAGCTGCCAGTCATTAACCAGTATTTTGGTTAATGTAGCTAAGCGTGTTCTATTGGATACCAGACTCATGATTCGTCTTGTTGTTCTTCAGGATGGGCGGGCGGGGTGGGGCTGACGGTTCCTGTCGCGCGCATGCCCGCATATTCACTGAGGGTGAGTGCGGCTTGTTCGAGGAAGGCTACGGCGTTGGGAAGTTCGTAAACCATATTTTGGCGCAGGCTTTCAACTTTTTTTGCCAGCGGTTCGATCTGGCTGTCATAGGCCCGGCACCATTTTTTGACTTTGCGAAGTTTGTCTTCGGCTTCACGTTTGGCTTCGGTGGCTCGTCTCACCACCGCTTGTTTGCCGGTGGCGCCGACGCCGCTGTTGACCAGGCGGGCGGAGAAATATTCACTGCGGGCGAGATCGAGTGCTGTGGTGCGTTTGCGCAGTTCCATTTTCCAAAACAGCAGCTTTTCATTTTGCAGTTGGTGGCGGGTGCGGCGCACTTCGTGATTGATCTCATCGAGGGTGGTGCCTGCTTTATCCAAATAGACCACGAGAGAGCTGCGGAAGGAATCCAGTATTTCGATTGAGGTGATTTTTGCTTGGGGGCCGGACATGAAGAATGGAAAATTAAGAATGAGGAATGAAGAATAAAAAATGGATTAGCGTTGTTCCAGGTAGTCTTCGATGCGTTGGGCTTTGCGCATCAGGAAGGGCACGTGTTGGTTGGAGGCATCGACGAATTTTTTGAGGGCTTTCACGGTGATTTTGAATTCTTCACTGTATTTTTCGTTTTCCTGATCCTGCCAGGTTTCGCTGAGTGAGGAAAATCGCGCTTGCAGTGAGGTCAGGCGATGTTGCAGATCGCCGTTGAAACGTTTCAGCTCTTCTGCGAAACGTCGCACCTCTTCGGGGTCCATCATTGCTTTAGCCATACTTTTATCGAGTTATTTTATTAAATACATTCTAGAACTATCGTGAACCAGCTGTCAAAGCCTCATCTGGCTTTGCACGCTTATGGCTTGATTGCGCCACGTAACAAAGTTTGAGGAAGTGTTGATTATCTATATTGTGAAGGTTGAGTGGGTGTAATTCAAGCTGATTGATATTTATGAAAAGGAATGGGATTTTTGTGAAGGGTGTTTTATCGTTGATGGTGGCGTGGTCGCTGGTGCCAGATTCCCTGGCGGCGGATAAAAAGCCAAATGTCGTGGTGATTTTAACCGATGATCAAGGGTGGGGGGATTTGAGTCTGAATGGTAACAGCAATTTAAAAACCCCGACAATTGACGGATTGGCTCGAGACGGAGCCAGTTTTGATCGTTTTTTTGTCTGTGCGGTGTGTTCTCCAACACGGGCGGAGTTTTTGACGGGGCGCTATCATGCGCGTGGAGGGGTTTATAGCACTTCGGCGGGCGGCGAGCGTTTGAATCTGGATGAAAAAACGATCGCCGATAGTTTTAAAGCAGCAGGTTACGCCACGGGAGCTTTTGGTAAATGGCATAATGGCATGCAGTATCCCTATCATCCCAATGGGCGCGGGTTTGATGAATATTATGGTTTTTGTTCGGGACATTGGGGTAACTATTTTGATCCAATGTTGGAGAGCAATGGCAAGTTGGTGAGGGGCGAGGGATTTATTATTGATGATTTAACCAATCACGCGATGAACTTTATTGAAGAGAATAAGGATAAGCCGTTTTTTGCCTATATCCCGTATAATACGCCTCATTCCCCGATGCAGGTGCCGGATGAGTTTTGGGACAAACATAAGGATCAGGAATTGGGCTTGCGCAACCGGGATCCGGAAAAGGAGAAAGTCGTGCATACCCAGGCGGCTTTGGCGATGTGTGAAAACATTGACTGGAACGTGCAACGGTTGTTGAAAAAGCTGGATGATCTTGATCTCGCCGAGGATACGATCGTATTATATTTCTGTGACAACGGACCTAATGGCTGGCGTTGGAATGGTGGTATGAGAGGGCGTAAAGGTTCGACCGATGAAGGTGGTGTGCGCTCGCCACTGTTGATTCGCTGGCCAGGTAAAATAGCCAAGGGCAAGAAGATCGAGCAAATCGGTTCGGCGATCGATCTGCTGCCGACATTGACCGATCTGGCCGGGATCAAGATGGTGAGCAAAAAACCACTCGACGGCATTAGTCTGAAACCGTTGCTGTTGGGCAATCCAAAACAGTGGGCGGATCGCACATTGATCAATCAGTGGGGTGGTAAGAATGGAGAACGGGTGAGTATTCGCACGCAAAAATTTCGTTTGGATACCAAGGGCAAGCTTTATGAAATGGCCAAAGATCCGGGGCAGGATCATGATGTAGCGGATCAATATCCGAAAGAAGCTGAACGCTTGCGCAAATTGGCCCAGGATTGGAGGGATCTGACCACGCCGACTTATAAAAAAGGCGGCCGGCCGTTTTTGATCGGGCATCCGGATTACAAATACACCCAGATTCCAGCCCGCGATGGCATCGCTCATGGTGGCATTGTGCGTTCAGCTCGTCCGCCGAATTGTTCGTATTTTAAAAACTGGACCAAGTTGGATGATAAGATCACCTGGGAGGCGGAAGTGCCGGCTGATGGTGATTTTGAAGTCGAGCTGCTCTATACTTGTCCGGCGGCTGATGTGGGATCGAGTTTTGAATTAACTTTTAATCAGAACAAGTTGATTGGGAAAATCACCGAAGCTTATGACCCGCCCTTGTTTGCTGAGAAAACCAGCAAGATTGTGGGGACTGAGAGTGATGTGAAACGGTTCAAGACGTTGAAGCTGGGCACGATGCATCTGGATAAAGGTAAAGGGCAATTAACTCTGCGTGCATTGGAGATTCCGGGGTCCCAAGTGATGGACTTCCGTTTGATCATGTTGACGAGGAAGGATTGAGGAGGGGCTTTTATACGGGGCAAGAGCGCACGCTCTACAATTTTGTAGAAGCTGGGGGGATCTATAGGCTACAGCCTCTCAGCAGAGGGGGGAAATTTACACGGGGCAAGCGAAGCGTTCGCCCTACAGTTTTGGGGAGCTATAAGCTGACCTTTTGCGCTCCCTGCATAGATTAGAAACTCTTATAACGAATTGATTTGATAAAATTCTGTCATCTATATTATTAAAAGTAATATGAGGATGATCTATACGCTGCTGGATGCCGGAGCCCCGGAAATAACAGGAATCGAAGCTGGAGTGAGGGCTGTGCCAAAACGAGCGCGTCGCCCGCTGTCGCCTGTCGATCAGGAAGACGGGCTGTGGTTGGAAAATGTCGCCAAGGGGGATCGATTGGATTTCCAACGTTTGTTGGCACGCTACAAGGGGTTGATTTGCTCAACCGTGTTCAAGGTTTTGCACGATAGTGATGAAACGGAAGATGTTTATCAGGATGTGAGCACGCGGATTTGGCTCTGTGCGCATCAGTATCACAGCGAGAAAGGACGGGTGATCACTTGGTTGGTGTCGATGGCGAGGAATTGTGCGATTGATCGTTTGCGAGCCAAGCAGCGCCGCAGTCGTTGGGTCAATGAATACCGCGAGGATCGCTCTTTATTGCCGGAGCAGGGAGGGGATCAAGTTCATGGCTATGATTTGGCGGATCGACGTGAAAAGTGTCGGGCGGTGAGGGATGAGGTCAGCAAGCTGTCGAAGGATCAGCGCGAAGCGATCGAGTTGGCTTTTTTCAATGGCATGACGCAAAACGAAATTGCGCAACGTCTGGGGCATCCGGTGGGCACGATCAAAGCCAGGATTCGTCGAGGCATGATCAAAATGCGCGAACCGATGGCAGCATTGGTTTGAGTTTTTCTGCGAAGTAGGCACTTGGATGATGAATAAAAGAGGCTAGATTGGCGTCTTTTAGATAAGTCATTATCGAAGCCGAATTTTCACAACAAAAATCGACCGAACCAACGAACGTGGAAGGTGCCAACCGGATCACGGCGAGTGGCAAATTTTTTCGTGACGGAGAGACCTGTTTTTTTGTCAAAGCGGTGAGCTTTGGTCCTTTCCCGCCCGATGAGGAGGGGCGCACTTTGCCGGTGGGGGGTGACTTGTTGCGGGATTTGCAATCTGTGTGCGAACTGGGTGCAAATGCCTTGAGGGTTTATGAAGTGCCGTCGCTGGAATTTGTCGACCGCTGTTTGCAGGTGGGGCTGCGGGTGATCATTGGAATTCCCTGGTCGCAGCATGTGGATTTTTTGCAGGATGATGCGGTCATCGATGAAGCACGAAAAATGTTGCGGGAGACGGTTGAAAGGTTTCATGGTCACCCGGGAGTATTGGCTTATTTGGTGGGTAACGAAATCCCGGCAACCCTGGTAAGGTGGATGGGGGCGGAAAAGGTTCGCAAAGCCCTGGAGTCGTTGATCCGTTACGGTCGCTCGATTGATCCGGGCGCGATGTTTGCCTACGCAAATTATCCGACCAGTGAATACCTGATGGTGAGGAATGCGGATTTTGCGGCGTTTAATATATACCTGGAGGATCGAGAGGTGTTCACTCGTTATTTGCGTCACTTGCAAAATGTGGCCGGGGATTTGCCCTTGTTGCTGACAGAGTTCGGGGTTGATTCCCAGTATCATGGGGAGGATGTGCAGGCAGAGATTTTATCATGGCATGTGCAGGCCTGCTGCCGGTCGGGAGTGGCTGGCACGACAGTGTATGCGTTTTCCGACCGTTGGTATCGCGGTGGTCGGGAGATATTGGAATGGGATTTTGGTTTGTTGCGTCGTGATGGCAGTCGCAAGCTGGCTTTTGATCGTCTGCAAACGGCTTGGAGTGGAATCAAGTCGCCGGGGGATGGCATCGGACGGGAGTCCGGTTTGCGCTTTTCGGTGATCGTTTGCACTTACCGTGGGGGACGCACTTTGGCAGAGTGTTTGTTGTCTTTGACCAAAATCAACTACCCTGATTATGAAGTGTTATTGATCAATGATGGGGCGGATGAGGGGGTGGCGGAGATTGCCAAAGGCTTTCCCTCGATTCGGTATATCGAAATGGATCACGGCGGTCTGAGCGCGGCGCGTAACCTGGGAGCTCGCGAGGCGACTGGGGAGGTGTTGGGTTATACCGATGATGACTGCACCGCTGACGAGCAGTGGTTGTTGTATTTGGCGGAAGGATTTGCGGAGGGGGATTTTGCGGCCATGGGTGGACCGAATATTTCGCCTAAGCCGGTGAACCTGGAGCAGGCCTGTGTGGTGGCTTCCCCTGGTGGACCGGCGCATGTGTTGTTGAATGATGAACAGGCCGAACATATTCCGGGCTGTAATCTGGCGGTGAGAAAAGAGGCTTTTGAGGCGATTGGGGGTTTTCGCGAGGAGTTTTGGACGGCGGGTGATGATGTGGATTTTTGTTGGCGCCTGCAGAATTATGGTTACCGCATTGGCTTTCACGGAGCGGCAATGGTGTGGCATTACCGTCGTTTTCGAATTCGGGATTATTTGCGTCAGCAGGCAGGTTATGGCAGAGCGGAGGCGATGTTGATCCCGCGTCATCCGGATCGCTTTGGAGCGATTGGCGGTGCGCGTTGGCAGGGTTTTGTTTACGATCAGACTTTTGCTTCGGATATTGGAGGCTCGGCGAGGATTTATCAGGGGCCTTTTGGTTACGCGCCTTTCCAATCGATCTATAGCAGTGGCACTTGGGGATGGGCTTATGTGGTGAGCAGTTTTCAGTGGGTTTTACTGGCACTGGTCTGTGGAGTGGTGGGGTTTATTTTTCCGCTGGCAGCTTTGATGTCGGTTTTGATGTTGGCTGCGACAGGCATCACGGCGGTGGGTTTTGGCGTGAAAGCAAAATTAAGTGAGCCTTTTGGAGGTTTGCGCGCGCGCCTGATCGTAAGTTTTTTGGCTCTGATTCAACCGTTGAACCGGGGTATGAGACGTTATCTGGGCAGCTTGCGCTACGCGCGTTTGCCGACCAGCTTGCCGCCGATTAACAAACCTTTGCTTTTTCCCCGACTGGGATGGTGGAGGCGGTCCTTGCGGTTTGATTTGTGGAGTGAGGAGGGATTGATTCGCGATGATTTATTGAGCAGTTTGCAGCACAAGTGGAGGGTCGAAGGTATTCAGTTTTCGATTGGAGATGGCTGGCGTTCTTGGGATTTGGAGGTTCTTTCCAGTGTGCTGTGGTCGATCCGAATGGTGACGGTGACGGAATACCATGCGGATAATAAATGCCTCACCCGGGTGCGGCTTCAGGGACGACCCAATTTCATGACTCTGGCCGTGCGTTTCACGGCGATATTGGCAGGCGGGTTGATGTGGCGTTTTGGAGGGGGCAGTCTATGGTTGGGCGTGTTGCTGTTATTGTTGTTCATGGCGCCGACGGTGGTGCGGAGATTGCAGTTGTCCCGGGTGAAAAAGAGCATTAAAGAAGCGGCGCTGAGTCTGGGGTTCAAGTCGGTGAAGTAGCGCTTAGTCCAGCACAGCAGTTGAGCTTATGAAGACCAGTGATTTTGAGTATGAACTTCCGGCAGAGTTGATCGCCGACCGGCCACCCGAGCAGCGTGGGCAGTCGCGTATGCTGATTGTGGATCGCAGTGCGGGCACCATAGAGCATAAACATTTTGTCGATTTACCGGCCTATTTGCAGCAGGGGGATTTACTGGTGTTGAATGATACCCGGGTGGTGCCGGCGCGTTATTTTTCTAATGATGGCAAGATCGAACTGCTGCGTTTGCAGAAGTTGTCGACGACTCAGTGGCAGTGCATGGTCAAGCCGGGCAAGAGGATGAAGATGGGGCGCACGGTTGAAATTGGTGAAGCGACAGGAGTGGTGGAAGGGATTTTGGAAAATGGCGACCGGGTGATTCAGTTTGACCGCGAGGTGGATGAAGAAAATTTTGGACACCTGGCTTTGCCTCATTATATGGGCAGGGACGATGAACAGATGGATCGGGAACGTTATCAAACGATTTACAATCGTTACGAAGGAGCGATCGCTGCTCCCACTGCGGGTTTGCATTTCACACCGGAAATTCTGGAGAAATTCGAGCATGCTTTTGTGACTTTGCATGTGGGGGTGGGGACCTTTCAACCGGTGCGGGTGGATCAGGTGGAGGATCATGTGATGCACTCGGAGAACTTTGTTTTGGGAGAGGAGGCGGTGAACAAAATTTCTGCGGCGAAGCGGGTGGTATCGGTGGGCACCACGGTCTCGCGGGTGTTGGAGCATTGTGGCCGTCAGGGGGATTTGGTGGCGAGGCAGGGGGAGACGGATATTTTTATTTATCCGCCGTGTGATTTTAACGTGGTTGATGTGATGTTGACCAATTTTCATCTACCGGGTTCGACGCTGTTGATGATGGTGAGCGCGTTTGCAGGCAAGGACTTGATTGATGAGGCGTATGCCCAGGCGATTGAGAATAAATACCGCTTTTACAGTTACGGGGATTGCATGTTGATTTTGTGAGAGCGGTTATGAGGTTTTGTCTTACGTTTTTGGATGAGGGATGTGTGTGGAATAGCTTGAGCTTTGGCAGTTTTTGTTATATTTTGCTGCCATGAGTGTCATCGAGATTCAGAACATGACTGTTGCGGAGCGTTTGCAGGCTATGGAGCAGTTGTGGGAATCGCTGTGTCAGAACCCCAGAGATTTGGACTCACCAGCTTGGCATGAAGATGTATTGCGACGAAGAAAAGAGCGTGTAGAAGCGGGGGGGGCTGAATTTTTTACGGTGGAACAGCTCAAAGAGCGTTTTGGCCGATGAGGGGTAAAACACTCATTGTTCTGGATGAAGCGGGTGAGGATTTGGATCAGGGCAAGTGTTTTTATGATGAACAAGAATTGGGAGTTGGGGATTATTTTATTGATTGTCTTTTATCTGATATTGCGTCATTAGAAAATTCTGCGGGTATTCACACTTGGCAACATGGATGTTTGCGTTTGTTGTCACAACGCTTCCCATTTGCAATTTATTATGAACTTGAAGGTGATACGATACGCGTGCTTGCGGTGTTGGACATGCGCATGAAGCCTGATACTATTCGTGAGTTATTGGACGAGAGGTGAAAGGGTGGGCATGTTGATTTTGTGAAAGCTGATTCGGTGAAAATGTTTTCGATATTTGGCTTAGGCACGGTGGTGGTGGATCACCAGGTGGTGATGCGGCAACTGCCTGAGAAGGATCATAAAGGAGAGGTCTTGGATGACCGGTATCAGGTGGG
>JASFYY010000072.1:0-34184 GCA_045046875.1 Verrucomicrobiota bacterium | reverse complement strand
TCGGCGACGCTGTTGAGGTAATCGTTTACTCCAGCAGCTTACGTAGTTTCTGATATCCATCGTTCAGTTCTTGCGCAGTCAAATCAAGCGCCGCTCTTGCCACATTCTTGGCCTGTTGACCACTGGTTTCCGCAGCTTCTTTAACGGCACCGGAAAGCGGTTGCGCTTTTTGTTCCAGGTCGGTCAATCGTGCTTCGAGTTTGCTCCACTCGTCTTGTGCTTCTTTGCTACCGAGATGCATTTTGAGCTTCAGCTCGTCACGTCCTTGTTTGATGAGATTGAGGGCTTTGTCGAGCGGGTCTTTGTTTGATTCCATAATGTGATGGGGTGTTTGTAAACAAGTGTGTCGAAATTTGGCGAGTATTGCGAGCAAATACGGACACAAAAAACCCGGTGCTTTTTGCAAGCACCGGGTTTGATTTGTTATGGAAATATAACAGGAAATCAGAATTTATAACCTAAAGACAGGATCGGCCCCGAGGTGGCTACGTCGTAAATAAATCCTCCGTCACTGTAATCCATAGCGAAGTAACGATAAGCCAATTTCATATCAAAACCGGGGGTGAACTGATAACCAATCCCCCCTATCGCCTGCCAGGTAAGGCTGGATCCACCACCGCCAACATCAGCGCGGAAAGGGACAAACCATTTATCGGTGATGTTGTAACGTCCTTTGAGACCGCCATATCCGTCCCACCAGCCTTTACTGCCTGCCACATTGACTCTACGTGGGGCAAGTCCAGGCGCAAAGCTCAGACTTGTTTTTAAATAAGTGTAACGCAGGCCGCCAATCACGTCGAGATAACCTTTGCCCTTGGGGCACTCAAAAATGCGGTAAGAGATATGTCCGTCCGCCATAAATTGCTCGACTCCAATATCGGCTTTGCGAAAAAGCGGGCCCGGAGTTGGAGCGTCGGTGGAGACTTTGAGCCAGACAAATTCGCTCATGAAGCCCCACTTTCCTTTTTGAAATCCAAACCCGCCTGCCAATGAAGCATCAAGGTTGTCGAGGATGTCATCGAAACCCACATCGACAGGATTGGTAAACCCTCCGATGCCCACATCACCATTGATGCCAATCGCCCAAAGGTCGGCATAGATATAAAATGACGAGTTATCCACCGCCGGTGCAATGGCAGCTTCTGGGGTGTCGCCAGCATTGGCTGCTGGTGTAAGGGTGGCTAGAGCTACCAAGGCAGCGAGACTAGTGAGTAATATATTAGTTTTCATGGGTGTAAATACTTTTTTAATTAAAATTGAGAAAAATGCAATGAATTATTCTATTTTGGAAACAACAGAGTGACGGCAAAACGCAATCCCCATTCAGCGCCGCCATCGGGTCCTTCGGCATACCAGCGTCCGCCCACTTGGAATTGTACGGGTTGTTTGCCAAATTTGACTAACTGGGAAACCATCAAGTTGACCGGAGCGAGCCATTGACCTGTTTCCCACTGGTAGGTGGACTCGGTATTGAGCGCATAGGTGGTCGCCTGTTTGGTGGTGAATGAAAGGAAGGGCTGCAAAAAAATCTGATTGACCTCGTCACGATCATTGTCACCAGCAAAGGACCAAATTTGATTGGCCAGAGCCCCATAAGTCCAGCCACCGGACTGTTTGAGGGCAATAGCCGTTGGGCCTGAACCCCATTTTTCTGCGCCTAACAGGCTATTGGTAGCGGTGGGGTAAAGGATCACCGGACCGGCTCCCAGGACCCAACCGCTCGAGGTGGGTTTTTTTGGGGAAAACCAGAAGCTTTGCACGGTGTCGGACAAACCGCTCTGCGAACCACTGGGATTGTCGGATGTACCAAAAACGTCGTTTTGGTAAACATATGGGATGATGGTGCGGGTGATCAAATTCCAGTCTTCATTGAGATCGAAAGGAATCACCGGTTGAAAGTTGAGCAGGTATTTACTGCCATCTCCATCTGGTCCCGACCCAAAATCGAAGTTGTTCTGAAAAGGCACGCTGATCAACGAAGCGATTGGGTTGGCTAGTTTTAAGGCCAGTGCTTCTGAGTCAGCGGGTTCTGCAGGGGCACTTTCTACGGCGGCGTTTGCTTCCTCGGCTTGCAGTGGTGCGGGATAGAGGCAAAGAGTTGTCAAGAAAGCCAGGCTTTGGATGGATTTTATTTTCATAAAAATCGAGTTTAGGCGGGATTGATTGTATTGCGAGCAAAAAAACGGGTTTGTCGGTTTCTGTAAATTTTGCTTCCAACTCGCTATTATGGAAAGGTCGCAGAAGGCACCCTGAGGTGTGTAGGGAATGAATCAACAAAGCTCACTAACTGGAACGACAGCATGCTTGCTGGTGTTATTGGTGATTTCACTGGTAGGTTCTCTTCAGGCGGCGGATAGCCCAGAGTATCTGAAAGTCGAAGGCCCTGTTGTGGTGTCGTTGAAAGAGGAGCGTTCGCCGACGGATTCTATTGGCACCAGCCCAAAAAGCTGGATCACCGAGCGGCGATCTTTCAAGTTGCTGCCTAATCAGGTGCTGCCGCGATTATGGGATCAATACATGCCGCTTACGGGCACGCCTTTTTTTGATGGCATTGATTTTTTGGTGAGCCCGCGGTTTTATTATTTCCGCCGCGATACTGAAAATGTAGGAATCGCTGAAAGCGCAGCCATGGGAGGAGCCTTGGAAATGGAAACCGGGTGGTGGCAGGATATTTTACGGTTAAAATTAACAGGTTACACTTCGCAAAAATTATATGGCCCAGTTGATCGCGACGGCAGCTCTTCCCTGCGCACGGGACAAGAGAGTTACACCGTTTTGGGTGAAGCGGTTGCCGAAATTAAAGTAGGGGTGCTCAAAGCGCGGGCGGGGCGGACACGAATTGATCTACCATACATCAATGCCTATGACATCCGTATGACACCCAATACATTTGAAGGTGTGGGTTTCAGTATTCATTCGCTTCGTAATTTACAATTGGCTGCAGGTCATTTGAGCAAAATTAAATTGCGCAACCGCAGCAGCTTTGAATCGATGTCACAACGTGCCGGCGTGGATGGGGCGGATCGAGGAGTTTCATTTGTCGGTCTGCGGTACAATTTTTCCGAAGATTCCCATATCGGGGCGGTGAACCAGTATGGCTGGGATATGTTCAATACCTTTTATGTCGAAGTCGACCGGCTTTTTGAATGGCAAGATGATTTTAGTGTCAGGCTGGGCGCTCAGTTTACTGACCAACGCAGTACCGGAGATGAGCTGCTCGGCGGTTTCAGCACTCAGGTCGGGGGGGTGAAATTGGCTCTTGGTGTGCGTGAGTTAGTGGCTTCGGCGGCTTTTGTTGTGACGTCTCGCGGCGGGGATGTGCGTAACCCTTGGGGAGGATCGCCTACTTTTCGTTCATCTTTGATTTCTGATCAGGACCGGGCGGGGGAACGTGCAGTGAAATTGGGGGCCACTTATGGCTTTGATCATTGGGGATTCAAGGGCCTCGCTGCTGATGTGGGTTATTTGCATGTTATTACCCCTGATACAGGCAGCGCGGCTTCACCCGATGAAGAGGAATATTCCGCTACGCTGGATTACCAAATTCCGGGCAAAAGATTCGATAATATCTGGCTGCGGATTCGTTACGCCTTTAATAACCAGGATTCCGCCAGAGGTGGAAATGACCGGGAAGATTTTCGGATTATTTTGAATTACGCCTACGCTTTTTGATTACTGTTAATTCGGATTGATCTTCAAGCCGCAGCGTAGATGCAATTCGAAAGAGTGCCGTTGAGCGAATTTATTTTTTCGTTAATAAAGCGACTTTCGCTTTGATATATTTACGCAGATCTTTTTTTGATTCTGATCTAAAAGTGGTGCTCTCCCACACGTGATAGCCAATGAACATTCTGGTACGGACTTCAAGTTCTACTCCTTTGAAACCTAATTCGCGAAAAATATCCCGGCTGAATGCCAGCCTCATTTCGTACACTTGTTGAACTTTTTTTGCAATGCGGGGATCTAATTTGCCCCAAGACTGCATTTCCAATTCGAATTGGGTCAAATCGGCATCGATGATCATTTCCATTATTTTCTCTAGGCGTTGAAGAGGCGGAGCGGAATGGAAAAGAGGGTTCGTGGTGACAACTTCAGTGTATTCATGAGCCCAATAATCAATGATTTCATTAATCAAATCTTCGCGATTTTTGAAGTGCCAGTAAAATCCACTTTTTGATATATTTAATCGTTTTGCGAGTCGCTCTACTTTGATGGCATCAATGCCATCTTCTTCAAGAGCAAGCAAGGCTTCCTGCAGCCAGTCTGATTTTGATACACGCTTCATTCAAATGGAGGCTTTTGATTTAAAATTTAGCTGAAAAATGATGCCGCCAGTCAGTTGATTCAGACGGATTCAACAAATGTCACTTTTTACTAGACCGAAGCGTCTAGGAAGTATAATTTATACTTCCTATTAGTATGATAATCTAAAATTGACTTGCCGATTAACCAAGCTGTTATTTTTAGTAAATATTAAATAAAGCAATATGACTACACACATCAAGAAATATCGACTTGTATTAATGGCAACCCTTGCGGTCTCCGTCATTGCCATTGTGGTACAGGCTCAAACTCCAGATAATCTCCCCCGTGGTCGGACGGCTCAAACTATCAAAAAAAGCGGCTATCCGGCCAGCTATTTTCCCAATACCGAAGAATTAGCTGCAGATGAAATGAGGATCACTGCACTGGGCACGGGTATGCCGAACCAAACCAAAATGGCTGTTTCCATCTCCTATCTGGTGGAACTTGGCAACGGAGACAAGTTCCTCTTCGATGTCGGTTCAGGCAGCCTTGGCAACCTTTTTTCCCTCCGTCCCGATTTTTCCAAAATTGACAAGGTCTTCGCCAGTCACTTGCATGTAGACCATGTTGGCGATTTCATGGGGGTTCACATTGGCGGCTGGCTCTCAGGTCGATTCACTCCCATCCACCTCTACGGACCAAGCGGCGCTACTCCGGAATTAGGTACCAAAGCCTTTGCTGATGGAATGAAAAAGGCCTACGCCTGGGATCTCGCTACCCGCAGTGGAGCATTGCCTGATGCCGGTGCGGAGATCGTGGTGCACGAGTTCGACTACAAACAGATGAATGAAGTGGTCTATGAAAAAAATGGAGTCACCATTCGTTCGTGGCCCGCAATCCACTCCCTCGACGGCGCTGTTAGCTTTGGCCTGGAATGGAACGGCCTTAAATACGTCTTTGGTGGAGATACCTACCCAAACAAATGGTATATGGAGTATGCCAAAGGGGCTGATGTCGCTTCCCACGAATGTTTTCTTCCTCCAAAAGCGCTCGCGGCTTATTTCGGATGGGATCTTGGACAGGCAACCTACGTGTCTACCCGAATCCACACCGAACCTACCGCCTTTGGTAAAGTGATGGCTGAACTCAAGCCGCGCATGGCTGTAGGTTACCACTCGGTGCAGTCACCGGAAAACAATGCCGCCATCATGGACGGTGTTCGGAAAGTATACGATGGTCCTCTGGCAATCGCTCGTGATTTGATGGTCATCAATGTTACCAAAAAAGATATCGTGGTACGCATGGCCAATGTCGATGAATATGCGCTACCTCCCGATGTCAATCAGGCTTACAAGGAAGCTGGTCGCACTGCCAAAAAAGAGACATCCAAATTTATCCAGGCTGGCAAATGGGACGGATACACTCCGCCTGCGATGCCTAAAGGGAAATAGCATTCGTTAGATCTTCGTAATAACCGGTAACCGAAACGCCCTTTCTCATCTGAATAAAGCGTTCATTTGAGTTTGGCGTGAACTCGCAGAATCCGTTTGATTTCGTCGATCGTCTTGCGGTGCGAGTAAGCGCCGTGATTGGTAGGAACGATAATTTCTGAAGCAGCGCCATCCTGGTGAGAGCTCCAGTATTCAACCACGCCGTCCGAGCTGTCAGGCGTATCCCCATGACCGCGGTCCCCGATGATAGAGTGATAAATGACCCCTTGCTTGTGAGGGGATATTTTTAATCCTTCAATAATAGGTGAATGTTTTTCGAGCGATTGCATACCTGTGACCTTGGTTCCTTTTAGGCCTAGCGCATCCTTTACTCCGTCTTTATCCCAAAGAGCAGAGGACTCTTTTAGGATTTTGACTGGCAGTCGAACCTTCGAGGAAAGAAATGCTGGCAAAGATGAATGAGCCATTTCCGCCCCGCGATGCGGAGTTGAAATGTATATCACCCGATTCACAGCTTTGTCGGGATCAAAATAAGCCCATTCTTTTATTTTTGATTCTATGTCTGGTTCTAAACCCAGGCTCTCAATAGGCGAGTCACTGATTTGCTGCCAAATATTTTCTCCCGTCTCAGCTACAAGGAGGTGGGTAAGCACGCCGCCCATGCTGTGGCCGATGGCAACCATATCAGTCGAAAGCGGGTCCTGGCCTGTGGGGTCAAAATGAGCGCGCATTGAAGCAAGGTTTTCTCTGAATAATCGCGCTGATTCAGCAATGATTAAAGAACTAGGATAAGTGAAAACCATGAACTGGTAACGACGCGCAATATCTGGTTCGGACATTAATTCGGGCATTATATTTCGCCATATGATAGGTGCAGATGCCAAACCATGAGTGAAGACGACTGGAATCCGGTTTGGGTCGTAGGGTTCTGATATGAAAATTCCGGACACGCCAATGCGTTTGTCAGCTGAGAAAAACCCACTCATTCCCCGCAGGGTTCCATTACGGCCATTAAGAAGCATCTCGAATCGAGTCGAAAAATTTGCCGCTAAAGGCAGCCTACGACCTTCCACCAAGATTGTCTCGTGCAGCATCGGGTTTTGTAGTGATAGCGGTATGATAATTCGCTTCTTGCTCGATTTTTTTGATGTTTGGGGATGACCCATCGTCAAGCTCAGGGACACATGAAATCCGCTCTTGGAATAGAAGCGCATTTCTTTTTTTCGATCGGGATTTTGTTCGCGAATACCCACCAGAGTTGCTCCGTACCCGGAACGTTCCCGCCTTATGAGCCCCCTTCCCTTTACAGATTTAACTGCAACAACGTGATCGAAATAATCGTAACTAAAGTCCGAGTTCTTTAACGCAATTTCGTACGTTTCGTCTTCGTAACTGAATTGATAGTTGCCCTCCTGCTGTCGAGGTAGATCATTCATCCAAATTTCGGCGAATCTAGCCAAGGCCAAATTATGTATCTGCAAAAGTGCCTGTTCAACTTCCGGATTTGATAGCTCCTTGGAGACAGTCAATAGAGATCGTGCATCAAGAGCAGCTTTTAAATAACAGCCGGCAGCAACCTGAAAACGCTCCTGAGCAGAGTTCCGTTTCGCCTTTTTCAATATCACTTCGGTGGCTTTTGAGAACTCCGCTAACAAGGCACTTCTTTCCCGGGAGCCGGAAACCGATGAATAAAGAGCTTTGGATGATTGGATACCTGCATTGTCCACTCGTTCCGAACGCACGCTTACCCTGACGGTAGAACAGGCCGGTGATGAAATAAGCGCCAAAATAACAAGCCCTCCATAAAATAGGCGCGTGTAATAAGACCTTTGCCGGGCAGGACAGGACAAGAGTATTTTATTAAACATTCTTTTATAGCCGGGGCTTAGTCCTCTTAGTTTCATCAAAATTTACTCCAGCAACCCTAGGGGTGTTAAGAATTTCGAGTGGTTGGCGGCCCATCCCATCTGGGACGGGTCTATTGTATAAACTGCAAACCCATTCAACACTGCCAGTAATAATTCAATGCCGCAAGCTCATAGCTCGCATCTTGTTTAAAAAATTGTCATCTACGCTGTGGATTGATGTCTCTGCGCTACACCATTCGGGTTTTGCTCGCCATACTATTGGCAGCTGCGCAGACGACTAGCGGATTAAGATGGGAATTAACAAATAATTGGGTATCTGAATAAGTCCAAAAAATCACGATTATTTCTAGACGTAATCGTCTAGAAGTGCTACACATTGATTATAATGGGATCAGTTGGTTGATCGGAACTAATAACTAAAGGGTCACTCTGCTTTACCCAAAAAGCTTTCAAACTTTAAATCTAAAACCAAAATACGTATGAAAATAAAATTCACCTTGCTCGCTCCCATTTTCGCGGTTTTTCTTACTTGTGTAGTGACGCCAGAAGGTCTCTCTCAGACTAAACAAGTCAAACAAGCTGCAGTCGATCCAGCACTAATGGCTCTGAACTATGCCTCTATTATTGAGAATAATCGTAAAAACCTCACCGGTTTCAGCTGGCAGTTACGCATTGAGGTCTCCAAGGGTGGTGAAATGCAGTTCATTGATCTGATTCAGGGACGGTTTGATGCTTCGGGCAAATTGCAAACTACTCAAATCAATCAGGACTTAAAAATTCGAAAACGCCATGGACTTATCAGTGGCAACCGTCAGGATAAAAAGCTGATAGAATTGGATACCAAGGTCAAGTTGATCAGGGAATGGATCCTTGCCTACATTTACATGTCCCGCGGTGACGTGGTGAACTTCTTTGATCGTGCAACTAAATCTCCCGCTGTGGGTTACCAGAATGTGATCCAGATCAGCGGCAAAAACGTTTTGCGGCAGGGTGATGCCGTGACTCTTCTTGCAGATCAAGCGACAGGTATGCCTGTGAGCCTGTCCTTTCGCACTCCATTGAGCGGAACAGATACTGTGTTCGCCAATATCTACTTTCGTCAGTTGAGGGGAAACGCTGCTTTTTATCCGGATCAGGTAGATGCCCGGGTGAAAACTGCAAAAGAAGAAGACGATCTTAACATCAAAGTCGAAAGCTTTGATTTCATGAAGCAAATGTGATTGCCCGGCATTCTACCCCCATCCGGCCACCTCTTTTCAACACCTATCCCCATAACCATGAAAAGCTCACTTTCCTTACTGCTCGGTTGCGGTTTGTTGCTCTGTAGGCATGCTCGGCGGCGCTGATGAATATTTACTCCGAAGGCGAGTCGGGAGAACTTGCCATTGGATGTTAAACGAAACCCAGGCTGGAACTAGAGCACCGGTCTGGGTTTTTCCGTTTGCAAACCATCTTAAAATACCAATTTCCTCACATACATTATGGGAGGCATGATCGATTGGTTTAGAAATACAGCCGAACCCCGTTGAACCAGGTCCAACCGGAATAATTACCGCCTCCGGAACCCCCATCCATGTGGGCGTATTCAAGTCCGGTCATCGCTTTGAGCTTGTTGCCGTAAAGATACAATTTAATCCAAGGTGTTCGGCGTGGTAACGGTTTCCAAGTCCACCTCCGGATTACATTGGGGGCTTCCTGTTCGTAGCGATTTTGCAGTTGTAGACCATTGTTGTTCTGGGAATTGGCATATTGAAAGGCGGCTTAGGCAAACGTTTAATAATGGGGGGGCGAAGGAGCTATGCCGGGAATCGCTTGCTGCTTGATCAGAGGCTCCGCTGGCAGTCGAAATTTCTTCAGCGTTAAGCGTGGTAGAAATCAATGCTAATAGAAGAACAAGGCACTGAAATCTGAAGCCAGTTCGCGAATTCGCACAAGTTTCCAAGTATCGTGATTGTTCCTCAGCCATTGATGAGAAATCTAACAGTTATTCATTGATTCAACAACACACAAAGCTCGTTGAGGCGTTCACTACAAACGTTCTTCATCTTTTAACTCCATCGTTGTCAGTTTCCAAACTCCATCAACCGCTTGAATGGTAAGCACTGCGTCATAACGGTTTTTGCGCTGGTGAATATGTCCCCAATGCCCGACCGAACCCAGCACCGTCCACTGGCAACGGGTGACAAAACCAGCTTCTGCTGGTTGCACTTCTGACTGGATCAACTCAACTTCCTTGACCTTGGTCGAGGCTCCTCCCTGGTTTTTTAATTGCAGGGCTTTTTGGACTTCGAGATAAACTGTCGTCAGCAATTCTCCGGAAACACTTTGTTCCAGAGCATCGTAAACATCACTCTCCTCGCGGTAATCGAACGAACGATAGATATTTCGCAACAGCCCTTGAGCCACGGCGTCATTTTGCTCGGGAGTTTGATTACTTTCACCGCTAAAAGGACTCGGAATAGGTATCCAACTTAATGGAAGCAAAGTCAAAACTGCCAAGGTAACAACAACGCCCCAGGCAACTCTGCGCAATTTCGAATGACGCGTTTGCCTACGCATCAACCAAAACGTCAAAACGAAAGCTAATACAAAGGTTAACGGAATCGAAATTTGAGCTCGCGCAGGTGGCGGGGTGAGTTCGATCAGACTTGAATCTGTGGGATTTTTCAGAAAATTCTTCCACACCAGAATCGGGTCATCAGGGGTAACCGTGCTCGGCAATCCTCCGGCTTCATCAGTTGCCACTCCTTTCATCATCGGTGTACGCTTGGTGAACAAATCCCATTTCATCGCTGCCTGCTGTGGCAATCCGGTCGTAGGATAAACAAAAATGGCTCCAATCATCGCTGATACCACGGGCAGTTCCTCATCCGTGCCGACAACCGTTGTCTGCCTGAGTGTTCTTCTGACAAAGTGAATTCGATCGAGTTGACCTTGCGCCACTTTGCCGTCAATGGTTAGCGGACAGCGATCTGCTAAAAACACCCCAATTTTTTTCAAAATGGCTTTTTGCTCATCAGGGGAAATGGTCTCTTTCCCATCAAGGCAAAGATCGATCCACTGCTCAAGATCTCGAACCCGGGCGATGATTTCCTTTCTGATTTCGCGCGGCTCGGCATAGAGGAATCCGTGCAAGGGTGCATCGTACTGGCGTTTCAGGTTGTTATTCTTGAACTTGGAATACCAAGGGTCTTCCCAGTCGAGATCAATAATGGCCTCTGTACTCAGATAACGAAAGTCATTCACCGCAAGGCCTTCGTGGTAAAGGACAAAACCAATGGCGGCGAGTGCATGTCCATTTTTTGAAGTTGGGGCTTTGATCGACAGAGCTTTCGGCAAATTTACTCCTAAGGCATATTCGAGTATCACTGACAGAATCACGTCGTTTTCCTCATCTGCATTGGTAATGACTTCTCCGGTTATCTCATCGCGCCGGCTTCGCTGCTTGCCTTCTATGCTTTTTAATGCTGGCACGAGGACTTTTCCATCCGCTCGTAAAACCCAATCTTGCTGAAAAAAATCTCCGTAGCGCTCCTTCAAAGCCTTTGGTTCATTGTCTAGTTTTTCGAACAACTCATCCGGCAGCATATTTTGGAATGCCCCGAAATCGACGATGCCTATTTCCATCTCCACCCGGATACGATCCCTTTCGACAAAGATTTCCGCAATGGTCGAAGCCTTCATCGAGCGGTTGATTACGATGGCGTCTGCTTGCGCTCGTTGTGAGCCCGCTGCACTTAGCAGGCATAAAATTAGAATGTAGATAACGGGACGCATATAGAAATCAGGGATACCTGGCAGTTTAAGGAAATAATTCCTATCGCCAGTGTTACTTCCGCTGAAAAACCACCTTTCCTCCCACCATCGTCAAGGTCGGTTTGATATTGCGGATTTCTTGTTCGGGGCAATTCATGTAGTCGCGGTCGAGTACTACCAAATCCGCTAATTTCCCCACTTCCAGCGAACCTTTGATTTTTTCATCAAATGAGAGGAAAGCCGGGTTCAAGGTGACTGCTTGCAAAGCCTGCATCCGGGTGAGTTTTTGGTTCTCTCCATAAACATGGCCAAAATCATCTTTGCGGGCCACGGCGGCATAGAGCATTAAAAAGGGATTGAATGAGTTGATCGAATGATCCGGGTCGAGGCCGTCCATGTGGTCACTATTGATCGCCAGGGGAATGCCTGCCCGCGTCCAGTCGCCGAGTGGAATGAAGCGCTCGGCCCAGTCCTTGCCATAAACCTTGGCAATGAAGTCAGCGTCCTTCAGATACAGGTAAGCCTGGGTATCGACACAAACTCCGAGGCGTTTGCCGCGTTCGAGAATGTCGGCAGTTGAGAAGTATGCGTGAATGAGGTGAAAGCGCATCTCTGCCACCGCTTGTTTTTGACTCACATTTTCCAAAGCATCCAAGACCCGGGTGATGCCGAGATCGCCAGTGATGTGGGCGGACATTTGCCAGCCCAGACGGGTGGCCTCGGCAAATACTTCGGTCATTTGATCCACTGGGAAGGTCAAATTGCCATGGTATTCCGGATCATCCTTGAGTCCGTAAAAGTCGGTGCGCTTTTTGCCAAAAGCCTCACTCAGGTAAGTGGTTCCCCAATGGATACCTCCATCAGCGGTGATCTTCAACGGCCCGGCTCGCAACCAGTCATCACCTTCACGGGGTTTCAATGCAAGGTCAGCGACAAATTGTTTAACCATTGCCGCGCTTTTCATCTGACGACGAAAGGTCAGCGTCGCACGCACGGTCATTTTACCACTGTCACGCAATGTTTGGAATTGATCCCATTGCTCTCTGCTGTTGGCTCTTTCAAAAATACTGGTGATGCCCACCGAGTTGTAGATCGCATGCACTTTGCCCAGGGCTTCGATCACGTCTTCCGATTTGTGAATTTTTCCGGGATTCGCTTTTCTGATCAGGCTGCCGATGGAGCCTCCCAGCAAACGGATGTTGCCTGCCTCATCCTTGACCACCTCCAAGCCGTCAGGGAAGTTTTCCCCATCGAGCCCCAGCTTTTTCAAAGCGAGGGAATTCAGTGCGCTTTTGCGCGCCGAGGTGAATACCACCGGATGGGTGGTGCAAGCGGCATCGAGCTCTGCGGTGCTGGGATGGCGACGTTCTTTCAAACGGGTGATTGGCACCCGTGGCACGCTGATCCACTCGCCGTCTTTCAACTCTTCGTCCAACCAACGAATGACTTGCTGCAATTCTTCGATACTGGAGTAATCCCGATAAGGGCGACCGAGCATGCCTTTGGCTACATAGATCGAATGCACATGGGCTTCGGTGATACCCGGAATCATGGTTTTGCCGTCGAGTTGAATAGTTTTGGTGGAGCTTCCCTGATAAGCTTTGATTTGCTTATCACTGCCCACGGCCACGATGCGATCCCCCTTGATTGCGATCGCCGAAGCTACCGTCTGCTTAGCGTCTACTGTTAATAACTTACCATTGAGGAAAACGGTGTCAGCGGGCTCTTGTTGATCTGCTGCCTGGGCCCACTCTGTAGATACACCCAGTAATGCAATGAGCGTGGCGTAGCTTTTAAGTCTGGAAAATTTCATCATACAGCCACTAAAATGGCAGATGAAAAAAACTCAAGGGCGCTTGCGGAATCCGCGGAACCATTTCAGCAGGCCGCCGGCTTCGGCTTTTTCAATGTCTTTCTTTTCATTGACCGCTTTACGAACTTTACTTTCGGAGCTGGTATTTTTAAAAATGGATCCGGCGATCTCTGGTCTGACAATGCCTTGATCATTGTGAGCCAACTCCACGTCTTCTACCTGACGTTTGAACTCGGCCAGGCGTTTTTCATCTTTAAGGTATTTTTCAAAAAAGGCACCGATGATCGGTCCGGCATTTTTGCCGCCGCCAACACGCTCGCCGGGGCTGCCTTCGTAAACCGCGGCAAAAGCGAAGATGGGATAATCTGCCGGGGCAAAACCAGAGAACCAGGCCACGTTTTGCTCGAGATGGGGTTTCCATTGGCCGGTGCCGGTTTTACCTGCCACCGTGATGTGTTCATTGCGCGCGCGGCGAGCGGTGCCGTTACCGGCATTCACCACGTCGATCATACCCTGCACCACCAGCTCCATATTGTAGGGATCGATATTAAGCGGGATGCGTTCTCTCACCCGGAAGGTTCGGGTCACCGAGTCGTTGACGTCTTGAACTTGAAGCACCAGTCTAGGTCTGACCACCCGGCGGCGACTGCCGATGGCGGCCATTGCCTGGGCGACCTGCAGCGGGCTGGCTAATATGGTGCCTTGACCAATCGCCATGTTGGCCAGGTCTCCATCGAGGATCGGGTGGCCGTATTTTTCACGTGACCAGCGATCTGAAGTAATAAAACCTTTGGCTTCGGCCGGAAGAGGAAGTCCGGTTTTTTTGCCGTAACCCAGACGCATGGCCATTTCAGTGATCGGCGCAGCTCCGGTTTTCAAAGCGGCTTGATAAAACCAGGTATTACAGGAGCGGGTGAGCGCTCCAATCACATTCATCGAACCTTCGGCCTTTTTGTTCCAGTTGTGAAATACCCGGTCACCGATCGCCAACCCTGTCGGACAGGAAAACAAAGTGTCTTCTCTCACCGTGCCTGCATCAAGAACGGCCAGCGCCACGGTTGTTTTGAAAGTGGAAGCCGGCGGGTAGGCGCCACGAAAAGCACGGGCAAAAAGAGGTTTGGCGGGGTCGTTCTGCAGCTTGGAATAGTCCGTTTGTGAAATAGCAGGGATGAAGATGTTCGGGTCGTATTGCGGCCACGAGGCCATCGCCAGTATGTCGCCGGTGCGCACATCCATGATCACAAAAGCCCCGCTTTTAGTTTTCTCTTGCAGCACTTCTTCTGCGAGCATTTGGATCTCTAGATCGAGAGCCATCACCACGGTTTTACCCGGCTTGGGGCGTTGGATCATTTCTTCCGTTAGCTTGGTGCCGTCGGAATCAAACAGAATGTTAATTTTCCCTGGGCGCCCGGTGAGATCTTTGTCAAAAGACTGCTCCAGTCCGTCCACGCCTTTGGCCTGTGGCCAGATTGATTCGCCATCGTCCACTGGGCCGGTGCGCCTGGGAGGCCTTCTGCCGACATAGCCCACAATATGTGAAGCGAGTGAGTGCTGTGGGTAAACCCGCTGATAAAAAGGGTGCAGCATCAGTCCTTTGATCAATTCGGGTTTTAATTTTCTCGCCTGGGCTTCATTTAATGGAGAAGAGAATACCAAGGGTAGCCAGCGCCGCTCTTTGTAATGCTCTAGCACGGTTTTGTATTTGATGTCCCAATTGCCGCCTAGCACCTGATTGGCTATGTTGACTCGCTCCAAAGCGTAACGGGCGATGTCTTTGTCGCTGGCGTCGGGAAGTTGGGGAAAGTTAATCGCTGCGTAATAGGCCACCCGGCTCTGGGCCAACGGGTAACCATTGCGGTCGATGATCTGTCCACGCGGTGCGGGAACGGTGAGAGTGAAGGTGCGGGCTTCGGTTTTGGTTTCCAGTGAGGAGCCGATCACGTCTTTTGCTCTTAGCGTCGGTTGGAAGTTCGGCATGGCTCTTTTTGTGGCAGGCACCACTTCGTCTTTTTCGATGAGCTGTGGTTTGATGGCGACTTTGTCATCAGCGTCCGTTTTCGTTGCCACTGCTTGTTTTGCTTCTGCAGCCTTGGGGGCAAAAATTCCCGGTGCCACTTCCCGACCTTTATCAGGAACCGTCTTATTTCCCTGAGTTTTGCCGTGAGTCCCAAAAGACATCAAACCCAGCATTAGCAAAATACACACGGGTCGCCGCCCTTTGCCCGTAGAGGGTCGTAGGCGGGATTGGAAAATATTTTGCTGGGCGGATGGTTTCATCTTTGGAATTTATTTTATTCCTTTATACGGACTGAAACCCTACCATCTTTCATCCTTGTCGAAAACCCACAATTTGCGGTGATTTTCAGGTTGGGATCAAGAGCCGTGGGTTTTCAGGAATTGCGCGATTTCACCAGCCAGTTTCAGGCTGATGCCTTTCACTTCAGCGATTTTTTCGATTTCAGCCTTGCGCAGACGGGCAAGAGAGCCAAAAGCCGTTAACAGACGTTCCTTGCGGGCACGGCTGATGCCCGGGCAATCGTCGAGCACACTTTCTTTGATACGGCGTTTCATCAATAATTGGTGGTAGCCGTTGGCAAAACGATGGGCTTCGTCACGGATTCGCTGTAGCAGTTTCAAAGCACCGGCTTCGTGGGACAAAACGATCGGTTCGGAGCAATTTGGCCGATAAATTTCCTCGCGTTCCTTGGCCAGGCCGATGATCGGCAGTTCGTGCAGCCCCAGTCGTTGCAGTTCCTTCATCGCCGAGCTGAGCTGGCCTTTGCCTCCGTCGACGATCACCAGATCCGGCAATCTAGCCCCCACTGGCAGTTTTTTTTCCAGGTCCCGCATCGCCTGCAAGGGGGATTGTTGGTTCATATCACAGGCTTCATTGCCGATGTTCTCCCGTGCGGCTCGCAAAATGCCCGAATAACGGCGTTTCACCACTTCCGCCATGCTGGCAAAGTCGTCCTGGCCTTTAACTGTGCGAATCCGGTAGCGGCGGTAGTTTTGATTTTTGGAGCGACCTTCACGGAACTGCACCATCGATGCCACCGAGTAGGTATTGGAGATGTTCGAGATATCAAAACACTCCATTACCTTCGGCGGACGTGTCATGGACAGCACTTCCTGCAACTCGAGTACGTCCTGTTGCGGATCGATCACCGAACCGGCGGGGGCTCCAGGGACCCCTGGCACATGTAAAAAGTTGCGCGCCTTGTGCAGCGTTTTTTTCATGCTGTCCGCCATGTCACGCAACTCCGCGGCGCGTTCGAAATCCTGGCGCGCGGCAGCTTTTAACATCTCGCTTTCGATTTCTGCGACCATTTCCCGTGAGCGGCCTTTCATGAATCCGCAGGCTTGTTCGACTTTGGCGCGGTATTCCTCCTCACTGACCTTGCCAATACATGGCGCGCAGCAGTTGCGAATAACGTCGTCGTGACAGTGTTTGTAGTCGTTTTCATTGGGCTGCAGCGGTCGGCAGCTGCGCAGGCCGAATTCCAGACTGAGCCAGTTCAGAGTTTGTTTTAAAGCCGCTGAATGCACAAAAGGTCCGAAATACTTGGCCCCATCGCCCTTGCGCACCCGCGCCAACTGAAAGCGTGGCAGGGGTTCGGCGAGATTCACCTTGGCCATCAGAAAACGTTTGTCGTCACGGAAGCTGACATTGTATTTCGGGCGGTAGTCTTTGATCAACTTACTTTCCAGCAACAAGGCCTCGGGTTCGTTGCGCACTGTGTGGATTTCAAAATCCCAGATGCTGTCGATCAAAGCCTTGGTTTTTAATTCAGCCTTTTTTTTGCGCGAGGGAGTGAAGTAGGAGGCCAGCCGTTTGCGCAGGTCACGTGCTTTGCCTACATAGATCACACGTTTCAGCCGGTCGCGCATCAAATACACCCCCGGCTCATGCGGCACTTGGTGCAGCATTTTCTGAAAGTCGGGTTTTTCGGGAGTTGCCATCGAGTATTTGCAAGGATCACTGAAACCTGTAGATTAGCCGCGGGTTTTGCTTGCGCAAACCTAACCCATGGCTCACAACAATAAACTATGTATCGACTAAGGTCCTATTTACATCCCCTCATTGCATCTGGCTTGTTGCTGTTTTTCTGCAGCGCAGCATTCATTTTGGCGCAAACCGCTACGCCTGCGGCAGCGCCCGCACCTGCTGCACCACCCGCAGTGGGTACGGCAACGGCCACGATGAGCGCCGTGCCAGCAGCGGTAGCCAGCGATCCGGCGGCGGTCGCGGCAACCGAGACCTTTCTCGACATATTGATGAAAGGCGGAGCGCTGGTGATGATTCCGCTGGCCATCCTGTCCTTCGTCGCCATGCTGTTGATCATTTTTTACTTTTTCACCATCCGTCAGGGATCAGTGGTGAGTGATAAATTCATGAATGCTGCCGATGCTTTGATCCGCAAACAGGATTACCTCGGTCTGATAGCAGTCTGTAATCGGGAGAACGAATGCATCGCCCGTATCGTTCACAAGGCGCTTGATTTTGCTACAAAAAACCCTACCGCATCCTTCGATGAAGTCCGCGAAGTCACCGAAGCGGAAGGGTCCCGCCAAGCCAGTATTTTGAATCAACGCATTATTTACCTCGCGGATATCGGTCGCATCGCTCCGATGGTTGGTTTGCTGGGAACGGTGATCGGGATGATCAAAGCTTTTAACAACATCGGAGTCGGGGTGCAGCAGATGGAACTGGCACCGGGGGTGGCCCAGGCGCTGATCACCACCGCTACCGGTTTGGTTATCGGTATTCCCTCGATGATTTTTTATTCGATCTTTCGTGGCAAGGTACAAAAACTGATCGCTGAAATGGAAGCGGCTGCCACACACATCATGGCGTTGTTGGCAGCGCAATACAAACGCGCCAACTACCGTGCTTCGGCTCGCCGCAGTGAACGGGATGCCGAGCAGGGTGATTTTGGTCCATCCCATGAACCGCGCAGTCTCTAGCTTATTTTAACTGTTTGTTATTCACCTTTTACGACCACTGATTTTTCTGCCCTGATACGATGAACTTCCGGGATTACAGCACACCGCAAGAAGCGGAAATGGAACTCGCGCCGATGATCGACGTGGTGTTTCTGTTACTCATTTTTTTCATCGTCACCTGGAATTCCGCCCAACAGGAACGCAACGTCGATGTGTCCGTTCCCGCTGCGGAAGAGGGCGCCGATCCGGAGCGCCAGGTTGGTGAGATCATTGTGAATGTGGACAAAGGCGGTGTGATCGTGGTGAATGGTGCGGTGGTCACCGAAGATGATTTGCTCGCCCGCCTGCACGCTATCTCGGAGGAGTATCCCGACCAGGCGGTGATCCTGCGAGGAGACAGCAAAGCGAGTTTTCAACACATCATCAATATTCTCGATGTGTGTAAAAAAGCCAACATCTGGAACATAGCTTTTGCGACCACCAAACCTGTAGAAGCCCTGGCTCCCAAAAAAACCGGCACGGCGCCATGATTGACTGTTCTCCTAGTTGTCTTGTTAAAAGAAAAGTTTTTGTCGCTGTATGGGTATTGCTGGCAAACGTTTCGCTTGTACTTGCGCAGAGCGATGGCGATAAAAAAGCGATTGCCCGTCCCGTTGTTACGGCTCCGGGATCGGTGAAGGCCACGCCGGTGACCGCTGGTAAGGCGTCTCCGGTTGTCGCTGGTAAAGCGACGCCGATAAAAGGCACTGCCTTTATCAAAGCCAAACCGATCGAGATGAATCCCGATGCCAAGGATAAGGATGGCAAAGGCCCGGTGTTGGAAGATGATCTGACTTACGCCAACCTTTTGTTCAGCCACAAGCAGTACGCGATTGCGATTCGCCAGTATGAGTTGTTTTTGAAAAACCACCCGCAGAGTCCTAATGGAGCCAGCGCAGCTTTCCGTCTCGCCGAGTGTTATTTGCAGTTGCCACAACTGGTGCAGGCCAAACAAGCTTACGAGAGGTTGATCAAACAATACAAAACCGGAGTTTATTCCGGCTCAGCCGCCTTCCGTCTGGCGACGTTGTATTTTAATGAGAAAAATTTCGCCAAGGCCATTCCGTATTTTGAGATCGCTGAAAAGAATATCGCCAACCCCAAGCTGGAAGAACAGGCTTATTATTACCGGGCGCGTTGCCTGCAATTGACAGGTAAAAAACAAGAAGCGGTGGAGGCTTATGAACAATTGCTGGTCACCAGTGGACAGGGGGAGGAAAATCCTTTTGCGGGTAATGCCCGCTCGGCGATTGCGCACCTTTATGTCGAACTGGATAACAATGAAAAAGCTTTTGAAGCTTTGAAAAATGTCATTGCCCATTCCAAAGATGCCGATGAACTCGATGAAGCTTATGCCCGTGGAGGATTGATCGCCGCCAAGCTCGGCAAACGTGAAGAGAGCAATCAGATGCTCGACAAAGTGTTGCAAAGTGAGTCTGGCAAAACCTGGAAAGCGCTGGCGCAGATCGGCTTGATTTTCAATCAATTTTCGGCAGGGGATTATGAAGCGGTTATTCGCAGTTACAGTCGCGGCATTTACGATGCACCTGCTGACAGCCGGGCCCAGATGCTGCTACTGGTGGCCCATTCCTATCGTCTAACCAAGGACTTGAAACAAGCGGCCAAGGTCTATGCCATTGTAGAAAGAAATTACCGGGATCGTGAGGAAGGTATCGAAGCGGGTTACCGTCGTCTGCAGTGCCTGAATTCTCTCAATGATGGAGGCCTGGCGGTGCTCGCCGCTCGATATGTTGAACAACAACAGAAAATCGATGCTTCGGTCAAATACATCGATCTTGCTCTTTTGATGAAGGCCGAGTGGCATTTTGAACACAGTCAATACGCTGACGCGGCCAAGGCATACGCCGCTATTCGCACGGAGAACATTCCGCAGGAGCATCATATCGCCTGGTTGTACAAGCTCGGTTGGTCTCAACTTGAGGGGGGGCAAGTGGAAGAGGGCATTTCCACTCTCGGCAAATTTCTCAAGCAATACCCGGACGATGCTCTGGCTTCATCTGTTCTGGCAAAACGGGCGAGTGTTTATCAGCTCACCAAAGACCCCAAGAGGGCTTTGAGAGACTATCAAACTTTGACTAGCAAATACAGTTCTTCCAAAGAACTTGAGTTTGCCATGCAACAGATTGCGGTCATCCAACTGGCAATGAAAGATACCGAGGCGATGGTGAAGGCCTTCATCGACCTGTTAGAAAAATTTCCTCAAACATCGGTTTTGGCTGAAGCGCACTTTTGGATTGGCAGTGGTTATATCCAGCAGAAAAAATACCAGCAAGCGATACCCTTCCTGGAAAAAGCCCGCAAGGAAGATGAAAAAACCTATTATGAAGTGGCCACCCGTCGTATTATTCTGGCCGCGTATCAGCTTGAGCAGCTTGAAAAAATGACCAGCGAAACCGAGACCTTTCTTTCCACCAAACGCAAACTGACGATCCCTGTGCCAATCTTCACCTACGTGGGGATCAAACTATTTGAAGATGGTCAGTTTGAACGTGCGGCGCGTTTTTTGGAGTTGGCCAGCAGCCCGGATTCGCCCAGCCAAACCCGCCCGGAAGTGTGGAACTATCTGGGGCAGGCTAATCTCAAGCTTGAGCATTATGCCAAAGCGGTCGCACCATTTGATTTTTATTTAAAATTCATCGCCCGTCCTGCTCTCAGGGCAAAAACGCTGGTCAACAAAGGCAAGGCCCAGTTGGGTATCAAGGATTTTGAAGAAGCTAAAAAATCTGCAAACGAAGCTCTGCGATTGCAAAAAGAAGGACGCATCAATGCCACGGCCCGTATGTTGCTGGGTGACATCGCATTTGCTAACAATGATGCCCAAGGTGCGGCTCGATTATATTTGATCGTTAGCCAGATTTTTGTCGATCCGCTGATCACTCCCGAGGCCCTGCACAAGGCGGCGGTGGCTTTTGATAAATCGGGGCAGACAGACAAGGCTGCTCAGCTTAAAGCCAAGCTCAAGGAGAAATATCCGGTTTTTGAAGCGGGTAAGGAGTGATTCTTTATTCCTCCAGCAACACCTCTGCCATACGCAGCGCGTCGAGATTGGCTCGCACATCGTGGACACGATGAATAACTGCTCCTAAAGATCGGGTTAAGGCAGTCAGGGCACAGGTGGCGGAGGCGCGGTTATCGGGATCCTCGTGATTGAGCAAACGGCCGATGAAGGATTTTCTTGAAACGCCGATTAACAAGGGGTGAGGTTCAATCATCAATTGGGATAAATGCCGGAGAAGCGTGATATTGTGTTTGTCGCTTTTACCAAAGCCAATGCCAGGATCCAGGGCTATGGCGTCGGGTTTTACTCCGGCATCGACAGCAATTTGAACCTGTCGCTGAAAAAAATCACGCACATCTTTGACAACATCCTGGTAACTGGGGTTGTCCTGCATGGTTCGAGGGTCGCCTTGTGCGTGCATAATGACCAAGCCTGCCCCGGTTTCGGCCACCACGGATGCCATCGCGGCATCTCCAATCAGGCCGGTCACATCGTTGATGATGGCTACGCCTGCTTCACAAGCAGCGCGAGCCACAAGCGCCTTCGATGTGTCGATGGAAAGTAATGCCTGCGGGCGTTGCCGGATGATCGATTTGATCACTGGAAGAACACGTTCCATTTCACAGCTAACATCCACCGGATCAGCTCCGGGTCGGGTCGATTCGCCGCCTATATCGACGATGGCCGCCCCTTCATCGAACATGCAAAAAGCATGTTCCGCAGCCTGCGACACGGAATTAAAACTGCCGCCATCGGAGAAAGAATCCGGAGTGACATTCAAGATGCCCATAATGACCCCCTGCTTGCCGGGATCAAGTCGATGATGTTTGCCGCAATGCCAGAACATGGTGGAAGGTGGGTAAGGCGGAGGGCCTTGCGTTACTCGCGGATTTCCACACTCGCTACGGCCATCGCTGCGATACCTTCTTCGCGACCGATGAAACCCATCAACTCGTTGGTGGTGGCTTTGACACCTACCTGGGAAGGTTTAATGCCCAGCGCATCAGCGATTTTAATTTTCATTCGCTCTACGTGCGGCATGATCTTGGGGCGTTCGGCGATCAGGGTGCTGTCGATGTTGTGAATCCAAGCGGATTTCCCTTCTGCCAGTTGACGCACTTTTTTGAGAATATCCAAACTGCAGATACCTTCTATGCTGTCGTCCTCAGGAGGAAAATAAAAACCGATATCATTCAAGCCCATCGCTCCGAGCACGGCGTCGGCGATGGCATGTGACAACACATCGGCGTCGGAATGCCCTTCGAGTCCACGTTCATGCGGAATGTCCACTCCCCCGAGAATGAGTGGTCGTCCGGTTGCAAATCGATGTACGTCGTATCCTATTCCACTGCACTGCATAATTTATGTTGGGTTGAAAATGAATTTGTATTTAGTCTTCAATAACAACCTTGCCGTTGGTCGCCACAATCCCGAATTTATCTTCATTGCCTTCGGCGGGTGTGAGTTCGATTTTTCCGCCCGCACTCTCCACCAGTAAAATCCCTGCCGCGACATCCCACAGGCTGATGGTTTCTTCGATGTAAGCATCTAGGCGACCGCAGGAGATATAAGCAAGAGCTAAAGCGGCGCTGCCCATCATGCGGGTTTTGCGAACTTTGTAGGCGATTTTTTTGTAGCGCTCCAACCCAGCGTCCATAGATTCCTTGGTTTTGGAAAAGCCGATGGTCATCACGGTGTCTTTTAATTGATCACGGCAGCTGGTCTGGATTTCCTTGCCATTCAAAGTCGGGCGTTCGCCTTTCTCCACTGCCCACAGACTGTCGGCCATCGGGTCGTAGATGACACCGAGCACGATCTCTTTTTTATGCCGCAGCGCGATCGATACACAAAAGTGAGGGATGCCATAAAAATAATTCACCGTGCCGTCGATCGGATCAACGACCCATTGCCAGTCACTGTCCTCATTACCGGCGACGCCTTCTTCTCCGTAAAGTGCATGATCGGGGAAAGCTCCCAGCAGGCATTTGGTGATCAGATCCTGCGTGAGCACGTCGAGATTGAGTTTGATGTCGTGATCGAGCAAGGAGTCGACCACCAGTTCGGTCTCGTAATTTTCCCTAAGTAGAACGCCGGCTTTATTGGCGGCTTCGATGGCGATATCCAGATGTTGGCTCATGATCTAGCTTCGCCCAGCTTGGCGAAGATTTCGATCAGTTTCTCTGCCAACAGGGTTTTTGTTTGCCGTGGCATTTTTTCGCTTTGACCATCGGCGTAAAATAGCTGCAGCTCATTTTCATCAACGTCAAAGCCGGTCTCTGGATCGTTGACGAGATTGGCGACGATGAGATCGCACTTTTTTTTGCTGAGTTTGTCGCGTGCGTGTTTTTCCAGATCATTGGTTTCGGCGGCAAAACCCACCAGTAGGCCGGGAAAGTTCATTTTTCCGCGAACATTAGCAAGGATGTCCCGGGTTTTTTCCAGCACGAGTGTCATTTGCTCGGCATGGCTCTTTTTGATTTTTTGTTCGGCGGCTTCTACCGGACGGTAATCGGCTACTGCAGCGCAGAAAACAGCCAGGTCCACTTGTTCGCCGATCTGATTCGCAACGGCAGCATACATTTCCTCGGCGGTGGTGACCTGGGTGAGATGGGCTTGCTCAGGAGCGCTGAGTGCCACGGGGCCGGATATCAAAATCACCTCATGACCGGCAGCCACGGCAGCCTCGGCGATGGCGTAGCCCATTTTGCCAGAGGAGCGGTTACTGATGTAACGCACCGGGTCGATGGCTTCGCGGGTGGGGCCGGCTGTGATGAGAATTTTCATGCTGGAGGTAAAGTGAAGAAGGCGGGACCGCTAATGAACACGAATAAGAATATTTTTTAACCACGGATTTCACGGATGGCACGGATTTTTAATGAGGGGTATCAGGATTTTTTTTCCTATGTGTGCAACTCGGGGGATCGATGCTCTTAGCATTGGAAGGTTAATACTTTCTCCACTTTTTCTATTATACCGTCAACGGGCCACAGCCGTCCGGCGCCTTCGTAACCGCAAGCGAGCATGCCTTCTTTTTCGGGGCCGATGAAGTGGCTGCCGCGGTCGGAAAGAGTTTTCACATTATTGACGGTAGCCGGGTGTTGCCACATGTTGCCGTTCATGGCAGGGGCGATGAGCAGCGGGGCGCGTAGCGCGAGGGCAATGGTGCTCAGGGCGTCGTCGGCGATGCCGTGAGCTAGTTTGGCGATGATGTTAGCGGTGGCGGGGGCGATGAGCAGCAGGTGTGCGCTATCGGCGAGATGGATGTGTCCGGGCTGCCAAGAGTTTTTTTCATCGGCGAGCCGAGTGATCACCGCTTGTCGGGACAAGGTCTGTAAAGTGAGCGGAGTGATGAATTCCTGGGCTTCGGCCGTCATGATCACATGCACTTGATGGCCGAGTTTCACCAGTTGACTGGCGATGTCTGCTGCTTTGAAGGCGGCAATGGAGCCGGTCACTCCCAGCAGGATGGTTTTTCCAGTGCTTTGTTGGTTCTCTGGCATGATGAATTAGGCTCAGGGTTTGGAAGAAATTTTCAATCGGGAAGCTCGGTTGCGTTCTCCATGAATGATACTGCGAAATTTCTGCAAGTCGTCCTCACGGCTTCCGCTGACGATGGCATAAGCGTAGTGCGGCCATTGCTCGATTTCCTCCTGGGCATTTTTCATGCGCAGAGCAAAGTCTTCTTCGGACTCCGTTCCGCGGCCACCGAGGCGGGATTCGAGTTCTTGCTGTGAAGGAGGCATCACGAATATGTCGGTATACGAGGCCTGTATGCCCGGATCCTGATGCTCGCGGATGAGCGCCGCTCCTTGCACGTCAATGTCGATCAGCACGTCCTGGCCGCGTTCGACTTGTTCGAGTACTGATGATTTGAGTGTGCCGTAGAGATTGCCATGGACGCGGGCGTGTTCAAGTAGGTCGCCCGCTTCGACGCGAGTCAGAAATTCTTTTTCATCGAGGAAATGATAATCCCTGCCGTTGACCTCGCCTTCACGCATCGGACGGGTGGTGCAGGAGATGGCGTAGCTGCACTCGGGGTCTTCATCGTTGAAGGCGCGGCACAAAGTGGTTTTGCCGGAACCTGAAGGCCCGGATACCACACAGAGGATGCCTCGTCGTTGTGAGTTGTTTTCCATGATTATTGGATATTCTGCACCTGCTCGCGTATTTTTTCCAGCTCTGTCTTGGTTTCGACCACATGTTGGGCGAGTTGGGCGTCATTGGCTTTGGAGCCGATGGTATTGACTTCGCGATTAAATTCCTGACAAAGAAAATCCAGTGAGCGGCCGACGGCGTCTTCCGCATTCATGTAAGTTCTGAACTGTTTGATGTGGCTTTTGGCACGGGTGATCTCCTCGCTGATGTCACAACGGTCGGCAAAAAGTCCGATTTCCCTTAATAGACGTTCATCATTGAGATCTAAATCGAGCCCGGCTTCGGTGAGACGTTGGTGTAGATTTTTGCGATAGCGCTCAACCACGGAGGGAGAGGCGGCAGCAATTTGTTCTAGTTTGTCTTCTATGAATTTCAGCCGGGCTTCCAGGTCTTCATGTAGATTTTCCCCTTCGGCATCCTGCATTTTTATTAACGCATCAAGACCTTCAGTGAGGACTTTGCCGATGCTGTCCTGCAGTTCATCAGCGGGCAGGTTTTTGGATTCGAAAGTAAAAGCGCCAGGCACCCGTAACAGATCCGCGCCGGAAGTCAGGATGGTGCGACCGCTTTGTTTTTCCAAGGACTGAATGAGCGTCAGATATTGAGTGGCAAGACTTTCGTCCAGATGGATTTCGCTCGAACCGCTGTCAGTGGACTCAATCGTAACGCGCGCCGTGGCTCGTCCGCGCAGCACTTGTTGTGCGATTTGTTTTTTCAAATCGGCCTCAAGTGCCGCTAGTCCCGAGGGCAAATGCAAAACGATGTCCGTTTGTTTGCGATTCACCGCCGCGATCTCGATGGTGATCTGCCAACCGTCGATCGTCTGCTCGGCCCTGCCGTATCCTGTCATGCTTCTCATAAATGTTTTTTCTATCGCTGGGTTAAAAAATAGCGCCCTGACTTTTTAGTCCCTTTTTTCTCAATCAATCCGGTTTCGAGCAAAGGGTTGATCAAATTCATCGCTCCCTGTCTGGAAATTTTGAGAGTTTCCCATATTTCGTTAGGAGCCATACTGCCATGATCTTGTAACAATTCGAGCAGTGTTTCCTGACGGGGGGTGAGGGTGATTTTTTTTAAATCGCGACTTTGGAACCGTTGTAAACGCAACCAAACTTGCTGCAAAGTTTGTTTTAAGCCTTTCGCAGAATACTCCAACCATCCAGTCAAATTTTCTCCAGCGAGACGAACTTGATCAAGAGCGGCGTAATAGGCTGAACGATCCTCCCAGTAGTATTCATCAACTGAAAAAATATGGTGGGAATCAAATCCCCGGCGATAAAGTTCCCATAGGGCAAGAGCTCGACCCGTTCGACCGTTGCCGTCTGCAAATGGATGGATGTGCTCAAAACGATAGTGCAAAATAGCCGAGCTCAGGATAGGGGATATTTTTGATGTGGAATCATTCCACCATTCAAGAAGTTCGAACATCAAGGGCGACACATCATTTACTGCCGGCGGCAGATGATTTCCTACTTGCACAGCAATGCTTCGATAGCGACCGGCTTCACCTTGATCCATAACGCCTTCAGCTAAAATGTGGTGCAATCTAAACAGGTGTTCGTGGCGAATCGCTTTAAGCTGTGCATTTTTTTCCACAAAACGCAGTCCCGCAAAATAGTTAGTTATTTCGCGTTGAGAATGAATATCGGATCCAGCTAGTTCCCGGCCTTCTGCAATCGCGCGAACTTGTGGTAAGGTTAAAGGGTTGCCCTCGATTGCTGTTGAAGCATGGACATTTCGAGTTCGTGTGTCCTTTTGCAGGGCTGGAATCCATGATAGTGCCACCGATGCGCCTTGAATGCGCTCACGCAAGGTGGTGATCTCTTCAACTAAAGAGAGGAGCTCAACACTGATTTCAAATTGCGGTTGGTAAGACACTCGATTAGTCAACTATAAGTCAAGTTATTAGTCAAGTGCCTCTTTGTTTCAAAGAATAGGGATAGACATCGACGATGGTGGCATATCAGAAGAGAAGGGGGATCAACTTGAAAGGTGCCGAGAATCCTGATTTGCTTGGGCATAGGGCTTGACGGAAAAACTTTCCTGTGTTGTAATCCCAGCAATGATCTGGATTCACTCCTGCCACCTTGGTGCCCCTCTCCAACGAAGCTTCGGTAAACAAATCTCCTTCGCTCATATTATGGTGGACAAGAGGGCAGGGGGAGTAAAAAAGCAAATTCCTGGAAATTGGGCGGCAGGTTGGAAAGAGGCGTTTTCTTCCAGCGCAAAAATTAAGCTGGCTTTAAGCACTGCTCTCGCTGGATATGAGGACGAAGTTTTGGAGAAGTAGATTGCCGGAATTTTGTCTCCGATTCCCAAAGGTTCCAATGAAGCAGCTATTGTATATCGGAGTTATTTTGTTGGCATTCATTGTGCCGGCACCGAGTCAGAATTTCACAAATTTGCTTTCAGGTCTGGGAACGAAGGAAGAAAAAACCATCGTGATCGATGGGATGAAAATTGTCTTTCCTGTCGATGAAGAAGATCTGATCCAGCTTTTATTGCCGGTTTTTAAAATCCACCAGGATGCTCGGCAGGAGCATGCTGCGATGGTAGCGAAGAAGATGACCGAAACATTTCCCAGCCTAGAACCGGAGCTTAAAAAGCTTATACAAAAGTTACTGGGAATAGATGAAGTCAGCGCAGGGTTCAGCGACGCTTTCGGAAAAGAGCTGTTGAAGGTTCAAAAAATATCCCATCAGTGGATTCGGTGGTCCGGGGATATGCGGGAGATTCACCTGTGGAATCATGCGACGCTCAAACCCTTTCTGAATACTGAGACCCGTGAAATCACATTTCCGGAGATTCAGTTTTCACCGGATCCGGACGGGAGCTTTAATATATCTTTGTTTCCTCCCTTTGTGGAAGAGTTGGGTATTGGAATTGGCAAGCTGCGGCCAAGTCTTGAAAAGCTGGAAGCGTTTCGTCTGGATATCCCACTGTTGGGGAAACCCGGAAAATCCGCTAAAACCGTTGCGGAAGATCTCACTAAATTATTACTCGTTATCTCCCAGCAACAAGACCGGATGGGAACTCAGCTTGCTACTTATTTGGTTTTTAAAGAAGTAATCGAAAGCTTGCTCCGGCATGAAATAGAGGCTCGGTATTTTGCCGAAAATACACCGGAATCGTTCACCCGTGGAGTTGCTCGTTATTACTTGCTCTTGCATATGCTATTATCCGAAAGGGAAAATTTTTCTCAGTTGATGGGGCCTTTATTCTATTTTCAGTTTCCGGATAATGGTGAAAATACGGCGATGCGGTTAGAGAAAATCACCAAGATGAATCCACTGCGAACGGACGATCCTGAACTAATCGATGCGGCAGGGCGAGTTATCATGATGGCCGTGTTCATGGCTGCGCAGGACTCGGACAATGACAAAGCCATGTTTGTTGAATTTAGAAAACATGGCATTGCGATTCCCGAGCGTGGGTTGAACCGGGAAGAATTCATTTCAGCCCTGCATAAAACTTACCCGAACATTGAAAAACATCTGTCGCAGACGAAAGCCCGCCTGATAGAAATGGTGGAGAAGGAGTCTCTGAAAAAAGGAGGGCAAAAGAAAAAACCGTTTGTTTGGCCTGATGACTATATCGAACGCAAAATCAAGGGGCTGACAATTTCCTATCCCAGAGTGCTGTCAGAAGCTGTAGAAAAAATAGGGCCCGAGTGGGCGGAGAAATTAGCTGTAGCACGGCAAGAGATCAAAAAACGTTTTGATGAGCCTTTGGTTCAGCCTATAAAAATCAGCAAGCAAGACAGTCTGTCGCTTCAACAATATGGTCTCACGGGGAGCGAAGAAGAAATGCGATTGTGGGCGACTCAAGCTGCCGTGATGGCAAATTTAGGGCAACTTGTGGTTCGTGTTTTTGACGGCAATGAAATTCAAATCTGGTTCAAGCAAGATCTGAAAAGCCTAATCAAGCTGGGAGTTGATGTTCCGGATTTCACCCTGAACAAAGAGGAAGACACCGTATTGTATAATTTTGAATTTAGTTATGGAGCATCGGATACCGTCGATGATGTGGTGGATGCCATTGATTCGTTTCCGTCGAAATTTTTTCCAGTGGTAATCAAAGAGGTTGGAAAGGTTGTGAAGGGATCCATCGAGGAGCAAATCGCGGCGATCAGGAAAGGTGATGTTATGGTGAAACAGTTGACCGAATCAGCTGATACCATCACTCCGGAACAGTTGACCGGGAAAACTACACGTCTGCTCACGGACGAGCAGTCTTTTTTCGTGGTGATCCATGAGGTGGTCGAGGCCGACCTGCTCCGTGATACGATTGCAAGCGATGATCGCCGATGGTTTTGTGACGGCCTGGCCAATGTGATCGCAATTCGTGAATGTGATCGTCGCTTTGGAAAAAAAGTGGGAATGGAAACATTTCTTTCCATGTTTCCAGAAGAAGAATCGAAGCGGCACCTAAGCAAAGTGAGCCTACTCAAATGGGCTGCAGCCGAAGTGGAAAACGAATCTGTCGCCGAGGCGGAAGGGCTCGGTGCTGCGTATTATCATTATGCCACCAAAGCTCTGCTGGAAGCGACCAAAGGCCGGGATACGAAATTCATAGCGAACTGGATTTCGAAAATCAATCAAACCCAGTGGAACCGTAGCAATGCTGAAACCGTGATTCGCGCTTACGACCAACTAACGGGAAAGGATCTGCGTCACTTATTGATCGGCGCAACGAATCCAAAACCCTGAGGCAAAGCAGGAAAGGCTTTTCCACCCGTATTTTTTGAGAGGAAAATCCAGCTGCCAATATTTCCTGGCCAGGTTATCCTAAAGAATAAGGGTCGACATCGACGGTGGCAATCACATCCGCAGGGAAGGACATTTTTTTCATTACGCCACGGATCAGTGCGGTCATTTTGCGCGCATTGTTAGCGCGCAGGGTGATCTGAAAACGGAACTGGTCGTGGGACTTGACCAGTGGCGATGGCACCGGATCGGAGATGATGATCTGATCGGGGTTGTCCTTTGGCAGGGCTTTAGTGAGACGCAGGTGTAGGGTTTTTAGCGAGAACTCGGCGCGGGCCATGTGGGTGGAGCGCACGGTGAGCATGACCATGTGTGGATAGGGCGGGAAGTTGAACTGCTTGCGGAATTCCAATTCCTGTTCGGCGTAACCTTCGAAGTCATGGTGGCGGGCGTAGGCGATCGAGGGATGGTGGGGGGTGAAAGTCTGCACCACCACTTCGCCCGAGAGTTCTCCCCGCCCGGCGCGTCCGGCGACCTGGGTCAGTAGTTGAAAGGTGCGTTCACCAGCGCGAAAATCCGGCACATGCAGACCGATGTCGGCATTGAGGATGCCGACTAGAGTGACGTTGGGGAAGTGTAGTCCCTTGGCGATCATTTGAGTGCCGATCAGGATGTCGATCTTGCGAGCCTTGAAAGCACTGAGCGTGTCTTTCAACTGGTTTTTGCGTTTCATCGTATCGGTGTCAACCCGTGCGATGCGCGCATCGCTGAAAACCTTGCGTAAAACTTCCTCGACTTTTTCCGTGCCGAATCCCACCAGGCTGATGGCGCGGGCTTTGCATTCGGGACAGCGTTTGGGCACGATGCGGGCGAACCCGCAAACGTGGCAAGTGAGGCGTTCTTCCTTGCGATGAAAAGTCATCGGCAGGCTGCAATGACGGCACTCGACCACCTTGCCACATTCAGGGCATAACAGAGATCTTGAGAATCCCCGGCGGTTGAGGAAGAGGATGGTTTGTTCGTCATTTTCCAAACGCTTTTCGATAGCTTGACGAAGTTTTAATGAAAGGATGGCCGGGCCGGAACGCGCACCGCCACGGCGAGATTCCATGCGCAGGTCGAGCACGCGGATCAGCGGTAACTCGCGGTCATCGACACGCAGCTTCATTTTAACCACATCGTATTTGCCGTGCAGGGCATTGTTCCAGGATTCGAGAGAGGGTGTTGCGCTGCCGAGTACCACCGGGCAGTCTTCGATATGCGAGCGCACCACTGCGAGATCGCGAGCGTGGTATCTCGGGGGACTTTCCTGCTTGTAGGAATTTTCGTGTTCCTCATCAACGATGATCAGACCGAGATTATCGACCGGGGCAAAAATCGCGCTGCGCGCGCCGATGACGATGCGCGCTTTGCGAGCGAGCACCTTACGCCATTCGTCGAGGCGTTCGCCTGCCGAGAGGTGACTGTGTAAAATAGCGACCTGATCCTGAATCGCCGCAAAACGGCGTTTGAAACGCTCGGCAGTTTGCGGGGTCAGGGAAATTTCCGGAACTAATACGATGGCTCCTTTGCCTTGGTCGATACAGTGTTGGATCGCTTGCAGATAAACTTCTGTTTTCCCCGATCCGGTCACCCCGGAGAGCAGAATGGGTTTGCGCTTGGGATTTTTCTTCGCCGCGAGAACCGCGTCGAGCGCTACTTTTTGTTCAGGGTTGAGAGTCAGGGGGGGGCTGGGTAGGAATTCTTCGCCAGCATAGGGGTCACGCTGTACCGTTTGTGTTTCGATCCGCACCCAGCCGCGCTCTTCCAGAGCCTTGATCGAGGGACGCGAGATGCCCATTGAATTGACCAGTTCGGACAGCACCATGACCGGCTCGGGTTTTTGCCCTGACAGATAATCCAGTGCGTCCGCCTGCCGCCGTGCGCGTTTTTTGAGCTTGGCGAGATCTTCCTCGGATGGAGTTTTGATCAAACGCACCACTTTGCGCGTTTTTTCGCCACCCTCACCTTCGCGTGCCGCTTGCGGGATCATGCTGCGGATGACAGTTTCCAGCGGGGATAAATAATAGTCCGACAACCAATGGGCTAATTTGAGCAATGGAGCGGTGAGCACCGGTTTGGCGCTTAATAAGCGGCTGATCGGTTTGAGTTTGAATGACAACTCCAGTTCATCGATTTCTTTGATCTCGAGAACCGTGCCGGTGGCGGGACGGTTGCGCAGCTTCACTTCCACCCGCGAACCGACTGCGATGTTCTCCTTCATCTCGTCGGGAATCGCGTAGTCAAATTCGAGGTCGGAAGAGCCGTCGATCACAATGTAAGCAGCCGCTTGCATGGGGAGAGCTTAGCCGCGAAGAAGCCTGAGATAAACCGCTTTTGTTTAAAGTGGATTAGGCAGAAGGCGTGGCAGTGGTGCGGAAAAATTGCACAAGAAGTAAAATAGATGGGGTTTGACCCCTAATCTGAAAATAGATGGGGTTTGACCCCTAATCTGAGTAAATCTGATGGCGGTCACGGCGGCGCGTTGGAAAGACCTACGAATCACTTTTTTTGCAAATGAGGGTTTCTCATTACGTGGATTGCCACGATGAGCTTTCAAGCCTATTCTAATAAAAATCCCCATGTATTCGGTTCATTATTCAAAGTTTCTGTTTCGATTGGCGCTTTTTTTTGCAGGTAATTTGTTGAGTTTGTTCGCTACCGCAAAAACGCCAAATATTCTTTTGATCGTCTCGGAGGATAATGGGCCTGAGCTGGGTTGTTATGGCGATCCGTATGCGAGGACACCCCATCTTGATAAACTTGCTTCAGAAGGGGTTCGTTTTGAAAATGCGTTTGTTCCTTACTCGGTATGCTCGCCTTCGCGGGCATGTTTTCTCACAGGTTTGTATCCGCATCAAAATGGGCAGATCGGGCTGGCGACGCATAAGTTTGAACTTTACAAACGAGACACACCGAATTTCGCGACTCTGTTTAAAGCTAAAGGGTATCGTACAGGATTGATTGGCAAATTGCATGTGAATCCTGAGGATGCTTTTCCATTTGATTCCCATACGATTCGTGGGGCCAATTTCAATCGCAAACAAAGCGGTGAAGATTATGCGCTTGAGGCTGCCAAATTTTTTAAAGGAAGCGGGGACAATCCGTGGTTTCTGTCAGTAAATTTTCCGGATGCGCATTTGCCTTTTATTAGAAAAATAAACGGCCGTCCGGTCGATCCACTATCGGAGAAGGAGGTGAAGGCGATGCCCTGGGTGGGGGTGGATACACCACGACTACGTGAGCAGGTGGCTAATTATTACAACTGTCTCGCGAGGCTTGACGATGGTGTGGGTTTGTTGTTGGCGGAACTGGAAAAAACGGGGCAGGCGGATAATACGATCATCTTTTATTTTGGTGATCATGGGGCGCAGTTTCCGCGAGGCAAAGGATCGGTTTATGAGGGAGGCTTGCGCGTGCCCTTGATTGTTCGCTGGCCGGGTGTGGCGAAGGCGGGCTTAGTGAGAAAGGAGCTCGTTTCTACTGTTGACTTGTTGCCGACGTCGCTGGCGGCGGCAGGGATTGCAGCACCTTCAAACCTGCCGGGCTGGGATTTAAAAGCATTGCTTGCCGGGGCTACACCTGACAAGTGGCGCCAATATATATTTGGTTTCACCACGGGCTCTTTTCCACGCAATTGTTTCATTCAACATTCCCTTCGTGACGATCGTTACAAATTGATATCGAGTCCGAGGCCCGGCACAAAAAATCTCATTGCGGGCAGCTACCTCGACGAATCGCATCAGCATTTTGTTATTTCAGGAGCTACGGCTGATGATCAGTCGACCGTGAGCCCCGCTGTAAAAAAGGCTTTTGCCCTCTGGTCGAGTCCCCCGCGTTACGAGCTTTATGATCTGAAAGAGGATCCTTATGAGTGGAAAAATTTGGCGGATGATCCGGCGCATACTGAAACCAAGGCTCGTTTGATTAAAGCCTTGATTGATTTGCAGAAACGAACACATGATCCCTTTATCGAGCAGAAAAACGTGGAGGCCTTTGTGGCAGAGCAGCTGGACAATCGGGATATGAAATACCGCAAGAAAAAAGATTTCCGTTGGTCTTATCTAAAGGGTTTTCTGCAGTGGAGGAAGACAATGAAGGAATAGAGCTCACGTGAAACAACTGAGTTTTAACCTCGGATATGAATCG
>JASFYY010000071.1:0-14575 GCA_045046875.1 Verrucomicrobiota bacterium | reverse complement strand
ATGTAAAAAGTAGCCATGAAGGGAACCATCACCGCGGCGGTGCGGCCAATGGATTTGATTCCACCAAGGATGACGACGCCAGTGAACAATGCCAGCACTAGACCGGTGATCAGAGCAGCGGTTTTTGCCGATTCTCCCTCGGCGCCCATCAAGGCGATCACGTTGCCTGCCACGGCATTGGCCTGCACCATGTTGCCGATGCCAAAAGCAGCGATCGAACCAAAAGCGGCAAAAGCGATGGCTAAAGGTTTCCATTTTTTGCCCATGCCTCTTTCGATGTAATACATCGGGCCACCATTCATTTTGCCATTTTCATCTTTGATTCGATATTTCACCGCCAACAGAGCTTCGGAATATTTGGTCGCCATGCCGAGAAAAGCGATCACCCACATCCAGAAAAGCGCGCCGGGTCCACCGATGGAAATGGCAGTGGCTACACCGACAATATTTCCGGTGCCGATGGTGGCGGCGAGGGCGGTCATCAGGGATTGGAAAGGCGAGACATCTCCTTCTCTGCTGCTCGAGCGTCCTTTTTTGCCAAAAGCAAAACGCAGGCCAGTCGTTAGCTTGGAAATCTGAATGAAGCGCAGTTTGTAGGTCAGAACTATGCCGGTCAATACGATGAGAGCCAGCATGGGTGGGCCCCAGACAATGGAGCTGAGTTTGGAGATGAGTTGATTGAAGGCTTCCATGGAGAAGTGAATTGGGTGGTGGAGATAAAAGGAGTTGGAGAAAAATCGTGATATTAACAAAGCGGGAGGATCAGACAAGCATTGTTTTCATTTGGTAATAAATAAAAGTCGAAATGGGGGGCTAGGCTTATGGATGTGGAGTGGGCAATGCCACGCAATCAGTCGAGTTGATCGCCCAGTTCGAGCAGACGGCGACGCATGAACAAGAGTTTGAGATTGGCTTCAATGCGCAGGTTGAGCAGAATGGGGTTGAATAGTTTGGGCATGTAGTCGGCGGCTCCCAATTCGATGCATTTTGCCACCGCTTCGATTTCATCGACCGCGGTGACCATGACCACGGCGATGGAAGAGAGTTTGCCGGACTGCTTGAGGTTTTGCAAAGTTTCGTAACCGTTCATGACCGGCATCATGATGTCGAGCAGCATGAAGTCGACTGGATGTTGATCGATGTATTCCAGTGCCTGACTGCCATCCTCGACTTCGGCGATATGATTGAATCCGGTATCACGCAAATGGCGGCTCATCAGGGAGCGCATCATCTTGGTATCATCGACGATCAGGATTTTGGCATTTTTGATATGGTCGGAAAGTTCGCTCATGACGTTTTTGCAGAGGATGGTTTGTCGGCTTCCAGCATGCTGAGAAAAGCAGGTTCATCGGTGATGATTTTGGCAACGTCGGTGGTGTGCGGAGCTGTTTCGATCATGTATCGAGCGAGCTCAACCTCACGCGCCACTTTGCGGAACTGGGCGATCATATCGTCGAGCACTGCGAGGCTTTCGGTCTCGGTGGGTTCGATCAGCATGGCGGCGTCGTAGTCATCGGAAAAATGGACGCAGCCCGCTCCGACCAGGGTCGGAGGGTGGACGCCAAAATCGATCAGACGTTTGACGAAATCGAAGGGGTCGACGTCGAGGTCGCCACCGGAGAGCAGGCATTCGTGCATGCAGCGTTGTTGGAAAACAGGGGGCAGCAAGTCGGCCAGTGAACTTTGAATGTAGTTGGCGTTGAGCACAGCGTTTTCCGATACCATGCGCAGACCTTCGGCTCCGTTGCTGAGGATGTAGCAGTAGGCTTTGATCAGGATGGTCACGTGACCGAAATAACTTTTCATCCGCCCGACGCTGAGAGGTCGGTCAAATTGCGCTTCGATCTCGCCGTCATCATTGTGGGTGATGACTGGAATCGGCAGGTAAGGTTCGAGGAAAGCTTTGACTCCACAGGGGCCGGCACCTGGCCCGCCGCCGCCGTGCGGAGTGGAGAGGGTTTTGTGGGTATTGATATGAATCACATCGAAGCCCATGTCGCCGGGGCGAACCAGTCCCATCAGGGCGTTGAGATTGGCTCCGTCGTAATAGAGCAAGGAGCCGTTTTCATGTAGGGCAGCGGCGATTTCCGCGATGTTGGGATCAAAAAGTCCCAGCGTCGAGGGATTGGTCATCATCAGGCCGGCGACATCGTCGTCCAGCATCTCGCGCATGGCATCCACATCCAGCGTGCCCTCTTTGGTGGTGGGGATGATTTTACAAATATAACCTGACATCGCTGCACTGGCGGGATTGGTGCCGTGGGCGGAGTCAGGAATGAGGATGACTGAGCGATTTTGCTTGAGACTCTCAAAATGCCGTCTGATTATCAGTAGTCCAGTTAGTTCTCCGTGCGCGCCCGCTGCGGGCTGCAGGGTGAAGGCGTCCATGCCGGTGATCGCGGCAAGGTGATTCTGCAGTTGGTGAAAGAGTGTCCACAGACCCGGCATCGAATCGGCTGGCTGGGCCGGGTGCACATCGGCGAAGCCTGGCAGTTCGGCCAGCGTATCGTTGCGCTTGGGATTGTATTTCATGGTACAGGAACCTAGCGGGTAGGGGCCGAGATCGACGCCGAAGGTGTCCTGGCTGAGGCGGGTAAAATGGCGCACCACATCCACTTCGCTGAGTTCCGGCAGTCCGGTTTTTTTACGAGTGGCGACGGGAGCCAGTTCCGGCGGCAAGGTTTCACCGTCAAAATCGGGATCGATGATGCCGCTGCCGCCCATGCCGGGTTGTGACAGGTCAAAAACTGAAACCCGGCGCGCTGCTTTTAAGGTGATTCCGGGAGTCATGAAATTTGGTCGATGGTTTGTGCAAAAGCGGTGGCGAAGTGATCGAGGGTGGCGAGCGATTGAGTCTCGGTCACGGCGATCAGAATACGTTGTTTGCCGTCTTTATGATCGGCACTGCAGTTGATGCCGGCATGGAATCCTTGTTGGCGTAATTTGTCCAGTAGAGTGGCGGCGTTTACCTTAAGGTCGAGGCAGAACTCATTGAAAAACGCGCCCTGATAGCTTTTGGAAACAGTGGGGATTTTTTCCAACTCAGCGCACAAATGATGGGCTTTTTGCGCACTCAGAGTGGCGACCCGGCGCAAACCGTTTTCTCCCATCAAGCTGAGATAGACCAGCGAGCGTAGAGCCATCAGAGCCTGGTTGGAGCAGATGTGGCTGGTCGCTTTGTGACGACGCACGTGTTGCTCGCGCTCTTGTTTGATCAGGGCGAGGGCACTCTCGCCCTTGATGTCTTTGGTTTCGCCGACCAGTCGTCCGGGCAGGTAGTCGGTGAGAGTTTCGCGGGTTCCGATCATGCCCATAGTAGGTCCGCCTGCGGCCAGTGGTAGGCCGAGGGATTGACCTTCGGCATAGACGATGTCTGCTCCATGGGTTCCGGGAGCTTCAATGATGCCGAGCGAGGTCGGGTAACAGCCGATCACTGCCAGTGCTTCGTTTTGGTGCGTCGTATGGATCACTTGCTTGAGATCTTCGATGATGCCAAAGCAGTTCGGGCTTTGCGCGATGACCGCGGCGGCGGGTTGTTGCAGTGCCGTCTTCAGAGCTGTTTGGTCTATTTCCCCCGATTGGGGATCGTGGCCAATTTGTTCGATTTCCACTTTGCGGTTGGCCATGTAAACTTGCAGCACTGCGAGGTGTTCCGGCCAAATGCTGTCACTGACGATCAAACGGTGAATGCCACTGGCGGAGATCGCCATCCAGGCACTTTCGGCGAGCGCGGTGGCACCATCGTAAACCGAGCAATTCACCACCGGTATGTCAAATAATCGACCGATCACCAGTTGGAAATCGGAGAGCACCCGCAGCAGTCCCTGGCTGATTTCCGGTTGGTATGGGGTATAGGCGGTGAGGAATTCGCCGCGTGAAGCGATATAATTGACCACTTCGGGAACATGGTGATCGTAAACGCCGCCGCCTAAAAAACAGGCATGGCTGTGGGTGTTTTCGTTTTGCGCGGCGAGCTGTTTTAGATGTTTTGCCAGTTGCCATTCGCTCATCGCTGCTGGCAGGTCGAGAGATTTTTGCAAACGCAGATCAGCGGGGATGAAGTCGAGCAGTTGCTCGATGGAATCAACGCCGATTTTATCGAGCATCGCAGATCGATCGTGTTCGCGTAGAACGTTGTAGCCAGGTAGAGTAGGCATGGACAGAATCAATAAATGTTTTGGATATAGGGAGAGGAAAAAATAAACAGTCTGAGCTGCTGCATGGTTCGGGTCTTCTCACTCGCAGGATGAGAGCAGTAACCCCGATTCACCGAATAGGGAGCAGCAGCCGTTAAATCGCGGCAAATCTAGTTCAAATATTGATATTCGCAATCAAGCTTTGAGATGAATTTGCTTTTCTTGCGCACAGCGACGGATGATGTAAACTTGGCTGCCTTTAACTAATCAAATCATGAAAAAACTTTTATTCTCCTGCGCTGTTGTGTTTTTTGCTTTGTCCGTCTCTGCCCAAGCCGAGGGTTGGTATGCGGGGATCGAATCGGGATATGTTGAGCAAAAGTACACGCCCCATTATGTCACCCTGCGGGATGATCGATCCAATGCGAGTTTTACCAATAAATCGGACGGCTTTGAGCTGGGCTTGGTGGCTGGATATGAGTTTGCCTTGCCTAAGCGTTTCTCCATCGCTACGCAGTTTCGTGGCACTTGGAACAATGCCGAGTGGACTTTATTTTTGCCTAATGAACCGGCTAATTTGAAATATGAAACCCCCTTCACGCTGGGGTTCAGTGTATTGCCGACTTATCAGGTCACTGACAAGTTTGGCATTTTTTTTGATCTGGGAATTCTGGCGGGTCAGGTCAAGCAGGAGAAAAATTCACCTTCGGCAGACCGCAGCAGTTTTGACTACAATGACTGGGTGCCGGCTTATTCGTTTGGAGGCGGGGTGAGGTATCTGATTTCCGACCATGTGGAATGTCGTTTGAGCTATCGCAAAACCATCTATGATGATTTTTCCTACAGCGGAAAATTACCTTCCGGACGTAAGGTGGAGAACATTCACGACGATCCGACTTCCCAGTCTTTTGTGCTGTCGTTGATTTACCGTTTTTAGCTTGATGGGTTTTTCCGGGAGATAAGGGAAATTTATAACTCGTTGACATGAAAATCCTCTCAGTCGCCGATCTGCATTACACTCTCAAACAATGGGACTGGGTGAAGCAGGTGGCTGATCAGTTTGATCTGTTGATTATACCAGGGGATTTGCTCGATATTGTTTCTGCGGTGTCGATTGATGTTCAGATTTTGGTGTTGCGTAAATATCTCAAGCGGTTGCCCAAAGAGGTGCCGGTATTGATTTCTTCGGGTAACCACGATGGTGATGTGCGTAGCGAGGCAGGTGAGAGTTCTGCGGCCTGGCTCAAGCAGATAAAAAGTCTGGGCAGCTTTAGTTCTGACGGGGAGAGTTTCGAGAAGGACGGCATTCTTTTTACCGTATGTCCGTGGTGGGATGGGGATTATAGTAAGGCGGAATTAGCGCAGCAGTTGCAGCGCGATGCTGCCAAGCAGAAGGATCAATGGATCTGGGTGTATCACGCACCGCCGTCCGGCTCGCCGTTGGCTTGGGATGGCAAACATGAATATGGCGATGACGCGCTGCCCGGTTGGATCGAGCAGTATCGTCCCGATATGGTTTTGGGCGGTCATATTCATCACGCGCCGTTTACCAAAAACGGCACCTGGTTTGACCGGATGGGGGATACTTTATTGTTCAATGCCGGCAAGCAGATTGGTCCAGTGCCGGCTTTTATCGAGTTGGATACGGAGAAGGGGACTGCGATTTGGCGTTCGCTGGCGGGAGTGGAGTCACTGGATTTGCAAAGCGGGGAGATGACGGTGTTGGCGTGAGGTGAGCGGGGGATGACTTAAGTTTAAGCATCTGTTGGTTTCTGATGGTGAATCAGGCTTTCCAGCACTTCGTCGACCATGTTGAGGTGGTCGTCGTTGGAGGCGAATTGTTGCTGGATGTCGACGAGGTAGGAGGTCACTGACTTGAGCCGGGTGGCGAGCAGCACGGCGATGTGGTAGTTGAGTTCGGGGTGTTCTTGCAGCAAGGTTTTGCCGTCTTCGATGACGTAGAAAACCGAGTCGCTGAGGGTCTTTACGGTGGCCATGGCTTGACCGCCGATTAGCACAGAGATCTCTCCGAACCAAGCGCCGGGGTTTGAGATGGTTGCCAGTTCGACTTCCTGCTTGCAAACTTCGACGCTGCCTTGTTTGAGAATATACAAGGAGGAGCTGTGGTGACCTTCTTCGATGACGGTCTCTCCGGCTGGGTATGAGCGTTCGGGGATTCCGGATGCGGCGCAAATTTCGACGGTTGATTTCATGGGCTATTACCCTACACGACAAAATTTTTTATAACCACTGATTTCACTGATTAACACTGATGGGGAAAAATAAAATTGCAAAATTGCCGGCGTAGCATCTCGCCTGCCTTATTCAAATTATCCACCCTGGACTTGCAGTTCGGCGGTGGTTTGGGCTAGGCGACGGGCGAGTGCTCTGCTCATGTTCAGCAGTAGAATGGCGGCGATCCTGCCAGGGGTTTCGATCATAGCACGCAGGTTGCGTTCGTCGAGGCTGAGCACCTGGCAGCCGTCGCTGCCGGCGTAAACATCAACCGTGCGGCGCTCGCCAAGCAGGAAGGCTTGTTCGCCGAGCATCTCACCTTTTTGCACAATGGCGATCAACTGTTCGCCATTGCGGACGTGTAGATCTCCTGAGAGCGGAACGTAAACGGTTTTGGCAACTTGTCCTTTTTTGATCACCAGGTCTCCTGAAGCACATTCGATCACATGCCCCATGGCGATGACGTTTTGGATTTCGTCATTTTCTAAGCCTTCAAATAAGAGGAATTGATCTGATTGGGATTCGTCCAGTACATTGTAAAGGGATGACCATTTCTCTGAGCCTTGGTTGCTCTCGGTATCGTGAATGGTAGAAGTGCCCATGGCTTGTAAAACGGGTTGCAACGCGGCGGGATCATAATGCCCTTTGGCAAAAATTTTCCGCATGGGGGATCTGATCTGCTGTAAATGCTCTGCATCGTTAAGAACCAGGACTAGCGGGATCATGATGCCAAATTGGGGGTCGTTGTAAACTTCCTTGGAATAGGAGCGGAAGCCGAGCCGTTGGTACATTTTGATCAAGTGAGGTTGGCAGGTGCAGAAAAAAAGTTCAGCTCCATTGTTGATCCCCTTTTCCCCACCTGCCGCCATCATGCGGAAGGGCAGGGAGGTGCTGCGCAGTTCTTTTTTTACTACCAAACGGATGAAGGCAGACATTTTTTCCTCAGGAATAATGCCAGCGAAACGTTCGAGATCGTAAATGGCTTTGAGCCCTTCTGCCATGGGGGCGACGGAACCGTCAACTAAGCTCATGGCTGCCACCACCTGAGAGTCTTCTTCTGCATACATGAGCAGGTCGGTGTCGTCGTGGCTATCGGTGAAGATACGGTTTTCATGATCGGCCTGGTCGGTGTAAACGCCCATTTCTTCGACGTAGATATCGTAGCGAATACGGAAGACGGCTTGTTTTTCTGCGTCAGTGGTGGCGAATTTTATTTTCATGAGTGCAGGAGGGATTGTTAATTGTGAGTTGGTGGGGAGAGGGGGAGTTTTTTATAGATTGTGTTTTGCGGGCTGGGTGGGGTGCCTTGTATGGGTTGGAAAGTCATGCGGGCATTCTTTTCGTCGATCACTATTTCTGTTATGGATTCGGTAGCTGAGTCGGGGCGTTGCATTAAGGGGCTGTAGGCTGGTGCGGCAGGATCGTAGTGGTGGTGCAGGGTTTTGAGCTGTGCCGGGGAGGTAGGGCTGCCCGTTTGGCTGAAGAGTTGTTCACGGTAGGCCAGGCATGCTTCGGGCTGGAAGGATGAGCTGGTCAAATAGTGGAGGTGGGGAGGTTTTGGAAGAGCGGGGGCAGTGAACTGTGAGCCGTTCCATGAGGCGATCATTGGCTCGTCCTGCAGGTTCATGGCGAAGAGGACAAAACCGCTGCGTTGTGTGAGATCGATTTGAGTTAGCTCGGTGAAGCAGGTTTCTGGACTGGCATGTTTTGTCAGCAAATCGATCACTAATAACCCCCGGCTGAGATTACCAGGGCGTGAGATTTGATTTTCAGGGTAATGATTGAGTAGGGCCAGTATCAGGCCGTGTTGATTGACTCCGATCCAAGTGCCTCCCGCTTGCGGGTCGGTGGGCATGAGGATTTTGCATGGCTGTGAATCCGTGGTGCGCTCAATGATTTGCGGTGCCAGGCTGCGTGGCCGGTTGCGGTTTTCATCGCGGTTAAAAAACAGGCCGCGGTTTTTTTCGCTGATCCACCAGCTCAGTGTGCACATGATTGGCGGGTGCTTGTGTTTTTTTGATAACGCTGGGTGGAGGGAGCGATTCCGAATCCAGTGGGTAAGTTGAGTGACTGACAGACTGGTAGCATGGCGATGATCGCATGATGATGGATGGAGTGACTGAGTAGGAATTGCAACTCCCGGCCACAGGAACTCTGTAGCCATTGAAGGTCGTCGTCATCGCTTTGGATTTCGCAACGGATAGAGAGGGTTTTGTCTTTTTGCGCAGATAGTTGCCTCAGATTGTGCATGAGGCTGGAGATCTCTTCCAAGGCGAAGTCGCGGCACTGTTCGATGCGTTCATTCCGAGGCCGGTCTTCGTAATCGATGTGTCCTTGTTCAAAACCGAGGACAAAGGAGGTCAGATGATCGAGGTTATGGCGGATGTGTTTGCCGGGGCTGCTGCCAAAAGCATGGGTAATGGTTGTGGCGTAGTCACTGTCGGACATTTGCAGGAGAAGAGTTTGCTCCTGGGTGAGAACATGAAGCAAGGAGTCGATGGCTGGCTTGAGGCTCATGGTGGAAGTTGGTGTGATCCGTATTCGTTTCTTTAAATTCAGCCGATTTTTTGAATAATCGTTAGCATGGTCTAGTTGAAAAATCCACAAAATTAGATCCATGGCTCTTGTCGATTTTATTAAAATAAGATTGGCACAGTAGCGGTTGAATACTTCAGAAGCCTTGTTATGATAAAACACGATTTATCTCCCATGTTGCATCATTTTAAACGTCTTATCCTAGGTTTCGCGCTGATCGGCGCGACTTCCGCTTTGTTACTGCTTTCTGATTTGGGGTCGCGGATCAAACCTGAAAGCACGGAGGTCAAGCGGGTGATGCGGATTGCTTTACTGCAGCATGCTTCGCAGACGGTGCTTGATGATGGTCGTGAGGGCATGATTGCGGGTTTGAAAGCCAGGGGGTGGGAGGAGGGCAAAAACCTTGAGATCAAATTTTTTAATGCCCAAGGGGATATGCCTACCGCTCAGGCGATTGCGACGAGCATGGTTGCCGGGGGTTATGATTTGTTGTTGAGTGTCAGCACGCCGTCGTTGCAGGCGGTGGCCAATGCCAATAAGGCGGGCAAGGTCAATCATGTGTTTGGTCTGGTGACCGATCCTTATGGTGCCGGCGTGGGCATCAGTCGGGAGGATCATTTGCAGCATCCGGCTCATCTGGCTGGATACGGTACGCTGCAACCAGTGAAGCTGGCTTTTGAAACGGCTCGTCAGTTCAATCCGAGACTAGCCGAGGTGGGGGTGGTGTGGAATGCTTCTGAAACCAATTCGCTGGCTCAACTTGAGATCGCACGCAAGGTTTGTCAGCAGCTCGGCATCGAGTTGAAAGAAAGTCCGGTGGACAATACCGCCGGGGTGGGGGAAGCCGCGGCGGCGCTGGTAGCGCGAGGGGTGCAGGCGATTTGGGTGCCGGGGGATGTAACGGTGATCGTCGGTATCGATCCGCTGATCGCTGCGGCGAACAAAGCGCGCATTCCGGTGTTCACGGTGATCCCGCCTAACATTGAAAAGGGGGCATTGTTTGATCTTGGCGCGGACTACCGGCAAGTGGGGCGCCAGACAGGACTGCTGGCGGGTGATATTCTCAGTGGCCGCAGCCCTGCGACGGTGACGATTGATAACTACATGCCGGAAGTGCTTTTGCTTAATGAGCAGGTGCTGCCCAAGTTTGGTGAAAACTGGTCTTTGCCAGTAGGTATGGCGGATCGAGCCGAGATCAGAATTGATGCTGATGGCAAGGAGCATCGTAAAGAAAAAATAGATGCGGAAAGTGGGCTGACGTTGCTGACTCCGGAGCCGGGACGGGTGTATAAAATGGCCTTGGCGTATTTTGCGCCGGAGGAGAGTTTTGAGCTGTGTCAAAAGGGGCTCTTTGATGGTTTGAAAGACTTGGGTTTTGTCGAAGGGAAAAACCTGAAGGTCTCCCGCTCTCACGCCCAGGCTGAGATGGTGAACATCCGGCCGATGATGATGAATTTTGATAGCAGTGACGTTGATGTGATCGTCGCTTTTTCCACTCCGGTTTTACAGGGAGCGATTGCGGCGGTGAAACAGCATCCGGTGGTTTTCACTTTTGTGACCGATCCGGTTGCGGCGGGAGCGGGAAAAAGTTTCACTGATCATAATGCCAATGTGACGGGCATTGGTTCGATGCCTCCCTTGGCTGATACCTTGCGTCTGACTCTGAAGGCCTTGCCGAATATCAAGAAGCTGGGCACTTTGTATAACAGCGGCGAGGCCAATTCGGTGAAAGAGATCACTTTGCTGCGGGAGATTTGTAAGCAGGAGAAGTTGGAATTGGTTGAAATGACCTGTGCCACCACCAGTGAGGTGATTCAAGCGGCGCAGGCGTTGGTGAGCCGGCAGGTGGACGCGATCTATGTGCCTGCCGACAATATTGTTTACCAGGCTTTTGATGCCGTGGTGAAAACAGCGGATACCGCGAACTTACCCTTGATCAATAGTGACGCCAATGTGGATGGTCCGATTATTTCCATCGGGCCGGGATATTATTACAGCGGTCAGTCGGCGGCGGAACCGCTGGCGCGGATTTTTCTCGGCGAGAGCCCGGCCAATATTCCGATGGCTAATGTCTCGGTGATTGAGGGACGTTTTAATCGTAAGGTGGCGGAGGGTTTGGGCATCAAGGTGCCAGAGGATGTGATCAAGGAGATCGAGACTTCAGGCAAGGCTCCGGAGAAAAAATATACGGCGGGCACAACGAAAGACAAGGTCAGTCAGAGCCCCAATCCTTCCGGCAAAAAGTGGAACATTGCGGTGGCGATTTATATCGAATCACCGCCTTTTGAACAAGCGATGGAGGGGCTCAAGAAGGTGCTTGGCTACAGTGAATTGAAAGAGGGCGTAGATTACACTTTGAAGGTGCGCAATGCCCAGGGTGATGTGAGTGTGCTCAATGGCATCGTGGATGCGATCATCACCGATCGTGCGGATCTGGTGGTGCCACTGTCCACTCCGGCTTTGCAGGCGACGATTAGGAAGATCAAAGATGTTCCAATTGTTTTTGGTGTGGTGGCTGATCCGGTGGTGGCGGGTGCAGCGACTTCTTATGAAGATCATTTGCCTAATGTAACGGGTGCAGCGGTGGCTGCGCCAGTGATTAAAATGCTCGACGTGTTGGAAAAACATTTCCCTCAATACAAAAAATTGGGCACCGTCTATTGTCCCTCGGAAACGAATTCCGAGAACAACAAACACCAGTTGCAGTTGGAGTGTGAAAAGCGAGGCTTGAGTTTGAAAGCGGTGGCGGCAAATACGTCGCTGGAGTTATCCGACGCGGCTTTGGCTCTGGTCATCAGTCCGATTGATGCGGTGTTGCAGATTCCGGATAACTTGTCTTCTTCCGGATTTTCGGCGATCACGCGTGCGGCCAGGCAAGCGCAGAAACCATTGCTCAGTCTGAACAGTGTGACCGTGGATATGGGTGCGGCCTATGCGATGGGGCGGGACTATTATCAATCGGGTGAGGAGACGGGTAAGATGATTTTGCAAGTGATTGGCGGGCAGGACCCGGCAAGTATCCCGATTCGCTTGTCACCGGACACCTACTCGGCGGCTAGCCCTGCCAATGCTGCAAAACTGGGCATGACTTTGCCCAAAGCTTTGTTGGGAGAGGTTAAGGAGCTCAAACCCTGAGAGTCCATATTAGATTGGTTGATAGAATGAAAATCACGACTCAAAAAGAAAACGACATTTTGGTTCTGCATCTGGACGGACGATTGGATGCCGGTTGGTGCGATCCGGTGCAGTCGGCTTTTGATGATGCCGTCAAGGCGGGAGAGCACCGGATGCATTTTGATATGGCGAAGGTGGTTTATCTGAGCTCGGCGGGTATTCGGGTGCTGCTCACCAGTCATAAACAGTTGGCGGGTATCAAGGGTTTATTTGGTATTGTCAACGCTTCGTCTTTTGTGCGCAATGTTCTCGATCTTGCCGGTTTGGAGGAGCTGTTGGTGGAGTCTGACGAAGGTGTTGGGATGGGTAGTGGGGAGGATGTTTGCGCGCATCAATCGGCATCGGCTAGTTTTGAAATACTGGACGATGCAAAAAAGGCGGCGGCGATTATTTTACAGAAACACGGTGAGCCAACTGCTTTGGCACAAGGTCGACCCGACGGTCAGCATGAGCAGGTGACCTTTTCTGCCAATCGTTTTGCATTGGGGGTGGGGGCTTTGGGATCGAATGCTGAGGATATTGATTCGCGGATGGGTGAGTTGCTATCAGTGGCGGGTTGCGCGGCTTATCAGCCTACCGATGGATCCAATCGGCCGGATTACATGATTTGCGAGGGTGATTTGATTCCCGAGGGACAGTTTTTACTCGGCTTAAGTGGCGAGCTGCCAGGAGCCTTGATTCGTTTTGAGGCCTGTGCGGAAAAACGTAATGTGGGGCTGAGTGAAGTTTGCCAAGCGCTGCTCGATTTGTCAGGGCACGAAGCGCTGGCGGTGGTGGGTATCACCGAAACTTCTGGTTTGGTTGGCACTTCACTGCGTCAGTCTCCAGCTCCGGCGGGCACACGGGAAGATCGTTTTGCTTTTCCTGCTATCAGGGATTGGTTGTCTTTTAGCAGTGAGCGCAGTCACCGCGATTCGATCAGTTTGTTGTCGGGGGTGGTGGCCAAAGCGGGCAGCTCGCTGGATCCGTTTTTGCGTCCGCTCGAAGCGCAGTCCGACTTGCTTGGGCATTTGCATGCCGCGGCTTTTCATTACCGGCCGCTGCGCAAGGGGCGTATTGATTTGCATGAATCGGTCAACGATTTGTTCGATGGTGATCATTTGCAATCGGTTTTGCATTTGCTCAATGATCCTCGCGGCATCACCGGTGCCGGGGAAAGTGAATTTTACCGTGGAGCGCTGTGGATAGCGCCGATTGCTCTTTAAAGTTTTATTATTTTTCATCATGACTCTACTGCTTGGCGCTTTAACCATAGGCTTGATTCTCTCATTGCTCGCGATGGGGGTTTTTGTTTCTTTCCGCATTTTTGACGTGCCTGATATCACCACTGATGGTTCGATCACTCTCGGAGCGGCGATCGCGGCGGTGTTGTTGGTGAACGGTTACAATCCGCTGTTGGCTACGGGTGCGGCAGCGGTGGGTGGCGCAGTCGCGGGATCGCTGACCGGGGTGTTGCACACGAGATTTAAGATCAACTCCCTGTTGGCGGGGATTCTGGTGATGACCGCGCTTTATTCAGTCAATCTGCATGTGATGGGGCGCAGCAACATTCCCTTGATGCAGGCGCGCACTTTGGCGAGTTACAGTGAAAAAATTGGCCAGATGGTGGTGGGTGCGAATGAATTCAATCTGTTCGGTTGGCGAATCGGATCGGCTGACGCTGCAATTCTGGTGATGGCTTTTCTGGCTGAGGCTCTGGTGGGTTTTCTGCTGTATGTGTTTTTTCGCACCAATGTCGGCACCGCGATGCGGGCGACGGGTAATAACTCTCAGATGATCCGTGCTTTGGGATCCAATGTGGAGCGCAATATTGTCATGGGGCTTGCCTTGTCCAATGGACTGGTGGCACTGTCGGGAGCTTTACTGGCGCAGTATCAGGGTTTTGCTGATGCGCAGATGGGTATTGGTATGGTGGTGTGGGGATTGGCCAGTGTGATTATTGGAGAGGCTTTGGTGGGAGGCAGTAGTCTGGGGCTTACGATTATAGGTACCATTTTTGGTTCGGTGTTGTTCCGGCTACTGGTCGCGATTGCTTTGCGTTGGGGGCTTAATCCTAATGATCTCAAATTGATCACCGCTTTGTTTGTATTCGCCGCGCTGGTTTTACCTGGTTTTATTCGCCAGTTGAAACGTCCCTCGCGTTCGGCGGCCTAGTTTTTTCACTTATCTTAAAATACCGTTTTTATGCTTCAAGTTTCAGCCATTCATAAAACCTTCAATCCGGGAACGGTGAATGAAGTTCGTGCTCTGCGGGGAGTGGATTTGAAAATCGAGGAAGGTTCTTTTGTAGTGGTATTGGGGATGAATGGTTCGGGCAAGTCGACTCTGTTGAATGCGGTGGCGGGATCTTTCCGGGTGGACGAAGGATCGATAGAGATCGCCGGGCGTGATGTGACCAAATGGCCGGAACATCGGCGCGCGTCGTTGATCGGCCGGGTGTTCCAGAATCCTTTCAGCGGCACGGCTCCGGATATGTCGATTGCGGAAAACTTTGC
>JASFYY010000070.1:0-28516 GCA_045046875.1 Verrucomicrobiota bacterium | reverse complement strand
GAAGGTGGAGAAAGCTTCTGTTATTGCAGATTTTTCGTTGAGGCCACTGGGGACGGGAGATTTTTTGATTTGGATGGATGCGGAGGCAGAGGGTTTTGCACTAAGCTTTTTCTTAGCTTTTACAAATCCAAGGGTGATCGGGGCACCTGCGGTGACTTCGATTTTGTCTGTTTTTGTTGTGCCGGAACGACGACCTCCTCCGACCACTTCGGGAGCCCGGCGATATATTTTGTCCATCGTCTGTTTGTTTATATCTATAGGGATTTGAGGGGGGGCGTAATCCTTTGTATTGATCAATCCCCGTTTTTGTTCAATCGCAACACGGCCACCGTTGCGGGCAGTTACTTTTGGGGCTGTGCTTACAGTTTGTTTTTTGAGTTTGGCTCTGGGGCTTATAGTGCGGGATTGATTGGTTCGAGAGACTCTAGAGTTATTGGCGGCTTCGGCATCACTTTTACTTCCCACTGGTTTATTGGGGCCGATTTCCATATCACCTCTAGTTCTAGTGGGAACAGGTAATTCCCATCCAGCTGCCACCTGTTGAAGAAATTTGGCGCGGGTATGGCCGTTAGTTGTGCTGGCGTAAAGTCCGGCTGTTGAATTCGTGCTTACTTGCTTGCCTTTTTTAAGCAGTTCGACTTTGCCTTTTATAGTAGGGGATCCAGCGCCACGAAGGGCTCCGGCATTATTTTTTGCTAAGGTGTAGGTATTTCCGTGCGATTTCAATTCTGACTTAGCGTTGGCCCGGTTCGCTTTTTTCTTCGTTTTAGTTTTCAGGGCCTTGCTTTTTTGAGGTCGGGGTGGGAGCGCGTCCACTACATTTTTGGTTTCAAAACCATCGCTTAACTTAGCGTCTCTTTGTTGTTCGTTATTTCCTTGGAACCCGCCGCCGATATTGACTTGCCCACCTCCGGTCATGCCACTCACATCCATGGAAGCTTCGCGGGCGACTGTGACCTTTGACTCGCCAAGCTGGGAGATGTTTCCTCCGGTGGCTCCGTCATTTGATCTGGAGGTAAGCCTTGTCCTTTGCTTTACCTCCATCTCAGGATTGATAGTGACCATTTCTGTCGTTTCACCAATAGTGGTCACGGTTCCGCCGTTGACAGCGCCTGCACTGGCGATGAGCGGCGCGCTTTGTGGCACGTTTGAACTTTCTCCAAGTATGGTGATGGGGGTGGTTTGCCCATGTCCCAGGTGGGGGCTTTTTGTGTCTGACATTTCGTCGAGGGAAACTGATTTTCTCAGTAGAGAGTTTGTATTCCCCTCTTCGGGTTTGAGAATCACAGAGCCATTAGAAGCTGTCGCTATTCCGAATCCAGCTGTTGTATCTGATGACATCGAAACCAAGCCGTCATCAACGCTTTCTTCCTGGTCAAGCTCAGGGATGGCTATTGGCGAAGAAGCGAATGAACTGATGACGAAGGGTTGTGCAGGGGCGTCTGTGTTGTCATTCATGTCCGGGAAAGAAAGTCCCTCGGATTTGCCCTTGATTGAATCTTTATAGGCTTCCACCAATTCCAGCTGGTCTTGTGTGTTGCGAACGATCAGTTCGGAAGTTTCAGGATTATAAATGACGCTCGCGCCAGGGGCAAAAGTGACTCCCGCTTCCACTAAGATATTTTTGGCGGTTCTTCTTCGTTTCAGTGTGGAAGCTTCTTCCTCTGGTTCTGCAAAAGGGTCGGCTGCAGCGTTTATATCTGCGTTGTTTTCAGCGGTAGCAGCCATGAAAGAGGGAGATACTTTGTAAGTTGTGGTGAGAAGATCAGTGGAGGGAGAGGACAAAGGAACAATGTCTACTCCCCCGGATTCCACTTTGTATTTCATATTTGCCAAGGATGATGTGTATTTAAGTGCTGTGACCAAAGGAACATTTGAAAGTTTCATGGTGATGCCAAGATTTTCGGCTCCTTTCACCGATTCACTCAGGTTGAAATTGACGCCTTTAGTGGCAGGATTCGACGATAGCCGATCAAACTCTGCGCTTTGTTCTTGAAGGGTGGCGAGCGCTTCTTTTAAGGGTGTATCCTGGAATTCTACTTTAGGCAGGATGATGTTTTTAAGTTTACTTTCGATAAGGGCTGGCTCTTTAGCGGTGGGAGAGTATCTCGCCAAATTGCCACGGATCGAAGATAGGGACGTACGTGATTCCTTTCGGCTGTCAGTCTTAGCTACCGATGCAGCATCTGCGGGGCCAACGGAGGATAGGCTGCGGCTAACGATATCTGCTTCGTTGATGGTGTAGCGGTGGGCGGGGGAGGTAGGGGCGCGTCTGCTCTTTTGCATTTTCATTACTTTCTCCGAGGAGATGTCGTCTGAATCAGAATAAGCTCTCGATTGTATGGCAAACTGTGGAGATTGGGGTGCCGGGCTGTAAACGACATAAAGCATCAGTAAGGCAGCCAGACCCAAGTGCACGATGATGGCTATGCTTAGTGCGGAAGCTTTTTCTTTTTTACCGCTGCTTTTTTCATGTGGGCGCGAAGAGGTCGCTTTCAGGGGCGCGGTTTTCAAACTTACTGGATCTTTGCGTGCCTCTTTTTTTGTTGCCGTGCTTTTCTCCTCCCCATCAATCACCGCCAGCAGCGCCTGGCGTTTTTCATCGCCCAGTTTCCAGTTTTTTTCCTCTTCCAGACTTTCACCGGTCGCTACCTCACGCAACAAGCCATGCACTGCCTGCATGCGTTTTTTGAACATCGCCAGTTCCGCTTTTTCTTCGATCAGGCGTTCCAGTTCTTCGCTTTCGAAGTCGGACGCTTCGCCTAACACCAAAGCGACGATGCGCGCTTCGAGTTCGGGTTCGATCCATGGATGTAGTGGTTCTTCCTTCATGACGTTCCGTCGATTCCGAGTTGGCGCAATTTCTCTGCCAGCTCTTTTAAAATGTGGTGCAGGCGATAACCCACGTTGCTGATGCTGAGTCCCGTTTGGTCGCTGATGTCGCGATATTTGAGGTCATCGAAATATTTAAGCTCGATCAGTTGGCGATCGACTTCGTCGAGCTCTTCCACGATCAGGCGCAGGTAACCGGCGGCTTCCATACGCAGCAGGAGGGCGTCGGGGGCGTGTTCTTGATCGTCGGTGGTGGAGCCGGATTGATCTTCATCGGTGAGGATTTCGTTTTTGTGTTTGCGCTGGTGATTATAAGAGCGGTTGCGCACGGAGCGGAACAGCCAGGCGCGGGGTTGTTCGACGTCATCCCAATGGGTGTGGAGCTGGAGAAAAACTTCCTGCACGATCTCTTCGGCGATCGCGCGTCGCCCGGTGAGGGAGAAAGCGTAGCGTAACAGCGGTGTCTCTTCGGTCTCAAACAGCTCGCGCAAGGTTAGGCTTGGGCCGCGTTTGGCTGCTGGGCTGGGAGAACTGGACACGGGCATGGTGCTATTTGATTCAGTCGGGAACGCTGAAAAATGGAGCCGTTGGGCTGGGTTGTTTTGATGCACGATAAATCATCCTCTCAGGGGAAAGACCCGCGGGCAGCAGGTTTCTTAGAAAGTTTTCTAAAAAAAACGGGAAATGTCACGTTAGAAGCGTGGAAATGCCGTGAAAGCGGGACTCAAGAGGCGAAGAGGACCCCTAACCGCCGTCGCTAAAGCTATGTCGAGTCAAGATGGACACTAGGAAACAAGGATAAGGGGGAAATAGGCTGGGTGGAATAGGAGCTGATGGGCAGGAATATTTTTCCAAACCATTGATGGCACAGCTGAACGGAGTGAGACAGACGGAACATTCTGTTTGGAGTCAAATTTTCACTGATAATAATAAGAGGGCACTGGTTCTGCGTCCGATCATAGGCGTTTGGCAAACAGGCCCAAAGGGCTGATTCTGTGATAGCCCAGGGTGAAACCCTGGGTATTTGGGTTCCAGTCTTTCAGCCCTGAATGGGAGTAATAACTGTTAATGCTTTAGTGCCGCCCATTCAGGGCTGATGTGGGTCTCTCGACCAGACCCGGGGCGGTGCCCCGGGCTATTATAGGACTACCCCGTTGGGGTGTAATAACTGTCACGTGATCAAACACTTGTGATGTGCCTGTATTTTGAATTTATTGCATAGCCTGGCGCCTATGCGCGTCCTCGGGACTGGTAAGAATCAGGGAGGGGAGTGAGGGAATATCGAATGTTGAGTAAGGAGTGAAGAATGATGAAGGAGGCTTTTGGTTGCGATTTGGGTGGGGTGGGGTATTTTTCGGGGCAAATCCCCCCCTGGATGAACTCTCATTTCCCCATTGCTGCTGTGTTGGTGTGTGCTTTTTCTGCCGTTTATGGTGGGGAGAAGGTGGTCGTGCAGGGTGCGGACAAGGCGGGGGTGGCTTTTTTTGAGAACAAGATTCGTCCGGTGCTGGTCAATCGTTGTTACGAGTGTCATTCGGAGGGGGCGGAGAAATTGGGTGGAAAATTGCTGCTGGATACCCGTTCGGGCATGATGGAAAGCGGGGAGTCGGGGCCGTCGGTGGTGGCGGGGAAACCGCAGAACAGTTTGGTGATCCAGGCTTTGAAGTGGGATCATGATTTGGAAATGCCGCCGGACGAACCACTGAGCGAGGCAGTGATCAGCGATTTTGTGCAGTGGGTGAAAATGGGCGCGCCGGATCCGCGCTCGGGCAAGGTGAAAAAAGTGGCTGGCAGGACTTATGAAGAGGGCGAGTTGTGGTCGTTTGAAGCGGTGAAAAAACCTATGGTTCCAGAGGTCAAGGCGGTCGACTGGCCGCGCTCTGGGATGGATCGCTTTGTATTGGCGCAGATCGAAGCTTTAAAATTAAAACCTGCCCGCGACGCCAGTCCGGCGGTGCTGATTCGACGTTTGTATTTTGATCTGACCGGTTTGCCGCCGGACATGCAGCAGATGAAGATTTTTGCCGCGGACTATGAAAAAAACGGTCAGCAAGCGGTGGCGCGATTGGTGGATGAGCTGTTGGCTTCGCCGCAATTTGGCGAGCGCTGGGGGCGGCATTGGTTGGACGTGGTGCGTTATGGGGAATCCAATGGCAATGATGGCCTGAGCCGCAATCCGACTTTCCCTCATGCGTGGAGGTATCGGGATTATGTGATTGAATCGTTTAATCAAGACACCCCTTACGATCGATTTTTGACCGAGCAAATCGCCGGTGACTTGTTGCCGAGCAGCTCCGACCAGCAGCGGGACCGTCAATTGATCGCGACGGGTTTTCTGGCGCTGACCTCCAAGCCTGCCAAAGCGATGAATAACAATTTTGCGATGGATGTGGTGGCGGACCAGATCGATGTGGTGAGCCGGGGAGTTATGGGATTGAGTGTGGCTTGCGCGCGCTGTCACGATCACAAATTTGATCCGATTCCGACTCGTGATTATTATGCTTTGGCTGGATACTTCACCAGTTCTGAGACGCTGTGGGGCGTGGCGGGGAATGAAAAGTTGACGGCGCCGCCGACGGATCTGCATGTATTAAAAAGCGCGGCTAAGGTTTTGCCTCCCGCCGGGTTTGTGGAGACGGTTTTGGTTCCGGAATCCAATACCGGTAAACCCAAAGCCATTCCAAAATCAAAGTGGGCGCCGGGCACACCTCTGGCGATGGGGCTGCGGGATCGCGCTAAACCGGCTGACTGCAAGATCAATATCAAGGGGGATGCCAAAAAGTTGGGAGAAAGTGTGCCAAGGGGATTTCTCACGGCTTGCAATACGGGAGAGGCGATCAAAATCGATGCCAAGCAAAGTGGGCGCCTGCAACTGGCGCAATGGCTGACCAGTGGTGGGCATCCGCAGACCGCGCGGGTGATGGCCAACCGGATCTGGTTGCATTTGTTTGGCAAGGGCATCGTCGGCACGCCGAATGATTTCGGGGTTTACGGTGAGCGTCCGACGCACCGTGAACTGCTCGATCATCTGGCGAGCAAATTTGTCGATAATGATTGGTCGGTGAAAAGTTTGATTCGCGGAATTGTCTTGAGCCGGACGTACCAGTTGAGCAGTGAAGCGGACAAAAGGCTGGTTGAGGCAGACCCCGAAAACCTATGGCTGACCCGGCACAGCCGCCGGCGTTTTGATGCCGAATCGCTGCGTGACTCCGTGCTCAAGGTCACGGGTCAGCTTGATCTGGAACCGGGTGAGGGATCTATTATTCGTCACCGTCCGATTCTGGTGAATCTGGCGGGTAATCTGCACCAAACGAGCAATCACCGTAGTATTTACCTTTGTTATCTGAGGAATTCCCCGCCGCCGGAGTTGAACTCCTTTGATCTGCCGGATTTCACCAGCGTGCTTGGGCAGCGTGAGGTCAATACCTTGCCCAGTCAGGCGCTATTTTTGTTCAACAGTGCTTTTGTGATCGAGCAGGCGGGGAAATTTGCCCGTAAAATTCTGGCGGAAGTTCCCGGTGATGATCAGGCAAGGGTCAAACAGGCTTATCGCAGTGCCCTGAACCGAGATCCCGATGCTGAAGAACTTTACCGGGCGATTGAATTGGTCGAGCTTACCCAGGCGGAGCTTCATTCCAAGGAAAAAGCCTGGGCGAGTTTGTGTCAGACCTTGTTGGTGACTAATGAATTTCGTTATATTGATTGAGTATGACTGAGGAGCTAAGCTTATATAAATCCGGGCAAGCGGAGCGCTCGCCCTACAAATTTGATAATTGGGTCAAAATTTTATAATGAGGCGTATGAATAATATTTCCCGTCGTGAACTGCTACAGGGTGCTTCCTGTGGTTTTGGTTATTTGGCGTTTTCAGGTTTGGCGCAGGCGAATCTGGTGGATCGCCCGGCTCCGATTACGGCGCGGGCGAAGCGGGTGATTTTTCTTTGCATGAGTGGCGGTCCGGCTCAGCTCGATACTTTTGACTACAAACCGCAGACGGGGAAAACCGCGCATCCGGGCTCGGTGGTGGGATTCAGTCAGTGCGGTGAAAACGGTTTGTGGATATCCGAGTTGATGCCCGAGGTTTCCAAACATGCGGACCGTCTTTGTCTGCTCAACGGGATGTATGCCGACACCGGGATTCATGCCCAATCGAACTTACAACTGCACACCGGTGACCGTCTGCGCAAGCGACCGAGTATGGGTGCCTGGGTCAGTTACGGTTTGGGCACGGAGAACCAAAATTTGCCGGGTTTTGTCAGTATCCATACTTCGAAATCATCGGCTTATTCATCGGCCTTTTTGCCTTCGATTTATAGCGGCACGCCGATCGGGGTGAATGGGGAGAAAATGGCAAGCGCTACGATCAATAACGTGAACAGTGATCATTTGCCTCTGTCTGCCAAGCGCAAGCAGTTGGAGTTTTTGCAGGTGATGAACCGCAATCATCTCAAGGGGCGACCGAGTGATGCCAAACTCGACGGGGTGATCAAGTCGATGGAGCTGGGTTTCCGGATGCAGATGACGGCACCTGACTTATTGGATTTGAGCAAGGAATCGAAGGCTACTTTGGCGCGCTACCGGGTGGGGAATCAAAAGACAGTAGGCACCTGCAAGGACACCGACTTTGGTCGGCAGTGTTTGTTGGCACGACGATTTGCCGAGGCCGGGGTGCGCTTTATTGAAGTGAATCATGGCAGTTGGGATCAACACAAAAACCATCGTCGGGATCTGGAAGCCAACTGCGCAGCAACGGATGCGCCGATAGCGGCCCTGCTCGAGGATCTGGATCAACGCGGCATGCTGGAGGAAACGCTGGTGGTGTGGGGCGGGGAGTTTGGACGTCCGGGACTGACCCCGGGTAATGGAAAAAATGAAACGGGGCACAATGCCAATGGTTTCACTTTCTGGATGGCGGGCGGGGGGGTGAAAGGTGGTTTTGTGCATGGCAAAACCAATGAAACCGGTTCACGTGCGGTGGATGGCAAAATGCATTTCCGTGATTTGCACGCGACCATTTTACATTTGATGGGGCTGTCTTCCAATGAGTTGAAATACACTCATGCGGGGCGGGATCATCGTCTTACTGGAGCTGAAGGTGGCAAGGTGGCGCGCGAGATCATAACTTGATTATGAGTTTTTTTCATTCTCTGATCACTGCCGTGATTCTGATGTTTCCCGCTTGGGGTTTCTCTGGTCTGGTGAGAATTGCCAATCCGCTTGGAGGTCATATTCATCCGTCGGTTTGTGTCAGTAAAAAAAGAACGATTGTCGTTATCTACGGCCATATCAATCACCGTGATTTACGGATCACGCGTTCGATGGACGGTGGCAAGACGTGGTCGGATCCCAAGCCTTTTGAGCACACCCTGAAAAAAACTTATTACCCGGGTTCACTCACCGCCTTGAGCGATGGTCGTCTGGTTCATATGTGGAACCGTTGGGATACTCCCGTTACCGAGAAAGAACCGAGGTCGGTGCTTTATTCGGTTTCCGAAGATGACGGAGTGACTTGGAGCGATCCCGACCCGCTTCCGCGTGACCAGAAAATTAAAAGTATTATTCGCCATCCAATCACGGAACTCGCGCCGAATCGCTGGTTGATCAGTTTGACTGATAAGACCTTCATTTTTAATCCAGAGAATAAAACGTCCCAACCTTTTGGTGACGGTCGGATCCACGGTTTGATTCCGGTGCTTCGAACACCTGCTGGGACTTATATCAGTGGAGCGGGTTTGCGCTCGATTGATGAAGGGAAAAGCTGGGTCGAGATAAAAGACTTTCCCAATTTGGCGGAACAGGGTTGGCGGCATGAGATGGTCTGTTTGAAAAATGGTTGGTTGCTGGCTTCTGAAATACTGGGTCCGGGAACCGGGGGCGAGAAGATTCGCTATCGGGTTTCGCGCGACGATGGGCAGAGTTGGGGAGGGGTTCACGAATACCATAATCCTGGTCGTGCGATAGGCGGTCGGGCTTGTCCGAGGACGGTGCAGCTAGATGATAAAACGATTGCCGTTGTGTTTTATGATATCAGTAAGGATCAGGATGGAGGTGGGGGATTGTTTTTTCTTCGAATTCCTATTGAGGATCTCAAGGGGGATTAGGGAGAGGGTTTACCGTGAAGAGAATGAGGATCATCAAGAAAGGCAAAATGGCTGAATTGCGTATCTTGTGGTGAGGGGGAGAAATCGGTAGCTTTGAATCATGAAAAACATTTTTCTGATGATTTTGTTATTTGGCCTGATTACCCAGGCTGCGGTGGCTGATAACTGGCCTCGATTCAGGGGTTCGAATGGTTCGGGGGTGAGCGAAGGGGTGACCATTCCGACCGAGTGGAGTGAGGCGGATTTTCGCTGGAAAATAGACTTACCCGGGGTAGGGCATGGTTCGCCGGTGGTGTGGGGTGAGCGGGTGTTTTTGTTGGCGGCGAGCGAACCGCCGCCGCGCCCGAAAAAGAAAAAGGGCAAAAAGAAGAAGGCGTTGGTGGAAAAAAAGGTAGCTGCGGTGAAACCGCAAAACTGGCTGCCGATGTGCGTCAGCAGCAAAGACGGATCGATTTTGTGGAAGCAGGAGATCATCGTGGAGGATGCAAAATACAAGGGGCATCGTTTTAATAGTCCGGCATCGACCACGCCGGCGGTGGATGACAAACGGGTGGTCTTCACTTGGGGCACTCCGGAGAAATTGACCATGGCTGCTTTTTCCCATGACGGCAAAAAGCTGTGGCAATCGGATTTGGGTCCGGTTTCCGGAGGGCACGGTTTTGCAGCGTCACCGATTTTATTACAGGATCTGGTGGTGCTCAATAATGACCAGGAAAAGGGTGGGGGCAATTTGATCGCATTGGATGCCAATACGGGAAAAGTGAAATGGACAGTCGAACGGCGCAGCCAGCGGTTGTCCTATTCGGTGCCCTGTGTGATGGAATCCGAAGGGCGCAAGCTGTTGGTTTTTGTGAACTGGCAGCACGGCTTCACGGTGATCGATGCGAAGGACGGACGGGTGGTGGCGGAAAAAAGTGTGTTTAATACCGATGTCAATGAGCGCGCGATCAGTTCGCCAGTGGTGTATAAAGATTTGATCATCGGCACCTGTGGTTTCACCGCCAACCCGAAACATTGTGTGGCGATGCGTTTGAAGGGGGATCAGCTGGAAGAGGTGTGGCGGATCGAGCGCAATGTGCCGCATATCCCCAGTTTGATTGTGGTGGGGGATTTGGCTTATTTGTGGGACGATGCGGGCATCGTCACTTGTGTCAAAGCGGCGACGGGCGAGCAGGTGTGGAAGGCTCGGGTGCCGGGTGTGGAGGGCTCCTGTTTTGGATCGCCGGTGAGTGATGGTAAGAGCATTTTCAGCGCCGATGAAAGCGGCAATATCAATGTGATTGCCGTGGCGGATGAATTAAAACACCTGGCAACTAACCGCTTAGGTGAGCTTTGTCGAACAACGCCGGCGATTGCTGATGGGGCGATGTTTGTGCGAACGTATAAGAAGTTGATCGCGGTGGAGGGGAAGTGAAAAATGTCGAATGCTGAACACGGAGTGAACATAGATGAAGTTGAAAAATAAACGTATGAAGCATCTGAGCTTGTGGAAAGCAGTGATGGGAATTTGGCTGCTGACTACGCTGGCTGTTTTTGCTCAGCAGAAAAGCAAAAAGGTGGCGATGGTGCCGGATGGGGTGCGGGTGATTCGCGATTTGGAATACAGTCGACCGGACAGTGGAGCTTTGTTGTTGGATTTGTATTTGCCTGAAAAAAAGAGCAAACGCCCTTTGCCGGTGGTGATCTGGGTGCATGGCGGGGGCTGGAAAGCCGGATCTAAAAATCGCACGCCGGCGGCTTACCTGGCTCAACACGGATTTGCGGTAGCGTCGATCAACTACCGCCTGTTGGATGTGGCGCAGTGGCCGTCACAAATCAATGACTGTTACGCTTCGGTGAGGTGGTTGCGCAGTCAGGCCGATCGATACCATCTGGATGCGGGTCATATCGGTGTTTGGGGTGGTTCGGCGGGGGGTCATCTGGTGGCGCTGATGGGGACCCGGCTCTATCCGGATAAAGAAAAAATATCCTCCCGGGTGCAAGCGGTTTGTGATTGGTATGGGCCGTCGGAGTTGCTGACGATGCCCCCTAATACAGTTGGCGATGGACGCAGTGAAGCAGATGTCGCCAAATCAAATGGTGCCAGGCTGTTGGGGCAAACGGTCTATAAAGTGCCTCAACTTGCCAAGGACGCCTCGGCGCTTGATCAGGTGAGCGCACAATCGGCACCTTTTTTGATCATGCATGGATCGGAGGATCCCGGGGTGCCGATCGAGCAGTCCCAAAAGCTGCATGCGGCGTTAGAGAAAGCAGGAGTGGAATCGACTTTTCACATCGTCAAGGGAGCGGGGCATGGAGGCAAGCTGTTTAGGAGCGAAGCGGTGGAAAAAATGGTGCTCGATTTCTTCAATCAGCAACTCAAGCGGTAGAGGTTTCGTCGCTCGATGGAGCCCCTTTAAGCTTCAACGAAGTTTTTCAAAAAACGCAGTCCGAGTTCCTGACTGCGTTCGGGGTGAAACTGGACGGCGCAGACATTGCCCTTGCGGATACCGGCGGCGAAATTTTCACCGTATTCCGTGGTGGCACTGATCAGGTTTTGATCCTCGGGTGCGGGGTAGTAGGAGTGGACAAAATAAAAGTGGGCATCGTCGGGCATGCCTTTCCACAGCGGGTCTTCGCGGTCACTGAAGGCCACTTGATTCCAGCCCATGTGGGGGATTTTTAATTGTCGATCAGAAGAGAAGCGCCGCACTTGTCCTTTTAGGAATCCGAGCCCTTTGACATCGGGAGCTTCTTCACTGGACTCGAACAGCACTTGGTAACCGATGCAGATGCCGAGGAAAGGTTTGTCCGCTTGCAGCCAATCGAGCAGGGGCTGGCGCAGGCCTTGTTCATCGATGTGGCGCAGGCTGTCACCAAAAGCACCCACGCCGGGGAAGATCAATCGCTCCAGTCCGGTGAAATCATCGGCAGAGCTGACGATGCGGGCAGGGATGCCTTGTGATTTCAGGGCGTTGTGAACGCTAAGTAAATTGCCCGCGCCGTAGTCAATGATGCCTGTGGTTTCTAAGCTCATGTTTGGATCTGGTGGTTGTCGCCGCAGAGCAGCTACAGCATTTCCTTGGTGCTGGGAATCATTCCGGCGATGCGCTCATCGATGCGGATCGCCTGATCGACGGAGCGGGCGAGGCCTTTGAAAATCGCTTCAGCCATGTGGTGGGCATCGCGGCCGTAGAGCAGCTCGATGTGCAGATTGATCAGCGCATTAAAAGAAAAACCGCGCAGGAACTCCTCGACCAGCGTGAAGGGGAAGCCGCTGCCGATGGTATCCACTTTTTCGGGCGCCCGGTATTCGAGAAAGGGGCGTCCACTGAAGTCGAGTGCGACCCGGCACAGGGTTTCGTCCATTGGCAATAAGGCCGAACCATAACGGAAAATTCCTTTTTTATCACCGAGGGCTTGTTTGATGCACTGGCCGAGTACGATGCCGGTATCTTCGACGGTGTGGTGAAAGTCCACTTCGATGTCACCTTTGGCATCGACGTTCAGGTCGATACGGCTGTGGCGTGAGAACAGCGTCAGCATGTGATCGAGAAAGGCAATGCCGGTTTCAATTTTTGATTGGCCGGTGCCGTCGAGGTCGAGCGAGATGGTGATTTCGGTTTCGGCGGTTTTGCGGTGGATCTTGGCGGTGCGTGGCTGCGTGCTCATGGTTTATCAAGTCAGGTGTGGGCACACTGTTACTAGCAACAGTGCCCGACAACAAGGTTTTATGCTGAGACTGGGAGAGTGACTAAAAACAAGATGGCAATGAATTATTCGTCCCCGCCGCCGCCGCTGCCGCCGCCACCGATGCCCATTTTTTTCATCACTACGATGACGATGCCCATGACTGCGACAAAGCCGAACAAGAGGTATTGAAAATTAATTCCACCACCGCTGCTGGCTGCGGGGGCACTGGTTGCCGGTCTTTTCGTTTGCTTAGTGTTTGCGGTTTTTTTAGGGCTCGGTTCGGTGGGATTTTTTTCCTTTTTGGCGTCGGCTGCTTTTTTCCGTGCAGCCATGGCTGCGGCCATGGCGCTTTCGGCTGACTTTTCTTCAGCGACAGCTTTATCGTCTTTTTTATCGTCCATCTTAGAGCTTGCGGTGATCGTATCGGCAACCTCCTTGGCTTTGGCATTAACGGTGGCGGTTTCAGCGGCGGTTTTAGCGCTTTGAATTTTGGAAGTGATTTTTTTGGAAAGGTCTTCGCTGTAGGTGGATTTTGTTTTACCTCCTTTGCGCCCCGTTGATTGTCTACTTCTAGTGGAGGTTTTTCCACCGGCTTCGACCAGTTGCTCCTGGGCTTCTTTGAGTTTGTTTTCGTTGATCAACTCGTCTACCTGCACCAGAAGTTTCGCTTGTGCGGCGAGTTTGTTGGTATCGATTTTTTGCAAGTGGCCGATTTCCTTTTTGACGGTGTCGATCATTGGTTCGATGCTGTCTTTGTTACGTCGATTGACACTTCGCCATTTGATGCCGGTTTTTTTCTCCTGTTCGGCCAGGGCTTTGAAACGATCCTGTTCTTTTTTGTAGGCGGCTTGGGTGCGCGCCTGGTTTTCAGGGGGCAACAGTTTGATGTCGGCTTCGCGCTTTTTGTTGAGAAATTCGACATCCTTGAGTTGGCGGGTCAGTAGTTGTCCGTAGGTGGGCAGGATGGATGCGGCCACTTTTATGGCCTCGGGGTAGGCGGGGGTGCCTCTGAATTGTTCTTCGATGATTTGGAAGTCCCGCATGGCGCCAGTGGGGTTGCGGCGGGCGGCTTTTTGTTTCATCGAATAGAGGCGCACGCGTGAGTTGATCAAAGTTTTGAAGTTTTGGCGTCTTTCGGCGCTGATCCATTCACCTTCAAGTTTGATAGCTCCCCGGTCTACTTTGGCTTTTTCAGCTTTCAGTTCCTCAAGAATCTTTTTGACTTCGGTTTTGTGCAAGCTGTCCGGGTAAGCGGTGAGAAAGGCTTCCGGGCCGGTTTGGATCATGCTCTGATAAGATGACGAGGTCATCAATGACGGAGTGGGCAGGCCTTGTTTGATTTTCGACAAAGCCAAGGCATCCGGTTTGGTTTTGGCGATGGTGGCAATGTCAGCGCGTTTGAGCAGCTTGGTTTCCTTGATGCTGCCGGAGCGGGACAGCTCCAGTTTTATGAAATCAGCCGCTTCCATGGTGATTTTCCCTTCGAGTTTCTTGCCATCTTTCAAGGTGACGATGTCGCCATAGCTTGATGACAAGGGCAAGGTCAGGGTGGTCAATAAGATCGCAAGCCCAATGCGGAGACGGCGTGATTTTTGGTTCGTCATGATTTCAATTTCGGTAGATGCAAATAGATAGAACCCATGAGTTTACGAAGAAACTTGCTCGACGACAATCCTTTTCGTTATAAAAAGTAGCGAAAAAGTGAAAGCTTTCTGCCGGAGCGGAAAAATCGGGCTGGTTTTCCCCCGTTTTGTAGTCAATATAATAGAGCCTCTGCCGGAAGCGGGGTTTGAAATATTATCTATTGTGATCACACTCGTCATTGCTAGTCAAAAGGGAGGCGTCGGGAAAACGACGGTGGCGATCAATCTCGCCTACTCTTTGGCGCGCCGTGGTTGGAAAACTCTATTGATGGATACCGATCCGCAGGGTTCGGTGGGTTTGTCTTTGAGCGAAAAAGCCCGCACCAGTCGTGGTTTTTACGATGTGCTGACCAGTGGCGCCGAGGTGGATTCATTGATTCTGCCTACTCGTTTGCCGGAGTATCGTTTGCTGCCTGCGGGTGGTGGGGACTTGTATTACGAAGGAATGGGGAATGAGGGCACTTTATTTTCTTCCTCACGTGGACGTATCACGGAGTTGTTTCATCGCATCGAGGGTGGGGGGTTTGATTTGACCATCGTTGATACCCCGGCCGGGGTGTATGGGATCACAGGTGAGCTGCTTCGTTTTGCTGATCATGTTTTGTTGCCGCAGCAGGTGGAGCCGCTCAGTTTGCGTTCGATTCCGCAGATGCTCAAAGCGGTGGTGGGGATGGAGGGTGCGCGTGGCCAAAAGGCGGGAGCGAGTGTGTTGCTGACGATGCTGCAGGAGGACGAAACCGACAGCGTTGAGCTGGCGGCAGAGATTCGCGAATTGTTGCCGGATCAACTGATGTGCGATACCCGGATTCCCCGGGCGATTGATTTTTTGAAAGCCAGTCGCGTGGGAGTTCCTTTGGGATTACTTTATAAAAAACCCACGGCTACGGCATTGGTGTTTGATCAATTGGCAGCGGAGATGGAGAACGAACTGGGACTCGAAAGTGAAGAAGAAGAAAACGAATACACTCGACTCATGGATTGACCAGTCCGAGATGCAGCGTCTGGCTGATGCTTTGTTGCCGGCGGAGCCGGAGCTTGCGGGTGAGCCTGAAAGCGGGCGTTCTTTGGCGGAGGATGTGTCCAGTATCGGCTTGCCGAAGCAGGGGCTGGATATCAATCAAGCGGCGGCTTATCGCGCGGCGCCTTTTCCTACTGCTGCTGAGGTTTCACCATCGCAGTCGGATCCTGTGCCGGAGAAATCTGAGAAGGTGCCCTCGATCTCGTATCGTCCTGAGCCGGTGGCTGAGCCGTCACCGGCGTCGGGCACTGCCGCAACGGAAGTAAAAGCCGAGTCGGATGAAGTGGATGAAGGTCCGGTGTTGCGGGCGGCCCGCGCTCTGGCTGCGGTTCGTTTGCGAGCAGAGGAGAGCGGTTTTCTCAAGCGGCGGCATTTGGTGCCAGCGGCTGCGGTTTCGCAGGTTACGGCCATTCCTCCGGTTATAGCTGACGGGCAAGTGAGTAAGGATGATCAAAGTCTTGCAGCGGGGCAAGCTGGAGAATCGAGCGGCGGGAGTTTTGAAGTGCCGCAGGGACCGTTGAGAACCCGGCTTGATGCATTTGCATCGTGGGCGATGGGCTTGGCGGAAGCTTCACGTTTGGTGATCGTTGATGGCCAGGGATACACCCTTTTGCACCGGGATCTGGACGGGGGGGGCAGTGGAGATCCTGCGATGGTGGACTCGGCGATGCGACTGACCAGTGTGCTTGAGCAAGTGCAGGCGCGAACGGATTTTGCTCGTGATGGGGCGTTGAATTTACCCCTGGAAGAAGGTGGCTGGTTGGGAGTGCTGCGTTGTGAAAGCGCCGGGGGCAGATTGTGCGTCGCGGTGGTGACTCCTGCCCCCTTGCAGGTTGAAAAATCAGCGCTGATGAAAGGCGAACTTGTCCGGACAATGGAAGCGGGCAGGGGTGAACGGTAGAAGCTTCAAACTTTCCGTAGCTGTCGAGTCAGGCTGATTTGCAAACAGATCAGGCCGATCAGGGCAAACGCGGCCATGGCCAGGGCGTTGAGTTTGAGGGTGTCGAAGGTGTAGATTTTTTCTCCACTTCTGCTTGGGAAAGCCAGCCGTTTGGTGGAGCCGAAAAAGACATTGGGTGGGGCGTTCTGGCGGTAATCGAGTTTTTCGACTTCAGCTCGATTGAACAAATCGAGCACTTTGCCATTGAGGTAAATGTCTTCGGCAGAAACCAGTTGATGACTGGCGGCGAGTTTGGGGTCAGTGGCGTAGTCTTTGGGATCCAGCGTTCCCGCTTTAAGCGCCCGTCGGATGTGTTTCAGTTTGTTATTCACCTTTTTGGCGCTGGTGGCGGACAAACCATAGACGATGGCCAAGGCTTGTTTGGCTTGGTCGAGTTCCACTTCTTCTTCGGGGGTAAGCTCTTTTTTGGCCATGAAAAAATCCAGTTTGTCCTGGATATCATTAATCAGCGCGCTGGCCGGATTGCGTTCTGCGTGGCCGATAATCACGGCTTCGTAGGACCAGCGCAGTGGCATGACATTGCAAATCGCAGGCACTTGCAAGTTGCTTGAAGGCTCAACAGCGGGTTCGTCGTGTTCAGGCCCGAGCCATTTACTGATGCTGTGAAAAACATCCAGTCCACTGTTCATTTCTTCGTATTTGATCAAGGCTCCACCGAGGATGATATTGGGGATTAGGATCAAGGGAATGATATTGACTGCGGTTTTTGAGGTTTTCACCAGACTGGAGATGAACAGCCCCATGGTGATGCCGACAAATGAGGTGGAGAACATCCAGAATAAATTATGCCAGAACATGTCGCGGATGCCGAGGATGGCATTGCCGATCAGTAGATAGATCACACATTGTAACAAGGCAAAAAATCCCAAGGAAGCAACCTTGCTGAGAATGTAAGTAGAAACACGGATGCCGTGATTGCGCTCGCGCTCGAGCAGAATACGGTCACGGATCACTTCTTCAGCACTGTTGGTCAGGCCGAGGAAGAGGCCGATCACCAGGGTCAAAAAGAGGTAGGTGGGGATGTGGAAAGCCGAGGCGAAGTTGTAGTGTCCTTCTTCGGAATAACGCAGCACTGTGGCGACCAGTATAGCTAAGGTAGGAGCTTCGAGCAGGGTAGTGGCAAGATTGGCTTTGTTGCGTAATTTGCTCAGGAAAGCGCGTTTGAATTGATTGGCAAGATGCACCCATTCTTCCGAGATATTGCGTTTGGGGCGGCGCGGGGGGGTAAGGGCGTGGGAGGCCGCCGAAGCATCAGGTTCGATTTGGCGCTGGTGCACTTCTGCTAACAAGCGGTAAGTCTGGAAGCGGTCACGCCAGAAGTCGGGGTTGAAGCGCCGTGCCGGGGCGAGCTGTCCCCGGTCATTGGGTTCGTAGATGACGTCCCCGCTCAAATCGCGCAGCGGAGTCTCGAGGATATCAAAAATAAAATCGGGGGTCAGCGGAATTTGGCGGGCAGCGTGGGCAGGGGTGTGCGGATCAGCTTGAGGGCTTTCCATCGAATGCAGAGAGGCCATGCTGGCATCGGGTTCGGCAAAAGCATTGGGGGCGACCCCTTCCTGGTCGCGGGCTTCGGCGAAGTAAGTCAGCATTTGGGCTGGAGTGCCGAAAAAAGCCAGCTTGCCGCCATTGTCGAGCAGCAGGGCTTTGTCAAAAAGGTGGAACAAACGACTGCTGGGTTGGTGGATACTGACCAGAGTGATTTTGTTATGGGTGAGCCCTCGAATGACTTCCAATACGTGCTCTGAGTCTTTGGATGATAGGCCGGAGGTTGGTTCGTCAAAGAGATAAACATCAGAGATGCCGATCATGTCGAGGCCGGCGTTGAGGCGTTTTCTTTGTCCGCCGGAAAGGTGTTTGGTGCTGGCGTCTCCGGCGAGACGGTGACGCATTTCACTAAGCCCGAGCTCAACGATTTTGGCATCGGCACGGCGGCGGCGCTCGGCGCGGGTGAAATAAGGCGCGCGGATGGCGGCTGCTGTGTCGAGGTTTTCCTCTACCGTGAGCAGAGGGTCGAGCGCCTCTTCGTGGGGGATGTAGGATATGTAATAAGTTAGATCAGAGTGGTGATCGTAGAGGTCAACACTGTTGAGTAATATCTTGCCGTTATTGGGTTCCAGTTGGCCTGCCAGAGTTTTGAGCAAAGTGCTTTTGCCGCAACCGCTGGGCCCCATGACACAGATCATTTCGCCGCGTTGAACCGCAAAGCTGATGTTGTCGAGAGCGGTGGTTTTTTTGTCGTAACTGTGGGACAGATCCCGTGCTTGCAGCGAGCTGATGATGTTATGCTCTTCTTCAATGATTCCGTCACTGAAGTGACAGCGAAGGTATTGACCCTCGCCGATGGCGATGGTATCCCCGTCGCGCAAATAGGTGGACCCACGAACCGGGACATCGCCAACCATGATCGGGCGATCAGCGGCCAGGATTTCCAGTTCGCCTGACTTTGCGGCGTAGTCACAACGAATGCGTAATAACAATTCGCCGATCGAACCCGAGGACAATAGGATATCCCCTTCGCGCAGCATGTTGGGATTGTTCGAAACCAGGTATTCGGAACGATTGGGAAGCAGATCAAAACGTCCGCCGAGTTCTCTCGCCCTGCGTCTGAGATCCGAAACGGCGATTTCCGTCAGGTCGTCGAAGAATATCTTATCATTTAGATTAACCTCCATCGTGATGCCTTCATGCAGGCGCACGGTATTGATCGACGCTTCCATGTCCCGCAGCACTTTGACAGTGATGTCGAGACCGAATTTTATTTCCAGATAGCTGAGTTTGGAGCGCGATTTCTCAATGAAATGGCTCTTGTTATTGTGATCAATCGACAAAAAAAGCTGGGTCGAAGAAACGTTTTTCTTGGCGTTGAGATAAAAAACGATGTCGTGATAATCGAGCACCACCTCGGCCAGCAAAATGGCTTGCCCTTCGTAGATACGGCAGAATTCACCTTGGCGGATGTAACGTCCGCGAACGATGACCGGCTCGTTGCCGATGTTTTTTAATAAAATCAGCTCCTGGAAACGGAATGCGGCCAGTGAGCAATGCTCCGACATCGAAGGGATCACCACGTCGGCGGGTTTTCTGCGGCCAATGATCAGGGTTTCCAGCGGTTGACTGCTGCCGTCGGAATCGTCGGGGATTTGGGCGTAGGGGTCGCTGGTATTAAGTTGGTAAACCAGCGCGATGGCTTCGGAGGCGACCCCCAGAGTGGTCATGAACTGATAAAAAGAGATCAGGTGCTCCTTCTGTAGATCGGCGCGGGAGATCAATACATAGAGCTGCACCCCGAGCAGGATTTTGTCTTCGAAATGGAGGCGCTCAGCGATATGTTCGGCGATCTCATCGAGATTCTGCCATTCGTGCAGTGCGCGGGCGTAGAGCTCGCGCAGTTCGGAATAGACCGTTTCCGGGTAATCGTAGCGGAGGAAACCGAGGGTTGAATCAATGTCGGCTTCATCTACCCTGCCGTCCATTTTGCTGAAACCGGCAAAAACCTGAATCAACACCGGCAGCATGCTCTCTTCGGTGCGCGATACCTTACGGCGGGTCAAGCGCCGAACGATCCTGCGCCAGATGGACTGGCGACGATGCCCGTATGTAGGCGGCGGCGCTTGTCGCGTCGGTGTGGGGCTAGGTTCTGGCGGTGTGGATGCTTGCATGGAAAGTGGCCATAGAATCCATATTGAAATCTTAGATCATCAGCAGATGGCTAGCCAGTTAAACTGGTGAAACATGGCACCGTGCGCCAAAAAAACAATGGAAAGAGTCGCCGCGGTATTTTTGCCATGCGAGGGCAGTCAGGTGTGCCATTTACAGGTTTTGTTCCGACGTTGTAAGTATGGATGAGCAAAAAAATCAAAGGGGAGGAAATTCCGCTTTCCCGGATTTTTGCGAGATTTCTGAAGCAGACACGAAGTGAAGGTTGGAATCAGTTGGTTGAATCCACCGTTCAAATCATACTGGGAAAAAGTCACTCTACGACCCATTGCCGCGACCTTAGAGATTCGCCAGGAGCAATCCATCAATCACTGTGAAATGGGCATCTAGCGTGAAGACGGCTAAACCGTGTTGTAAGGCCGAAGCCGCTATCCAAAGATCATTGCTAGGTATGGGTTTTTCTTTTGCTCGTAAAGAACGGTAAATTTCCGCATAAAACTCAGATGTTTCAAAATCAATGTTAATTTCACTGACATTAGAAATATCCAGAAAAGCATCCAGTTCAGCTCTGTTTTTCTTTTCTTTGCTGCCATTTTTAAAACCTGCAAGTAATTCGCCCATTACAGTGGGGCAAATAACGATTTTGTTTGCAATGCTCAATACATCAACCACTTCAGGTTGATTGAGCATGAAGGCGCTATAAACATTGGTATCAATGAGGATATGTTTCATTGCCACATCGCCTCGTCGATTTCATTGAAGGCGGAGGTGTTTTTTTCGAACTCCGCCTTGTCCTCATCATTCCATGCGCCCGCGAGGTTCTCGAGTTCCAAATTACGTTGACGTCGCGGCTTTTTATCTATTCCGAAGCTTTCTCGCAAAGCGTTTAAAACCACACTGTTCAAACTGGACGAATCTTGCGCAGCTTTATCCATCAAAGCTTTTTTTAACTCGGGGTCAATGTTGCGTAAAGTGACCGTTTTCATAGGATGACAGATTGAGCGTGTGAATGATTCAGATAGTGAATCATTATGAATCATATGATCGCACGGCGGTATAGTTTTGTCAATGCCGAGGGATTTGAGCGAAAATCAGAAGAATAGAAACTGAAAATAAAGATAAATTAAATGGTAAATTAAAGGGAGGCACCCCTGGTAAAAGTATTCTTGTGCTGATTGGGGGATGAGTTTGGAGGAAGATTAGGGCCGCACCGGTGGTGCTGGAGAAATGAGGGTGGATTTAACCCCGGACGTTGTCCGGGACTGGCATAGGGGCAGCCCTTTGGGCTTAAGGGGGGGCGGGTTGGAGCCGAAGTGAAAACGGAAGACAGCCAAAGGCAAGCCCGCACTACGTGCGTGCGTTTGCGGGCGGGAGTGTGGTGCACAAAAAAGCCCTTCTGGTTTTGTTGACCGGAAGGGCTTGGGATTTTGTAGCGACGGAGGTCGCGAATTTTATTTATTTGGCGCTCAGGGTATCGGCTTCGGCTTGTAACAATTCGCCAGATTTGCTGAGTAGCTCTTCTAGCGTGATGTCTCCGGCATCGACTTTTTTCAACAAGGCGCGCTGCGCTGCGTAATCCTGGTTCTGGATGCCGGCTTTACTTTGCAGCATGCGCCACGCTTTACGGCGTTCTACGGCGAACAGCACCATTTGACGTGATACTGAGTAGTAGCGGAATTTGCCGTCTACTTCTGCTTTGAAATAGACTTCAAAATCAGGCACGTAACTGCGGTGATCGGTATCAAAGACGCGGCGATGGACGACGTCGTCTTGTGAGATGCGAGCGAGAATGTCATCGAAGAAGGTGTAATTGGAAATTTCCTCTTCTTTGATCAATTTCAAGTGACGACGGAAGCGAGCTTCGGTGATCGCCCAGTGAGCAACGGTGAAGTTGTATTTGCTCTTGTCGCTATAGCTGGCTTCCCACCAATCGCGTTTCAGGCTGGGGTTGCCCTTGAGATCGAAACACTCTTGGGAAAGCTCACCACCCTGCGGGTCGAATACAAACTCGGGCATGCCACGGCAATCGCGAACGAGTTTGGCTTGTTCCGCTGACATGTTGTCACCTACACCGTGTTCAGGTTGGCAAGTGGTATAACATTGGAAGAAGGAGGTGCCGCGATATTCAAGGCCGTCGAGCATCGACTTATAAAGTCGTGCGGAGTTGGCCATCGATACCTGAGCGATGAAAGGCGATCCGTGTCCGGCGGTTAAGATTTCCGAGACGTTCTTTTTCTCGATCAACTTACCTTGGGACTGACGTCCAAACTGGTTCATGTCATAACCGCCGAGCATCGTCGATGAATCGGAGTTCTGACCACCGGTGTTGGAGTAAACCTGGGTATCGAGCATGATGCCGTTGACGTTGGGACGATTCTGCAGGATCACTTTTGAGAGATTCTGGAAACCAATATCTCCCAAAGCGCCATCACCACCGACGATCCACACTTTTGGCAACTCGCGGATTTCCTGTTCGGTCATCAGCGTATCGTTGAGGCGAGTGAGATCCCAGTAAGTCTGCTCTGGCATCACATCTTCACCTGCGGCGGCGTCCAACAAGGAGTCGCACAATCTTTCAGGAGCCACCGAACGGCGGGAGTGTTGAAGGATGAGAGACTCGCCGAGCAACCAGGAAACGGTGGAGCCGTCTTGGAACAGAGAGTTCATCCAAGGATAAGGATGTGGGTTGGATGGAGGAGTCGATCCGTAAACGGTATTACAACCGGTGCTGGCTCCCATGGTCATCACTGACATGCCGTTGGCGGAACGTCCGTCATTGGCTTGCAGGCGTTTGTGATTGTAAGCATCTTGATTCATCACTGCGCACAAGCCGTCGATGACTTCTTGGTCGCTGATGTCGCCGTGTTTGGCGATGCGTTGGTCGGTATCCTCTGAGTTCTCACCACCGAGTCCCATGATCAACTGAGCGAAGGCTCGTTTGTAACGAGTGTATTGTTCTTCGTCTTGAGCTTTTAGGGCTTGCAGTTTGGCGACACCGTCAGTTAGCAGAACACCGGCTTTTTCATAAAGGCGATCGGCCTTCTGATGATAGAGCGGTCTCATGTAGGCTTCGGTCACTGATGCAAGTGCACGCAGGATGCTCTTTTCACCACAACCAGCACAGGCTCCGTCTCCGGAGACCAGAGCTTCGTAGTTGCTGCGCACCATCAGGTGATTTCTCAGTGCGGCTGCACGAGAATCTTGCGGCGCTTCGTTGTCGTAGAGGCCGAGGTATTTCTGCGGTGTCTCAGGCAGCATGCGCGAGAAGATCTGCGAGGTCATCATGTCCTGATTGAGCTCTTCGGTATCGGGCATCATGACGAGGGCATTGTGGTCGCCGCACTCGGTGACACACTCGCCGCAACCTTTACAAAGGTCGGAGACGAAGATCGAGAACAGGCCGCCTTCGCCGTTGTTTTTCTTTTCGACGTTTTTGAAGATGGCGGGCACCTTGCTGTATGCCAGTGGCAATTTGTCGATGATGGCGAGGAATTCGTTTTTGCTCTCTGCAGCGACGGCTCCATTGATGCCTTCGATTTCCTTGCGGATGATGTCTTTGAAAGGCAGGCTTTCTTTGGCATTCACAGAAGTGGTCATCGCCTCGCGAGCGCGTGATTCGATGCCAGGCAATTCGGCGATCAGTTTTTTGCGCTCAGCGGCGTCGCTAACATAGTTGGTAGCAGCCGTGGTCAACACGGTGCCGATATTTTGTGAGGTGTTAGGCAGAGCGGTGTCGGGACAAGCGGTGATACACTCCATGCACTGGGTGCAATTTTCGGCGATGTAAACCGGAGTCTCACGACGAGCGACATACTTGGATGAAGTCGCCCCGGTGCCTGACGCCATCACGCCCATAGCTGCCAGCGGGCCAGCGGGTTGGTTGTAGGCTAGGCCGCTGCGGTATTCCGAATCAAATTTCGCCATCGTTTTGATGGGATCTTTGATTGGCTGACCTTCGGGTGTGGAGATCGTGCCGATGCTGGAAACGTTGCAACCTGCGGTAGGTAAGATTTCTATATTGCCGACGGGAGCGAGTGGCGCGAGGCGCATGCTTGAAGTGTCTGCGTCTTCGAGTTCACCGTAGTTGATCTCTTGCACCCGGGCGAAACCTTCAGTCATCACCGTCATGTTGGAATCGACTACTGCGTCACCAAAACGACCAAATTTCTTCTGATACTGAGCGCGAACTGTTTGCAAAAATTGCTCTTCGCTGATGCTGTATTCATCAAGGAAAGGCGATACTTTGAAAAAGGCACCCAGGAAAGAGTTGCCTTGCATTCTCATCTGCAAGTCAGGTCGGCTGGTTGCTTTTTTAGCAATGTCGAAACCTGGCAGGATGAAAATACGGATATTGTTTTCTTTAACAAACTCGCGGTGTTGTTTGGGGATGCGTTGCCATGCCGTAGCAGGGTCGTCATTGGATTCCCAAACCAGGCTGCCACCTTTGTTGATGCCTGCCAGTGGGTTGGTGTGGGTGAAGGCTTTAGGATCGCAGCAGAGCACCACGTCCACGTGGTTGAGCTCGCAGTTCACTCGCACACGCTCGGGAGCTACTACCAAGAAGTAGTTGGTGGGCGAACCTTTTTTCTCCGAACCGTATTTGGGGTTCGCCATGATGTTGAGCTTCTCAACCAGCGTTCCTCCTTCGTCGTATTCAGGATCACGATGAGAGATGAAGTCACCAAACTCGCCGATGATTTCACCGAGATTTTTACCCGTGGTGATCATGCCCCAACCACCGATCGAGTGGAAGCGCACCGCTATAGCGCCTTGTGGCAGCAAAGAGGGAAGTTCTTTGGATTTGACCGCGTAGGGGTGGTCACATCCCAATACGAAAAATGATTTTCCGTCTTCAGCACCGAGGCCGTCCTGGCGTTTGGTCTGGCCGATGGCGAATTCGTAAGCGCCGAGCATGTGCTCTGGGCGGAAGTCGCGAGATCCTACTCCGTAGGAGCCGCGGAACATGCGAGGCATTTCTTCCATCGTCATGGCAGCACGGGTGCCGCCAAATTTTGCGGTTTCGAGACCTTTCAGCAAAGCGGTGCGGATGTCACGGCCGAGCGGGTTGTCGCCAGCCATGCCTTCGTCTGTTCTTTCCAAAACGATGACGTGTTTTTTGCCGCGAAGCGCTTCGATGATCGCTGCTTCTGGGAAGGGGCGAATGACATTGATGTGGATCGAGCCAACTTTGGCACCGCGCTGGTCACGCAGGTAGTCGCAGGCTTCTTCCAAGTTTTCCGCGGCACAACCGATGGAAACAAAAACCGTTTCCGCGTCGTCCGTTTTGTATTTGGTGATGGGGCCATAATAGCGGCCGGTGAGATCACCGAATTCTTGGAACGCGTCTTCGAGGAAGCCCATGATGGGTTCGTTGAAGTTATTGCGTCGGGCAACGATGCCGTTCATGTGATGCTCCTGGTTCTGCACCGGTCCGAGCAGCACGGGTGCTTTGATGTCGATCATCGCCGGCACGCGGCGACGGGTTTCGCCAAAAAGGTCTTTTTGAGCAGGTGTCGGGCAGTCGATCTCGTCGTCGGGAGCACCGAGGAATTCACGTAGTAAATCGGCTTCGGGGGCAAAGTAGGTGCGCTCGGAGTGAGTGGTGAGCATGCCGTCCTGCACATTCATGCCAGGGTTGAGGCTCAGCTCGGCGACTTTACGCAGGATGATCGATTGGTCAGCGGCCTGTTGAGCGTCTTTGGCGAAGAGGATCGTCCAACCGGTGTCGAGCACGGCGTAGATGTCATCGTGACCACAGTGCACGTTCAGGGCGTGTTTGGTCAGCGCACGTGCGCCAACTTGCAGCACCATGGTCGAACCCTTGCCGGGTGCGTGGTAGTATTGCTCGGAAGCGTAAACCAATCCCTGACCAGAGGTGAAGTTGACCGCACGGTGACCGGTCACGGCAAAAGCGGTGGCGCCACCTTGAGCCGAGTGCTCGCCTTCGGTTTCGATGGCGATTTTTTGACGGCCAAAAACATTGAGCTCGCCTTTGGCAAAAGACTCTTGATAGATCTCGCCGCCTTCGGTGCTGGGTGTGATCGGATAAAAGATGCCACCTTCAGTGATGCGGGTCTCAACCCATTGAGTCACTAATTGGTTACCGTTACAGGTGACGCGGATGCCTGGATATTTGGGAGAGTTTTCAGGCTGGCTCTTTTTCTCTTGCGACTCTTCGGTCGGTGCGTTGGTATTCGTGGACATATCGATTTTTTTTTGAAAATGAACTGGTGAAATGTACGGGTGCGTAGGCGTAAACTCGTGAACCGGACCAGAGACCGGTAAGCATTGCCCAACTTTTAGCGATTTTAGCGCCTCTCTCAAGTGATTTTTAAGTGAGAAGGCTGTTCTTTCCGCTTTCAATTGAGTGAATATCAGCCACTTTCGTGCCACTTTAATAACAAATGGCGGATATTTTCGGGTATTCAGCGGATTTGTGCTTATAAAAAAGTTCTGTCATACAAAGTTCATCATGTCATACGATCTCATAGTTATAGGGGGCGGCCCCGCGGGTTATGTCGCCGCCATTCGCGCGGCCCAATTGGGGAAAAAGGTTGCCTGCGTCGAAAATGACCGGGCTGGAGGCACTTGTCTCAACTGGGGTTGTATTCCGACCAAGGCTTTGCTGAAAAATGCTGCTTTTTATCGTTCGATCACCAAACAAGCACGCGAGTTCGGGGTGCAGATTGATGGTGAAGTCAGTTTTGACTGGGATAAGGTGATCGGGCGCTCACGCCAGGTGTCGGGGCGTTTGGCGGGCGGAGTGGAGTTTTTGTTTAAGAAAAACGGCATTGATTACATTCGCGGAACGGGATCCCTGCTGGCAGAGGGACGGGTGGAGGTCGAGTTTACGTCCGCTGAAGAGGGCGCTGATCCTACTCAAGTGCTTGAAAGTAAAGATGTTTTGATCGCCACCGGCTGCAAGCCCGCGGCCTTGCTTTTTTTGCCCTTTGATGGCAACCGGGTTCTGTCTTCCAAGGAGGCGATGACCCTGCCCGAATGTCCCCAGAGCCTGATTATCATTGGAGCTGGTGCGATTGGGGTCGAGTTTGCGAGTTTTTTCAGTGCGTATGGCTGTAAAGTGACGCTGGTTGAGATGATGGATCGATTGGTGCCGGTCGAGGATCGGGAAATTTCCGAAACATTGGAGAAATCTTTCAAACGTCAGAGAATTGCTTGCCTGACCAGCCACAAAACCATCTCAGCAAGAGTGTCGGAAGGCGGAGTATCGCTCACGGTGCAGGACCTCACTGGCGGAGAATCCGGGGAAGAGAAAAATATCGAGGCGGATTATTGCCTGGTGGCTACCGGAGTGGCTCCGGTTTTGCCGGATATCGCAGAGGAATTGGGGCAGATCGAGCTGAGCGACAGAGGTTTTGTGCAAGTGGGAGATCGTTATCAGACCTCTTTGGCTAATGTTTACGCCGCGGGGGATATCATCGGGGCGCCCTGGCTTGCCCACGTAGCCAGTTTTGAGGCGATCCAGACGATTGAGGGGCTTTATATACAGGGGCATGAGCCTGAAAAGGTCGGTAATTTTCCTGGTTGTACCTATTGCCATCCTGAAGTCGCCAGCATTGGTCTGAGTGAGCAGGACTGCATCGATCAGGGCATCGCCCACCGCATTGGTAAGTTCCCCTTCATGGCCAGTGGACGTGCCCTGGCAGCAAATGAACGCGAAGGGTTCACCAAATTGATTTTTGCCGATGACGGCTCGGATCGTTTGTTGGGGGCTCATATCATTGGCGGCGAGGCGACCGAAATGATCGCTGAAACCGGACTGGCTTTGCAAATGGGCGCGACTTGGAAGGACATCGAAAACACGATCCACGCGCATCCGACTTATGCCGAAGCCTTGCATGAAGCGTCGGCCGCAGCCTTTGATCATGCGATTCATATTTGAAGAGCTGATAAAAATGATAGAAGCAGAGCTTGGAAATTAAGTAAAAAGGCGTTTAGATACACGGTTTATATGCTATTTGGCTACAGCCTGACATGAACGAACCTGAAGACCCAGAATCCCCCGACGAGGAAATTGATGGCAGTGATGCGGTCGGAGCGAGTGTGCCATGGTATTTACCGGGGCAGGAAGAGTTGGATCAAGCAGAGGAGCTTGAAGAGCCTGAGCTAGCTGAGGCAGAAGCTGCAGAGCCTGCGGTGGAAGCTGAAGCCATGGTCGAGCCTGAGCCCGAGGGCGAGCCGCCTTTGCGGATTTGGTGTCCGGACTGTGGGCAGGAATTGAATATTTCGCGTGAGCATCTGGGCATGCAAGGCATGTGTTTGAATTGCAGCCTGCCTATTGTGGCCAGTATGCGTCCGAATGAAAATGGCAGCATGCGGGTGCAGGTCACCCGTGTGCCAGTGGAGGAAGACCTGCATACGGTTGAGGTCGAGGATAGCGCTATAGTTGTGGAAGGCTTGGGGGCTGAAACTGACTTGTTAGAAGATGCTGAGACTGAGGGCGAAGCGATAAGTGCTGGTGAGCTTAAGGAGGAGGATGAGGCGGCGCTCGATCATGATGATGCAGCTAGGCTGGCTGGCGAGGATTTGGGTGAAGCAGAGGGTGAAGCAGAGGGTGAAGCAGAGGGTGAAGCAGAGGGTGAAGCAGAGGGTGAAGCAGAGGGTGAAGCAGA
>JASFYY010000069.1:0-39236 GCA_045046875.1 Verrucomicrobiota bacterium | reverse complement strand
GGCGCGGATGGGCGCGGATGGGCGCGGATGGGATACTTCGAAAAGATCGTTTTATCTGAAATCACATAGCTTAAGATAGAACGATACTCGTTAAATACTTGAATTGTCTTTTCTTATCCGCGTGCATCCGTGTTATCCGCGGTTAAACTCTTTTAAAATGCCCTGCAGACCTGAATAGCTACTTAAATCTTTCTGACTCATCTCTGCGGCTCTGCGTGAGACATTCTTCTCGCGGTTCATTAGTTCTCGCTCAACAGTGTTTTCACCTCAGATTGATTCTCTTTTGCAAAAAAACGCCGTGCTCTGCGCTTAGCTTAAAATATCCTCCACCGCTTTGCCTTTTTCCATTTCCACTAGCGAGATGGGCAGGGCATTTTGTTTGTAGTTGAGTTTGTTCTGGTCGAGGCCGAATTGTTTGAGGATGGTGGCGTGGAAGTCGTGTTGGGTGACGGGGCGATCGACGGCGCGGTGGCCAAATTCATCAGTGGCTCCGTGCACGTGTCCGCCTTTGATGCCGCCGCCGGCCATCCAGATGGAAAAACCTTCGGTATTGTGATCACGACCTGGGGGCTTGCCGGGGCCTCGGTATTGAATGACCGGAAGACGTCCCATTTCACCCCCCCACTGGACGATGGTGGAATCGAGCATGCCGCGTGATTTGAGATCCTTGACCAGCGCAGCACAGGGCTGGTCAACCCGTGCGGTGCGGGTTTTGATGGCGGCGGTGATGTCGGAGTGCATGTCCCAGACGTAGTTCCAGATCTGGACAAACCGCACGCCGCGTTCGACCAGCCGACGGGCGATGATGCAGGCTTCGGCGAGCTGCTTGGTATTTTTGTCATCGAGGCCGTAAAGTTTGCGGGTGGCGGCCGTTTCCTTGGTCAGGTCGAGCGCGTCGGTGGCGGAAGTCTGCATTTTGGCAGCCAATTCATAAGAGGCGATGCGCGCTGCCAGATCATTCTCGCCGGGGTAGTTTTTGAGATCGAGTTGATTGAGTTTTTCCAAGGTGGCGAGTTGTTCTTGCTGTGCCGAACCTTTCAGATGCGCAGGTGGAGTCAGGTTCATGATACGCGGGGTCTGCTCGCGCACCACGGTTCCCTGATAGATCGACGGCAGTTGCACTGAGTCCCAGAAGGGGGAACCGGGAGGGTTGCCGCCGACGATGAGGGCGACAAAGGAGGGCAGATTGTCGGTCTCGGAACCGAGTCCGTAAGTGAGCCAGCTGCCCAGGGAGGGGTAGCCGGCTTGTCCGCGTCCAGTGGTAAGGGCGCGCATGCCGGCGACGTGGTTGCGGATGTTGGGTAGGGTCATTGAGCGGATGACGGTGATGTCATCGCTGATGGTTTTGAGTTCGGGCAGCAGCTCGGATATCTCGGTGCCGGACTGGCCGCATTTTTCAAAAGCGTAGGCCGAAGGCATGATGATGGGGCTCGCCCCGCCGACATTATCGAACTTGAGTTTTTTAGCGTTGGGAAAGGGTTTGCCGGCGTATTTGTCCAGCATCGGTTTGGGGTCGAGCAATTCCAGGTGGCTGGGGCCGCCGCCCATGAACATCGAGATCATCGCTTTGGCCTGGGGTTCCTTTTGCGGATCCTTGGCGGATAGATCAAAAGTTTGTGGCGCCAGGTTGGGTTTATTGGTGGCTGCCAGCAAACCATCATCCTTGAGCAGACTGGCCAGAGCAAGTGAGGATATGCCCAGGGCGTTTTGCGAGAGGAAATGTCGACGGGAAGAGTTCATTTGATGTGAGATGAAAGAATGGAAGCTAACTTATAATCGAGGCAAGCGCAGCGATCGCCCTACAAGTGCGGTTAATAAACGTATAAGAAGCGGTTGGTTTGGAATAACACCTGACAGAGAGTGGTGAGTGCTTTTTTGTCGGCGGACGCCTGGTCTTTTGTTTTTTTTGCGGTGTTCAATAAATTTTTCTGTACGTCGAAAAGTCGCTTGAGTTCGCTGAACTCGGCAGCGTTTAGTAGCTCACCAGTGGAGAGCTGCCAGGCGTGGCGGATGCGGTCAGCGGAGTTGGCACTAGCCCCGCTTTCAGCAATCACGCGGTCGGCGAAGAGGGCGGCTTGTTTGAGCACAAAATCGCTGTTCATCAGGGCGAGGGATTGCGGGGTGACGGTTGAAGAGGTTCGCAGTTCACAATTGGGTGCCATCTGCGGAGCATCAAAAACGTCGAGGATGGAGGCTTGTTGCGAGCGCCGGGTTTGCACGTAAACCGAGCGTTTATACTCCCGCTGATCGGCTGAAATTTTCCCTCCACCGATCACTAAAGCTCCGACCTTGCTGAGCACCACCGGAACAGGTTTGCCAAAGGGGGTGGTATTGAGCTTTCCGGTCACCGCAAGAATGCTGTCGCGAATGGTTTCGGCTTCAAGTCTTTGCACTGGCATTCGCCACAGCAGAGCGTTGTCGGCATCGACCAGATCGTGGTCGGGCCGACGGACGGAGTCCTGCTGGTAGGTAGAGGAGGTCATCAGCAATTTGTGAAAACGTTTCAGCTGCCAGCCGTTTTCCATGAAGTCGGCGGCGAGCCAGTCGAGCAGTTCGGGGTGGGAGGGGGCGCTGCCACGGACTCCAAAATCGCCCGGGGTGTTGACGATGCCACGACCAAAGTGGTGCATCCAGAAACGGTTGACCAGCACCCGGGCAGTGAGCGGGTGTTTGCCGTTGGTGAGATGTTGGGCGTAAGCCAGACGGCGACCGCTGGTGGGCAGATCCTTGTTGTTGTCGGGGAAGGGCGTGCTGTTGCTAGCGGAAAGCACGGTGAAATCTGCTGGTAGCATGGTTTCCTTTTTGGGAGAAGTGTGGTCGCCGCGATAAAAAACCTTGGTGGCCGGAGCTTTATTGGCGGTGTTTTCCAGAGTCACCCGGATGTATTCGGGCAGCGGTTTGGTTTTTCGCAATCCAGCGGCGGCGTCCTGATACAGCTTGATGCTTTTTTCCAATTCCTTGGCGTCTTTTTCGACATTGATATAAAGTCCCAAGCCACTGCCGATGCTGCCAAACGTGGTAGGCACGTTGATCACGGTGTATTTTTCGGTGATAAATTTTACCTGTTCAGGAGTGCGTTGGTCTTTTGGTGTGTTGTAGGTTTCGCGGGCAAACTTGCGGTGTTTTTCAGGCAAGCGACCGATCACTCGCTCGAAGATAGTCGCCGCGACTTCTTTTGCTTTGGCCTTGGTGAAAACATCGATTTTTTTGGCTTCAGCCTCGATGGTATCCGAGCATTTTTTGTCAGCTTCGGATAACAGAGCCAGGCGGCTGTTGGCGGGTTTGCGCCAGTGACTGGTATCAAGAGCCGGGGCAAAAACAGCGCGCAGGCGGTAGAAGTCCTCCTGTGGAATGGGGTCGAAGCGGTGGTGATGGCATTCCGCGCAGGCGACGGTCAGACCGAGCAGGGAGGAAGAAACAATCTTGAGGGTTTCGGTGACGTTTTGATTGGCGGCCTTGGCCTGCTCAGCGCCAGGAGCGGAAGCGGTGCCGTCAGGTCCCATGCGCAGGAAGGCGGTGGCGGTGAGTTTTTCCAATGCTTCTGGATCCTTGTTGGCGAGCCCTTGTGCATTGGCAAGGGTGGCGTTTACCAGTTCGTCACCGGCGATTTGTTCGATGACAAACTGGTCAAAAGCTTTGTCGTTGTTGAAAGCGCGGATGACATAATCCCGGTAATGCCAGGCATCGGTGCGCAGCACGTCTTTGTCATTGTAACCTTCGGAATCCGAGTAACCCGCGGCGTCTAACCAGTGACGCCCCCAGCGTTCCCCGTAGCGAGGTGAGGCGAGCAGGCGATCGACCACCCGCTGCCAGGCGTCGGGGGATTGATCTTGGAGAAAATTTTCGATTTCACTATGGGTGGGTGGCAGGCCGGTGAGATCAAAAGTAGCGCGACGGATTAATTTGATACGCGAGGTTTTGAGGGAAGGGCTGAGGTTCTTTTCAGCGAGTTTGCGGGCGATGAAGAGGTCGATGGGATTGCTACCTGCTGATGTTTTGACTTGGGGCAGAGCGGGTTTTTTGATGGGCTGAAAGGACCAGTGGGCGCGCTCATCTCCAGTGATGATCAGTTCTCCGGCTGCCGGGATTTGATCGGGCTCGGGGTAGGCAGTCGGTGCGTTTTGATCAATCCAGCGGGCGATGAGTTCGACTTCTATCGGCTTGAGAGCGGGATGCTCTTCGGGAGGCATTTCGCCTTTTTGGGTGAGCGTGTAGAGCGGGCTTTTTTTGTGATCCCCGGGGATCAGAGTGGGGCCATTTTTTCCGCCTTTGACGATGGCCTTGCGCAGTCGCAGGTCGAGATCGCCTTTCAGTTCTTTGTCCTCGCCATGGCATTGGAAGCAGTTGGCTTTGAGGATGGGGCGGATGTGCTGCTCAAAAGTGAGTTTCTCAGCGTGTGACGGAGTGAGGCCGAGGGCAAAGCAAACTGTTGTCAGCAAACAAAAAGCAGGGGGATTTAAAAGGGGGAATCTCATGGGCAGGCACTCGGTTGAGACTTGGCAGGGGGTAATGGGCTGGGGCAGCAGGTGTTTTTGACCGTTTTTTAGATAACTTGTTCGATTTTTGTGGAATGAGGGGCGGGCAAGGGCAGGGAATGTGAGTTGAAGCATTTTGCGGCGTTTCCTCCAGACACCGTTTTGCGGTGTCTGGTATTTTCGATAGATCCAGCTATTCAAGCGCAAAATAAATAAGATTCAGGTTCAGCGGTCGTTGTTGACTGCGCAGCAAACTTTTGCGTTTTGTTTTAATCGACAAAGACGGCCCATCAAGTGCGGAATGCAGCAGGGAATACAAGGGAAGCACTCTGCTTATTTGCTTGTCAGACGAACATTTGTTCTATACAAGACTGTAAATCTATTTCATTCTGCTGTGATTAGGATAGGAAGTTTTGCATCTTTTTATTATCGAAATTTTATCCGAATTCTGGTCAATCAGGAATGTCAAAAGACCCTTATACTCGAACTCAACTATAATATTCAACTATAATGAAATTAACTAAATTAATACCTATCATTGCTGTTTTGGTAGGCTGCTCGACAGCACAAGCGCAGGTAAGCCAACAGCGGCAGGATGACTTAACTCCAAGTAAGGTTCTTACCCGAATGGTGGAAGGGAATTCTCGATTTGTGAATGATCAAGGAAATGCTCCTAAAATCAATGCTCGCATTGCCGCATCTGCTGCAGGGCAATATCCCAAAGCTGTGATTCTGTCCTGCCTTGATTCCCGAGTGCCGGTTGAACTTGTGTTTGATCAGGGGATAGGAGATATCTTTGTCGGCCGTGTTGCGGGGAATGTTGTGAACAAGGATTTGCTCGGATCGATGGAGTTTGCCACCAAATTGGCTGGAGCCATGGTTGTAATGGTTCTTGGTCATACAAATTGCGGAGCCGTCGCCGGTGCCTGTGATGGAGCAGAAATGGGCAATCTCACTCAATTGTTAGCTAAAATTTCACCTGCGGTTGAAGCTGTCAAAGGCGTTGATCCCGACCAGCGAACTTCAGCCAATAAGAAGTTTCTAGCTAAAGTGATTGAAAAAAATGTTCGCCTGGCTGTGACTGATATTCGAAATAGAAGTGCCATTTTAGCCAAGCTCGAAAAGAAAGGGGAAATCAAAATCGTTGGAGCGGTGTATGATTTGAAAACGGGCAAAGTTACTCTGCTGGACCAACCGGCTAAATAAAACCTGCCATTAAAATGTCGCCCAGCTTCCGCCGAATGAGTAAAAAATCCAGTTTGCCATTTTGTTGTGTTTAATAATTATTTTTTTCAAAAAATGAGTCGCCAACCGCTTTCCATCCGATTGATATTGATAGGGCTCGGCTGTTCGGTCGTTGGGGGCTTGGGTGAGTCGTTTCGAATAGGGCGGGTCACCACTGAGTTTAAAGAGGTTCTCGCAACGGCCGGGGGAATGGAGGAGATTAAAGAGCCGTTGACTAAGGCGATGGATGGGTTGGGCGGTTCGGTGTCTTTTTGGCAAGTTTTGATGTTAGTGGGAGTGGTCTTGTTAAGCTCTGGTTTGTTGGCTGTTTTGGTGAAACTGGCAAAAACGCGGGAGCAAGTGGTGCAAAGCAAATCAGGCGGCTGTGGGGGCTGCCATTGAATGGGGTGATGTTATAATAATACAAAGCTAGTGAAGGAGAAAATAATGGATGCAGAAAAAATAATGAACCGTTTGTCTGAAGAAATCATGGCTACGTTAAAAGCAATGGAAAAGGCAAAAACGGCTAAAGAGAAACTGATGTATAGCAAAGCGGTAAAGAATTTAAGTCTTTCGCTGGAAGTGTTTCAGGATCCGTTGGGTGACATAGGACTGTTCCCCGGCGATGATTCGATCCCGTTTTAGAGTAGCTGCGCCTAAGCTAGCTTTTGAAATGAATGGGTCTTCGTTAATGGCTCACACGAAGACCCTAAGGGGAAATATAGAAGAGTTGGAGGCTAGGATAGAATTGCCTCCGGTGGTCTGCGTTGCGCTTCGGCACCGTTTTTGTTTGGGGTGGGAGCGTTGGGAGAACAAATATGGAAATTTGTTTTACGTGGTAGGGTGGGCGCTTCGCCTGCCTTGTGCTTGATCATCCTAACTCGGGAAGTATGCCGGTGCTTTCGTTGAATTGATCAATGTTGAGGCCGAAGTTTTTCAGCATAGTCAGGTATAAATTACACAGACGGGTGTTTTCAGAATATTCGATGTGGCGCCCGGGATTGATCTGACCACCGGCGCGACCGGCCAGTAGGATGGGCAGGTTTGCCGAGGTGTGTGAGTTGCCGTCACGCATGTTGTTGCCGTAAAGGATCATCGAGTTGTCGAGGATCGACTTGTCGCCTTCTTTGATCGAGTGAAGTTTCTGTAGGAACTCAACATACTTTTTCACCGTGTATTCATTGGCGATCTGGTAACCATCGAGCTTTTCCTTGATCTCGGCGTGGTGTGCCATGCCGTGCAGGCCACCGCATTTTTTATCGACAAAGGAAAAGTCGATGCCGCTGGAGCTGCGCCCCATCATGAAGGTGGCGACGCGGGTGCGGTCGGTTTGGAAAGCCAGTGTCATGATATCGATCATGCGGCTGAGGTGTTCGTCATGCGACTTGGCTTTGCCAGGTTCGGGAATGCGCCCTTTCAACAAGGAGGCAGGAACGGGGCGTTGATTTTTTTCGTTGAACTCGAGTTTTTTCTCCAGGCTGCGTACCGAGGTCAGGTATTCATCCAGGCGATGGCGGTCGTCCTGGTTCACTTTTTTCATCAGACCGTTGATGCTGTCGAGAGTCAGGTCGATCACACTACGGGTATCGCCCAGGCCGCTGGTCTTGCCAAACAGGCGGTCAAAAGCGAGGCGCGGATAACGCTCACGGGCGAGCGGGGTGCTGGGAGTCAGCCAGGAAATGGAATTGCCGTAAAGCTGGGTGATGCGCTCTCCCGAATCGACGCCGGTCCATTCGGCTTCGGTTGAGAGCTCCAGGGAAGGCAACAAGGTCTGGTCAGCCATGTGCAGGGCGGCCATCTGATCGACGGAGACGCCACACTGAATGTCGCTGCCCATGCTGCGTTTGACACCGTTGCCGACGAGGAAATTCGAGGTGCCGCCGTAGTGACCACTGGTGGGCCGGTCGCGACCTTTTTTCAGATCGTGATTGAGGTTGCTCAATACCAAAACTTCACTGCGGATCGCTTCGAGAGGCCTCAGGGTTTTGGAGGTTTTGTAGTCTGCCCCGGTTCCCTGTGGTGTCCATTCATAGGGATTGATGCCGTTGGGTTGATAGATCACCCCCAGGCGTAAAGGGTTTTTGGCGATGGTTTTTTTGTCTGCGCTCCACAGCATGGTTTCCATCCAAGGCAGGCCAAGGGTGACGCCGCCCAGGCCTTTGAGCACGGTTCTGCGATTGAGCGTCCAGTTGCGTAGGTTAGTTTGCATCGGTGAGGTGTCCTTTTTCTCTTTTGTAGCGAAATGGGTAGCTTTTGACAATGGTCAAGACCAATGCTGAGAAGCGCAGGTCATTTTTTTTCAAATTGGCAACCGAAGCGCGGATCACGCTTTCGTCGTAATACTGCAAGCTGCGCCCGAGGGCAAAACCTAGGTTTTTCTGCGCCATTTGATGCAAGAAGGCATCCTGTTTGGTGGTTTTTAAATACTGTTTTAATCCTGCGATTCCCTCAAGTTTCAGTCCTCCGTTTAAGTCACTGACCGAGTCGATGGGCTTGCCGTTTTTCCCTTGGCTTCTGAAACGACCCACCGCATCGAAATTTTCCAGGGCAAAACCGAGCGGATCCATGCGTTCATGACAGACCGAGCAATTAGGATTGTTACGGTGTTCCGCCAGTCTTTCTTTGATGCTAAGGGATTCGTTGTTCAGCTTGGCTCTATCAATCACCAATCCGTCAGGCGCGGGCGGCACCTTGCCTCCAATCAGGGCATCGAGAACCCATTGGCCGCGAATGACCGGGCTGGTGCGGCCTGGGAATGAAGTGGCTACCAGCATGCTTCCCATGCTGAGGAATCCGCCGCGCTGATTGTTTTTCAAATCAACTTGGCGCATTTGTTTGCCGGTGACTCCGGCGATTCCGTAATGTTTGGCGAGCGCTTCATTGAGGTAGGTGCTTTTTGAATCAAGGATCTGCAAAACGCTTTTGTCCTGTTTTACCAGTTCGTCAAAGCTCAGGATGGCTTCTTGATACATGCTATCTTTGAGCTCTTTGGTATAGGTGGGGAAGAGTTTCAGGTCGGGTTCTTTTTCACCAAGGATTTTGCGAAAGCCGAGCCATTGACTAGCGAACTCCTGTGCCAGGGAAATGGACTTGGGATCTTTGAGCATACGCCGAACCTGGGTTTCGAGAACCTTGTCATCCTGGAGTTTACCTTCCGCTGCGTGGCGCATCAAGGTTTCGTCAGGCATGGAGCTCCAGAGGAAATAGGACAAACGGTTGGCGAGGGCAAAATCGCCGATTTGTTGGGCACTTTTGCCAGGGCGATCGTCTTCGAAGCGGAAGAGGAATTGTGGCTGGGTCAATAAACTTTGAATCACCAACTGAACGGCTTTTTGAAAATCGTCCTTTGTCGAAATGGATTTTCGGTAAATAGCGGTGACCACTTGGGCTTCTTCTTTATTCAGCGGGCGACGGAAGGTCTTGCTGGCAAAGGCCAATAAGTTGGCATGTAAGTCATCGTCGATTTTTTTCTGGAAACTTTGGGCTGCGTTTTTCAATTCGGTCCACTTTTTCTGATCGGCTTTGGACAACTTGGCAGGAGCATTGCGGTCTTTCGGGTCCAAGTCGGCTAGTGCCGGCAACTCGCCTTTTTTGGTTTTTAAAAGTTTGGCGAATCCTTTTTTGCTGACAAAAGTGAAGAAGCTTTTGATCGCTTCCCTTTTGGCAAATTCGATTTCACTGCGGATCGAAGCCAGTTTCTTTTTATTTTTTTCATCGAGTGAGACGTCGACCATTTCTTTTGCGCCAGCGCCTTTGCCATAACCCACCAGCGAGGAATAGATGACCCACCATTTTTTAGCGGCTTCCACGGAGACCAGGCCCGGACCACTGTAAAAATAGGAATGAGTGTGTTTCCCTTTCGGGAAAGGGATTTTTTCATCCGAAGCGTAGGCCTGAACCGAGCCTTTGCCTTGAGCGGATTTCTCCATGCCCATGGTGGCGGTGAAAGATTTCGCTCCTTGCGGTAGTTTGAAGGATAACAGGGCAGGGGCTTCGATGTAATAACCGTGTTCGATTTTCTTGGCAGCGCTGCTGACAAAGGTTTTGCCATCGGGAAATTTTTCTTTGTGGATTTGTCCTTCGCCCTGTTTTTCGATCAGTTCGAGATCGGCTAAGTTCACCACTTTGCCGTTTTTGAGTTTTATCTGTGGTTGATGCAGGACGATATGATCAAATTCATTGCCGTCGCCCATGTCGCCTACGCTGACATACAAAACTTTGGCGTTTTCTTTGATCTTGGTTTTCACCTCCATGCTGGTTTTGATCATCATGCCGGTGGCGGGAATCGAAAGGCGGACCTTTTCGGAAAAGTCATGGTGCACTTGTTTCAACTCGTCCGCTGTAAAGCTCTCTCTTTTGGCCTGTAGCGCTAACCAGGGTTCGAGCACCCATTTGCCGTAGTGGCTGTCCCAGCGTGAGCTTTTGATGTCTTCGTCGGCGTGGGCAAAGGCGATGTACCATTTGTAAAAAACACCCGGCATCAGTTTTTCTTTGATCGCGGCATCGTAGATTTCCCGGTCGCTGGCTTGGGGTTTCGCCAATGCCAGTTTCATCGCAGGCATGAGGTAGGGCTTGTATTCTTTTCGTGAGCTGTATTTCGGTAGTTTGTCGAAGAAGTCGTTGTAAAAATTAGTCAGCTTGCGTTCGACTAATATCAGATAGGCTTGCGGTGTGTGGGTGGGAGAAAGTTCCGGGCTGAATTGAATGCCATCAGCGTAACTCGCTTGTGCATGACGGGATATATCGCGCGCGGCTTTGAAGTATTTTTCCACCATCAAGGGCAGCATGGTCATGCCTTCGGCATTGTTATCAAAGCCCTCACCACCCGAGCCATCACCGGAAAAATACTGTGCGGGTTTGAGGTCAATGCCGGTGAGATCGCGGATGGTGTTGTTGTATTCGGCTTTGTTCAAGCGGCGCAGAGTGAACTTGCCTGGATCCTTGATGGAATCGTAGTCAAATTCATCGATCGTTTTCCTGACCCAGGAGACCAGTTTGATTTTTTCCTCGGCGCTCGGTCTGAGCTTTTTCTTTTCCGGCGGCATCACGCCGGTCTCTACCTGGTCAATGACGCTGAACCATTGTTGCAGATGAACCAGGATATCCTTTTCAACTTTGAATTTTTCAAAATTGAGCCCGCCTTTGTGTTTGTCGTTGTCGTGACAGTCGTGGCAGTATTTTTCCAGGATCGGTTTGACTTGGTCAAAACCTTTTTGAAAATCGGCGTGCAGGGGGGAGGAAGAAAAAAGAACCAGGATGACGACGCTTGTCAATCGGGTTAGAAAAGTTGAGTTTCGCATGTGGCTCGGGGACTTGCACGCGTTCAGGCGAGGATGCCTTCTACGGCTTTGCCTTTTTCCATTTCAACCAGTGCTACGGGAAGGGCGTTTTGGCGGTAGCTGAGTTGATTGGCGTCGAGGCCGAATTGTTTCAGGATCGTCGCGTGGAAATCATGTTGGTTGACGGGTTGATCAACGGCGCGGTGACCGAATTCATCGGTGGCGCCGTGCACGTGGCCGCCTTTGATGCCGCCTCCCGCCATCCAAATCGAGAATCCTTCGGTATTGTGATCACGGCCGGGTTTTTTGCCAGCTCCGCGGTCCTGGATCACTGGCAGGCGTCCCATTTCTCCGCCCCACTGGACGATGGTGGAGTCGAGCATGCCGCGTGACTTGAGGTCTTTGACCAAGGCGGCGCAGGGTTGATCAACGGCCGCGCAGCGGGTTTTGATCGATGCAGTGAGATTTTCGTGCATGTCCCAGGCGTAGTTCCAAATCTGGACAAAACGCACTCCGCGTTCGACCAGGCGGCGGGCGATGATGCAGGCTTCGGCGAGTTTTTTAGTGTTTTTGTCTTCGAGTCCGTAAAGTTTGCGGGTGGCGGCAGTTTCTTTGCTGAGGTCGAGCGCGTCGGTGGCAGAGGTCTGCATGCGCGCGGCGAGTTCGTAAGAAGCGATGCGGGCGGAGAGATCGTTTTCGCCGGGGTGATCCTTGAGGTGCAGCTGATTAAGTTTTGCTAAGGAGCTGAGTTGTTTTTCCTGCGCAGCACCCTTCAGATGGGCGGGCGGGGTGAGGTTCATGATGCGCGGTGATTGTTCTCTTACCACCGTGCCTTGATAAATCGATGGCAGGTGACGCGAATCCCAGAATGGTGAGCCGGGAGGGTTGCTGCCAACGATGAGGGCGACAAAGGAGGGCAGGTTGTTGGTTTCCGAGCCGAGCCCGTAGGTGAGCCAGGAGCCAAGCGAAGGCCAGCCGGCCTGGCCGCGTCCGGTGGTCAGGGCGCGCATGCCGGCGACGTGGTTGCGGATGTCGGGCAGGGTCATCGAGCGGATGACGGTGGCGTCATCGACGATGGTTTTGAAATGTGGCAACAGTTCGGAAACTTCGGTGCCCGATTGACCGCATTTTTCGAAAGCGTAAGCCGAGGGCATCAGCACGGCGCTGGCCTGGCCGACGCTGTCAAATTTGAGCTCTTTGGCATTGGGGAAATCCTTGCCGGCGTATTTGTCCAGCATCGGTTTGGGATCGAGCAGTTCCAGATGGCTGGGTCCACCGCCCATGAACATCGAAATCATCGCTTTGGCCCGGGGCTCCTGTTGCGGGTCCTTGGGCAGCATGTCGAAACTTTTTTGTTCGAGCACGGGTTTGAAGGGAGCGGCGAACAGGCCGTCGTCCTTGAGTAGATTCGCCAAGGCGAGCGATGAGATGCCCAGCGCGTTGCGTGATAAAAAATGTCGGCGGGTTGAGTTCATGGTCGCAGCAGAATAAGTTAGTCGACGTAGAGGAAGCGGTTGGTTTGGAACAGCACCTGGCAAAGAGTGGTGAGTGCTTGTTGATTGCGAAAGGTCTCGTCCTTTTTGTCCTTGGCCGCAGCGAGTAGGGCTTTTTGTTCGTCGAGTAGTTTTTTCAATTCGACGAATTCAGCTGCGGTGGGGGGCTGGCCACAGGCGAGTTGCCAGGCGTGGCGGATGAGGGCGCCGGAGTCGGCTTTGGGCCCGCTTTCGGCGATCACCCGCTGGGCAAACAGTTCGGCTTGCTTGAGAATGAAATCACTGTTCATCAAGGCCAGCGACTGGGGGGTGACGGTGGAGGAATTGCGCAGTTCGCAGTTGGGCTCCATTTGCGGGGCGTCAAAAACTTCGAGCATGGAGACCGGTTGGGAGCGGCGTGTTTGCACATACAGCGAGCGTTTGTATTCACGACCATCGGCAGAGATTTTTCCGCCGCCGACAACAAACGAGCCGTCGCTATTGGGAGCGACGGGAATGGGTTCGCCAAAAGGCAACGGATTGAGTTTGCCTGATGTTGCGAGGATGCTGTCACGGATGGTTTCGGCTTCGAGCCGATGCACCGGCATGCGCCACAGCAGGGTATTGTCGGCATCCACATTGTCATGGTCAGCTCGTCGCGCTGAAGTCTGCTGGTAGGTGCTGGAGCTCATCAGCAGTTTGTGCAGTCGTTTCACGCTCCAGCCGTTTTCCATGAAATCGCTGGCCAGCCAGTCGAGCAGTTCGGGATGGCTGGGACGCTCGCCGCGTAAACCAAAATCGCCCGGAGTATTGACGATGCCGCGACCAAAGTGGTGCAGCCAGAAGCGGTTGACCAATACGCGGGCGGTGAGCGGGTGGCGTCCGTTGGTGAGGTGGCGGGCGTAAGCCAGTCGGCGACCGGTGGATTTCAGTGCCGGATCGTTATTGGCGATTTTTGCGCTACCGGCTTGAGCCAATACGGTGAAATCGGCGGGAGCCATCGGCTCGGTTTTCGGGGAAGTGTGGTCGCCACGGTAAAACACCCGGGTGATTGGGGGGATGTTCCCAGGGTTCTCCGTGGCGACGCGAATGTATTCGACTTGCGGTTTGGTTTTGCGGATGGCCGCGGCGGTATTGAGCAGGATCGATTGCCTGCGTTCCAATTCCTTGCGGTCTTTTTCGATATCGATGTAATTTTTCAAAGGTCCGCCGGCACGTTTGGGCACGTTGACCACGGTGTATTTTTCGGTGATGAATTTCACCTGTTCAGGAGTGCGTTCTTTTTCAGGGGTGTTGTAGGTTTCACGGGCAAAGGCGCGCACTTCTTCGGGCAGACGACTGATCACACGTTCAAAGATCATTTTTGAAATGGCCTCGCCTTCCTTGACATAAAGTGCGCTGACTTTTTTGGCTTCGGCTTCGATCGCATCGGAGATGATTTTATCTTCTTTGGAAAGCAGCGGCAGGCGGCTGGAGGTGGGTTTGCGCCAGTGGGTGGTATCGAGTGCCGGGGCGAAGACGGCTCGCAGACGATAAAAATCTTCCTGGGGGATGGGGTCGAAACGGTGGTGATGGCATTCCGCGCAGGCGACGGTGAGGCCGAGCAGCGAGGATGAAACGATTTTGAGGGTTTCGGTGATATTCTGGTTGGCGGCTTTTTGTAATTCGGAGGTGGCTGCGGATCCGGTGCCGTCGGGGCCGAGACGCAGAAAGGCGGTGGCGGTGAGTTTCTCCAAGGTGTCGGCGTCGTTGTTGGCGAGGGTGCGGGCGTTGGTGTAATCAGCTTTGGCCAGTTCGTCGCCGGCCAGTTGTTCGACGATGAATTGATCAAAGGGTTTGTCGCTGTTGAAGGCACGCACCACGTAGTCGCGGTAGCGCCAGACGTCCGGTCGCACGACGTCTTTGTCATCGTAGCCCTCGGAGTCCGAGTAACCGGCGACGTCGAGCCAATGACGTCCCCAACGTTCGCCATATTGCGGGCTGGCGAGTAGGCGGTCGATCACGCGCTGCCAGGCGCCGGGGGAGCTGTCGTTGATAAAATCATCGATCTCGGCTTTGGTCGGAGGCAGACCGGTGAGGTCGAAGGTGGCGCGGCGGATCAGGGTGATGCGTGGTGCTTGCGGCGAGGCGCTGAGTTTTTTTTCTGTGAGTTTTTCCGCGATGAAAGCATCAACAGGGTTGCTGCTGTTATTGGATGTGTTTTGCGGTAGCGCAGGTTTTTTGATCGCTTGGAAAGACCAGTGGGCACGTTCTTCACCCGTGATGACCAGTTCTCCGGCGGCGGGGATCTGATCAGGCTCGGGATAAGCGGTGGGTGCTTTTTGATCGATCCAGCGGGCGATCAGCTCGATCTCCGAGTTTTTCAGCGGGGTGCTGTCTTCGGGCGGCATTTCCCGTTTGTGGAGGAAAGTGTAGAGCGGGCTTTTGTCGCGGTCGCCGGGGATCAGCGCGGAGCCACTTTTGCCACCTTTGACGATGGTTTTGCGAAAGCGCAGGTCGAGTTCGCCTTTTAATTCATGATCTTCGCCGTGACACTGAAAGCAGTTGGTTTTGAGAATCGGGCGGATATCGTGCTCGAAGGTGAGTTGGCTGTCGGTAGGCGGGGTTTTTGCCGTGGGAGCCGACCAGGCGGGGGAAGCGGCGACGAGCAGCCAACCTAAAAGAGGCAGGCAAGGTCGCCAGAGCTGGGGGCTGTAGGGATGGATGGGCATCGGGGGGCAGCGGGTAAAATACAGGCAATGAGAAATTCGACCGGAAAATCGTGGATTTGTTCGATTTTTTATTAATCAAAGATGGGGGTGGTCGTGTTGCAGCGCGGTGTAAGACAAAATAGTTAAGCTGTTGACCGCTATGCATTTCGCCCTTTGCAGGGCTGGAAGAATTGAATTTTTTTACCCAGCGCTTCGCACTGGGCTATCTCATTCTGTCCTTACAGGACAGTATGCTGTAAGCTCTTTTGCACCAACGGTGCTTAATGATATAGCCCGGTGTGAAGCGCCGGGGTAAAATTGGTTTTATTGCCAGCCTAAAAAGGGTGGAATGATGTTGAGGGTTGATAAGGTAGCTTGCAACAGACAGTGGCTATTTTTTTATCCTGCACCCGCGGCAGAGAGGGGCGGATAAAAGGGCTTTCACTGGAGGGGGGATTTTGTTAGTGATCGCTTGTGAAAAATATTAAAAATCTGACGCTGCTTTTATGCTTGGCTATAGCTTGGCCATCATGCTCTCCTCCGCCGATCCCGGGTGGGAGGTCGTATGAGAGTGATGACGGTCCGGGGGCTCAAGCTGCGGCAGTTACGATGGATGAATGGATCGAGCGCCTGCATCAATACAGTGGGGCTTGGCAGGTTGATCTGGATAATTTGTATGCCGAGTTGCCATCCCCGGATGCTTGGGAAGAAGGGCGTAAAGCTTTGTTAGCTGCTCCGGATACTCGATCTAAATATGCTACTAAAAAGGGGGGGAAGAAACGTAGAGCCAGCCTGTTGGCTTGTTTTGCCGCTATGTTAGAAGGGGAGGAGGGCAAGCAGAAGGCTTTGAGCGAATACATTTCGTTGCTGCGACCTCAGTTATCTGATAGAGAGGATGGCTATCCCGGCAGTTGGCAGGCGCGTGAATACCATCTGCGTATGATTGTACTGGGTAGCAGTAAAAAAGACGCTGATTCTTTTATGGATGGGGTATTCCCAGATTGGAATAAGGAGGAAAAAGAGAGCCGCAAGGAGGATCACAGAGAGCTGGAAAATGAGTGGCACACCGTTTTGGCGGAGAATCGGGTGGATGAGGGCATTGCTCTTTTGTGGCAGGCGGTGGATAAAAGCAAAAGCTCGGATCGGTTTTCATTATTAGAGCGACTTTACGATCTTGCCGTTTTATTGGATCGCCCAGAGTTGCTCAACAAGACGCTGAAACTGGCCGAATCCGATTTTAGAGATGAGGTCAAAGCAGGGAGAGCGCCTGACTATTATTCGTCGGATTTTTTGTTTGTCGCTTTAGCGAAACAAGAACAATGGCTCAAATTTCGTGAACTGAGCGCCTTGGCGTTAAAGGAAGATTCGGATGACGAGGCATACCTGGCCTCCAGTCTTACTGCAACTCTGAAGCTTGATGGGGCGGAGGCTTTGATTGAGGCATTGGGAAAATTGCCTGAACAAGGAATCAAGAACAAGGCGATGTATTTGAAACTGTTGGTCTCGCAGGACGAGAAATTTGGGCTTAGGGTCTGCAGGGCGATGCGGCAAACGGGGCAGCAAAATGAAGCTGAAATTTTGCTGCATTATCTGATAGCGGCAACGGGGGGCTACGATCCCTATTATCGTGAACTCCTGGAGAACTACAGGGAGGGGGCTGAAGTGTTTTTGGAAAAGTTGATGGATTACGATGCTTTTGAGGAAAGGCCGCTGATTTGGTTGGCTCACTTGGCGCTCGAAGAGGGGGATGTCGGGAAAGCCCGGCAATGGGTGGAAAAGGCGATCGCTCTGGATCCTTCGGACGGGGATCAGGGAAAAGAGAGCCGGATGGAAGCGTATAAAGTTCTCGCAGCGGTTTATGCTGCCGAGGGCAATGAAGAAAGGTCGGCTTTTTTCACTGATGTGACCAAAGCTATCCGGGAAGGTGAGAGAGCCGATGATTACCTGCGCGCGGGTTTGCGCAGTGAAGCCATCCGTAGATACCAAAAGGCTCTGGGACGTTTCGAGGATGCCTATTGTTTGCAATCGCGCTTGGCAAAAACCTTGGTGGAGCAGGGCCGGATCGCTGAAGCGGAAGAACATTTTGAGAAGGCCTTTGAGCTGATGCCAGTGAGTTTCGGGCCGGTGGAAAGCCACTGTTTTGGTTGTGAAGGGGCTTTTAGTAATAAAAACAGCCGGGAGATCGCCGAGCGGGTATTCAAAAAGGTCATCGCAACGACTCCTGAAAATCCACGGACTTATTATCTGCTTGCGCTGATTTTTGAAAAGAGAGGGGAATCAGATGAAGCGTTTCGTTATTACCTTGAGGCTTTTCAACGGGATCCTTTGTATTACAACTGCGCGATTAAGATAGAAGATTATTTACGGAGTCATCCGCAGCACTTGGCGGAGCATCAGGAAACCCTGCGGCAGATTTTGAAGATCACTCCGTATTACAAATTGCCAGAGCGTTTTGCGGACAGAATGGATCTCAAACAAGCCTGGTTGGATGCTGATGAACTAGCAGGAAAGGACAAACATCCCTTGTCACTGAAGCCATTGAAGCTCCCTTTTGTGGCAAAAAGCGAAGATTTGAAACGCGGGGATTATATCAGCAATCAAATTCGTGGGCTGGAGAGCTGGGCACGTGAAGATTTGTTGCGTGAAAATAGCTTCCTCGAGGATTTGTCTTTTTTGGAATATTACTGATCGCCATTTGTATTGGGGGCGCTGGGTGAACCGGTCTGAAAATTTGTTTTACGCTTGGATTTGTAACAGAAAGCTTGACGATGGGGGTGGGAGACTGCACGTCATTGTAGGTGAAAAAATCACCGTGAAGTATGCAAAAGATTGGTTTTGAAGAAGCAGTGGTGAGAATCCGGCAGGAGGACGGGCGTTACGACAGTGACGCTTATGTTTTCCTCCGCGATGCCTTGGATCATTCGGTGCGGGCGAAACAGGAGAAAATGGGCGAGGAATATCCGCATGTCGGGGGGCAGGAGCTGCTGTTTGGTTTCCGGGATCTGGCGCTGGATGAGTTTGGACCGATGGCGGAGACGGTGCTGGAGGTCTGGGGGGTGACTTGTTCCGAGGATGTGGGTGAAATGGTGTTTCAATTGATTGAAATGGGCGCTTTTGGTCAGTCGGACGACGATACCCGGGAGGATTTCAAAGAGGTGTTTTCTTTTGACGAAGCTTTCAGGGAGCCTTTCCGGCCGAAAAAGAGAAGTCAGGAGTTAGTTGTCAGGAGTCGAAAATCAGGAGTCAAGAGTCAGAAATCGGGATCATAATGGCGGCGATAGAATTTCCACAAACCAGTGCCCAAGTGCGGCGACTGCCCAATGGGCTGGAACTGATTATCAAAGAAGACCGCAGCGCACCGGTGGTGAGTTTGCAAGCCTGGTGCCGGGTGGGCAGTATGCACGAGGGGGATCGCATGGGTGCGGGCATGGCGCATTTTGTCGAGCACATGTTGTTCAAGGGCACCGAGAAGCGGGATGCGAATGAGATCGCCGAGGTGGTGCAGGGCTGTGGCGGTTATATCAATGCTTACACTTCGTTTGACCGCACCGTTTATTGGATCGATACGCCGCGTGAGGGGGTGGAAGTTTGTCTGGATGTGTTGGCGGATGCGATTTGTCATTCGCGCCTGCCTGAGGAGGAATTTGGCAAAGAGCAGGAAGTGATCCGGCGGGAGTTTGCCATGGGTGATGATAATCCTGGTCAGGTGTTGAGCAAACAATTGCTGTCGACTGCTTTCCGGGTGCATCCGATGCGTCATCCGGTGATCGGTTATCTGGATGTGTTTGATACCCTGACCCGCGATGATCTGAACGAGTTTTATCGCCGCGAATATGCGCCGGACAATGTGTTTTTTGTGGTGGTGGGTGACGTGGATGCTGACAAGGTTTATGATCAGCTGGCCAAAGCTTTCGAGGGGGCTCCGCGCCGGGCGCGTTCACTGGTGATGTTGCCGGATGAACCGAAGCAGATGGGACGTCGTGAGCGGCATGAGGAATTTTCCACGGATCTTTCCCGCATGAGGCTGGGCTGGCATATCCCCGGTGGCAGTCATCCGGACGGCGCGGCACTGGATGTGTTGGCGATGATGTTGGGACAAGGGCAGAGCTCGCTTCTGTACCGTCGCATTCGGGAGGAACTGGGCTTGGCTCATTCGGTCAGTGCCAGTTCGTATAGTCTGGCGAACACCGGTTTGTTTTTGCTGGCCGCAGACTGTGAGGCGGACAAACGTGAGCGGGTGCTGGAAGAATTGCTCAAAGGTTTGGACGAGGTGAGGCAGGGGGCATTGAAACAAGCGGATTTGGACAAGGCGGTGCGCATGGTTTTGAATTCACAATTCTCGACTCTGAGCACGATGAACGGTCAGGCGTCGGATCTGGGGTCGAACTGGTTGTTTGCAGAAAATTTGGATTTTACCAGGGACTACATTGCGCAATTGCAGAAAGTGGATCTGGATGATGTGGCGACTGTGGTCGGGCGTTATTTTTCTGATGAGGGCATGACCTCGGTATCGCTCAATCCTGTGGGTTCCTTGAAGCGGGTGAGTGCGGGATCCGGTGGCAAGTCGGAATCAGCGGTGAAAAAGGTGATTTTGGAAAACGGGCTTACTTTGTTGGTGAAATCCGACAAACGATTGCCAGTGGTGAATGTTTCGGCGGTGTTCCGGGGTGGGGTGTTGGCTGAGACAGCGACTAATAACGGAGTGAACTCGTTGCTTTCCAGCTTGCTGACCAGCGACACGGCTAACCGATCGGCAGAGCAGGTGGCGGAGGCTATCGAGTCGGTGGGCGGGGCGATCGGGGCTTCTTCGGGTAACAATACCTTTGGGGTTTCCGGCGAAGTGATGCGTCCTGATCTGGAGCTGTTGGTCGATTTGATTGGGGATTCCCTGTTGTGTCCGGCTTTTGTACCGGAAGCGGTGGAGCGTGAAAAGTCTTACCAGTTGGCGGGTATCAAAGCCGAGGACGACCATCCGATGTCGGTGGCGATGCGGCGTTTGCGCAGCGAACTGTTTGGGGAGCACCCTTACGCTTTACGCGCTTCGGGAACGCAGCAGTCGGTGGATTCACTGGATGGTGGGGTGTTGGAAAAATTTCGCGCGCAGTATGTGGCCGGGCGCAATGCGGTGGTGACGGTTTATGGCGATATCGATGCGGATGAAGTGATCGAACTGGTGCAGGGCAAATTGGGAGGCATGGCAAGCGGCGATCAGGCTTTTGCATCGCCAGCGGTGGCGGGTGGGGAGATTGACGGGCCGCGAGAGGTGACTTTATTACATGAAAAATCCCAGGCGATTTTGATGGCGGGATTTCGTAGTTGCGATTTGGCGCACGAGGATCGGGCGGCTTTGGATTTGTTGCACGAGGCGTGCAGCGATATGTCCTCACGTTTGTTTGTGAAGATACGCGAGGAACTCGGTTTGGCTTATTCGGTGGGGGCTAGTCAATTGCTCGGTCCGGAACCGGGTTGTTTCCTTTTTTATGCGGCGACTTCACCGGAAAAACTCGATGAAGTGCAGCAGGTCTTGTTGGACGAGGTGAAAAGAATGCGTGAGCTGGGGCTCGAATCTGCTGAGCTGGAACGGGCAAAAAGTTCATTGATCGGCAAGGAGGTGATTCGCTTGCAGAGCAGTCAGAATCAGGCGGCGGTATCGGGTTTGGATGAGCTGTTGGGTTTGGGTTGGGATAACTATCAACAGACTTCGGAGAAAATAGCTGCGCTGAGCAATGACGATATCATGCGGGTTGCTTTGACTTACTTCCAAAATGCAGGCCGAGTGGTGGTGCGGTTGACGACGGGGTGAAGGGGGACTTGGTCAGAGTAAAGCAGGGAACCGCTAATAGACGCGAATAGAATAGGGCTTGTGGACGCGTTGGTTTTTAAAGGTTTTATTCCCAGGATTATAAATTGAAGTGCAATTTGTAATCGCCAGAGATGAGGACTGCAGTCAAGGTAGTCTCATGATTTTAGAGAATTTACAACTTTGCCATGATCGCTGACGAAGCCCCGGATCCCCTTTTTGGTAGCCTTCATGAGGAAGCTCATGCCCGCATCATTTGGGGGGAATCGGCTGATGAGGTGAAGAGGTGGTTAGGGGAGCAGGGTCTGACCGAGGGGCAGGCAGGTGCATTGGTGAAAGTTTCACTTAAAGAGCGTTACCTCGAGGTTCGTAAAAGCGGGATGCGGATGATTTTTTCGGGCAGTGTTATGCTCATGGGCGGGGTGGGTTTGATTCTGGTGATGTGGTTTGTTATACGGTTCATTATCACCTGGTTGGCAGCAATAGCATTGATGGTTGCGCTCTATGGTTTGTCTCGCTTGATCTCTGGAATCTGGCAATTGCTTGCTGGACGAGCCCGGGGATCAGTGGCCGATCTCGATTGAAGGGGTGAAAGCAGGTGCATGTGAATAGTTGCCAAATATGAAAGTTGCGCTTGCTGGTTTTGATGGTGAAACGCCTTGCGGGAGCTGGGGAGCTTGGCTAAACTGAGGTGTGTCAGATTCCGTAATAGAAAGTCCGTCTCTTCCCGTCATTCCCATTCAAGATCTTGAATTGGGAGGGGATCAGCTTGTTTACACGCTGGGGCCTTGTGTGATGGAGTCGGAAGCCTTTGTCTGGTCGATGGCCCGGGAGCTCAAGAAGCTGACGGAGTCGCTGGGCACGGGTTTTGTGTTCAAGGCTTCTTTTGACAAAGCAAACCGCAGTTCGGTGGATTCTTTTCGTGGCATGGATTGTCGACAGGGCTGTGAGATTTTGGGAGATATCGGCAAGGAACTCAAGCTGCCGGTGACCACCGATATCCATTTGCCGGCGCAGGCGGAGATGGCGGCTGAGTGGATCGATGTGCTGCAGATTCCGGCTTTTTTGTGTCGTCAGACGGATTTGATCCAGGCTGCTGCCGAGACCGGCCGGGTGGTCGGGGTGAAAAAGGGGCAGTTTCTGGCACCTTGGGACATGGTCAATATTGCTGACAAGTTGCGCCATTTTGGTTGTGAACATTTCTTTTTTATCGAAAGAGGCACCAGTTTTGGATACAATAATCTGGTGGCGGACATGCGCTCGATCGTGTGGATGAGGGAGCAGGGGGTTCGGGTGGTATTTGATGCGACCCATTCGGTTCAGCGTCCGGGAGGATTGGGAGGCACCAGCGGGGGGGACGGGGTGTTGGCTCCGGTCTTGGCGCGGGCGGCGGTGGCGACGGGTTGTGATGGAGTGTTCATGGAAACCCATCCTGATCCGGCCAAAGCATTGTCCGATGGACCCAATCAGGTGCCTTTGGCAGAGTTGGCTGGAGTTTTGGAAAAATTGCAACAAATACACAAGGTGGTGACGCTTTAGTGACTGGACGATGGGCATAGCACAAACGAAAATGATGAGAGCGAGCTCCGGACGATTTGAAGTGCGTATCGCTTGCCTGTTGCTGGCTGTTTTCCCGTCGTTCTTTTTGGTATCCGGAGTGGACTTGCAGGCTCAGGACCGGCCGGCAATCGCCCGTCCGAAAAAAACGAGCAAAAAGGCTTCGCCTGCTAAAGCGGCGCAATCCGGTAAAACATCGACTGCTTCCCAATCGTCTGCTGCGGCGAAAAAAAGCCAAACAAAGGCGGATGGAACGGCAGAGGTAGCCAAGGGCCCTAATATTGATATAGGCAAAATCTTGCCGGAGGGACGGAGCTTGAAGGGGGTGAAATTGCCGAAATACACCGGGGATCGCCTGAGTTCGCTGATGACGGCGATCACAATGAAACGTTTGGATGATAAGCATCTCGATATGGAGGAACTGCGTATTATAATGTACGCAAAACCCGGAGAGACCGATACTTTGATTTCGACAGAACGTGGCATTTATGACTTGGAAAAAAAGGAGATCACCAGTGATACCCGCACCCGCATTGAGCAGGAAGGGAGGTTTGATCTGGAGGGGGATCAGATGGTATTTGACGCCGTCACTCAAAAAGGGAAGATGACAGGCCGGGTGAAAATGCTACTTTATAAAATGGAGGGAAATATGATGCCGCAGAAGAAATCGGATGAAGCGGTGAATGACGAGGAAAAGGGCAGTGAAAAACGGGAAGGAAACGCATGATGAAATTATCGATAGCAAAAAGAGTGTTAGTGTTGGCTGTGGGGGCTGGGGTTGCGATGGCGGCTGTAGGCTCGGGAGGAAATGCCAAGGCGGCGGATTCGCAAAAATTCAAACTCAGTGACTTGTTCAAAAAGAGCAAATCAGGGTCGGGCAAAACAAAGGACAAATCCACGACGAGTAAAACGGCTACGCCTGCTACGGAAAAAACGACGGAGAAAAAGGCGGCTCCGGCGGCGACAAACACGAGCAAGGCCGCTACGGATACTCAATCCACGGCCAGCTCCTCGAAGCAGATGTCGACGGTGGATCAGTTGAAATCGCTGACCGGTCAATTAGACAAAGCGGGGACGGATCCGGATGCTTTGTTGCGTTCGGCGCGTGCGCGTTTTCTCAAACTGAAGGAGCAGGAGGCTGCTTCAAAAAAGAAACCGGCAACTGTTGTTAAGAAAGATAGCAGCACTAAAAAAACAGAGATGGCTAAACCAAGCTCCAAAGTTGAGAGCCCGACGGTAACCAAGAGTCAAACTGCGCCGGTGAAGACTTCGGAAAAGCCAGTAACAACAGCAGTGGTGACCTCGGCGAGCAAGCCGGTGCAGACTTCGAGAGTGGTGGACCCTTCGCGTCCCCCTTCATTGGCACCGTTGACGACAGTCGCTGCGGCTACGGTGATCACGTCGAGAGAGGTTCCTGCGGAAAATTTGCAAACATCTCTGGCGGCCAGTGCGGTGCCCGCTCCGAAACCTTTGGTGGCTAAGAAGCAGAAGAAAAAAAGCAAATCAGCACCCAGCGCGATGGAAATCACTTCTGACGAGGTGGAAATGGATAATGAAAAGCATACCACCACTTTTATTGGTAATGTGTATCTGGTGCATCCGACTTTTAACTTAAGAAGTGACCGCTTGGTGATCTACATGCACGATGAGAGCGTGGAATCGGAAGCGCCATTTAAAACAGCGGTGGCGACTGGTGCCCGGGTGATTGTCGAGCGACTGAATGATAAAGGTGGCAAGGATGTGGGGCAATCCCGCAAAGTGAACTACGATGCGTTGACCGGCGATTTGATTTTAAGCGGAGGACCGCCTCAGTTGCAGAGCGGCTCCAGTTTGGTGAAAACAAACTCCGAAGAGGCGACGATCACTTTAAAAAGAGACGGCAATCACAGTGTGAAAGACAAAGGCTCCAAAAAGGGCGGGGGAGCGAAGATTATCATACCGGTGAATGGCAAAAAAGGAGCAGGGAGCAAAGGTCCTAACCTGATGCCTTCCAAGCTGGGGGATATTTCTTCCAAACGCAAATAGAATTGGTGCGGACTATACAGACTGACAGATAATTATGAATACCGGCTCTGAGCTCTCGCAAGCCCCTTTGAATGCTAAATCAGGCCTTGCGCCTAATCGCTCCACTAATAGAGATGGAGAGTTTGCAGCTTTGATGCACACCGAGGGATTGGTGAAGGTTTATGATGGTCGTGCGGTGGTGGATGGAGTCGACATTCATGTCGGTAATGGTGAAATCGTGGGTTTGCTAGGGCCGAATGGGGCGGGCAAAACGACGACTTTTTACATGATCGTGGGGCTGGTGCCGCCGAATGAGGGGCGGGTGGTTTTTAGTGGTCAGGATGTGACTAACGAGCCGATGTATAAACGGGCCCGGGTGGGCATGGGATATTTGCCGCAGGAAGAGTCGATTTTTCGCAAGCTGACGGTGGAGCAGAACATCATGGCGGTACTGGAAACGCAGAATTTCACCAAAGGCGAGCAGAAAGAGCGTTGTCATACTTTGATGCAGCAGTTTGGTATCGAAGGATTGGCAAAAAATGTGGCTTTGACCTTGAGTGGTGGAGAAAAACGCCGTTTGACGATTGCTAGATCCTTGGTGACCGAGCCGCGTTTGCTGATGTTGGACGAGCCTTTTTCGGGAGTGGATCCGATCGCTGTGAGTGAGATCCAGGACATCATTGTGCAGCTGAGGGAATCGGGCCTGGCGATTTTGATCACCGATCACAATGTGCGCGAAACTTTGAATATCGTGGATCGAGCTTATTTGCTCTGTGAGGGCAAGGTGGTGCGCGAAGGCAACCGTGACTTTTTGATCAATGACCCGGTGAGTCGTGAGCTTTATCTCGGAGATCGATTCAGTATGTGAGATGCTGAGAATTTTTACTGATTAATACTAACCCATAACCTATAAAAAAACACCATGCAGGTACAGAACGTAAATCTTCCTATAACCGTAACCGGACGCCATGTGACCGTCACCGACGCGATGCGCGACCATGCCCATAAAAAGGTGGAAGGATTGCACTTGGATTATCCAAAAATCATCGAAGCCAAAGTGATTCTCGATGTGCAAAAAAACCGTCAGAAAGCGGAAGTGATCCTCCATTGTGCCAATCATATCACCATCGAGGCTGATACGGAGACGGAGGATATGTATGCGTCGATTGACGAAACTTTGAGCAAGATCGCTCGCCGGATGAGGAAATACAAAACCCGGATGTTGAAGTCTCATCGTCCGCGCAAACAGGATATCCGCCACCTTGAAGAGCGGGTGTTCAGTTCGGATGTGCCGGATGATCACGAAGAAGAAGTGAAACCGGTGATCGTTCATCAGGCCAATTATCGCATTCGTCCTTTGTTTGAAGAGGAAGCTATCATGGAGATGGAGTTGAGTGAGCGTTCGTTCATCGTTTTCCACAATGCTGCGAATGAGCGCTTGAGTGTGCTTTATCGCCGTAAAGACGGGGATTACGGAATGATTGAACCTGAGCAATCATAGATTTTGACTAAGCCCAAGAGCAAAAGCACTATCGTAAAGAGTGTAAAGGTTGCGGACTTTTTTGAGCGCCATGGGGAAGAGCTTCGCATGAAGCTGATTGGCACCCGTAGTGGTTTTGATCGCAAGATCATGGAGCCGACGGTTAATCGTCCGGGTTTGGCATTGGCGGGGTATTATAATTATTTTGCCCACCACAGGATCCAGGTCATCGGCAAGGCGGAGCGTTCGTATCTCAAGCATTTGGATGCGACAGAAAAGCGTAACCGTTTTGCCGATCTCTGTAAACGTCAGATTCCTTGTATCATAGTTAGTCGAGGGGATACGATCAGCGCGGCTTCGGTGGAGATCGCCAACAAGGCCAAGCTTTCGGTGTTTCAGACGACGATGGTGACGATGAAGTTCATCAATGCGGCGACGGTAAGGCTCGAATGGGAGTTTGCTGCCCGCACTACCCAGCACGGTTCAATGGTGGATGTGATGGGCATTGGTATTTTGATCCGTGGCGCCAGTGGGACGGGGAAAAGTGAGACGGTTTTATCACTTTTGCGACGTGGGGCGAGTTTGGTATCTGATGATATGGTGTATTTCCGCAACTTTGAGGGGCGCGAGATCATTGGCGAAGCTCCTGAACTGGGACAAAATCACATGGAAGTGAGGGGTTTGGGCATCATTAATGTGCCGGCTTTGTTTGGTGTGGGCACTATTCGGACTGAAAAGCGGCTCGATCTGGTGATCACCCTGAGGCCGGCGGATATGATGAATGAAGTGGATCGCATCGGCTTGGATCGCGGTTATTACAATCTGCTGGGGATGAAGGTTCCGCATGTGGAATTGCCGGTGGCTCCGGGGCGGGATATCGCTCAATTGGTTGAAGTAGCGGCCTTGGATCAGAAATTAAAGTCTCTGGGACATGACTCGGCTGTCGAATTTAACAAGAAATTGTTGAAAATGATGCGTGAGCGACGAAAATCAGTTGTGTGAACCCGAATTCCCGATGGGAAAATAAAAATTCCCGATAGGAAAAGCAAGCTACTCCCCCTGATACAGCGCCTGACGATGTTGGAAAAACAATATACTATCACTAATCGCCAAGGACTGCATGCGCGTCCTGCAGCGATGTTTGTTAAAATCTCTAATCGCTTCAAATGCGAGGTCTGGGTCACGAAGGATGGTGAACAGGTGAATGGCAAGAGCATCATGGGACTGATGATTCTGGCTGCAGAGGAGGGCGCCAAGATAGACATTTCTACAGATGGAGAGGATGAAACCGAAGCGATGGAGAGTCTGGGTGCATTGATTGAAAGCGGCTTTACCAAGGACGCGTAAATTTATCCCCGGCTGTTTATGGCTGAATTCCCGCTAAAGAGCATCGAATTTGCTTGGAGCGCAGGCGGTAAATGGAGAGAATGAGCCCACCATGCCTGAAAACGATCCACGAGAAGAACGCCGATTCCAGGGCACTGCGGTGTCTCCGGGCATCGTCCGTGCTCGAGTGCAGTTGAAAGGGGTGCTGATGGACGAGCCGGAATCCAGAAGGATTGCCGAGTCGGAGTTGGAGGCTGAAGAGCAACGTTTGCAGCAAGCGCTGCTACTGACTCGTGAGCAGATTGTCGAAATGCGGCAGAAAATCGAAGCGGTGGCCGGTGCTGAGAATGCGAGTATTTTTGATGCTCATTTGTTGCTGTTGGAGGATTCCACTGTTTTGGGGGAAGTGAAGAAGTTGATGCATTCCGAATTGCGCAATGTGGATCGGGTTTATTATGAGGTGATCGAACGCTATCTGGAGTCGCTGCGCCGGATCGAGGATCCTTATCTGAGGGAGAGGGCGATTGATATCGAAGATGTGGCGATGCGGGTATTAAGAAATCTCGGTCCGGATGAGAATGCGGATGAAGAGTTGGTATTCGAGGGTTTGGGCGATGAATTTATTCTGGTGGCACATGACCTGACTCCCTCCGACACCGCGTCGATAGACCGCAATCAAGTTTTGGGATTTGCGACCGAGGTGGGCAGTATGGTATCTCACACCGCCATTATGGCTCGTTCTCTTAATATACCGGCCGTGGTTGGTATTCCATCCCTGCGGGCTGATGTGGAAACGGGTGATGAGGTTTTACTCGATGGTTATAATGGTTTGCTGATCGTGAGGCCGAATCAGGAAACGCTGGCGGAATATGAAATTCTGAAAGCTGAGAAAGCGGTTTTATTGGATGACCTAAAGGAGCTGCGCGACCGTGAAACGGAAACGGCTGACGGGCATCAGATCACGTTGTCGGCAAATATTGAATTTTCGCATGAAATCAGCCAGGTGCAGAAGCAGGGAGCGGAAGGGGTTGGGCTTTTTCGCACCGAGTTTTTTTATGCCAATGAAAAAGCGCTAAGGACAGAGAATGCGCAGACGCGTCAGTATGTTGATGTGGCGGTGGCGGTGGCGCCCAATGCGGTGATTATCCGCACCGTTGATCTGGGCGGAGACAAATTAATGCCGGGCTTGATGGCTGAAGCGGAGCCTAATCCCTTTTTGGGTTGGCGGGGCATTCGAGTGTGTTTGCAGGAGCCGGACATTTTCCGCCCGCAACTGAGGTCGATTTTGCGTGCCAGTGCGCGTGGCAAGGTGGGGGTGATGTTCCCATTCATCTGCTGTGTGGAGGAGTTGCGGGATGCGATCGCGGCCTTGGAGGAAGAAAAGATCAATCTTAGAAAAGCGGGTGAGCCTTTTGATGACAATATTGAAGTGGGGGCGATGATTGAAATCCCCAGTGCGGCTTTGATGGCGGATGAACTGGCCAGGGAAGTTGATTTTTTCAGTATAGGCACCAACGATTTGGTGCAATACACCTTGGCGGTGGATCGCGTCAACGACCGGGTGGCTAATTTGTTTCGCAGTGCCAATCCTGCGGTGTTGAAGTTGATCAAACATGTGGTGGAGGCGGCGCATCGCAATGGGATTTGGGCTGGAATTTGCGGGGAAATGGCCGGTGACCTGCTGATGACTCCGTTGATGATTGGTTATGGGGTTGATGAGTTGAGCGTGGGAGCATCCCAGTTATTGAGTGTGAGACGGGCGATCTCACGGCTCAGGGTGGATGAGTGTCAGAAGCTGGTGAAGGAGATCGAGGGACTTTCTTCTGCCAGCGAGGTGGAAGAGCGTTGTCGGGCTTTGGTGATGGAAAAATATCCGGAATTGGTGTCTTGATGAGTTCAACGCAATGGCGCATAGCATTATCGATCTTGTTGTCAGTATTTTTTCTGACGACACAGGCGCAGGCATTCCCTTTTGGTAAAAAAACAGCAGGGATAGAGGAGTCTGCGCAAGCTCCCTGTGGCCCTGGCGGCATGACGATCACCCCCAGCGGATCCTATATTGTCAGTTGTCACCAGTTTTTTAACCCGGAGATGAAGGTGATGCGGCTGAATAAGGATGGGATATGGGAGCCGTTCCCTAACCGGGCAATGAATACCGGCGAGGGGAACGCACCATTGGTGTTGGATTCTGTTTTGGGAGTCGAGTGCGACAAAGAGGGCATTGTTTGGATGCTCGATAATGGCAGGCGGACTGAAAAGCAGCCTAAGTTGGTCGCATGGAATACCAAAAAGAAGCGACTGCACCGGGTGATTCCGATCACCGAGGCGGCTTTGGTGGAGACTTCGTTTTTGGATGATTTGGCGCTGGACCCGGAGGAGCCTTTTATCTATCTGGCGGACCCGGCAGGTGGGGATGATGCTGCTTTGATAGTGGTGGATTTGGTCACAGGTTTGTCCCGCCGGGTGCTGCATGGGGATTACGCGGTTCGCGCAGGAAAAATAGGACTGCAGATGGACGGGCAAGCCGTGGTGGTGAAACGGCCGGATGGCCGGCAGGTGAAACCGCTGAGTGGGGTCAATCCGATCACCGTGGACAAAAAAGGGCGCTGGCTGTTTTTTGGCCCGATGAACAGTCGCATTCTCTATCAAATAGAGACCAAGGATCTGCGCAATTCTGCCTTGCTTGAAGAGGAACTGGCCGGCCGGATCAAACGGGTCAGTGGTCAAAAACCGATCGCCAGCAGCATGTCGATCGATTCCAAGGGCAATATCTATTTTGCGGACATCCAGCGTCACGCGATCACTTATATTTCGGTGGCGGATCAACGTTTGCACACCTTGATCACGGATTCGCGCATTTTGTGGCCGGACGGGCTGTGTTTTGGCACTGATGGCAAGCTGCATTTTTTCACCAGTCAACTGCACCGCTCAGCGATTTTCAACGCGGGCAAAGACCGCAGCCAGCCGCCCTTCTGGGTGTTTAAGATCAAGGCTAAAGCATCGGGAACGGTCGGGAGGTGAGATTTTGTCGATAAATAACGGAGATAGCGCATAATTCTGGTTGTGGGATCGGCTTTTACGTGATTAGGTGCGACCCCGTTTGAGGTGGTTCGCCACTTCGATTAACTGCTCACGTGGCGGAATTGGTAGACGCGCATGATTCAGGTTCATGTGGGGAGACCCGTGGAGGTTCGATTCCTCTCGTGAGCACTTCTTTTTTTGTCGAGTTTTCCGGCTTATTTCACCCAGCGATCAGGCTAACGCAGATGTCTCAAGATCCGGTATTTGTCAGGAAGGCATTCAGTTCAATCGCCAAGCGATATGTGGTGACTAATCATGTGCTGAGCTTTGGCGTGGATATTTTGTGGCGTAGGCAAGTGGCTTCGATGGTGCGCGATTTTGGCGGGCAAAGGGTTTTGGATATAGCTTGTGGCAGTGGGGACCTGGCTGCGGAAGTGATCAAAAAAATGCCTCAGGCAGAAGTGGTGGCGGCAGATTTCTGCGCGCCGATGCTGCAGCAAGCACGCTTGCGAGGTTTACCGATGTTATTGGTGGCGGATGGTATGCAATTGCCTTTTGAAGCTGGTTTTTTTGATTCGCTCACGATTGGTTATGGGCTCAGGAATATGGAGGCCTGGGACGGGGCTTTGTCCGAACTGAGCCGAGTGCTGAAACCGGGCGGGCAGCTGGTGGTATTGGATTTTTCCATCCCAAGGGGATGGCTGCGCGGTCCTTATAGGTTTTATCTGCACCGCATTTTGCCGGTTCTGGGGGGCTGGTTGACTGGCAACCGCGAAGCTTACGACTACTTGTCCGAATCCATCGAGCGTTTTCCAAGCGGAGATGAGATGTGTGACTTGATGAGAAATAATGGTTTTGATGAAGCTCACTGCATTCCTCTGTGGGGTGGGATTTCCTCGATCTATGTAGGGCGGGCCTCCGCCCCGCACACTTGAAGGCAAAACTATTGACGGGTGGGACAAATCACGCAAGGTGGCAAGATTCTTTGATGTGAGTTGCCAGTAATTGGACTTGATGATGCGGGGTTGCATGAGCTTTGTGTTTCGAGCTGCTCATTAAACGGCACGCGAGCGGAAAAAGAGGTTTTTGTCTAGACATTTGCCCTGAATTGGAAACAATGCATTCCAAAGAAAAATAAACTACAAAATAAGTGAATTTTGCTTAAGTTGCTAAGTTATACACCATGCGACTCATAGCGATAACTATATTCATAAGTTCTTTTTTGGTGTTTCAAATTGAGCCGTTGATAGCCAAATATATTTTATCTTGGTTTGGTGGGGCGGCAGAGGTTTGGACGGCTTGCATGTTGTTTTTCCAATTAGCTCTTTTCGGGGGATATCTTTATGCCCACTTTTTGTCTACTCATTTTAGTTTCAAGTGGCAGGTTATTTTACACGGTTTGTTGTTGGTGGTTAGTTTATTAGCTTTGCCGGTCACCCCTGCAAGTAGTCTGAGACCCGATGATGTAGCGAATCCGGCATTGTGGGTGATATTGGTGCTTATCGTAAGTATCGGCGCCCCCTTCTTTTTGCTCTCTTCGACAGCTCCGTTGATGCAGAGTTGGTTCAGTCGTGCATTCCCCAAACGTTCCGCTTATCGTTTGTATGCCCTGTCAAATTTTGGTTCTTTGCTCGGTTTGTTCATTTACCCCTTTGTGGTTGAAAGGTTGTTACGCCTCCCTGTTCAGACGTGGTTCTGGTCGTTGGGATACTTGATGTTTGTGATTATTTGTGTTGCCACGGGATGGAGCTTGATAAAGATCGTGGCCAAGCAGCAGCAAACTGAAGAATGCACCGATGATGTTGAGCAGGCAGTGGGTGAGGTAGCGCCCCGGAGAGGGTTTTTAGAATATATAAATATAATACTGTGGGTTATATTGAGCTTTTGTGGATCGGTGATGTTGTTATCTGTTACCAATCAACTATGCCAGAATATCGCAGCGGTTCCTTTTTTATGGGTGCTCCCTTTAGGGATATATTTGCTGACATTTATCCTATGTTTTGAAAGGGATGCTTGGTATCGCCGGGGGATTTTTGTTCCTTTGTGGTTGATTGCTTTGGGAGTTGGGCTTTGGCAGGGATTTGAGGGGAGTAGTTGGCCCATTGGGGTGCAAGTTGCGGCATACGGTTACATTCTTTTTGTTTCTTGTATGGTGTGTCACGGAGAGCTCGCCAGGCTTCGACCGCAAACGAGCCAATTGACACTTTTTTATGTTTGGATCTCTTTCGGAGGGCTTTTGGGTGGCTTTTTTGTGTCATTGGTCGCCCCGATGATTTTCACTTTGTTTTATGAGTTTTATGTGGGGCTTGTTGGCACGGGGATCGCCTTGGTATTTGTTTTGCGGGAGAATGCTTGGCGGAATTTGGCGGGGAAGGCTTTAAAAGCAAATGTGCTTAAAACGGGGGTGGCAGGAGCAGTGATCGCATCCATCTTTATTGGCTTTACGTGGTTGGGTAATTTACAAGGTCTGGGTGGGGGGAATACGATTGCTATCTATCGTGATTTTTTCGGTATTGCCAGTGTACAGCGATTGCAAACATCTGTGCCTGGTAAGACGGTGTTGGCTTTTACTGACGGAAATACCACTCATGGGTTTCAGTATGAGTCGCCTGAGAACAGAGCAGACGCTGTGGGCTATTATAGGGAAACGTCAGGGGTGGGTTTGGCATTCAAGCATTACCCTCGACGAATAAGAGGTGAGGCTTTACGCGTGGGGGTGATAGGATTAGGGGTGGGTTCATTAGCTGTATACGCTAAGCCAGGTGATGAATTTCAGTTCTATGAACTTAACCCTAACGTTGAGTGGTTCGCCCGACAGTTTTTTACTAACCTGTATGATGCGGAGAAGCGTAATGTGAAAATAAAGGTTTTTTTGGGTGATGGGAGATTAAAATTGGAGAGACGTTTGGAGCATAAAAATGCGGGGCAATATGATATTCTCATAATTGATGCTTTCAGTAGCGATGCCATACCTGTGCATCTGCTGACAGAAGAGGCTTTTGTGCTGTATAAAAAACATCTGAAGCCTGACGGCATTCTGGCTATTCATATTTCCAATCGCCACCTGGATTTGGCCCCTGTGGTAAGATCAGCTGTCACTGCGATCGGGATTGATGCAGCTCAGTTTTGGGGAGCTATTCCTACATCGTCCATATTGCCAGAAAGCCTGTTGCTGGATAGCCATTGGATATTGGCGACAAGCAATAAACAATTTCTAAATCAAGCTGAAATACTAGAAGCCCAAACTCCGTGGGAGGAGGGTGGTAAAGTGATTCACTGGACTGACAATTTCAGCAGTTTGTTCCAAGTGCTGAAATGATTTTTGTGGTCGCAGGGGCCAAAGTTCAAGCTGTGCTTATTGCGCTGGGCGCAAGGCAGCGGGGGTGGTGATGATGGGCTGGGAGAGGTCGCGGAAGGTGGCGCGGTCGATGATGAAAACATCGGGGGAGTTGTCGAGCGAGCCGTAATAAAAACCGCTGGTGGCGGCTGCGGAAAATCTGAGTGTGTGTGTTACCTCTGTTGGTGTCTGTAAGGCGCGGTCGATTTCTTCGATCAGAATTTTTATCGTTAACTTGGGCTGCTCTAGAGCTTTATAGGCGAGCTGGCTGGTGGTGATCCAGTCCTGGGAGGTGAGTGAACCCAGGGTCGAGGCGAGCTTGAGTGCCACACGGCGATCGATTTCTTTACTGATGTCGCTACCGTCTTGTTTGCCGCTCCATTGGTCGCGGGTGTAATCGTATTTCAGTTGCAGTGCCTCTTGGCCTGCTTTGCTGCGTTCGATCTCAAGCAGAGTGAGGATGGAAAAACTGATCACTTTGGGGGCTTTCCATTTCAAGGGGTGGGGGGATACGCGGTTTTGAAAGGCTGGGGAGATTTCGTAAATATAGGGTTCGCCGATGAAACTGGCAAACAGACGGTTGGCGTCGTTTTTGCTGCGGCCGAGTTTGAGGGTGTGCTGGATCAGTTCGGGTTCTTGTTGGGCGGCGCTTGCTTGAGCAAGGGCTTGATTTGAATCGTTATTGGAATTGGGGTCTATGGTTTTGAACACATTGAAGGTGATGGCAGTGAAAGGATGATCGAGGCCGTAGTCGGCTGGTTTTGCTTTATCAGGGGCAATGAAAGAGATGATTTTTTCTTCGTTAACCGAATTTACCAGACGCACTATTTTGCCGAGGTTGGCATTTTCCCGTTTGCCGTTGCGATCAGATTTCCATTTGATCTGCCCTTCGGCGGGTGGCATCGCGGTGAGGATGACGTTGGGGTTGCTGCGGGTTTGGATGATGATGCTGTGCAGCAGGGGGAGGGGGATGCGAGCCAGGTAGGGGTCGCGGTAGGCATTGGCGTTATCCGGTAATTGTTGCAGTAAAGGCGAACGGATCAAAAAAGTGGCTGGACGGTCGGATACCCGGGCCTCTAACAAGGGGAGTTTTTTTGAAGCAGCCGGGTCGGCAGCAGGGTTGCCTGATGTTTTGGCAGGGGAGAGAAATACAGAGATAGCTTTGTCCAGGTCTTTGATTTGTAGCTCGAAGACCACCGCATTCTCTGGCACGGGATTTGGATTGGCGGCATTGCTTTCCTTACTATCGAGCAGAGTTTCTACTCGCAGGGAGGAAAGTTGAGCAAGGATGTTTTCGATAAGCTCGGCATTGGCGCGAGCGGGAAGCGGATGGGTCATCGACCATTCCGTGCCGGTAGGGCTGGATTTTCTTACTAATTTGACTGAATTGTCTGCCGTGCGGATGGAAAGGCCGGTCAGACTGCTCACCGGAGCGAAGAGCAGGGTTTGATCACGCAGGGCTGCGGCGGGGTCTTCGAAGTACTGCCGAGGGTTGCCATCAACGACATAGACATCAGTGCTTTGTTTACCTTTGCCCTTGATCCGTGCGTAAATGGTATTGGTCATGGGGGCGGGTTTGCCGAAGACCAAGGTCAGGGTGTCATTGGTTTTGGATTTTTTAGAATCACCACCCAAGACCAGGGTTACCTCTATTTGATCTTCTTCGTTGAAGCCGAGTTCTTGATCCGAGAGTTTTTCATCATTTTTGATTTCATCGGCAGAAAGCTGGTCACGCAGAGTGAGGTGGGTGAGCAGGTCAAGCACCGCATTGGTAGTGGCCTGGTCGGCACGGTCGGCGACGGGTTGGTCAAAGAACCAAAGTTCATCGTGTTTGCTGATCACTGTCTTGATCCCGTCGGATTGAATATGGATCTCTTTGACGTTCTCTGCCTGAAATCGGGTCAGGGTTTTGTTGTTTTGATTATCCGGATTCAGACTTTGAGAGGATTGCCCCAGATAGATCCAGATGCCAAGGCCGGTGGCGATGGCAAATAAAATCAAAGTGGTGGTGGATCTCATGGTTTTTAAAAAGGTGAGGCGAGTTTAGTGTCTGCGTATCATTCTGATAATTCCCGCTAAAATCAGCGCGATGCCAGGCAGGATGAAAATCGACAGGTTGTTCAACAGGCTGAGGTCCGCGGGTTCGATGTCCAGAGTGTAGGTGGTCAGCTTTCTGGGAGAGATGCCGATCAACTCGGAACGATCAACCATCCAGTTGAGCGAGGCCATGGTGAAGTCTGCGTTGATCTTTGATGTATTCCCCGCGGGGTCGATCAAGTCGGGATTGCTGACGATGACCATGCGGGAGCTGCGGATTTTCATATTGGGATCATCAGTGGCTCCTTTTTCGATCGATGCAGCGGTGTAGGCGGGCGGTGGGTTGTCCTGGTTTTCGTTGTAAGCGGCGACTTCCTCCTGGTAATCCGTTTCTCCCCAGAAACGGGAACCTGCAACCATCAGTGGCAGCGGGCGTATTTTTTTTACTTCGAGTAATTCGTCGTCGTTGAATACTTTGAGGGATTGGGTTTGTCCTCTGAGCTGCAAATTGATGCCGCCCAGATTGCGGGTGATGGGCGAACCCGGTAGGAAGGCGATGGGCACGTCGAAGGTTTTTTTCAGCGCCATACCGGGGATGCTGACTACGGATAATACCCGGTCATCCTGCGGGGCGACGCCGTGGGCGCGGATGAAGGCGCTGAGGTTGGGAGTGGCGGCAGCGGGGTCGAGGAAGATCAACAGGCCGCCGTGTTGTTCGTTCCAGTAGCTTTCCAGCATCTCAATGTGACGGGTCTCGAGGTCGACTTTGGCTCCGGCGATGAATACGGCATCGGCATCGGCGGGGATGGACTTGATCCCTGCCAGGTTGAGTGATTCGAGGCGGACGTTCTGGGTGGATGCGATGCTGGCGAGTTGTTTGCCGATTTGGATTAATTCTTCTGCTTGGCGATTGCCGATCAGCAGGTAGATTTTTTTCTGCTGCTTTTCGGTGACTTGTAAGAGGGAGGAGGTGATGACTTCTTCGCCGCGGAATTCCATCACGCGTTGATTGCGGTCGGTGGAGCGGGTGATCAGGTCTTCGGCGGCGAGGATCTTGGTGCGGTTGGGGGTGAGCAATACGATGGAGTCGCGGTTGAATACCAGACCGTGTTGGTTGCTCAGGTCCATCAGGCGCTCGCGGTCGCGGCTGAGGTCCAGTATTTCTAGAGTGATGTGGTCATTGCTATGGCGTTCATACTCGGAGAGTAAGGCCTGTACGTCGGAAAATAAGTCCGAGGAGCGCAGGAAGGCCATGATGATTTTGACTTCTCCTTCTTGATTGGCGAGGAAGTTTTTGCTGGTTTCGGAGAGGGTAAATTTGCGGTTCTGGGTCAGATCCCATTGTTGGTGCTGGCGGAAGCCGATGTAATTAACTTCGGCGTAGATGATGAATACCAGTAAAATCTGCAAGGCCACCCGCGCGGCGATAAACAGACGTCGGGAGGGACGCGCCGGACGGGTATCGGGCGTTTCGCTTTTTTGTTCGGACTGTTTATCGGGTGATGCCATGGGTATGGGCGAATGTTTTAACTGTGGAGGGGTGTTAGGATTTCCAGCGGCGACGTTCGAGGATTTGGTGGGTGAGAAAAAGCATCACTGCTGCGGAGCTGAGGTAATAGACGATGGGGCGGGAGTCGATCAAACCTTCGGTGAAAATGCGGCGGTGTTCGACAGTGGAAAAATAGGTCACTTTGTCGAGCAGTTCGGTGGGCAGTTTGGCTCCGAAGAAGTGGATGAAACCAAGGAAGTAGTGCAGCATCACTACAACAAAAGTGATCATGGCGGCGATCAGTTGGTTGGAGGTGAGGGAGGAGGCAAAACAACCAATGGCGATGTTGAAAAAACCAAGCAGCAGCAGGATGGCGCCAGCGCCGTAGAAGGAGCCGGATTGAAAGGCGGCCAGTTCTCCAGTGATGTCTTGGAAGAGGAAGAAAAAGGCAAACACCGGCAGGATGATGACGACGTAGAGGATGCAGGTGGCAATGTATTTGGCCATCACTACTTGCACGCTGCGCACCGGGGCGGTGAACAGGGTTTCCAGGGTGCCCATTTTTTTCTCTTCGGCAAAAAGCCGCATGGTTAGAAGTGGGAAGAGGAAAAAGTAGCCCATCCAGAACCAACCGGAATCAAAGAGATTGTAGACCAGGCTGTGTTGGTTCACTCGCAGACGCATCGCGGTGACGATGCTGGAGAACAACCAGCCGTTGAGGAAGGTGAACAGGGCGATGATCACGTACGCCAGCGGCGAGAGAAAGAAGGAGCGCAGTTCTTTTTGTAATAGGATGAAAAACGGGCGCATTAGATCAGGAGTGAGAATTCAAGAGTGAGGAGTCAGGATTTCTGGAATTAAGAATTCCGAGTTAAGTGCCGATGATGTTGACGAAGGCGTCTTCCAGGGAGGCGGTGTCGCGGTAGAGTTCACGCAGCGGCCAGTTCTGCTCGCGGGCGAGGGCGAAAAGTTGCTCGCGGATGTCGATGTTGCTGTGTGGATGGATGTCGATCATTGACCAGTCTTGATTACTGCCGGTGTGAATGGCGCTATTGACGTCCGCCAGGCCTTCGATTTTTTCGAGCGCTTGTTTGGCACTGGTTTTCACTTCCAAGTGGACGGTGCCAGAGGAGTGCAGGCGACGGATAAGGTTCTGCGGGGTGTCGGAGGCTTTGATCCGGCCTTTGTCGATGATGACTACCCGGGTGGCGGTCATCTCCACTTCGCTGAGAATGTGGGTGGAAATCAATATGGTGTGGCGCTCGCCGAGGCGTTTGATCAGTTCGCGCACTTGGCGGATCTGGTTGGGGTCGAGGCCGTTGGTGGGTTCGTCGAGGATCAGCAGGTCGGGTTTGTTGATCAGGGCATCGGCGAGGCCGACCCGTTGGCGGTAGCCTTTGGAAAGGGTGCCGATCATTTTGCGGCGCACTTCCTGCAAGCTGCAGATATCCATCGCCTCGCCAGTGGCGTGGCGGGCAGTGCGGCCGCGCAGTCCTTTGAGCTGGGCGCGGAAGTGCAGGTATTCTTTTACCCGCATGTCATCGTAGAGTGGCACGTTCTCCGGCATGTAGCCGATACGTTTGCGCACTTCGATCGAGTCTTTGAAGACATCGAAACCGCCTACCGAAGCGGTGCCCCGGGTGGCGGAGAGAAAACAGGTGAGGATGCGCATGGTGGTGCTTTTCCCCGCTCCATTGGGGCCAAGGAAACCTACAATCTCCCCACGATCCACCTCGAAAGAGATGTCGTCGACGGCGGTGTGGCCGGCGTAACGTTTGGTGAGATTGCGGACGCTGATCATGTGCGAAGAGGCTAGGAGATGAATGGATGAATGACAATGGAAATCTGACAATGGCGCAAGGCACGGATAGAGCGTCAAGCGGAGTAGGAATTGCTCAGTTTTTTTGGATAATTGGCAGCGAGGGAGGGGGTGGCACTGGCGTTAGTTTCGCCCTTTCAGGCATACGCGTCAACTTAAGGCAAGAGCGTAGAAAGATTCATGATAATTTTTTCGCCGCCTCTTATCGTAGCAGCAATATTTCCTC
>JASFYY010000068.1:0-30698 GCA_045046875.1 Verrucomicrobiota bacterium | reverse complement strand
TCGCCCCCCGCATCCTCTGCCCAATCCGTGCGCAGGGAATGCTGCTCTCGTTTGGGAATCAATTCGGTCTGCGTCTCACTGCTCTCCGCTTCTCCCACCTCCACCGATTCTACTCGATCAGGAGAAAAAGAAGAACGCAAGGCCGTCTGGGCGCGCAGGATTTCTCCAGAAACCGGACGTTTCAACTCACTTTGCAAAGTCTGCTGCACCGCACCGATCACCGCATCACGAACCGAATTGCCATCGTGGAAACGCACCTCCTTTTTGGCCGGGTGAACATTCACATCCACCTTGGAAGGGTCCACCTCGATCAACAAAAACGTCACCGGATGCTGCCCCTTCATCAACGCCGTGTGATAACCCTCGCGCAATCCATAATGAATAACCGCCGCTTCAATCGGACGGCCATTGAGAAAAACCAACTGTTGCGCCCGGTTGGGACGCCCCATGCCCGGAGGCCCGATGTAACCATGCACCCGCACCCCATTGTGCACATACACAGGCACCTTCAGCAACTCACTTGCCAGCGCATTTCCTGCCAAACCACGGATCCGCTCCAACAGATCATTGGTCGCCGGTAGCTGGAACACCATACGTTCACCGCGCACCAAGGCAAAACGACACTCCGGATGAGCGATCGCCTGCAACCGCACCTGCTGCTCCACATGACTGTATTCGGTATTCTCGGTGCGCAAAAATTTTCGCCGGGCCGGTATATTATAAAACAAAGAACGAATCTCAATCTGGGTACCCGAAGGCTCGCCACTGTCCTTCACCGCGATCATCTTGCCCCCGTTGATGGTCACCTCGGTGCCCTGCAAAGCCTTGGATTCACGAGTCGTCAGGCGAAATTTCGCCACCGATGCGATGCTCGGCAAAGCCTCGCCACGAAATCCCAGCGTCCCGATCGCCCCCAAATCCTCCTTGCTGCGCAACTTGCTCGTCGCATGGCGCTCGACACACATCAGCGCATCATCCCGATTCATACCACAGCCATCATCCGACACCCGGATCAGCGCGATCCCCCCACGTTGCACCCTCACTTCGATGCTCTTGGCCCCGGCATCGATGCTATTCTCCACCAACTCCTTCACCACCGAAGCCGGACGCTCCACCACCTCACCCGCAGCAACCTGCGAAGCCAATGCATCTGAAAGCAAATGTATCTTACCCATCTTGGCCGACACTCTATATCATGCCACCCAACTGTCATTCAATTTCCCTCAAAAATGGGGTCAGGCAACAATAATCAAAAAGTAGGTCCTGAATGAAATTTCCCCTGCCCAAAAAAAACTCCCTTTTCCTTTTCTTATTCACAAATATTAGCGTCCATTAGGGCTTCCTCGCTTCTTTTTTACGCCTAGACCATCCACATGAATCCTGAAACCACTTCTTCAGACCCAGAATCTCCCCCAGCCATCGTGCTCAGCATCGCAGGTTCGGATTGCTCAGGTGGTGCCGGCATCCAGGCCGACCTCAAAACCTTCGCCTATTTTCAAACCTATGGGCTCACCGCAGTGACCTCGATCGTCGCAGAAGCTCCCGGCAAGGTGGTCTCCATCGAAGCCGTCTCAGCGGAATCCCTGCAAGCTCAACTTCAGATCCTCAACGATTCCTACCAGATTCAAGCGATCAAAACCGGCATGCTGGCCAACGCTGAACTATGTAAAGTGGTCGCCAACTTCCTCGAAGACCTTTCCACTTCGGACAACGTGATCCCCATCGTCATCGACCCGGTATTGGTCTCCAGTTCGGGCAAACCCCTGCTCGACCCCGATGCACTCGCCCTCTACCGACAACGCCTGCTGCCCCTGGCCACACTCGCCACCCCCAATCTCGACGAAGCCGCCGCCTTGCTCGACCTGCCCGCCATCACCAGCCACGAAGAAATGGATCAAGCGGCAAGGAAGTTCACCGGCAAATACCAGTGCATGACCTTGCTCAAAGGGGGACACCTCGACGGTTCGGACGCCACCGACATCCTGTGGGACGGCCACAGCATCCAGGATTTCAGCGAGCCCCGCATCCGCGACAAAAACCCGCACGGCACTGGTTGCACCTACTCCGCCGCCATCGCCGCACTGCTCGCGCACGACTACCCGCTGCCTGCCGCCATCGCCGAAGCCAAGGAATACATCAGCGTGGCGATCGAGCAATCCTCCCAACTCTCCGACACCGGCTTCAAAGTCGACACATTGAACCATTTCCCCGTAGGGCAGGACTCCGATTCCGCCCTATAAAACCCATTGATTTTGTCGTATAAATATTACCCCTGCGCTCATTTAAGCGTAAAGTGAAACACCCCTGCTACAAATATGGAAATTTGTTCTACCATAAATAGTTATTTCATGAAGCTCATCGCCCTGATCTTCATCGCGCTTGTTTCCATGCCCGCCTTTTCCGCCGACAGCCCGGAGGCCGCTGCCAAAAAATCCAGCAAGACAAACGCCAAGGTCAAAAACATCATTGACCAAATGCCGCAAAACAGTCTGCAAGAGGCTTTCCGTCATTTACAAAAAGACTACATCAAAAAAGAGACCCTCACCTATGAGGAACTCAATCGCGCCGCTCTGCAAGGTTTGCTGGAACGTTTGGATTTTGGCGCCACCCTGTTGACCCAAAGCAGCCGCGCCGAGCGCAACTCCCCCTTCCACTTTCTGGCTCAGGAAATCACCCGGGAAGCCGCTTACATCCGGCCGGGAAATTACAGCATCCCGGAAGTGGCCAAGCTCGACCAAGCTATAAAAACCTTCAACGGCAAGCCCGAACTCCACACCCTCATCCTCGATCTACGCTCTCCACAAGCCCAGGCTGATTTTGAGGTCGCCGCTCAGTTCCTCTCCCGCTTCCTGCCTGCGGATCGTTTGTTATTCAAAAATAAACAGCCCGAACAAAAACGCCCCCATCTCTTTTTTTCCAAAAAAGCTCCGCAACGATGGGGACGAAACCTGGTTTTGCTCATCGACCGCGAAACCGGCAACGTTGGTGAAATTATCGCAGCGGTGCTCAAACAACGCACCGGTTGTCTTATCATAGGAGAAAAAACTCCCGGCCTGACTGTCGAATACCGCGACCTCCCCCTTGGTGAGAACCGTATCCTGCGCTACGCCATCGCCGAGATCGTGCTCGACGATGACACCTCTCTTTTCCAAAAAGGCGTACTGCCCGATCTAAGTTCGGCTTTTGATAAAAAAAGCAAATACGCCGTTTACAAAAAGAGCGAAAAAGCCCAACTAAAAACCTTTATTTTCGAAAATCAACGACCGCGCTTAAACGAAGCCGCTCTGGTCGCCGGAACCGACCCCGAACTCGATTACTACCTGGACCGTACCGCCGGACGCGCCACCTCCTACGACAAAAAACCCTTGCAGGACCGCCCTCTGCAACAAGCGATTGATTACCTCACCACCACCCAGTTTCTGCATTCAAGCAAAAAGCCTTAGGGCCACGACCCTTAACCGATCCACCTCTACCCCTTTCCATTTCTATCCTGCTATTCAAACCCCAAGCCTCATGCCAAAGAAACTGCTCTCTTCAGCCCTACTCATAATTTTATCCGTCTTTTGCTGCCTGCCCTCCACGCAAGCCCAGCAAACAGCTGAAAAAAAGAACGATTCAGCTCGTTACACCCAAAAAAAACCTTCCCGTGACGGCACCGGCAAAGTTTACCTGGGACGGGAAATCTCACACGTGGTCGGTCATGGAGCCATCACCTGGCTGGAGCGTCCCGAGCGAATCAAAGAAGAAGCTCCCGATTTGATGGTGAAAAAGATGGCGATTAAAGAAGATGATGTGGTCGCGGATATCGGAGCCGGATCAGGTTATTTCACCTTCCGCATCCAGCCCTTGGTGCCCAAAGGCAAGGTGATTGCTGTCGACATCCAGGACAGCATGCTGGGTTTCATCGAAAATCGCGCCAAAGAAGGCGGCTTCACCAATGTGAAAGTCCACAAAGGAATTCCCGAAGACACCCAACTGCCTGCCAACTCGATCACCGTCGCTTTCATCGTCGATGCCTACCATGAATTCTCACACCCTTGGGAAATGATCCGTTCCATCGTCAAAGCGCTCAAACCCGGCGGGCGTTTGATCCTGCTCGAATACCGCGGAGAAGACCCCGCCGTGCCGATCAAACCACTGCATAAAATGACTGAAAAACAATCAATCCGCGAAATGGAAGCCGCCGGGCTCAAACACAAGGAAACTCTGGAGTTCCTGCCCATCCAACACTTCATGGTCTTCGAAAAACCGGCCAAATAACCATTTAGTTTCTCACTTCCCCTTCCCTGCCAAACTCAATACCGCGGAGCTCAGGTTCGCTACACCTGTTTTGATCGTCGGTTCCGGATCGGGGGCAAACAGAGAGGAATGCAACGACGGCAATGGCACCCCACTGTCCTTGCTTTTTTTCACGTCGCCGACCTTAACTCCGCCCAACCAGAAAAGACAAATTGGAATCTTGTCCTCTGTCCGGCCGTATTCGCTGAAATCCTCACCGGCCATCACCGGATCGGTGCTGACCACATTCTCCTTGCCCAGCAGTGACGCTAAATCCGCACTCAATCGTTCAACCAACATGGGGTCGTTATAAGTGGATGGCGTGAATTTCTTCTTCACCTCCACGATAGGCAGCAAATTCTGCGGCAATCCAGCCGCCTCTGCCATGCCTTTGCAGATCCTTTTGATCGCAGCAATGGTGTGATGTCTGACCTCGTCTTTATACGAACGCAGTGTCAGTTGCAATTTCACTTCATTGGGAATGATATTGTGTTTGGTGCCCCCATGGATTGATCCCACTGTCACCACCGCATCATCAGTGGGTTTGGTTTCGCGACTCACAATCGTCTGTAAAGCCATTACAATTTGAGCAGCCAGAACCACAGGATCCTTGGTCGAATGAGGAGCCGCGCCGTGCCCGCCGATGCCACGCACGGTGATATCCACCGAATCCACATTGGCCATCGAATACCCTTTCACATAAGCCACTTTTCCTGCTTCCAAAGTAGCCGATACATGCTGAGCTACACAAAAATCCGGTTTAGGAAAACGCTCAAACAAACCATCATCCAACATCGCCCGCGCGCCTGCACTGCGTTCCTCAGCTGCTTGGGCAATCATCACCAAAGTTCCACTCCACTGATCCTTGATGTCCGCCAGCAAACGAGCCGCACCTACAAAAGTGGTCATATGAATATCGTGCCCGCAAGCGTGCATCACCGAAACCTCCTTACCGGCATCATCCTTGGTCTGGGTTTTGCTTGCGTAGGGTTTGCCGCTTTCTTCTTTAACCGGCAAACCATCAAGATCCGTGCGTAACAGAATCGTCGGCCCCTCGCCGTTTTTGAGAACCCCCACCAGGCCAAATCCCCCCACTTTTTGAGTCACCTCAAAACCTGCTTGTCGCAACTCCCTGGCTATGCGTTGGGAGGTTTTTTCTTCGTGAAAAGAAAGTTCGGGATTGCGGTGCAAATGCTGATACAAATCAAAAAGATAAGCATAATCCTGATCCCGTTTCTCCAGAATCATTTTTTGTGACTGCGCCCATCCACTCGAAACCGTAAAAACCAATAAAACACACAGTGCGATAAATCCTTTGATCCGTATTTTCATGAGCTCAGTTTCTCACAAAAATCCGCTGCGTCAAAGACTGCTCGTTTGTTTGCGTTTGGCAAAGCGATAAATCCAAAACGGCAGATTGATAAAAAACAGCAGCAGAATCATCTTAAAATAGACAAAATTCAGCCGCATGATTTCCGAGATCATCGAGTGCATCAAAAACAGCCCTACTCCGAACAACAGCGCCAACCTCCGGTTCAACAACGCTAAAAAAGACAGCAGCTCAAGATAGAAACCCGCACCAAAAACCGTCATGGCCACGTAGGGGTGATCGCTGACAAAATCGATCGTCCACTGGTTCATCTGGTTCACCGGCGGCTGTAAAGTATCGTAATAAGCCTGGGCCTCGTTTTTCGAAAACTGCACGATGATATTGGGAACCTGCTGCACCCACCGTGCACCCGGAAACCACCCTCCACCAGAATTGATCCATTTGCTGATCGCCGATACCACATAACCCGCACACATCATCTGCATCGAAATATTGATCGCACCGGTGGCAATGGCCGAATCTTCTTCTTTTTTGTCTGAAGTTGTCGCCCCTTTTTTAAAAAAACTTCGCCGTACCCATCGCCACAGAAAAAAAGCAAACTGCCCCATCAGAATCAACCCCACCACCTGGGTGGCATGATGATGACCGCGCGGCGAGTTGTGAATCGAGCCGACCAGCGCATGAATCAAAAACAGCCCCCCGGTCGCCAACAATGGCAAGCGACCGCTGATATACAACAGTGCCAAAAACAAAAACAGCCACACCATGAACGCCGTCACCGGCGGGTCCGCCAAGGCACTCAAATCGAACCATGACGCCAAACCATTCGGGTCTCTCAGTTTTTCAAACGGAGCGATGGTGATCTGCGAAGGCCACCAACGGTTCTGCCACGTAGCCGCCCACACCACCCAAACAAACACCGAGCGCATGATCAACCACTCCCAGGCGGAATAGCGAATCTGACCCAGTTCATTTTTGAACAAAGCTCTCATTTCGCATCCCCTCCCGAATCAGCCAATCCCACCTGACCCACCACCAATTCATGTTTTTCCAAACGACCGTCTGCTCCGCGTTTGATTCTGACATCGATCAAACTCAAGCCCTGCCACTTTCCATTCGCAAAAACCTTCGGTGCGCGTTCGTTTTTCAAATATTCCAAGGTCGCCATGCCTGCCGCCCACTTCTGTTCCGCCGTCCAGTCGAAATGGGAACCTTTGAATTTCTTTTTCAACGCTTTGAGATCGCGACTGTAATGTTTTTTTAAATCGGAGGTATAAATATTAAAATTAGGCACCGCGGCTACCGGCTCACCGTCTTCACCTCGCAGATAGACATAATAAGTGCGGTCATCAAACTTCGAATACATCGGAAAATGTGACAGCGGATAGAAATCCTGGATCAAATAACACAGCAAAACCGCCACCATCAGCGGCGCAAGATACAGCCAACGCCCCATTCTGCCCAGCCAACCCGGACAGTGATCACACAGCTGTTTTATTTTGTCGAGATTCAAAACCTAGTATCACTGAATTCTGTACGAGCACCACAGCAAATACACTGCAAATATTGCCTCATTCTTACGCTAGATGCCTCACGCACAAAACAAGGGGTCGACGGGAAACACAAGCTGTGATTTGTTATTCATCAAATCATCTATGTCTGACGAAATCATCCGCAATCTTTATATTCTGGCAGCCCTGGGCTTAGGGTGCGCCATTTGGTTCCGCCATCCCTTCCCCCTACTGATCGCCTTTGTTTCTTTCAGTCTGACAATAGGAGAGTATTACCCTTTTTCCAATTTCCCCATGTATAGCGATCCTGATGACCGCGAGAACTACTTTGTATTATCCTCCATTCCCGGCAAAGATGAACTTGCTGCTCTCACCAATCCCCCCGCTGAAGGCAACTCCCCCGCTGAAACCCCCTATTTTAAATTGAATGACGTGGTTTGCAAACCCCTGCCCTCCTACCCCTATACCGGGCTCACCGCCCCGACACTCAAGAAGATGTTTAAATCCAGGATGAATGCCTATGCCAAAAAACATGGCACCAAACGTCAAAAACTGAACGCCGAACAAAAACGGGAAATCGGCGTAGAATTCCTGGCCTATGTGCGGGAGCAAGCCATGAAATCAACCGCCCCGCTGAAAAACGAACTGCCCGATGCTCTGGCCTTAGTGGAATTCTGGATCGAACCCGATACCGAGAATGGCGGTTTCATTGAAAAACCCAGCCTCATCGCCCGGCTCTCAAAAAAACAAAACCCTGCTCACTGAGCCCATCCCTTACTCCACTGCCATCAAGTGCACGCTATGAATATTTTTCGTCGACTCCCCTACCTCTTCAAACGCATCTCGGAAAACCTCCGGGTATGGAAATTCTCCCGTTACGAAGTGATCACCATGCGCATCCTCTTCGCTTTTGTTATTTATCAAACCATGCCGCTGGGCAAACCCTTTTCCAATCTGACCCAGGGTCTGTTCCCTGCTATCAATTCAGCCATCAGCAGCAAGGAGAAAAACGAACAGTTCCGTCCTCCTCTTCCGCCCATCGTCGAGCTGCTCCCCAACAGCTCCGAACGCATGACCTTTGACAGTCAGCCCTCTCCCAACGGCATCGCCCGCCTGGTCGATCTCACCTTTTTCTCAAACGACCGCTTTGTCAGCCTGTTACCCTGGATAGTCATCCCTGCCATTTTGCTCTACGCCTCGGGCACTGCTTTGCCCATTACCCTGCCGCTGCTCACTTTCATCAGCATCGGCAGCCGCACCCTGTCCAATTCCCAGGGAGCCATCAATCACGGCTTTCAGTTGGTTTCTGCCATCCTACTGGTCCAGACCGGCATCATCCTCTTTGGCTGGATCTACCGCCTGATCAAAAAGAGGCACTTTGTCGATCGCAGGCAGCGCACCGTGCGCGACTACTTCATCTACAGCACCATCCTGCTCTGCGTAGGTTTTTATATGATCGCCGGATACATCAAACTGATAAAATCCGACGGCGAATGGATCAAAAACAGCCCTTACATCGGCATCCAGTTGGTAAAAACGGATCGGCAAAATTATTACACCAACATGGACGCCAAACATTTTGGCCAGTCAAAAGTCCGCTGGGCCAGCGACATGCTGGAGCACCCCAACTTCACCCGCGTTTTCATGGGTTGCGGGCTGTGCCTGGAACTCTTTGCGTTTGTTGCCCTGTTTGGTCGCGGTTGGTGCGCCATCACCGGACTGATGATTATCGGCTTTCACCAGCTCAATGACGAAATCATGGGACTGATGTTTTACCACAACGAAAAAATCGTCTGGATTTTCCTCGTCAACCTACCTTTCTGGCTCGTTATCCTCAGCCGGAAAATTCGCAAAGACCCCGCCCTCATCCCACTGTTAAGCGACGAAGAAAGCGAACCCGAAGCCCTGCCCACCTAAGCTCACGTAGCGCGGGCCTCCGACCCGCTTCTGTGAAATTTCTTCACCCCCCCGTAGGACGGGTGAGGACACCCATCCTACGGGCGTCCTCTAAAATACCCGGATTTATTTATCCAGGCGCTTGATCGCAATGTTGCGGAACAGCACCGGATCATTGTGACCAGCAAAACCGAAATGGCCGCGTTTGCGATCCTTACCAGGATGAGCTTTGCCTTTCATGAACTCGGTCACTTTACTGAGATCCGTATCCAAAATCACCGTGCCGTTGACCTCCACCTTGATGGTTGATCCCTTCACTGTGACTTCCTGATAATTCCACTCGCCCGCCGGACGGGTGTAACCGCGATGAGCGGCTGCCATCGCATAAGCCGATCCATGAAACTGGCGTTTATCGAGTTTTTTGTATTTCTCAGCATCATTATCCAAAACCTGGAGCTCACACATCCCGTCATAAGCCGCACGCCCTTCACCGGGATAACGAATCGCCAAACCATTGTTGCCACCCGGCGGCACTTTAAACTCCAAACGCACCACAAAATCCTCGTATTCATCCGCAGTGAACAGCACCCCACCCTTTCCAGGTTTGCAAATAATGGATCCATCCTTGACCTCGTAATTATCCACCTCACCACGCCATCCGGTCAAATCCTTGCCGTTGAACACCGATACAAACCCCTGATCCGAATCCGAACCACGCAAAGTTTTATTCGCTTCATCCACCCCGATCTCACGTAAGTTGATATTCTTCCAACGGATCTCACCGCCATGAGTTTGCAAGTGAATCACCCCTTTTGCAGGCAGAGGAGTCTCACGGGTTTTATCCCAGTAATTCTCCATAATGGCATTATCAACTACTAACTTTCCGTTATAGATGACGGTCGTGCGAGCTCCAATTTGAGTGATCTTAAAATGATTCCACTCTCCAAAAGGTTTGTCCGCATGCACCAATGGCAGCTTGCCTGGAGCCCCGTCCGAATTATTAAAAAGACTGCCCGAACCCAAATTGGCTTTGCGATCCCATTTCCCACCTTCCTTGGTGGTATCCCAGATCTGCACCTGTGGTGCACCGCGCAGATAAATCCCACTATCAGCCTTGGCGACCGTTTTGTAATCCAACTCCAGCTCAATATCGCCGTATTCCTTGTCAGTAGTGGCGTAAGGTCCATGCCCGTCATTCACCAGCTCGCCATTATCCACCGACCAATGTTGCTTGAATTCTTCCTGATAACCCTCAATCGCCGCTTTCTTTTTATCCTCCGCGACCTTGACCAAATGATGGGGGTTCAGGCCATACCAGCCCGACAAGTCCTTGCCATTAAATAGCGGTTTGGCATCTTCCGCCTGAAGTCCGGAACCTGCGCTCATCAGGGCGACAGCCAAACACAGATTTCCCGTCGTGATTGATTTGAATGGGGTAAGTTTCATGGCCGCCACCTTAACTTGCCCTTCACAGGTCATGCAAGTGGAGATTTCAGCTTTGCCCTGCCTGCATTTTCGCTATCGTTGCCCTATTTATAATCCAGCTATGACCACTCCGGCTCCGATCACCCCCCAACCACGCTCCGCCAGATCGGCGATTCTGTGGTCGGGCAGTGCCATGAGTCTGCTTTGCCTGATCACCACTTGCCTCAGCCACGGCCTGCATCCTGTGGTGCTCAAAATCCTCAATTCCCTCACTGGCCACCTCTTCACTCACCCGATTCAAAGGCTCGGCAATGGTTTCCATTATGAAACCCCCAACCAGGAAATGCCTCTCACCGCCTTCCTGTTCATTTACGCCGCGCTCTGCCTGCTCTCCATCATCCCGCTCGCCAAACTCAAGCGATCCTTGTCCGATCAGGAAAACAAACCCTTCAAATTCCCACTCGTTCCCCCCCTGCCGCTCATCCTGCTATTCTCAGTGATTTTCAGAATCATCCTGCTGTTCAGCGTCCCCATTCACGAAAGTGATTTCTACCGTTATCTCTGGGACGGCAAAAGCGCCACCCACGGTATCAACCCCTTCCTCTACGAACCCGGCGCGCTCAAACTCTACGAGCAAAAAATCACCACTCCTTTTAAAGAGTCTAATAACAGCGTTACCTGGCGAGGGCGTGAATTCGCCGCCAGCGAAAAGCAGATCCTCAGCCAACTCCAGCAACTACGTGATCAAAACCCAATATTGCACCGGCGGGTCAGCCATCAAGCCGTGCCGACCATCTACCCGCCCACCGCGCAAGCCGTATTTGCCCTGTCCTCCTGGCTTTTCGGCGACTCCCTCATCGGCCTCAAAATGGTCCTGCTCAGCTTCGATCTGCTCATCATCCTATTGCTGACCTCCATCCTGCGTCAGTTGAAAATCAACCCTGCCTGGGTCATCATTTACGCCTGGTCCCCACTGGTGCTCAAAGAATTCGCCAACTCGGCCCACTACGACGCCGTGCCTTTATTCTTCACCTTGCTCGCCATTTATTTTACCCTCGGCCAAACCCGCAAACTCAAAACCGCCGCCGCTCTCGCGCTGGGAACGCTAGCCAAATTTTTCTCCGTCATCCTGCTTCCCTTACTGCTGCCCCCACGCCTCTCACAGTGGAAAAGTTACACTCTGTTCAGCGCCATCATTCTGATCGCCTACCTGCCATTCTTTTTCTGGAACCAAGCCGGTCCGCAACAAGTGTTCGCCGGGCTCGGTGTTTACAATCAACACTGGCAATACAACGCCGGACTTTTTGCCCTGATCCAGCAGAGCCTGCTCAGTATCACCTCCATTTCACCCGGCAATCTCCAGCCTGCCAAAATCACCGTCGCCCTCATCCTGATCACGATCATCGCTGGGCAGAGCTTCCGCCCGGCGGGTGATCAACAGGATCTATTCAAACGCTGCTTCATCATCATTGCTGCCCTGTTTGTCCTCAGTCCCACCGCCTTCCCCTGGTATTACACTTGGGTGATGCCCTTTTTATGCGTCTTCCCCAGCCGCGCCTGGATCATGCTTTCCTGGCTGTTGCCGCTCTCCTATCTCGATTTCCATCAAGATCTCGCCATCTCTCGCAGCTACTTCTGGCACATCCCCGCCCTCTCTTGGATCATTTGGCTCACATTTGCCCTTCTCTTCCTCGCCGATTCCATTAAACTCCCGCAATCCAAACCAAAAAATTCTGAATCCTGAATCCTAACTCCTGAATCCTTTCCCCATGCTCCCCCTACTCAGCTTCCTCTTTTTCACCGGCCTGGTTGCCATCATCTCCTGGCGACTCACCCACAAAGACGACCACACCAGCAAAAGCGGTTATTTCCTCGGTGGTCGCTCGCTCACCTGGGTCGTCATCGCCGGGTCCCTGCTACTGACCAACCTCTCCACCGAGCAACTCGTCGGCCTCAATAGCGGCGGTTACGAACACGGTATGCAAGTCGCCGCGTGGGAGATCTTCGCCGCCGTTGCGATGATCATCATGGCGCTGGTTTTCCTACCCCGCTACCTGCGCGGTGGAGTCACCACCGTCTCCGAGTTCCTCGCCTCGCGTTACGACAAAAGCACCGGCATCATCATCTCGATATTGCTGCTGCTCTCTCTACTCACCAATCTGCTGCCCTTTGTGCTCTATTCCGGAGCTTTGTTCATGGTAAAAGTATTCAACATAGCAGAACTTTTTAACATCAGTGAAAACGGAGCGCTGTGGCTCACCGCTGCCGCACTCGGCATCGTCGGCTCGATCTACGCCATCTTCGGCGGACTCAAAGCCGTCGCTGTCTCCGATACCCTCAACGGTATTGGGCTGTTCGTCGGTGGTCTGTTGATCCCCTTTTTCGCTCTGCATCAACTCGGTGACGAATCCATCGCTGCGGGATTCACCGCGCTGACAGAAACCCGCCCGGAACTGTTGAACCCGATCGGCAAAAGCGATGACAACCTGCCGCTCGGCACTTTGTTCACCGGGGTGATGTTGTTACACCTCTACTACTGGTGCACCAATCAAGCCATCGTCCAGCGCACCTTCGGCTCGCTCAGTCTCGCCCAAGGTCAAAAAGGCCTGCTCTTTGCCGCTGCAATGAAACTGCTCGGCCCTTTCTATCTGGTGCTGCCAGGAATTATAGCTTATCACCTTTTGGGCGACAGCTTGGCAAATTCCGATGACGCCTACGGCGCTCTCATCCAGACCGTGCTGCCCAAATGGATGTTGGGATTTTTTGGTGCTGTTATTTTCGGAGCCATTCTCAGCTCTTTTAATTCCGGGTTAAACAGTGCGGCCACCCTCTTCAGCGTCGATCTGTATAAAGGTATCTTCAGACCCGAAGCTTCCGAGAGCGACATGGTCAAAGTGGGCAAAATCTTCGGCATCATCGCCGCCATCGCCGCCATCATCGTGGCCCCCTTCATCAGCACCTTTTCCGGCGGCCTCTTTGACCTGATGAAAAGTCTCGCCGCCCTCTACAACATCCCATTACTGGCGATCACCCTGGGCGGCATTTTCATGCCCCGCATCCCACCTCTGGCAGCGAAAATCTGCCTCTTTGGTGGATTTGCCTTCTATGGCTGGTTTGGCATCCACATGCGAATCGAGAATTCCAACAACTGCGACGTGCTGGGCTACCCCATCCACTGGTTGCATGTCGCCGGTATCAACTTCGTTTTGCTCATGCTCTTCATGGCCATCTTCACCGCCATCCGTCCACGTGAAAGCGCCTGGGTGCAACAAGACGTCAAAGCCGTTGACCTCACTCCCTGGCGCGGCACAAAAATCGCCTCTATCACGGTGTTGATCTGCATCGTTTTGATCTACGCCGTGCTCTCCCAATTTGGCTAAGCCTGCATCACCAGTATCAATCATATCTTCTCTAAAATCCTACTGCTTACTAGACAATGCGTATCGACGCCCATCACCATCTATGGAATTACTCCGCCAAAGAATACGGCTGGATCAGTGACTCGATGCCAGCACTCAAACACAACTTCACCCCCGCCGACCTCAAACCGTTGCTCAAAAAAAGCTCCCTCGACGGATGTGTCACCGTGCAAGCCCGCAGCAGCTTGCAAGAAAATGATTTTTTGCTCGAACACGCCAAACAGAATCCCTTCATCAAAGCTGTCGTAGGCTGGGTAGATCTCACCCAGCCTGATGCCGCCCCCACCCTCGCCCGCTACTCAGAGCATGAAGCTTTCAAAGGGATCCGCCACGTTTTGCAAGGCGAAACCGACGACGCCTACTGCCTGCGTCCCGATTTTAATCGAGGGCTCTCCCTGTTACACGACTTCGGCCTGGCTTACGACATCCTCATCCGGCATCACCAATTGCCCAATGCCATCAAAATGGTCGACCAACACCCCGACCAGGTATTCATCCTCGACCACCTCGCCAAACCCGAAATCAAATCCACCACCCCCGACCCCGGGTGGGTGAAAAATATCAAAAACCTCGCCCGTCGCGGTCACGTTTTTTGCAAAATATCAGGTTTAGTCACCGAAGTGCCTACCAGCATGAAATGGACCCCCGACCTGCTGCGCCCCTATTTTGAAGTCGCGCTCGAAGCCTTCGGCCCACAGCGCCTGATGTTCGGCTCCGACTGGCCGGTCGCCCTACTTCGCTGCAACTACTCGGACTGGTTCCAAACTGTCAGCGATTTCAGCGCCCGACTCACCCCCGCCGAACAGCAAGCTCTGTTCGGTCACAACGCTGCGCGAGCCTATCGAATCGGCTGAATTCGGACGATTAAAATTCATCCAGAAAAACCACTTGCGAAACATCCAAAATGCCCCACTATAAGCACGCACAAGCAGTGCACCTAATGCGCCTGTAGCTCAACTGGATAGAGCACCTGATTACGGATCAGGAGGTTTGGGGTTCGAATCCCTACAGGCGTACTTTTTATAAAAAAGCACGGGTCCCTGTCGGGATTTGAACCGGAGGTTCGAGCGCCCCTCGTCCCGCTCATCGGGACTGATAAAATACGAGCGTAGCGAGCGCTCGGCACAGACAGCCGAGCGTAGCGAGGCAGGCGACCTGAAAGGTCAAGCGAAGCGTCCAAAGTCCCGCTGTAAGCGGGATGGAGTCAATCCCTACAGGCGTACTTTTTATAAAAAAAGCGCTATCCCCTGTCGGGATGAGAATGCAGTTCGGGGCTAACGGGATCTTCGATTAACTGCGAAACGCTACAAATACGGTTACTTACCTATTCGATTCGCTCTTTTCTAATTCACGAGCCCGCGATAGAGCCGAAGCAAACAAACCTGTAGGTACCGCAACAATTCCTAATCCGATTATTAAAACGAAAAATGTAAAAATCTTACCTCCAATAGTAATAGGGTAAACATCTCCATACCCTACCGTGGTCAAGGTGACTATTGCCCACCACAAAGCGTGAAAAACTGATCCAAAAGCTTCAGGTTGAACATCTCTCTCAAAATAATAGATCCCAACAGCTGTGAGATACAAAATAATCAAAGCTAAAATACCAAAAAGAATTAGTTCTTCCTTCGCTATAATAAACGCTCGGTGAAAACGCTGCATTGCAGCACTATAACGAGCCAATTTCAACAATCTAATCAAACGAAAAAGTCGAAACGCACGAATTGACCTAAGATCGATCCCTGTAGAAAGATAAAACGGCAATATGGCCAAAAGATCGATAATTCCAAAAAATGAAAAGGCATATGAAAATCTGGGCCTCCCCAACAGGAGGCGAGCGAGGTACTCGATAGTAAAAACCGATACTGCCATCCTATGCGCACACGCTTCAAACGCTTGCGCTTGCCCTGTGAGGCGCTTGAGTCTTTTGCGCGCTCGGGGGCTGGTGGGGGCGTAGGAATAGCAAAAGCAACCAATACATTACCCCCTCTCACCCCGGCGGAATAGTGTGTATCAATGCGCATCAAATACAGGCTAGTAAGTGAGTTGTTTGATGCTTGCGTTTTCCGCCTGATTTCCCCACTTTCATCACATGGACAAGAAAACCTACACGATTCATCCGGGCTTTACTGAGTGGCTGAATGAGAACAGCAACGGCATCGACCCAGTGAACTTGGACGAAATACTGAGGGAGGGCTATGGCGGAAAGGGGGGCACCAGTGCCAGCCCGGTATGGTGTGGGGAGAGTTGATTTTCTTGCCGCCGTGGACAATGCGCTCATGGACCTTGAATCCGTCCCGTTTGCCAAATATGTAGGAATCCCGACGGCGCAGGGTGGCGCGTGCTGTGACGGAAGCGCTTGGCGGAATTTGAATGTCGTATTAATATTTACTCCACCAGCTCAGTGCTCTCATACAAATCTATGGGGCCATAAAGTTGAAAACCCTCTTCAAATGAAGGTTTCATTTTAGTCCAAATTCGTATCATGAAATCATCCCAATCACCTTGATAGCTTCTAGCGTCTTCCGAAACTGGACCGCAAAACCTCTCCGTGCAGCCCTTTTTTAAATTCTGTATCCGATCTTTCAATGATGGGTGGGTTTCGCTAACAGGTGCTGAATGTCCGTAATATAGTATTGATCGAGCTTGTCGTATCATCTCCCCAACATGCAAAATAATCACTCCCCCTATATTCAAAATTGCGAGCGGATTTTTAGTTTGGCTCCCAGCGCCAATAGTCATCGCTTGACCCAATATGTCCGCCTCAAACTCCATCACCATGCTCGAAGGAAGATCTCTGAAGGTCGCGGGGGGATCAGATGAACTCGATGCATGACCAGCAACAAAATGCCCATATTCATGAGCAATCGCAAATGTTTCCATCGAATCTAGAATCATCCCTCGTAACGGTTCATGTCGGTTCCCTATTGGAGGTAATGGGACCAAATATGATTCTCCATGTAGAATGTGGAAATAAATTATATTTTCTAGCCACATTATCCCTCGAGCACTTTTAGGTTTGTCTAGGTGAATACCTGCAAGGGGGGGGAACTGGATATTTTTATTTTTTGAAGGCCTAGGATTTACTATCATGGAGACACTTCTGGAAACTAAATTTGAAAGAAACATTAATTCCACTGGAATCAGAATTATTTCTACCTCGGTAGACGGTGCTCTTTGATGTATTGGGGACAGAGATGGCCCTTGGAGAACGCAAACAATGGGCGGCTCAAAAGGCTGGCCACTAGTAGTTTTTAGAGTTTCATTAAGGCGCATCGAAATATTATCAACGTGCGATTGAAATATGAATTGACTGTTTGATTGGCGCGGCTGGCGCAGGAACGCTGATACATCAATTTTACCTCCAAATATATCCCTGCTTATTACTTCAATTTTAACCGGATTGTTTAAATATTTTTCACGTAATTTTTGCTCTGAAAAATCATCCCACAGCGAATTTGATACACCTCTCTGCTGCAACTGCTTCACCCAGTCGCGCGCAGCTTTGATATCCTTCTTTTTTTCAATTCGTGATTTCATCACATTTATCAAAGGGGGCAAATTTATGGGTATGGCAATCGACCATTTACAGTCATAAAAAATTGTTCGATATCAATTATGTCATTTTGAATATCTTCAAATGAGTCAATGTCGCGTCTCCGATATGAATGAATTGAATTTCCACGTGATTGAACGCGGGATAAAAACGGCTCAAAACTTGAATCAATACTCTTTTACCATCAGATAGGGCTCAGAATATTTCTTGGAGTCGTCTCGCGGAAGTAGGCTCCACCCCACACTTTCATATAATTTAATCAACCACTTAATTTTCTTTAGAGTCACAGACCAGCCCTCAGTCGTTGATTCTGCAGGAGCCACTCTGAGAATTGCCCCCTTCACCCCGGCGTTTTGAAAATAGGTATCCACATCTTTAATCCCAATTCTGCTATAGTCATTACCCCGGTGCTCCTTTTTGACCTCTAAATCCTCAAACACACCAAACGGCGGCTTATATGAACTGGGTAATTTTGAAATATGATTCCTGAATCTGCGCTCAAAATCTTTTTCACTGCACGCATCGTCATAGTCCACATGTCCCACAATCAGGCCGCCGGGCTCAGTAATGTTTTTTTTCTGATATGCCATATTTACAATGATTACGCTAACAGATGCGCTAGCACTAGGTCAACGCTGGATGGCTTTACTTGGCCTTGCCATCTTCTTGTAGTTCATCAGGACATGCTCCACAATTAGCACAAAAAGATGCCTTTGGCGTTCTCAGCAGGTGGCCACAACTTAAACATTCTGGATCATAATGGGATAATGATGCCACAAGGCATTGGGGTTGGTTTCACGAAAACCCGTGATTTTAAAATACTTTTCACATGCTTCGTGAGATAGGATGGCAATTGCGTCCTTCAATTCTGCCCCACTCTCAACCCTGTAACTTTTTATGAGCTCAATGTCCATTTTGATCAATGGGCGAACCTCATCCCACTCGCCATCAGTGAGCATTGGAATAGGCATGTCACAGCGCCAGCAATGGTGGGTTTTTGGCATGTCGGCAGAGATTTAACGATTGAGTCCAGTCACGCCCAGTTAGTGGCGCGAGCGGTTTAAACTACCCAGCGGAAGGTTCAGAGGAAGGAGTTTCGCTACTGGCTTCCGGGCTGGCAGTTTCTCCACCAAGATCACTTGAGGCGGCCGTCTCAGGCTCCACAGGTTCACTCACCTCAATTGGTGCCACCGGCTGAGGAGCGGGGCTTGGCTCAACTTCCACAGGCGCACTTTTTTCAAGCTTGGGCGCGGCGGGTTGCCACTCCCTCAAATGCTGAACAACATCAGCATAAAAATCATCAAGCGCACCCAATACAGAATCAACAAACGAGTTTTTTCCTGTGGCGCGCTTCATCCCCATTGGCCGGGAAAGTGACACGGTGAATGATACAATTTCCTTGTTATCAGCCGGGACAAGTAGCTCAGGCTTATTCCTCACATTACCAAGCAAGTCCGCCATGGAAGTCCTTGAGCGTGCGGCCCAACTATCCACGCGGACATTGGCGGAAGTGGATTTCAGTTGGCGTAAAAGCCAGTTGATTTTAGTTGTGGCGCGTCCGGTTTTGGGTGCCTTCACAGAAATGGAGGTGATGATTTGCTGGCCTCTTAAATCCACATTCAACGCTATATCACCCACCGTGTTTGGTATGCGGACCGCTCCAGGCAACGTGGATTTATTCACCATTGATTCAATGATGTTGGTGATGCGTATTCCAATATCAGCGCGCTCCTTGGAGGTGAGCACTTCTTGAACGTCCGTCCCAAGTTTCCGCCCCAGTCTGAGCACGGCAAATGAAACCAGTTCTTCCCACTTCCCAGCCACCTCAGTGGCCTTTTGGTCAGCGTGGCGCAAGGTGCCATGCTTCACCGCATCACGCACACCCACCCAATGTTCTCCCATATCATTGAAATCAATGGACCCGGCGTTGGGATGTTGCAGGTATCGGATTAGCTCTCCCAAAATCCAAGCTTGGTCCACATCCGCCACTCCACGGTGAGATTTTTGCAACACGGCCTCAGTCAAGATGCGGGACCATGAAATATGATAGAGCGCCACTTTCTTCACCTTGCGCTTGTCCACGGTGACGGGGTGCTCTCCGGGAATTCTGGCAATCTGATTTGAGATTGTGACCACACAATCAAAACCCTGTTCCTTGGCAACGTCCAGATAGGATTCAATTTGGTCCTTCTTGAGTTCACTGGTGCCGGTTTTCACCTCAATCAAAGCCGTCCATGAACGCTTACCCCGGACAATCTGAATTAAGCCGTCTGGCCGGACTGTGAGCCCGTCTGCCAGTTCAAAGGGTGTTTCAATGTAAGTCTGGAGCTTCCCCTTGTGCGCGCCATACGGCTTGGAGAACGCCAGCCCAAATTCATCCACGGCGGAAAGGACAGCGAGCAAAGCGGAAGTTGCGCGGCGCTCCTGCTCCTCAGCGTTGCGTATGCCTGAGACGGGTATCAGTCGGGCCTCTTCCCATGGATTGGCGTCTGTGTCTGTCATAATTGATTGAAAATGGGTTTAATTGGGCGCGTTAAAGTGCGGTTGTATCACAATTACGGTGGATTAGGAAGAGGAAAGACGCGGGAGCAACTAACCCAAGAGAGTGAGTAATGGGAATTGACGGTGAGATTTGTTGAAGCATGTTTTCAACATGTCCAACACTTCCCAAAAACGCCTCCAAGTTTTCGTTTCATCCACTTACGATGACCTCAAGCCGGAAAGACAAGCTGCTGTTGAAGCCATCCTGACGGCTGGCCATATACCCGCCGGGATGGAACTTTTTGCGGCTGGTGATCAATCACAAATGGATGCCATCAAACAATGGATTGATGATTCTGATGTTTACATGCTCATGCTTGGTGGACGCTATGGCAGTATAGAGGAAAGCTCAGGCAAGAGTTACACGCATCTTGAGTTTGAATATGCAATCAGCAAAAGCAAACCCCTCTTTTGTTGCATGATTCGTGAGGAGGCCGCGATAAAACGTGGTGAACAAGATGGAGGTAGCGCGCTGATTGAGCGGGAAAACCCCAAGGAATTAAAAGCGTTTCGCGAGCAAGCCGGTGATAACATGGTTGAGCTTTGGGTGGACGAAAAAGACATCAAGCTTGGAATATTCAAAGCTCTCAGTGAAATTGCACGACGAGACGGACTTGGGGGGTGGGTGCGCGCTGATGACCAAGCGGACGTTCCAGCCCTTGCGGATGAAGTTGCAAGACTTAGTAGGGAAAACTCGGAGCTACGAAATCAAATTGGGGATGGCCTTGATTATTGCGGGCTCGCTTACGACGGCCTTGTCAAGATATTAGAAGAACGTGAATTGTTACAAATTCTTATTAGTATTCGTGACATACTGGTTGGACATTTTGTTTCTGATCTCGGTCAGGTTAGCTCTAAGCTGTACAATACATTGGGAGGGAGGGAGGGGGATCGCCTGACGCAATGCAACGAACTTATCAATATCGGGCTGATAGAGGTTGTAAATGATGGACCAATCCAACTTGCCGGAATGACCTCCTCTTGGAACGAGCACGTGGAAATCAGTAAAGATGGTAAGCGTTTCCTAAATCGATATGATGTAATATCCCAGAATGACAAGGATGGCGATTGACCTTCAGAGCCACAATTCCCAAGCACAAGTCAAATTCCATATAAAGTGGAAATTACCTGTGCCGTTGCCGCCTTCTCCCAAAGAGCGCCCCCAGCACAAGCTTCCCCTTGGGAGGATGCCGGAAGGCAATAATGCCTGTCACTGATAACTAACCCATACACTGAGACGGAAGCGGTTCAAGAAAAAAATAACTGGCATTATAAGTTCCAGCAGAGACTCATCAGAAGGAGTTTAATACTTTGGTCATTCTTTTTAAAGGGTTGGTGAGAGCGCCTTTATTTGAGTGGAGGTAAGTCGTAATGGAGTTAATCTCAGTCACAACTTTTTCCGCTAGGGCGTCATTAGTTGATTTCCGTGTTTCGGGTGAAACCTTATCGTCGGCAATATCTTTCTTGAGTTCACACATTGCTTTGAGCGTTTTGTCTAGTTTACCAAATTGCTCCAGTGACGATTTGAAATACAGTTTTGAGAGGGTGGCCGGTCGTAATCGCGATATGCCCAGCTTGTGTGCCTGCTGTTCCACCCTATTTATGTAATTATTTTCCGTCTCATCTTTATGAGGTATAGGGAGGAGAAGATGCCGTCTGATTTCATCGAAGGATGCAAAAATGTCCTCTAGTTTTTGAGTGTATAGCTTCAAGCCTGCAAGGTAGTAAGTCATTGCCATGGTCCCTGTGAACACAATTAGGATGGTAAAAGTTTCAGGGGTAATAAATTTTCCAATGAACTCACACATGATAGAGACTACACCCACAGTGAGGTTTTTATATGTAAAAATTTGCGTGCTAGAGCTATACTCCCACCATGGCGCTCAATGCCTCAATCCAAACGCTCACGTCCTCCCGGACAGACAATGGCGACCTTATCCATTACGCACGGCCAATGGACTCCGCCCAATCCATCCTGAGGACACACAGACGATTGTGGGGAGCTTGAATGCATTGAGGTGATGCGGAGCATGGTGGAACTGGATGACCAGCACTCAACGGCGGAGGTTTGACGCCAGCGCATTAGGTAAGCCAACCCGCTTGCCCTATGCCCACCTCCACCACAAAACCAGATTCCGCCGTTCGTCTTTACTTCGCCACTATTGGAGCCAAGGGTGGAAAGTCGGGCACCGGAGAGAGCAAGCGGCGCTCACCTGAGCACTACCGAATCATTGCCCGGAAAAGCCTCACGATGAAACGGCGAAATGCTCAACTCAGCGAGCGGGAAAAGCGGATTCTCAGTTGGCTCCCACTGATCGTGAATCAGGCGCGGCAATCCTACACGATACCTACCCGCTAAAAACGTGTAATAACGAGGCAGGACGCGGCAAGGTCCGGAATAAAGATTGAGCGGATCACAACTCATTTACGCTTAACATCCTCCGACGGATTACAGATCAGGAGGTTTGGCTTCGAGTCCCTACAGGCGTACTTTTAACTTCCTCCTCCACTTCATTACTCCCGCCCACGCAACTCAGCGGGTGGGGACACCCACGCTACGTGATCGCTTTCTCATCACACCTCACCGTAGCGCGGGCTTCCAACCCGCATCCCCCATTCCGACGGGTGGGGACACCCGCGCTACTCCTATCCGCGCCATGCTTCCCCCGCCTTGTTAACCCTGTTGAATCGAAAAAAGTTTACATTTTTTCTAAGAAACCCTTCTGTCATGGGTCTACTCTTTAACAAGTCCAATCAACTTCTCTCCAACATCCATCTCCATCCCGCTATGAAGCCCCTCTTCCGCCTACTTGCCGTTTTTATTGCTCTCGCTGTTACAACGATGGCTCTGCTCGCTGCCCCTGACAGCAAACCCGCCAATCCCGTCCCCGCCGCCCGTAGCGAACTCTGGCAACAAGTGAAAGAAGCTGAATCCAAACAGCGCCCCAAAACCGCCATCGAGTTGCTCGACAAAATCATCAGCTCCGCCCGGGACCAACAACAGTTCCCCGAAGCGGTCAAAGCGCTGGCAAAAAAAATCACCTTCGAAGGACAAATCCAGGGGAACCGCGCAGAAGAGCAAATCCAACGACTGGAAGAAGTGATCAAACAATGGCCGCAAGACGCTCATCCTATTTTGGAAACGGTTCTCGCCCAGTGGTATTGGAGTTATTTTCAGCAAAACCGCTGGCGCTTCCTGCAACGAACCCGAACGGACTCCTCCCCGGGCAATGACATCCAGACCTGGGATCTAGCTCGCATCCTGGCAGAGATCGACCAACATTTCACCGCCGCGCTGAAGACCGAACAAGTCCTCAAAAAAATCCCCATCGCTGACTGGGACGACCTGCTGGAAAAAGGTAACCTGCCTGACTCCTATCGCCCCACCCTCTACGACTTCATCGCCTTCGAAGCGCTACGCTTTTACAGTTCCGGTGAGCAGGCGGGCTCACAAGCACAGGACGCCTTTGTTCTTTCGACCGACTCCGCCGCCTTCAATTCACCAGAGCAGTTCCTCGCCTGGAAGCTCCCCAACACCGATGAAGGTTCCCTCACCCTCAAAGCCCTGAGCCTCTACCAACAGCTACTCACCTTTCACCAAAATGACAACAACCCCGATGCGACCATCGACGCCGATCTAGGACGACTGGAATTTGCCTTCTCCAAAGCCTTCGGAGAAAACAAAAACGAACGCTACCAAGCCGCCTTGAAGCATTTCATCACCAAAAACCAACAACATCAAATTTCTGCCAGAGCTCAAGCTGATCTGGCTGCTCTGCTGCAAAGCGAAGACCAACTGGTGGAAGCCCGCAAAGTCGCCCTCGCAGGAGCCGCTGCTTTTCCCGGCTCCCCTGGCAGCAACCGCTGTGCGAATATCGTCACCCGGATCGAACACCCCTCTCTGGAAATTTCGGCAGAGCGAGTGTGGAACCAGGCCGGTCCAGAGGTCTCGGTGAACTACCGCAACCTGACCAAAGTGCACTTCCGCGTCTACCGTTATTCCTGGGACGAGATGCGGAAGAAGAACTTCTGGAATCCCGACACTCTCAATGATCGCAAAAAAATTGATCTGTTGCTGGGAAAAAAAGCACAACGTGAATGGAGCGTAGATTTGCCGATCACGGCTGACTACCAAATACGCACCGAAGCGGTCACCGTGCCTGATGATTTGGAAGCAGGATTTTATTTCATTCTCTCCAGTAACAAAAAAGATTTCCGGGATGAAAAACAAAACCAAGTCCGCATCAGCGGATTCTGGGTGAGCCGCCTAGCGCTCATCATGAGAAGCTCCTACTCGTCCGATCAAATTGAAGGTTTTGTGCTCGATGCGATTACCGGAGAACCCGTGAAAGGTGTCAAAATCACTGCATGGACAAAAAAAGGGCGTAAAAAAACTTTTTGGACAGGATCGGTGAAAACCGATCACAACGGACTTTTCCACTTCAAGGGGAAAACCCATACATCCTATCAATTGCTCGCCGAACACCAGGGACAGGCGATCTCCACCATGCGACAAATACGCTCTGGTCAAAGCTACAAAGAACGCCCGCAAGAGCGAACCTACTTTTTCGCCGACCGCGCCCTCTATCGCCCCGGCCAGACTATTCAATACAAAGGGCTCAGTGTTTTCTATGACCAAAAGAAAAACGACTATCACACGCTCAAACAACAAAAAGTCACGGTGATTTTTCAAGATGTCAACGGCAAGGAAATCGCCAAGCAAACCCATACCAGCAATGCCTTTGGATCTTTCTCTGGCAGCTTCACCGCTCCCCGAGACCGCCTGATGGGACGCATGACTCTGCTCACTAAAAACCCTGCGGGATCCACCGCTGTCACCGTGGAAGAATACAAACGTCCCAAGTTCAAAGTCGATCTCGCCAGTCCAACGAAGCCTGCCAAGCTCGGAGAAAAAGTCACAGTTAGTGGCACGGCAAGCGCTTACACCGGCGCTGCCATCGACGGCGCAAGGGTAAGCTATCGCGTGGTGCGTCAGGTTCACTACCCTAGCTGGTGGGGATGGTGTTTCTGGTGGCGCCAGCCGCAAAGCGGAAATCAAGAGATCGCTCACGGCATCACCACCAGCAACAAGGACGGCAGCTTTGACATCCCTTTCACTGCCAAACCCGCGCCTGGAGTGAGCGAAGAAGACGAAGCCACTTTTCAATTCACGATTTATGCCGATGTCACGGATAATGCAGGAGAAACCCGCTCTGACCAGCGCAGCGTCAAACTTGGATTCACCACCCTCAAAGCCTCGCTCTTTGCCGAGCAATGGCAGGTGACAGACAAAGCGGTCGAGATCTCAGTGAATACCAGTTCCCTCGACGATGCCCCACTTGCTGCCAAAGGTCTGATCAAAATTTACCCGCTGGAACAACCCGACAAAGTCCAGCGCGCCCGACTCACTTCGAATTCCTACCGCTGGCAACAAGCGGGTCCTCCTCAGCCCGATCCCGCCAATCCTGACTCGTGGAAGAATGGCAAGTTGTTCGCGGAAATCCCTTTTGTAACTGACAAGGAAGGCAAGGGCACGGTCAGCCTTAAGCTGCAAGGCGGCATCTACCGCGCTATTCTCGAAAGCACCGACAGCTTTGGTAAAAAAATCCAAGCCCAATTCCCTATCCGGGTCTTTGATGCTCAAGCGAAAAAACTCTCGATCAAAATCCCCTTCCAAATAGCCTCGCCAAAATGGAGTTTACAACCTGGCGACACCTTCACCGGACTGTGGGGTAGCGGTTACGATCAAGCGCAGGCCTTGGTAGAAATATTTCATCGGGGCAAAGCGATTCAACGCTACTGGACCACTGCTGGACAAAGTCAGAGCCTGATCAAACAAAAAATCGGCGAGGAACACCGCGGTGGATTTCATTGTTTTGTCACCATGGTGAAAGACAACCGCGCCTACACCCAGCGCCGCAAAATCTCCGTGCCTTGGTCAAACAAAAATCTCACCATCAAATGGCAACGCCATCGATCCAAGCTGGAGCCCGGATCACAGGAAAAATGGTCCGTCATCATCAGCGGCCCGGATGCGCAAAAGAAAGCTGGCGAGTTAAGCGAAATGGTCGCCACCCTTTATGATCAATCCCTCGACGCTTATTTACCGCATCATTGGACGCAAAACATGAGTGTTTTCTATCAGGATCAATATAACTTCAACTTCCAGTTTCAAAACCGCCTCAATTCAATGAATCACATCCGCGGTAACTGGCGCTTAGGTTTACTCAACGGCACACTTCGATACCGACACTTTCCCAATGAAATAACCCGCATAAATCGCTCTCCTCGAAAGCTAAGAAAGAGTCGCGCAATGATGAGTAGGAGGACTGACGGAGGTGGTTTTGATGAAGGTATTAATGTTGTCGCCGCTGCCCCTATGTTAGCAGAAGAAAGTGCCGCAGATCCTTTTGCTGATGATAGTGGTGGTGGCGGATTTGCCGCCGACACTGCCCCGGCCTCTTCCGTCAATCTAGACCAAGTCTCCGCGCGCACCAACCTCTCCGAAACCGCCTTTTTCCTGACCCACCTCACCTCATTAAAAGACGGCTCGGTCAAACTCGACTTCACCATGCCGGAAGCGCTCACCTCATGGAAGTTTTTCGCTTTTGCCCACGACCAGGAACTGCGCAGTGGCTTTCTCACCGACTCGGTGATCACCGCCAAAGACCTGATGCTGCAACCCAATCCGCCGCGCTTCCTGCGTGAGGGCGATACTCTGGAGTTCAGTGTCAAACTCAGCAACCAATCCGAGCAGATCATGAAAGGCAAAGTCCGACTCAGCCTGTCCGATGCACGCACCTTGGACCCAGCCGACAAACAACTCGGCAACCAACAACCGGAGCTGGATTTCGAAATCCCCGCCAAAGAGTCGCGCAGCTACTCGTGGAAATTACACGTGCCGGACGGCCAGGGTTTCCTCATCTACAAAGCGGTCGCCTCCACCGGAAAACTCTCCGACGGCGAAGAAGGTTTCCTGCCCGTGCTGTCTCGCCGCATTCTGGTCACCGAATCGCTACCGCTGCCGATTCGCGGCAAAGGAGAAAAAACCTTCGAGTTTGAAAAGCTACTCAAGTCCGCCGACTCCGACTCCCTGCAACACCAGAGCCTGACCGTGCAAATGGTCTCCAATCCCTCTTGGTATGCGGTCATGGCTCTGCCTTACCTGATGGAATTTCCCCATGAGTGCTCCGAACAGATTTTTAATCGTTATTACGCCAATACCCTCGCCCAACACCTGGTCACCTCCGATGCCAAGATCGAGCGCATTTTCAAACAATGGCAGGGAACGGACGCCCTGGATTCCCCCTTGGAGAAAAACCAGGATCTCAAACAAGTCATGCTCGAAGAAACCCCGTGGCTGCGCCAGTCCAACAAAGAAAGCGAAGCGCGCAAAAACGTCGGCATCCTATTCGATAAAAACCGCACTCGCTCCGAGCTGAAACGAGCCCTACGCAAACTCGCCCAGCAACAAGAAAACAACGGCCTGTGGCCCTGGTTCCCCGGCGGACGCGGCAATGAGTTCATCTCCCTCTACATCAGCACCGGCTTCGGTCGCCTGCGCCATCTCGGAGTGAAAGATATCGACGTCACCCCCGCGATCAAATCGCTCAAAGCTCTCGATGCCTGGATCGACAAAAGTTACCGGCAAATACTCGCCAAGGGTCATTCGGATGAAAATCACCTCAGCCCAAACATCTGTTTTTATCTCTACGGTCGCAGCTTTTTTCTCAACGATCAAAAAATCGACCCCCAACATCAAAAAGCTTTGACTTACTTTCATGGTCAGGCAAAAAAATACTGGCCCAAGCTCAACAACCGGCAAAACCAGGCTCACCTCGCCATCGCCCTGCAACGCTTTGACGTTTTTCCACAAACCTCAAAAGACATCATGGTTTCGCTGAAGGAACGTGCGATCAATGACGAGGAGCTCGGCATGTTCTGGCGCGACACCGAATTCAACTACTGGTGGTACCGCGCCCCGATCGAAACCCAGGCGATGATGATCGAAGCCTTCGACGAAGTCGCCAAAGACAAAGCCGCGGTTGAGGATCTCAAAGTCTGGTTATTAAAACAAAAACAAACCCAGGACTGGAAAACCACCAAAGCCACCGCCGACGCCATCTACGCGCTGCTGCTGCGCGGAACCAACCTGCTGGCCTCCGACGAATTGGTCGAAGTCTCCCTCGCCGGAAAAACCCTGGTAGCGGAAAAAGTCGAAGCTGGCACCGGTTTCTACCAACAACGTTTTGGCAAAGGTGAAATCCAAGCAGAGCAAGGCAAAGTCAAAATCAGCAAAAAAGACGACGGCGTAGCCTGGGGCAGCTTGCACTGGCAGTATCTCGAAACCATCGAAAAAATCACCCCGCATGAAGGCACCCCGCTCACTCTCAAAAAGACCCTGTGGCTCAAACAGAACAGCGACAAAGGCCCGGTGCTCAAAGCCATCAAAGCGGACACCCCGTTACAAGTCGGCGACGAACTGCTCGTCCGCTTGGAACTGCGTAGCGATCGTGACATGGAATACCTGCACCTCAAAGACCAACGCGGCAGCGGCACCGAGCCGGTCAACGTGCTGTCACGTTACAAATACCAGGACGGCCTCGGCTACTACGAAAGCACCCGCGACACCGCCAGTCATTTTTTCATCGACTACCTGCCCAAAGGCACCTACGTCTTCGAATACAGCCTGCGCATTTTCCACAAAGGCAGCTACCAAAGCGGCATGGCCAACATCCAGTGCATGTATGCCCCCGAGTTCAACAGCCACTCACAAAGTTTCCAACTCAAAGTGCAATGATGAAAACACCAAGCTCATCTTAGCGGATGTAAGACAAAATAGTTAAGCTGCTGACCTCTATGCGTTTCGCCCTTGCAGGGCTGGGAGAATTGGGTTTTTTACCCAGCGCTTCGCACTGGGCTATATCATTGAGCGCCGTTGGTGCAAAAGAGATGAAAGCAAACTGTCCTGAAAGGACAAAATGTGATAGCCCAGTGCGAAGCGCTGGGGTTAAATCGGTATTATTACCAGCCCTAAAAGGGCGGAATGATGTTGATCATCTTAGCTCTGTGCCCTTTGACTCCGTCTATCTACGCTACGCTTCGGTTGTGGCAATAAACATCTCACCCTCTGCGCTCACAACACCGGTCACTCAGAAATGCTGCGGGCTCGTGGCATGGATTGGCAATTTGCCTTCAGCTAGTTTCCTCCGGCTGTCTCCTTACCGTCGGCGGTGTTTCTCTGTATCGCTTCTCTGCCCACTCATCTCCACCAGCCACGTTCTATTCAACAGGCGCAATCACCACTCGGAAACCTACCATCTGGATTTGTTTTCCCGGCTCGCTCAATCCTCTATTAGATGATAAAAGCGCCGGTTCCGTTTCCCAAATATACGCAGCCCCACGAAAAACACGTTTTTGTTTCTGCTTAGGATTAAACCAATCCTGCACCCACTCCCAAACATTCCCTCCCAAATCATACAAACCATACTTATTTACCGTATAAGTTCCCGCAGGGGAAGTATAAATAAACCCGTCATCATAACCCGTAATCGGCTGCCTGGGAAGAACACCCGCGCCTTCTTCCCCACTAAAATTGCCCGCCCCCTTGGGAGGCGGATAACCTTTACCCCATGGAAACTCATTGGGAATATTCTTATTTTTACTGACCGGGCTAGCTTCAGCATCTTCCATTCCGCCCAATCCTACGGCACAACTCCATTCATGATCTGTCGGCAAACGGTATTCCTGCTTTTCGCTGAGCTCACCATTTTTTCTCCCTCGCTCAGTCAGCCATGCAGAAAATGACATCGCGTTATCCCAACTCGTATATCCAGCAGGATCTTCCTTTGTCACTGCATATGGCAACTTGGGCCAATGAATATCACTGCTCTCTTCAATAAAAGCTTCGTAGTCCTTCATTCGTGTTTCCCAAATACTGAACAGCACTCTCTGCCCGTCACTCGCCCCACCAATGATCGGCACGGGTACAAAACGCATGCCTAATTTATTTTGAAAAGGCGTCTCCTTGGTGGCTTCACTGGTTTTAAAAACGGGCTTCACCGAACTTGCTTCCACCGTCGCTTGCCCCCCTCCACTTCCAGCGTCCAACACAATCCTAAAACCCAAAGCTGGCGACTGGAACTCTTTCTTACCTCCAGCACGAGACGCCGACATCAGATGTGAGGATTTAGAGAGTAACCAAGCTCCCCCACGCCAAACTTGATTTGCCTTTTTAGTAGGATCATACCAACTTTGACACCACTCATATACATTACCCTCTAGATCATATAACCCAAATTCATTCTCCTTGAAACTCCCCACAGGAGCGGTTCGATCAAAATCATCGTTGTATCCCTCAATCGGAACCCGACCGGTTTGAAAGGGGTTCTTTTCACATTCTTCACCATAAAAATTTCCAGATTTAGCAGGAGGAGGAAAATCATTGCCCCAAGGATACACCTCCATATTTCTATATTTTTTTAGCGATGGGCTCATTTCGGCATCTTCCAATGTTGCGACCCCCACCGCGCAACTCCACTCATGGTCTGAGGGCAAGCGATAGAGCTGCTCTTTGCCCAGCCTTCCTTCTTTTTGCTCTTTCTCTGTCAACCAAATACAAAATGCCTCCGCATCCTCCAAACTCACATACACCGCAGGATGATCATCATTCTGACGAAAATCAGGCTTGGGCCAATTTCGATCCCTCTCCTTCTTAATAAAAGCCTCATAATCCTTCACCC
>JASFYY010000067.1:0-55181 GCA_045046875.1 Verrucomicrobiota bacterium | reverse complement strand
ATAAGGCTGTCCCCAGGCGGACGATGTGGCCACCGAACGAGAGCGCACATTCTGTGAATCGATCACATTCGGGCTGCTATCAGGAATATAATAGTTAAAACGCGCATCCACCCAGCGGGTCAACACTTCGAGCCCCAAACCAAGCTGATTGTAATAATTTCCACCAGGACTGGCGTAGCGGTCGTAAAAAACGTTGGCACCGATAATCGCATCAATCGCCGGGATATAATGGCGAACTCCCAGTCCCATGCTGTAACCAGGGTCAATGTCGCTGCTCAATCCAAAACGAGGATAGAGAAAAAGCATGCCGTTGTCGTTTTGCAACAAAGGGATCAACAGGTCGATATAACCCTCTGCATGGCTGTCACCAGTGTAAGAAGAAAGCACCGCCTGAGTCGTCCAACCCATCTGCACTTCACTCACTGCCACCGCCTTGGCTGAAACATCTTTAGAATCAAGTTCCTGACTGCCCGCAGCCGTAACCGCGTCCTCACCCTCCTGCGCCTGCACAGCAGATAAGCTCAATAGCGTGACTGCCAAAAATACAGCATTATAGATACGATATATCATAGGATAAGGAGATGTGAGTTGGGAAAGGCAGCGATCTATATTGATGCGCCTGAAAAATAATCTCCCTTTATGCCAGTCCTTCCCTTGCAGGTCAAGGTCAAACACCACAAGTTATGCGCAAGCTTCGCCAAAATAAGCGTGCGATTTTCTCAAACCCAATCCGTGTTTCCCCGAACCACGCACCTCGCAGGCAATACCATTGCGTCCCACTTCGCCCCCAATCACACCCCGCGTTTATACGTTTCGCAACGATTCATCCAACCCGGCAACCAGCGTGATTCCCCGCGTCCACTCGGCGCATTTCTCACCCGCCGTTGCAACACCCGCTTGGCCGCCTCACTGAACTCATTCGCCGCCGCCGCGCCTCTCGGCTGGCCGCGCATTTCCAACAACACATCGCGCAGCCCCCAACCCTGCCCCTTGTATTTCTCACCACTCTTCACGCCCTCTCCCTTGAAGTTCACATAATCAATCAGCGCATACACCCCCTGCCCTGACTCAGCGACCGCATAAAAATAAGCCTGCAGCCGTTTTTTCTGATCCCCACCCGACGTCGCCGCCATCATCTTCGGCAAAGCCCGTTCCAGTCTCAGCACAATAAAATCCGTCTGCACCGCCACCGTCTGCGACAAAAAAGTCCGCAGCTGCTTCATCTGCGACGAGTTCACCTGATCTTTAAACTCCGCTCGCGACCTCCACGGACTGCCCTTTTGCCCCGCCAACCAACCCGGCATGTTCACGCCCCGTTTTTTCATATAAGAGATCAACTGCGGAAAGCTCTCCTCAAAAGGTCCCCGCCGCCCAGCCACATACCAAATGAAATGCCCGATGCCCAGTGAAGGGAAATCCTCGCCCGCATTCCACGAAGTCAGCCCCGACACCGTGCCGCCACATTCATTCTGCCAGATCTTCCTCCCAATTGCATTGGCCTCCGACCGGCTAAGCTGAATCCCCCGCCCGCCACCAGTCGTGGACGACGACGCCCCCTGCCCCGAAGCTCCCACACCGTCGCTCACACACGAGCTTAATAATAAAGGTAAAACAAAGCTGATACTCACGCACCAGTGGGCTACTTTCTCATGCAAGCTTTTCATAGATCCTTTTTAATGCCAGAATATGCCTCTAGTATCAAGTCCCCATGAAAACCCTCGCCCTCATTCTATCCCTGTTTGTCACCGCCGCCTCAGCACAGACCCACTTCATCGAAGCCGAAACCTTCACTCCCTCCGGTGACGGTTGGAAAATTTCAAACAATTCCCAAGCCCGGCGCGCCTCGCTGGCGACCACCTTACACGGAGCCACCGGAGCCAAAAACTCCACCGCGCACAAAATTCTCAACATCAAACAGGCGGGCGCTTACCGCATCTGGTTGCGCCACAACTACCACGCCCGCTGGCGCGGAAACTTCAATCTGAGCGTATCACAAAACGACAAAACCCTTGGCAGCAAGACCTTTGATAACAAAATCAAAAAAGACATCCAGGACTGGGATTACGCCTGGGATCACTTCGATCTCGATTTGCCCGCAGGCGAGATCACCCTGACTCTCAGCAAGGATCAAAATAAAAACAGCACCGGCTACGTGCGCCACGTGGACTGCCTGCTGCTCACCAGCGACAAAAATCTGATCCCTGACCACCTTGCCTACGGTCCACAAACCTGGCTGCGAATCACCCTCGGCGACATTTATGAAAAACTGCTGCAGATCCATGTTTTTGCCGACCACCACCGCTCCCCGTGGTATCAACACTTCAGCCTATCCAAAGCTGGTGCCCAGCCCGGCTTGCGGCCCAAAAAAGAGGAGCTGCTCAAATCCGGCGAGCAAACGCCCTGGTGCAACATCACCCCCATGCTCTATCAAGACAACGGAGCGATCCTCAACTTCTCCGCCCGTTACAGCTACGCAAACAGAGCCGAACGCCTGCTGGCCAAATTCGAATTTGCCTCCGCTCCCGATCAAAAATCCATCGTGCGCACCATGGATGCCGACAGCACGCCCGGCGGCTTGGTGGTGGTGGTGCCACCCAACCTAAGCACACCGCTCAATCGCAGCCGGCTCAAACGCGATGCCGAGTTTGCTCAGGAAACCGGCAAACGTGCCGACCAGTTCCCCTGGCCGACCATGGGAAAAAAACCGCAACGCTTCCCGTTTTTTGTCAGCGTCCAGATTGGCGGTTATGGAACCCTTCCCGACCAATCCGTCATAGATCGCGAGTGGAAAACCCTCGACTATTTTGGCTTTTCGAACCGGGAAAAATCTTATCTTGGTGGTGGCATCTGGTTGATGAAAGACGGTTCCTTCTGCAATCCTGATACCGAGAAGATGAAAAAGAACATCGCTGCCCGAGTCAAAATTTTCAAAAAAGAAGAAAAAAAGCTCGACGACGTGGTCTATTGTTTTCTCACCGACGAACCCACCGGTCAGCCCTCCGCTTTCATCGCCAAAGATCCGAGCTACCTCAGAGCCTTCCAAGCCTGGTTGAAAAAACTCGGCAATACTCCCGCCGATCTATTGGTCAACAACTGGAACGAAGTGAAACCCGTCGCCGAGAACGAACGCGATCAATTCCCCGCGCTACATTATTTCACCCAACGCTTCCGCACCCGCGCACTCGGTGACTTTATGGCAACCCAACGCGACATCATCAAAGAAGCCTACGGTCGCTCCTTCCCCACTCTGGTCAACTTCAGCGACGGCGCGACTTACACCGCTAACTTTTATGGTCAGGGAGTTGACTACTTCGAACTGCTCAATGACGACGGCCAAAATGCCATCTGGGGAGAAGATTGGGCCAACGGTTCGTCGAGCTACCAATGCGGCGCATTCAACGTCGATCTGATGCGTGCCGCGGCCCGCCAACGTGGACAGACCATCGGTCATTACCTCATCGCCCACGCCGGACGCAAACCCTGGGACATCAAAACCAAAGCTGCCAGCGAAGTAGCGCGCGGAGTCAAAATCCTGAAAAACTTCTCCTACGGCGTCAGCTGGGGCAGTCACGAAGGCGGTCCCTTCTGGAAAAGCCACACCTGGTATGCTCACCCGCACACCTGGCGCGCCAACGCCGAAGTGGTGCGAGAAATCGGCGGCGCGGAAGACCTGCTGTTACCCGCCATGCCCAAGCCCGCCGAAGTCGCTATCCTCTATTCATCCTCCACCGACGCCTGGATGCTGAAACGCAATTCTGCCTACGGCTTCAACCGCATGCACACTTGGATGGCACTCGCCCATGCCCAGATCCCGGTGGATTTTATTTCCGAACAGCAAGTCGATGATAATTTGCTCAAGGATTACAAAGTCTGTTACCTCTCCGGCCCCAACCTCACCCGAACCACCGCCGCCCAACTAAAAAACTGGGTCGAACAAGGCGGCACCCTTTTCCTCACCGCCGCAGCCGCCAGCCGTGACGAATACAACCGCCCCTTGCACACCCTCGATGCGCTGCTTCCCGCCAAACGCGCAAGCGTCGAAACCCTGCAAGCTTACCTCTCGTCCGGTTCGGGGTTATACACCCTCAAGTCCCAGGACAGTGTGAAAGCCGACGGCCTTTCCATGGATACCTTATCGCTGCGTCAAGCTCTCACCGCCAAAGACGGATCCAATATTCTGGCAACCTTCCAAGACGGCACCCCCGCTGCCGTTTCTGCTGCAACAGGTAAAGGGAAAGTCTTCTGCCTCGGATTCCTTCCCGCCCTCGACTACATCAAAAAAGCCGAAGCCGCGCGGATCAAATTACAAGGCCCCAAAGTCAAACAAAGCCCAGCTTCAGCCCACCCCGCTCCTCCGGTCATTATTTCAGCAGAAGATCTCGTCGCCATTGAACCCAAGACCCGCCTCGAGCGCTCCCGAAATCCCTGGGACTACCCCGCTGATGTGCGCGATTTCATCCTTACTCCCGTGCGATCAGCAAAGGTCACCCCGCCGCTGACCTGCTCCGTTCCGCTGGTGGACGCTGTGGTCATGCACGCTCCCCAAGGCATCATCATTCCTCTCTCCAATTACACCTTAGAGGAAATTAACCAAGCGGACTTCACTCTGAAAGTCGACCGCCCAATCAAATCCGTCGAAAGCATCTATCACGGCCAAATCAACTTCCAGCAGAACGAAAACCAAATCGCTTTTTCCCTGCCCCTCAACGCCAGTGATTATGTAAAGATCTACTACCAGGATTGATCTTCGCTTGTCTCCACCGCTGGGACGACCTACCCTCGCGGATGAAATTTTCCCTCTCTCTGCTCAGCGGCATCACCCTGCTGGTTCTTCACACGCCCACCGAACTGCAAGCAGCACCTGGAACAACTGAACCGGTCTTCCAGCTTTCTTTTGATAACACCGCCGAAGCCCTGCTGCGCGATGGAAAAAAACAATCGCCCATAGAAGCTGCGCAAAAAAAACTGCGTTTTGTCGAAGGCGTGCACGGCTCGGCGCTCTATCTCGGCCAAGGAGAAAAGGACGGCAAGAAAATCGCCTCCTCGCTCAAATACGAGGCCAATCAACTTTTCGCCTCACAAGCCGGCACGGTTTCATTCTGGGTCAAACCCGACTGGGACGGGCTCGCCGCAGATCAAAGCAACAAGGATGAAAACTACCGTTTTTTCTCCGCCTTCGCACCCACTGAAATTGACGGCAAAAAACAAAACCAGCGCAAGATCTGGTTGTGGATGTGGAACTGGCTGCGCTGTGATCTCGCCGCCGCGGATGGCAAAGTTTCTCCCAACCTGCAATGGAAATCCCGCAACACCTGGATGAAAAACGACTGGTGGCATATCGCTGTGAGCTGGAACCAAAAAGACGGCCGCCGCCTCTACCTGAACGGCATGCCCGTCTATCGCAGCGGGCAGGTCGCTCTCGATGACATCACTTATTTCATCCTCGGTGGAGAAAGTCCGACCCAGGTAGTTGAAGCGGCTTTTGATGAATTTAAAATTTATTCAACTTGCCTCGATCGGATCGAGATCGAATCCCAATTCAGAGCATACGCCCCGATCAACTTCACCCTCGAACGCCGATTCCTGCGCGCTGGAAAAATAGAGCAGATCAATCTCGATATCAACAGCACCCTCCCCCCTTCATCCAAAGGCAAACAAAAACTCACTGTGGATCTGATCTCAGACAAGGATCAAAACAGCCTCGCCCATTGGCAACAGCAAATCCCCGCCGACAGCTCCCGGAATATCCAATTACCAGTGCCCGAATTGGCAGTCGGCGACTACCGCCTGCAATGCCGCGTGGAAACCGATCAAGGAAACTGGCAACGCAGTTTTCCTATCACTTCCTACCAACCACAAAAAGCCGCCGCCACTTCGAGTGAAGGCCTGGAATTAGGAGAATGCCTGGTCGATATCGACCTGACGCTCAAACAAAATGACTTCAGAGAGAACGTGCCTTCGTCAGTAAAAAAACTCGCTGGTCACGGATCCTACGTGGAAGCCGGAGACAAAAAGTGGGACCGCATCGCAGTGGAAGTGCCCGAACTCAAAATCACCGGAGCACCGCTGGTGGTGGAGATCGAATGGCCGGACGACAAAGAACGCGCGATGTCTTTTTACCTCTTCACACAATCCAAAAGAAAACAGCACCGCGACCGCCTGTCCGGCGGAGTGCAGGTCGGTGGGGAATACCCCAACAGCGGTTTCATGCAAAAAACCCGCTACCTCTTTTATCCCGAATCCAAACACTATCTGTTCGAAGTGCGCACCCTGGTCGATGGTTTGCCCGCCGCGGTGTCGAGATTGAAAATCTACACCCTGGCAAAACGCCTGCCCAAACTGGCAATCGAAATCCCCCGAGGACTGCCCACACGCAACATCGGTCACCTCGACGAAGACCAAAGCTTCGAGATTCTGATGGCTCCTCAAAAATCTTCCGCACTGCGTTACACTCACGCCCTGCAAATCTTCGAAAACCTGCTCGACTACAACGACTACACCGGACAGAACGCCCTCTCTTATCCCGTGCTGCGCTACAGTTGGAGTCACCTCGACCGCGCTCCGGTCAACAACGCCGGAGGCCGTATGCGGGTGACCGGTTGGATCAACTTGCTCTTGGATATGATGGAAGATCGCCAGCAAAGTTTTTTCCCCGCCATCAACCTCTACACCATCGCCGATGACCTCAACCGATCCCCGGAAGAACAAAAGCCCTTAATCGAAGCTGGGCATTTCATTTATAATAACCATGGCAAAGTCATCGTCTATGGCGCGCCCAACTCCTACGGCAATAACCCCTCTCACCCCGAGGTGAGAAAAAAATTCCTCTCGCAGATCGATGATATCCTCAAACGCTTCGGCGGCCATGCCGCGTTCAAAGGCATCAACCTATGGATGCACACCCCGGTCTTTTTTACCGACCTGGAAAAAGGCTACGGCGACTACACCATAGCGGTTTTTGAAAAAGACAGCGGCAACAAGGTTCCGGTGGACAACAAAGACCCTAAGCGTTTTTCCCAACGCTATGACTATCTCACTGGCCCAGGGAAAAACGAATGGCTGACCTGGCGGGAGCAGATCAACCGCAACATGATCCTGGAAATCAGCACCCGTTTGCAACAGGCCAAAAAAGGTGCGCGCCTGAATATCAACCTCACTCGAAAATGGCAGCAGGCCCGCCACAGCAAAGAGAAAAGTGTCGAGAGTTTTGATCTCAAAGACCACTGTTACCAACACTTCGCACTGGACCTCGATGCTATCGACGCCATTGATTCCGTCAGCATCACTCCGCTGATCGTGCCCACCGAATCTCGCCATGACAAACACTGGACTCACAACGCCCAAAATTTGAACTTCGAGCTGACCACCAACACCTCACTGTTCCGCCCTTTCCGTAACAAGGGTCAGGGAGTCTCCTCACTCTATTATGTCTATTTCGAGTCCTTCATGAATTCCCTGAATCCCGAAAAATACGCCTCCTACTTCCAGAACTCGGATCCCAAAGCCGCAGGGCGAAATTTTCTCGCTAATTTCTCCATCGCCATGGCTGCCCAGAATCCTGAGACCATCTTCGCCGGCGCCCAACCGCTCGGCACCATGGGACGGGAAGAGGTCAGCCGCGAATTCATCCGCAATTTCCGCGCCCTGCCAGCTGGTCGTTACCAAGACGTGCCGCAAATGCAGGATCCGGTCACCGCTCGATTCATGACCACCGCCAAAGGAACCTATCTTTACCAAGTCAACCTGCTGCCGTGGCCAGTGGAAACCGAGATCGCTTTTTCCAAACCCATCAAGGGCATCCGCGATCTCGGCGAAGCTTCAGATCTGGCCATGTCTCATGGTCATCTCAGACAAACTCTCCAGCCCTACCAACTGCGTGCTTATTTGATCAAGGGTCAGCAGGTCGAAGCGGTAAAAGTAAAAATGACCTTGCAGCCGGAGAACCAGAAATGGCTGGACGAACAACAAGCCTCAATCAGCAAAACCGTTGTTTATCTGGAAAAATGGAACGGCGAATTTGAGCTCGCCAAGGAAATGCTGCAAAAGATCAAACAGCAAAACAAAACCGGCCACTACGCCGACGCCTACCGCCGTATCCACTCCCGAGCGATCCGGGTGCTGCCGCAACTGATCAAAGAAGCGGTCAAAACCACACCTGAATTCAACGAGGATTTCAGCAATGCTCAACAAAGCGAGCAGAATTGGGAATTACCCGCCAAATCCAACCTGCTCGACAAAGACGGAATGACCCTCGGGGGCAAAAGTTCCCAAAGCGTGAAACTCAATCGCCAACTCGAAGGGGACATGATCGTCGAAGCCACCCTCACTCCTCATAGCGACCAACCGGGCGGTTGGGGCGGAATTAGTTTTCGCGGTGCAAAAATACTGCTGCGCAGCGACGGCTTCTGGCTGCTTTACCGGGTGAACGGCGACGAACGCAGCAAAGGCACACTACACAAAAGCAAAGTCGAACCCGGCAAGGATTACCGACTCAAAATCATGCGCCGCGGTGACATGAGCATCTTCTACGTCAACGGCGAAAAACTCCTGATCGCCAACGAAAAAAAGGGCCTCGAAGGAGACGACGGCAGCTTCACCCTGGCCAACACCAAATACCCCGTAACCTTCAAACAAATCAAACTCTCCCGCATCCTCAAAGACGAAAAACCGGACAGTAAAAAGAAGGAATAGGCAGTCCATCTATCTCTAGAAACGCACCCCCGCCACTCAATTCCATTACGTCCCACATCGTGGCACGGATTGACGCCTTCCGCATACCCATAAAACTTCAACGCAACAAGTTGCAGATCCTTTATACCCTTGCCTGGCGAAAGAAGGAAGCTCCCGTAAGCCCCCCCTATCGGGAGCAGGACAAAAAAGTTGGCCCTCGCTTATTCAAAGCTACCTTATCACCCATCAACATCATTTCGCCCGTTGCCTCCGGCGGTCTCCACTTCGTTCCGGTACCGCTACGCTGCAGCTCAGCGCTGGCAATATGACCAATTTAACCCCGGCACTTCGCTACCGGGGCATCACATTTTGTCCTTACAGAACTAGTTCACTTTCCTCTCTTTTGCACCAACGGTGCTCAATGAGACAGCCCAGTGCGAAGCGCTGGATAAAAAAGCCAACTCTTCCAGCCCTGCAAGGGGCGAAACGCATAGCTGTCAGCAGCTTAACTATCCTGCCTATCCATATAAACTCTCTCCCTTTTCTCTTCTCCTGTATTCCATCAGTGCAAATCAGTGGTTTCCCTCCCTCATTTCATTCCTTCGCACGGTCACCGTATTCCACCCCTCTCGGCGGGTGGGGGCACCCGCCCTACGGCCGCTTCATCTCCCCCCTCCCTACTAAAGTCTTCCTCCCCTTCTTATCATTCCTTCGTGTCTATTCGTGTCCATTCGTGGTTCACCCTCTCCCCCTACCCCGTCCACTCAGCCGGATCGAGACCGTAATATTCCTTAAGCTCATCATACAGCTCACGATGTTTTTTTCTCAAACGTCGTGGACGCTCAAAAAAAGTCTCGGTCGCCACCGCAAAAAACTCCGCCGGGTTCGTCGCACCATAAGCGTCGATCACGTCGCGCCTGCCCGCTTCGGTCAACTTCACCAACTTCTCATAATCTTTGCCCAAAACCCGCGCCCAATCTTTATAATCCACCCGCCGCCTGAGAATCGGCGCACCATCAGCACGGCCGTCGACCTGATCCAACTGATGGGCAAATTCATGCATCACCACATTCTGCCCGTCATCTTCATTCAAAGCCCCGCGCAAAGCGTTCTTCCAAGCGAGGATCACCGAACCGCTGCTCCACGATTCACCGAGCAATACCTGACTACCCTCTGCCGCATCTTCGTCAGGCAGAGCAAACAAACGCTCGCGCCCACGATGAAAAGCTCCGGGATACACTAAAATCGACCGCAATTCCCCAAAATAGTCGTGTTGAGGCAAGGCGATCAGCAACACACAGGCCTGCGCCGCGATCACCACCCGCATCTCGTCCGTCACCTCTCGCAAATCCCCACAGGCCTCGAATTTTTTCTCGGCCAAAAATACCTGCACATGTTTTTGCAGGGTCTGCTGCAGATCCAGCGGCATCCTTTCATAAAACTTACAACGCCGCTCGACGATCGACTGCCATTCCTCTGGAAAAGGCTGCTCCACGATCTTCTCCCGCTTCGCACGCCGCCGCGGGCCCCTGGAAAGCAAAAACATGACATAGCCAAACACGCCGACCACCAATAGCACTGTCAAAATCCATACAAAAACCATAGTGACCCTAACTAGGGCGATTTTTATAATAATACCACAAAAAAGGAGCAGATTCGATCCTTGACGAAAAGCGCTGGCTCTCTAAGTTGCGCCCGCTTGCGATCATCGCTGCAGCACCCATGAATATTCACGAATACCAAGCCAAGGAACTTTTTGATAAATACGGAGTCGCCACTCCTGCCGGACACGTTGCGGAAACGGCGGAGCAAGTCGTGCAAATCGCCGGCGAACTCGGCACCGATACGGTGGTTGTCAAAGCTCAAATTCATGCCGGAGGGCGCGGCAAAGGAACTTTCAAAAGTGGATTCCAAGGAGGCGTGCACTTGTGTGACTCACCAGAAAAAGCCGGTGAAATCGCAGGCAAGATGCTCGGTGAAGTCCTGGTGACCCACCAATCCGGCGAAGAGGGCAAATTGGTGCGCAAAGTGCTGGTGGCTGCTTCAGTCGATATCGACAAGGAATTTTACTTCGCCATCCTGATGGATCGCGAAACCGAACGCGTTGTCATCGTCGGCAGCAGCGAAGGAGGTGTGGACATCGAAGATGTCGCGGAAAACTCCCCTGAAAAAATCTTTCACGAGCCGATTCACCCAACGCTCGGTCTGCAAGACTACCAAGCTCGCAAAATCGCCAAGCAAATCGGTTTCAACAGCAAACAAATGCGCCCTGCGGCAAAATTGTTCACCGCCGCTTACAATCTGTTCATGGCGACTGACTGCTCGATGGTAGAGATCAATCCGCTGGTGCTGACCACCGACGGTGAAGCTCTTGCGCTGGACGCCAAGTTTGGTTTTGATGACAACGCCCTGTTCCGCCACCCCGAAATCGCCGCTATGCGCGATCCGGAGGAGGAAGACCCGCGCGAAGTTGCCGCTTCGAAATTCGACCTCAACTACATTGGCCTCGATGGCAACATCGCTTGTATGGTCAACGGAGCCGGTCTCGCCATGGCCACCATGGACATCATCAAACACTACGGCGGCGACCCCGCCAACTTCCTCGACGTCGGTGGCGGCGCGACCGAAGAACAAGTGCGCGAAGCTTTCCGCATCCTCGCCGGTGACCCCAAGGTCGAAGCGATTCTGGTCAATATTTTCGGTGGTATCATGCAGTGCGACGTGATCGCCCAAGGCATCATCAACGCAGCCAAAGAGATCGAAATGAACATGCCACTGATCGTTCGTCTCGAAGGCACCAATGTCAAAAAAGGGCGCCAACTGCTCGAAGAATCCGGCATCAACCTCATCACCGCAAGTGATCTAGGTGACGCGGCGAAAAAAGCCGTCGAATCTGTCGCTAAATCAGCTTAATTCTATTTATTTTATTACATCATGTCGGTTCTGGTAAACAACGATACAAGGCTCCTGGTTCAGGGGATCACAGGAAATTCTGGCGCAACCCACACCCGTGGTTGCCTCGAATACGGCACCAATGTGGTTGCCGGAGTCACCCCAGGCAGAGGAGGACAAAATTTTGACGACAAGGTTCCGGTCTTCGACACCGTGGTGGAAGCCCGCGAAGCAACCGACTGCAACGCCACCATGATCTTCGTGCCGCCAGCCTTCGCTGCGGATTCGATCATGGAAGCCATCGACGCCGGCATCGAGCTGGTGGTCGCCATCACCGAAGGCATCCCTGTTGCCGACATGATGCGGGTGAAAACCAAACTCACTCACAGTGACAGCATTTTGATCGGTCCCAACTGCCCCGGCATCATCACTCCCGGACAGTGCAAAATCGGCATCATGCCCGGTTACATTCACAATCCCGGCGACATCGGCGTGATTTCCCGCTCCGGCACGCTCACTTACGAAGCCGTGTGGCAGCTGACCGAAGCCGGATACGGCCAAAGCACTTGCATCGGCATCGGCGGAGACCCTATCCACGGCATGACTCACCTCGACGCCGCTAAACTTCTCACTGAAGATCCCGATACCCGCGCTTTCATCCTGATCGGAGAGATCGGCGGAAGCGAAGAGGAAGAAGCCGCCGCTTGGATCAAGGAAAACTGCGACAAACCCGTTGCCGCTTTCATCGCCGGAGCGACCGCGCCTCCAGGACGACGCATGGGACACGCAGGAGCGATTATTTCCGGCGGCAAAGGCACCGCCGAAGCCAAACAGGAAGCCCTGCTCGACGCTGGCATCACTTTGGCCGAGACCCCATCTGAAATGGGTGCAGCCCTGATCAAAGCGCTGGGTTAATGACCCCTCGCAAAAAAAAGACCTCTAATAGATTACCCATAACAAAATGTCAGATACAGTAGAATACGCCAAGGGGCTCGCCGGAGTCATCGCCAACGAATCAAAACTCAGTGACGTTCAAGGGCAAGCGGGCATCCTGCGTTATCTGGGATACAACATCAACGATCTGGTTGAGCAAACCACTTTCGAAGAAGTGGTGCACTTGCTTCATCGGGGCAAATTACCCAATGAAAGCGAACTGGCTGATCTGACAAAAACTTTGCGTGATCTGCGCTCGTTGCCACAGGGCGTGATCGATTTCATCAAAGCCGCGCCTAAAGACGCCGGCCCGATGGACGTGGTGCGAACCGGTGTCAGCATGCTCGGTCTCTACGACACTCGCGGCAATAATCAGGATCGCCCGCTCAACGAAGAGCGCTCGCTGGCCATCATCGCCAAGATCCCGCTGATCGTCGCATATTTTCACCGCGCTCGCCAAGGGCTTGACCTTCCTGAAGTGCGTATGGACTTGTCCGAAGCCGGACACTTTCTCTACCTCATCACCGGTGAAGAGCCCGGCGTCGAAGCCACCAAGACGCTCGACGTGGCTTACATCATTCACGCCGACCACGGCATGAACGCCTCGACTTTTTCCGCTCGGGTGACCATCGCCACACTGAGCGACATTTACTCCGCTATCACCTCCGCCATCGGCACCCTCAAAGGACCGCTGCACGGGGGAGCCAACGAGGGGGTGATCACCATGCTGCAAGAAATCGGCGAACCGGACAAAGTCGATGCCTGGGTGCAGGACAAACTCGACAAAAAAGAAAAAATCATGGGCATCGGTCACCGCATCTACAAAGTGCTCGACCCGCGCGCGCCGCATCTGCGCAAAATGGCTGCCAAGCTCACCGAAGAACTCGGCGAGAGCAAATGGCTGGTCATGTCCGAACGCATCGCCGAGATCATGCGCAACGAAAAAGGCCTCGAAGCCAACGTCGATTTTTATTCCGCCACGGTTTATTACTCTCTGGGTATCCCGACTGATTTATTCACCCCGATCTTCGCGATTTCCCGCGCCGCAGGTTGGACAGCCCAAGTGTTGGAGCAATTGGACGACAGCCGTCTGTATCGCCCCCTGACGCTTTATACCGGACCAACCGAGGATCAACCGATCCCCGCGATGAGCGAGCGCTAAGCTGCAAGCTTTAAGGCTCCGCGGCAAAATTGCTGCGGAATGCAAGAAGCAGAGGCTGCCAAGCAGGCTTTTTTGTGCTAGGAAAGGAGAAAGTCCCCCATCTCTCAGTGAGGGTATTTTTTTTGCAGATCGCTTTTCCTCTCTCAATTATTTTTTACCACGGATTCCACGGATCTACAGGATAATAAATAAGGAAGGATAGTCGGCTTGACGTTAAAGTTTAATTCAGCAGGAAAATCATTTCTCTTATCCACGTTAATCCGTGGCATCCGCGGTTCATTTCTTTGAATTTGAAATCTATTCTAGAGCTCAAATGCAGTCACATACCTCATCAACTAGAATATGTGAATGTGTCCTATCATCGGATCTCGCTGATGGCCATTCACAATGCCTTTAACTCTGCCAGCATTTCCAAGAGGTTCTTCACCAGAATAACCGAACTGTTTTTTTCAAAACGCGAAGTGCCCAGCCAGGTTTCGTAGCCACCTAGTTTATGCTGATTCGGTGGAGGCAGATAACCATAACCCCCATTAGCCAATTCAATGGTGAAAGTATGAGGAAACGGGCTCTTCTCTTTTAGCTCAAGCCCGATTTCAACCAACACCTCAAAAGGCATGGTGACGATGGCCTGATCCCCTATACGAACCGCCTGGATGATCACACTTTCATTTCTTTCCTTGTCCGGGCTGGCGTAAGAAATCGTATTGCTCGCTACCGAACCGGTGCGTTTGTTGATCGCATCACGCTCTTTACGTGTCAGCTTCATCAACTCAATCGCTTTGGCCACCTGCTCTTTGGAAGGCGTCCGGTATTTCAAAACCACCTCGCGCTGAAGAATAGCCACCTTCGGATTTTGCTCATAATTCTCTATTTTTTTGACTGCGCGCCAGGCCGCATCCGCTGTTTTGTTAGCGACAACCTGAATCTGTTCGAAAGGAGCACGCGGTGAGCGTTTTCTGTAAAAATCAATATTGTTGATGTCGCCGCTGGTCCCATTGGTCATCATCGCCACAAAATTCCCCGGCGGCTTCGACCCTCCTACTCGAAACGGCATGATCCTGGCGAACTCCCCATAATAATCAGCTGAGGCCATGCCTACCACTCTTCCATTCTCTTCAGTTACCCTCGGAATACCACCCACATAATGAAGCGAGTAATTTGCGATCAGTCCGAGCGCACGCCCGCGACGAGTCCGGACGTCCACCACACACACCTCTGGATCCGTCGGACCCGCAGGCTTCAGCAATCTGTCACCTCCTGCATTGGTGCGTACCTGGTCATAACCTCCCAAGGGATTTTTATCCATGGTGCCCGGCTTCAAATACCATCGCCGATTGTAAACCTCGCTAGCTTCTTCATCCGAAGCAAATCCCACCTTTGCCGGCTCAAGCGATTCAATGGCTTGTATAAGCGCCTGAGCCAATCCCTTGCGGCGAGTTTTTTCATACGCGATCCGCCCCGCGGAAGTGTCGCCCCCTTTGGGTGCGGTGTGGGTATGAGTTGCGCTGACCAACATTTGCTCTGGCTTCCACCCGGTCTTCTTTGCTGCTATCAACTTAGCTTCATCCGCCATCTCGCGGCCGACTCCAATAGCATCTATCAAGGCAATAACCACCCGCCCTTCGCCATTTTCAAAAGCAAGCGCGCGCACATGCAACGGGTCATGCACATATTTGGATTTCCCCGAGCGCAGTTGCATCGGAAAAACAGTCGGCGAAATATCAACCGCAGCAGTCCCTGCACGAAGGCCTGATTGAGCTCGAACACCCGTGGATGTGCATAGAAGCAGTAACAATAGGTAGGGGAGGATTTTCATCACTTAACAATCTCTTCTACTCGCTGTGATACGCAAGCATAATAGAGCGCATTCACTTTAACTGGCTCCCTAATAATCAGCATTGCGAATTTTGCGCCTGAGTGTTAAAACTTATACTCAGGAAAACAACAAAACATCATTCTATGAAAATAAGCGAAATAGCATTCTCCTGCTACCCAGTAACAGATATGGCCCGGGCACGTTCATTTTACGAAGGTGTGCTGGGACTAACCGCAACGATGGACCACCAAGCGGAAAACCTCCATTGGGTGGAATATGATATCGGTAGCGGGACTCTCGCCATTGGTCTTGCGCCTGGAATGAATCCCAGCAGGGATGGCTGCAGCGTATCCCTGGAAGTCGAGGAATTTGACGCAGCGATTGCCGAACTGCAAGCCGCCAAGGTGGAATTCAACTTTGGCCCGATAGAGACCCCGGTGTGTCACATGGCATTTGTTCGTGATCCTGACGGTAATTCTGTAGGCATCCACAAACGTAAACCTGAACACCCTTAATTTAATAGAGCCATAGGCAAAAAGAATTAAACCAGGACTCTCCACCAAATCCCTCTCTGACACAGGCATCAGTCACGAACTTGACGCTTGCGCACAAAGATGGAATATTCCCCAGATACATCCGCACATATCCCCTACCGATATTCCTCAAAACCCCTTAGCCCTTTTTTTGCCTTATGTTGTCTGAATGGTTGCCGCAAACCGGCGCAGAATCCTGGCCACCGCTATCCGCAGCGGTGGTATTTTTTGCCCTTATGATCGGCCATGCGCTGGCTGACTTCCCGCTGCAAGGCGAATTTCTCTCGATCACCAAAAACCGCAGGTTTCAACCTCCGGCAGGCGGCAAATACCCTGTCACCCCGCGCTTGTGGATATACTGCCTCAGTGTTCACTGTCTGATCCAGGCTGGTGCCGTGTGGGTTGTTACCACCAGCCCGCTGCTGGCCTTCATCGAATTCATCGTTCACTGGCTGATCGACTACGTGAAGTGTGAGGGAGGAACCGGTTTTGAATTTGATCAATGGCTGCACATTGGCACCAAAGTGATCTACGTGATTCTGATCTGGCAGGGGCTCATCAGCTTCGCTTGATAAGTGATTTGAAATTCATCGAGGCCAAGCCTTGTAATTTGGCGCAGCCTGACCGATTAGTTTCCCATGAAACGGTCGAATGCCTGCAGCTCTTGGATGACAAAAATGGCGATTTTTTTTGCCCTGACCCTCGGTCTGGTCATACTCACCTACCCCTCGCCGGGATTCAGTCAGGCGGCTACGGATAAAACACCGGCAAAAGAAGCTCCTGCAAAACCCGCTCCCAAAAAGGTCAGCCCAGCCAAAAAACTTGCTCCGGCAGCTGATGCGCCGGCAAAAACGGACAAGGCTATTCCCGCCAAAACCAAAACTGCAAAAACAGTTAAAAAAACTCTTCCCGACGAAGACGATGCTTTTGAACAGATCCAGTTGTTCACCCGGGTGCTGGAATTGGTAAGACAATCTTATGTCGACCCCGATAAAACCACTTATAAAAAACTGATCAGCAGTGCGCTCGAAGGCATGCTGGCCGACCTGGATCCACACAGCCAGTTCATGCACGCCAAAGTATTTGAGCAGCTCAAAAAAAACACCGGCAGCACCTACGAAGGGGTCGGCATCACTATTTCTTTTCGCAATGAAGTACTGTCCATCGTCACCGTTCGTGAAGACGGCCCGGCGGCTCGAGCCAATGTGCTTCCCGGAGATCAGATCATCAAAATCAATTCCTTTCTGATCAAAGACGTCGGCTTGTCGGAAGCGGTGGCTCTGCTCAAAGGTAAACCAGGAGAGAGCCTCAAACTCACGCTGCGTCGCCCCAGTACCAAGAAGGTTTTTGAAGTCGAAATGGTTCGTGAAATCATCAAACAAAAAACGGTCAAGGACGTTCGCATTCTTGCCAAAACACTAACAGGAAAACATAAAATTGGATACGCCCGCATCCTGCAATTCAGTGAACCCACCGCTGAAGAATTTTCTACCGCGCTCGACAAACTGGAAAACCAGGGCATGGAAGCCTTCATTCTCGACCTGCGCAACAACCCTGGCGGACTGTTGCACAGTGCCATCTCTGTCAGTGGCGAATTTGTTGCCCCTGGTACTTTGGTGCTTACCACCGAAGGCCGCGAAGGATTAGGCATCATCAAACCCTACCGCACGCCAGGCAGCAAACGCCGCCAACGCACCTACCCCGTTGCTATATTGGTCAATCATTCAAGCGCCAGCGGATCCGAAGTGGTCGCCGGAGCTTTACAAGACTTGAACCGTGCCATCATCGTCGGAGAAACCAGTTTTGGCAAAGGCTCGGTGCAGTCCATCATGCCAGTGGACAATGGCACCGCGGTGCGCCTGACCACAGCCAAATACTACACCCCGAGCCGCCGCACCATTCATGAAAACGGAGTATTCCCCAACATCGTCTCGACACTCACCTCTAATGAGGAACAACAGTTGATGCGTTGGTGGCAACGAGATACGCTTTCTCCAGCCGAGCGCAAAAAAGCTGAAAATTTCCATGACCGCCAACTAGATCGTGCCGTTGATGCGATGAAGGGCGCCTTGGTCTATGCCAAACGCAAAAGTGAAACAAAGGTAGCTGAGGATACTAAGAAAAAAAATCCTCCCGCTGACGCTAAAAAATCTGATCCAAAATCCACCAAAAAAGACGCTCCAGCCCCCACCACCCAAACACCGGCTCCGCCAAAGACTCAAAAAAAACCTACTAACACGCCTGCCACCCCCAAATCCAAAACTGATCCCCCCGCCCAACCCAAGCCTGAAGAAAAAAAAGGTGACAAAACATCCCAATAAACAAACGGCGGAACCTCTGCCGCTTGTTCTGGCCATCGAGACCTCCTGCGATGAGACCGCTGTTGCCATTGCCCGCGGCACCCAACAAATTCTGGCATCTGAAGTCGCCTCGCAAATAAAATTGCATCAACCTTATGGCGGCGTGGTTCCCGAAGTGGCGTCTCGCAATCACAACCTGACTTTGCCTGCACTGATCCGCACCGCGTTGAAGTCAGCCAACTTAGACATCACCCAGATCGACGCCGTGGCTGCCACCGCAGGCCCCGGATTGGCCAGCTCCCTGCTGATCGGCAATACCACCGGCAAAGCACTGGCACTCGCTCTACAACGTCCCTTTTATTCCATCAACCACCTTGAAGGCCATCTGCTTTCACCGTTCATCGGCAGCGAGGACGGCCCGCGCACCTGCGTCGCCCTGATCGTCAGTGGTGGCCACACCATGCTGATCCATCTGCGTGGCATCGGCGACTACCAGCTGCTCGGCCGCACCCGCGATGACGCTGCGGGCGAGGCCTTTGACAAAGTAGGCAAAATGCTCGGGCTGCCCTACCCCGGAGGCCCCGAAATTGATCGTCTTGCTGCGGATGGCAACTGCCAGGCCTTCGACTTTCCACGCAGCATGATTGGCAGTGGCGATTTTGCTTTCAGTTTCAGTGGGTTGAAAACCAGCGTGCGCTACCTCTTGCCCAAACTATCCGAGCCCTTGGAAACCCAGCTGCCCGACATTTGTGCCTCTTTTCAAAAAGCAGTGACCGACGTTCTGGTTAAAAAAACCCTCAAAGCCGCCGCCCAATGTGGAGAAAACTTGATCTGCGTCAGCGGTGGTGTCAGTTGCAATAGCGGTCTTCGAGCCGCTTTTCAACAAGCCTGCACCAATGAAAATTATGAGCTGCAACTGGCGGAAGGCGCTCTGTGTACCGACAACGCCGCGATGATCGCCTACACCGCCGCCGCCAAACTCGCCATCGGGGTGCCACCCTCCGTTCTAGATGAAGACATCGACCCCAATCTCTCGCTGTAGCTGCGCTTAACCATGTTCCTTCGTTTCATTGCCATTTTTTATCTTTGCACCCTGTTTAGCATGAGTTCCAATGCCAGTGAACATGTGATCCTTCTGCACGGCCTGTGCCGCGGCCCCCGTTCGATGAAAACCATGGAACGCAAACTCACCGACGCAGGTTATCAGGTTTTGAACCTGGCTTACCCCTCCCGTTCCGGCTCGGTAAAACAGCTCAGCGATGAATACATCGGCAAGGCTGTGGAACAATGCAAAAAACAGAACAGTACCAGCATCCATTTTGTAACCCACTCGATGGGAGGTATATTGATCCGGGCCTACCTAAAGTCACACAAAGTAGCGCAGCTCGGTAAAGTGGTCATGCTAGCACCTCCAAACCAAGGCAGTGAAGTCGTCGACCGCCTGGGCCATTTGCGCTTATTCCAATACATCCACGGCCCTGCCGGAGGGGAACTAGGCACCGGCAAAAACTCCACTCCCAGCTTATTAGGAGAAGTAAATTTTCCCCTCGGAGTGATCGCTGGTAATTGCTCGATCAACTGGATCAATAGTCTGATGATCAAAGGCACCGACGATGGAAAAGTATCCATACAGCACACCAAGGTCCAAGGCATGGCAGATCATATTGTGGTCAAGAGCAACCACCCCTTCATCATGAATAACAAAACGGTCGGCTTGCAAACGGTGGCCTTCCTGCGTGACGGGCACTTCCTGAGATCAGCCAAAACCAGCGAGTGACCAGGCTTTTTACTTCTTGCTCGATAGCGCTCTCTTCCCCATGCCCTTGTGCAAATCAATCGTCAGCTGCTTCACCGTTTCAGCCTGCTGCTTTTGTTCTGAAATATTCACGTTTTCATCCGGATCCTGCTGGTGATCATAAAGCATCCTGGCACTGAATTTTCCGTTTTTATTGGTGTATTCACTGAAGCGAAACTGGTCAGTGCGGATCGTATCGCCATTCACAAAACGCCCGATCGCCGACGACTTCCAAGGCATGTCAGGATTTTTCAGCAAGGGAACAAAACTCTTGCCCTGCAAATGATCCGGCAAAGGCAACCCAGCGAGCTCACTCAGTGACGGGTAGATATCAATGAACTCCGTGAGCGCCCGGGTGCGCTGCCCGGGTTTCCCCACTCCCGGCGCACGCACGATCAATGGCGCATGCATCGAAGTCTCAAAACAGCTGTGTTTGCACCACATCGTATGCTCCGCCAAATTCCAGCCATGGTCTCCCCAGAGAATCACAATGGTATCCTCAGCCAATCCCAACTTCTCCAGCTCATCTAGAACTTTGCCCACCTGGGCATCGGTGAAACTCACACAGGCGTAATAGCCATGAATCATATTGCGCGCCATCTCATCTGAAACCGGCCCCTTGGCAGGAACCCCTGCATAGGCTCTCAATTCACCTGAACTGTGCACCGCTTCTTTAGGCGCATCCTTCGGCGGATAATAATTTTCCGGCAATTGGATGCGGTCATGATCATACAAATCCCAATATTTTTTAGGCGCGACAAAAGGTAAGTGAGGTTTGAGAAAACCTACAGCCAGAAAAAAGGGCTCTTCTTTGTCTTTCAACCGCCGCAGATCGGCCATCGCTTTTTCAGCAATCTGACCATCCGGGTAGTCCAGGTCAGGGGCATCCGCTGATTCATAGGGTGGGCCCCGTCTCCGCCTGCCTTTCATTGCTTTGCGCTCTTTGTGAATCTTCTGATTTTCCTCAAGCCGATAACCGATCCCATTGCCCGTCGGACGCCAAACTTCTTCCGACCAACCGCTCGCATTATCCTCACGGTGATGAAAAATTTTACCGTTGGACACCGTGTGATAACCGTTGTTTTTGAAATGGGTGTTCAGAGTCATGACGTCCGGCACCTCTTTCTGAGCCGACGCGAGATAAGACATAAAACGCCCACGCGCCGGACGAACCCCTGTCATCAAACTGGCTCGGGATGCGCCACAAGTCGGCACCATGCAATAAGCTCGCTCAAAAAGAAACCCCGTCTGCGCTAACTTATCAATGTTAGGCGATTTGATATGACTCTTACCATAACACGCCAACTCGGGTCGCAAATCATCAACGGCAATAAACAAAACATTTGGCTTCGCCGATGTCCGCTCTGTCCCCTGAAACCAAAACAAAGCAACTATCAAAATCAATCGAATCATAATATCTCCTATCTTCTTCCCCTCAAAGCTCCTTCATCGACTTAGAGCCTCGACCAGGATTCACATTCCCAGTTTTTGGGTTGGCTCGCAAAGCTTTGGCATCCACTTTTTTCTTCCAGTCACCCAGCATACGATACATCTTTTCTGCCCGCTCTGGATACAACTGAATCAGGTTATTATGCTCCGACATATCATCCCTTAAATTGTAGAGCTCCAACTCCCCGTCCTCAAGATCCTCAATGAGCTTGAAATCCCCCACCCGCACCGCGCTGGCAGGAAAACCTCCCTGATTACTATAGTGCGGGTAGTGCCAGAACAGCGGCGGACGATCGAAGTGCGCAAAAGGGTCGTGTAACAATTTTACAAAACTTTTGCCATCCACATGCTGCTGTTTTTTCTGCGGCAGGCCGGCCATTTCTAAAATCGTCGGATAAAAATCCGTGCTGATCAAAGGAACCTCGCAGCGAGACTGAGGCGTGGTCACCTGGGGCCAGCGAACAATCACCGGCTCGCGAATGCCGCCCTCATACATCCATCCCTTGCCTCCGCGAAGCGGACGGTTCGAAGTCGGCCAGCCCTCCGAAGTTGCCGTGCCTCCATTATCCGACATGAAAATCACCACCGTATTATCTCTCATGCCCAAAACCTCCAGTTTATCCAGCACCTTGCCAACCGCTGTGTCCAGACTCTCGACCATGGCTGCGTAAGTCGCGTGATCCTGACGAATGCGAACCTTTCTCACATCCTCTTTCTGATTCAAAAACAGTTGCCGCTCACTGCCCCACCTGCCACTCTCTTCGGTCAAACCCATGCGCTCGGCTTTAGACTTATACTTCGCTACCAAATCCTTGGGTGCCATCAGCGGAGTGTGAACCGAATAAAAGGACAAGTAGAGTAAAAAGGGATCATCCGACTTGGCTGAGGATTCGAGGAAAAGCACGGCCTCTTTCGCTAATCGATTGGTAAGGAATTCCCCCTCCGGACCAGGGGGCAGGTTGGTCACATTCTTATACGGTGAAAAATAACTGCGCGGGAGCCCGTTTTCTCCACCTCCTTTATTAATATCAAAACCCTGATCAGTCGGCGAGTGCCCCTCATTCGGACCAAGATGCCACTTACCGGCAAAAAAAGTTTTGTAGCCATTCTCCTTGAGCGCCTCGGCCAGTGTAAGCTCTTCTCGCTCCATTCGACAATCATACTCTGCAGGCAGAAACTTTTCCGCCCGCTTACCGCAGAAAAAATTAGTCGTATTGGTCCGCGCCGGGTACTTGCCCGTCATGATGCTAGCCCGGGTAGGAGAACAAACCTGGGAGGCTGCATAAAAATCAGTGAAAATCATCCCCGACCGCGCCAATCGATCCAGATGTTGGGTTTCATAAAATGTATTGGGATTATTAAAACCCACATCCATATAACCAAGATCATCAGCCAGCAAAAAAATAAAATTGAGCTTTTTTGTTTCAGCCGCTTTGAGCTGGGCTTGCCCGGCCAATAAGACACAAAAAACCAAACACAGCCGCAAGAAGCGGAGGCAGAAGGATGGCAACAGAACTCGGGGATTGTTGAAAATCATTTCAGATACAAAGCATAGCCTCAGCGCAAGCAAAGAGGAATGCAAAAGATAACGCATTTGCGCCACCAAGGCTGACGCGTGAGATTCTGTGAAACGGCTCTCAACTCAAATTTGCCAGAGGATTTTGCTCCCGGTTCTTTAATGGCAAGGCAACTCGTTGACCTGCAAGACGGTGGGACTCAAACACCGCCATGATCATTTCCACCAGCACCTGTCCATCCTTGGCACTGCAAAGCGGAGCACGTTTTTCCCGAATTGCCGCCAACAAGTCCTCGGCGGGCGCCAAATGCCCGGCGACCTGTGCCCGAATATCGGTGATCGGTTCCTTTTTTCCTATGCCTGCACTAGTGATCGCCATCCACAGCTGGCTAGCGGATTTTGGTAAAAACGGATTACCCTTGCGGATATGAGCCAAAGGCTCCTTGTCTGCCCGAATATCAATCACCCCCTCATTGCCGATCAATTGCAGACCAAAGCCTGCTTCCCTAGTCCCTGCCCCTTTTACTGAATCAAAAAAGACCTGCACCCCGCTTTGCGTCTCAAATCGCGCGTGCACTTCATTGCCTGCTAACAAACCAATGCCCTCCGCCCCCTCAACCACATCCTCTTTTTTCACTGGACGACCGTCCTGCAGTAAACTCGCTGAACACGCCACTGCCGATCCCGCAAAATAATCCGCCAGATTGAGCAAGTGCGAACCCAATACCCACAAATCAAGCGCTCCTCCGCGTTGATCCTCCTTGCCACGCACCCGAATTTCAAGAAATTGCCCAATCGCACCGTCTTCGAGCAAAGCTTTGATCACAGGCAAAACCGGATGATAACGATTGCGATGCGCTATCGCCAAGCGAGTTCCACTCTTTTCACAAGCCTGCACCACCGCATCCGCCTCGGCGAGATCTCGGCAAAAAGGCTTTTCGATATAGATCCCCAGCGCACCGAATTGCGCTGCCGCCACTGCCATATCACGATGCTGATCGATGTGACGCGGGCCAATAGCGACGACGTCCGGTTTGACCACGCTTAGCATTTTACGATAGTCAGCAAACCCGCCCTCCGCTTCTACTTGCAAACGCTTAAGTGCCCTAACACGCCCAGCGTCATCAGGATCCGCTACCGCCACGATCTCTGCCTGCGGTACCCGCAACCAAACCTTGTCGATGCCATGTCCGTAATCCCCCCGCCCCGTATGACCGATCACTGCCACTCTCATTTTTCTCTCCGCTTCGGCAGCCCGCAGCGACGAAGCTGCCGCTGCGCTGACCACTGTTGCTAAAGAACCTGCCACAAAGGAGCGCCGATTGATTGGGAATTTATTTGATTGCTTCACTCCGCAATGTAGAACAAAAACCCATTTGCGCCACAATGAAGCAAAAGCATTGCACGGCTAAAACCCTCGCCTACCTTTCTCCCATGAATCGCCATTTCCTTACATTCCCCCTCTTAGCTCTGCTCTTTTGCCTGACTTTCTCCAGTCACGCCCAAAAAGAAAAAGAACAAAGGCCCAACATCGTCTTTGCCATCGCCGATGACTGGTCCGGCGAACACGCCGGAGTCAACGGTTGCGACTGGGTCAAAACCCCCTCATTCGACCGCATCGCCAACGAAGGCGTGCGCTTCACCAATACCTTCACCTCCAATCCCAAATGCAGCCCTTGCCGCGCCAGCATTCTGACCGGTCGCAATTCGTGGCAACTCAAAGAAGCGGTCAACCACATGACCATTTTCCCCAAGGAATTCAAAGTTTACCCCGCGCTGATGGAAGAAGCAGGTTACCATGTCGGGCTGACCGGTAAAGGTTGGGGGCCGGGTGACTACAGAGTGGCCGGATATAAACACAACCCGGCAGGTAAGGAATACCAGAAAATCAGGGAACCCGCCCCGCACCGTGGCATTGCCAACTTGGACTACGCAGCTAACTTCAAAGAATTCCTCAAGGCAGGGAAACCCGGACAGCCCTTTTGTTTTTGGTATGGCGCCTACGAACCGCACCGCACTTACGAAGATGGAGCTGGGCTCAAAGAAGGGAAAAATCTCAAGGATGTCGAAGTCCCTCCTTACTTCCCAGACAATCGCACCGTGCGCAGTGACCTACTGGATTACGCCGTCGAGGTTGAGTGGTTCGACACACACCTGGGGCGTATCGTCGATCATCTGGAGGAAATCGGTGAACTGGAAAACACCCTCATCATCGTGACCTCTGATCACGGCATGCCCTTTCCCCGGGTGAAAGGGCAGATCCTCGAAGACGGCTTCCATCTACCTCTGGCCGTGCGCTGGGGCAAAAAAATCAAGCCGGGACGTGTCATCCACGACTTCATCAACGTGCGCGACTACGCCCCCACGATCATGGAAGCCGCGGGCCTCAAACCCCACCCACAGATGACCGGAAAAAGCTTCCTGGATCTGCTGCTGTCGGACAAAGAGGGACTGATCGACCCCTCGCGGAATGTTCAACTCATCGGCAAGGAGCGTCACGATATCGGACGTCCCAATGATGTCGGTTACCCCGTGCGCGCCATCCGCACCCGTGAGTTTCTCTACATCCGCAACTACGAGCCCGACCGCTGGCCAGCCGGCAATCCGGAGACCGGCTACCGCAACGTCGATGACAGCCCAACCAAAAGCACCATCCTCAGCCGGTTTGATAAATACTACCGTATGTCGTTCGGCAAACGCCCCGCAGAGGAACTCTACAAAATCGGCTCTGATCCCAGATGCATGGAAAACCTCGCCACCAATGACGAATACAAAAACGAGGTCAAAAAGCTGCGCAACCAAATGGAAAGTATGCTCAAAGCCGAAGGGGATCCTCGCTTGAATGGCAATGCCGCCTTCTTCGACACCATCGACTACGTCGGCAGAAAGCCCCACGGTTGGGAAGCCTGGTCAGAGTTCCACCAACCAGCAAAGGGAAAAGAACCCGCCAAAAAATAAGCCCTAATCCCAAATATCCAGGCCTCCTTGCCAAAATAAACATCCGTGTCCATCAGTGAAATCAGTGGTTGAACTATTTCTTAACCACTGAGGGGCACCGATGAACACTGATTTTAATGAAATATCATATTCCTTTGATTTAGAAATAGGCATATGAATTATAAAGCACCTCAGCTACCAAGCTAAAGAGTTACGCGCAATGAAAGAAATCCTCCTCGCTATCACCCGCGAGTTAACATTTCAAAAAGAAGGCGAAAAATACACCGGCTTCCTGCGCATCAACCGCCTCTATTTTGATGAAAACAGCGCTTGTTGGCGATGTGATTGGTCCATAGATCACTTATACCCAGAAGCTGTTCATTTCCCCGGAGTCGATCCATTGGAAGCCTTATCACGAACACTCGATTTTGCCGCTTCGTTCATCCTCGGCTCAAGCACTGACAAACTTAAAATTCACTGGCAATATGACGATGACCTAGGCGGCCTCGAATTCCCCCAATCAGAATCCGGCCAATGGAAGCTCCCCCCAGCAACCCAATCACCCGCAAAATAACTTACCCTTTCCTAACTTCTCATTCTATCTTATCCGCGTTAATCCGTGCTATCCGCGGTTAAAACGCTTCTCTTATCCTCGCCCATTTGTCTTCGGGTAGTTCCCTCCGGCTGTCTTCACTTCGCTACGACTGCGGTCCAAACTCTTCCAAATTTGACCGCCCCCCCATCTCAATTACAAGTTATACCCAGCTTCACCATGGGTATGAGTATCGATCCCCTCGGACTCTTCCTGTTCAGGAACCCTGAGACCAACCGTATATTTGGCAATCAACAAAGCAATCGTTGCCACCACCGCCGACCAAACAGCCGTGACCGCAACGCTTTTGATCTGGATCATCAACTGATTATCCGCCGCATCAATACCATCGCGAATAAACACTCCGGTCAAAACCGCTCCCAAAATACCACCCACACAATGCACACCAAATACGTCGAGGCTATCATCGTATCCCAGTTTGCGTTTCATCGTCGTCGCGCAGAAATAACACACCGCTCCCGAAAGAGCTCCAATAATGAGTGCTCCGCCCACCCCGGTTGACCCACAAGCCGGCGTGATCGCCACCAATCCGGCCACCGCCCCGGTAGCCGCACCCACAGCGGTAGTCTTTTTTGTCACGATCGTTTCCACCACCAACCAGGACAGCACTGCCGCCGCCGTCGCAATTTGAGTGGTCAACATCGCCATCCCCGCCGAACCGTTGGCGGCACCCGCACTACCCGCATTAAAACCAAACCAACCCACCCACAGCAAGCAAGCCCCAATGACAGTGAAAGGCACATTGTGCGGCATCATCTGCAACTTGCCGTAACCCTTGCGTTTGCCCACCATGATACAAGCCACCAAGCCAGCGATCCCTGCATTGATATGCACCACCGTGCCGCCGGCAAAATCCAACACTCCCCATTCATAAAACAGGCCACCCTCAGCCCAAGCCATGTGCCATACCGGGATATACGAAAAAGTAGTCCATAAAAGAGTGAAAATCAGAATGGCTGAAAATTTCATCCGTTCAGCAAAAGCCCCTACAATCAAAGCGGGAGTGATCATGATAAACGTCATCTGAAACGTGACCCAGATACTTTCCGGAATCGTGCCATGCAAAACGTTCTCCGAATCCTTGAAGAGGTGCTTCAACATCATCATGCTGCCATCACCAATAAAACTATTGCCCGCCCCCGCCGCAAAAGTGTAACCATAAACCACCCACACAATCGACATCACCGCCGCCAACACCATGCATTGAACCAATACCGAGAGAATATTTTTCGATCTCACTAAACCCCCATAAAACAACGCCAAGCCCGGCAAGGTCATCAACAAAACCAACACTGTCGCCACAATCATCCAGGCCGTATCGCCGGTATCCAAAGTAGCCGCGGCTTCAGTCGCCTCAACCGCCTCCTGAGCAAAAGAAGTTCCTGTCGAAACCAAAAGCGCCATCGCCATTACTAGCCAGAGTCCTGTTCGTGATAAAATAGTCATAATTTTTTCTAATGAATGCTGCAAACCATAGAGAATCCCGCCCGCCCTGCAAGCTACGATTCACCCGACAAATTAGATCTAGCTTGGAGGTCAAACTCCAAGCAATTCAGATGTGACCTCTCGTATTTACCACTTCAGGGAAAGATCACACTCCATAATTATTCGCTAGCCCCTTGAAATGGATTCCAATCTTTATCTACCTCTATAATATTATTTTTTGCAGTATAGGACTCATACAAGGCAACCATTTCTTTTAATTTTTCAGGATTTCCTTTTTCCAATGGCTGTGTTTCTGAAGGGTCGTTTACAACGTTGTATAGGTGCCATTCACCATCACCAAACATTCCTGTTCTTACTTTCATCGCTTTCAATTCTCCCTGCATTACGTATCCGTTGCCGAATAGTTCAAATGCCCACCAATCTTTCTCGGTTCTAACACCCTCAGATTTGCCGTCTAAAAATGGCTTCATACTTATTCCACTTGGAGGCACGATTTTTCTCCCCTTATACTCTGTCATGGGGTGTTTGATATTTGCATATTCCAAAATTGTCATTGGAATATCTTTCACATAAGCCACGGCATTGGATTTTTCTCCAGCGCGAGCATATTTTGAACTAAAAGCACCCGGCGGCACGATCATCATAGGAACTCTAATCCCGCCTTCACCAATAAACCATTTCCACCATTGTAAGCCACCTGTTGCGGCATTAGCCCAAGAAGTCCCGATAACGTTCTCTGAATTAGCCGTTCCTATAGCTTCAAATGAAGGATCAAATTGATTCTCAATCCATTTGGCTAATTCTGGATTACCTGTTTTTGGATTGGTCGGTTCCAGTCCTTCAGGGCCATTATCGGTCACATAAACAATCAATGTATTATCTAATTGACCAGATGATTTGAGATAATCTAAAACCTGACCGATACGATTGTCTTGGTCCTCAATCATAGCTGCATAAGTTGCCATTATTTTGGCTTGTTTTTCTTTTTCTTCCTGTGGCAAGCTTTCCCATTTTTTGGTTAAGTTATTAAATGGGGCTTCTTTTGCCTCATGAGAAATTAGCCCATGCTCTTTAAGGCTCTCATATCTAGCTTTTTTTAATCCCGCATAACCTAACTCCAGATATTTAGGATAATATTTCATGATCAAGCCTTCTGGCGCCTGAATAGGGAAATGTGCTGTGGTGAACGCTAAATAGGCAAACCAAGGTTTGTCCTTTTTTACTCCATCTTTAATGAATTCTAACATTTGATTTGTATAGATTTCACCAGAATAGATTCCTTCAGGTCTCTCGTAGGGCTCTCCATTTAGAGTCCACTCCTCCACCCGCTTCACATTAAGTCCGTTGGGATCTTTAAAGTCAGGTGTCATTGCCAAATTATTCCAATGGTTTGAACCTCCAGAATAAATACCAAATTCCTTAGTGAAGCCCCACCCTAACGGCCCTTTACTCCCCGGTTTTTCACCGCCCAAATGCCATTTCCCGGATTTGTAAACTTCATAACCATCATCCTTTAGAAGCTCGGAAATAGTTACTGCATCAGCAGTTAAATAAGTTTCATAACCTTTTTTCCCTCTGGTTGGAGGATAAACAGAATAATCAAAAGCTCCTAGACCTACTTCAATGTTATTATTCCCAGTTAGAAGCATTGACCTGGTAACCGAGCAAACCGGAGATACGTGAAAGTTCGTAAATCGAATACCCACATCGGCAAGTTTGTTCATATTCGGCGTTTTAACTTCCGAACCAAAAGCACCAATATCTCCAAATGCGGTATCATCTCCTACCAACAATAAAATATTCGGCTTTTTCTGCTCAGCCTTCTCTGTTTCTGTAGAACTTTTCTTTTCAGGTGATTGCCCACATCCGGTCAAAAGCATTGCCGTAAAAGCAAGGTGTAATATTCTTCTCATAATTTTTATGTTTTTATTAATTAATCCTCCCTGCAATTTTTCATTGCCTACGTTCCACGAATCGTGTCGTAGCCACCTATGCGTTATGCATCCAGTCCAGACTCATGAGAACAGACACCTGACACGGATGAAAAGCAAATTCCTAACAATAACAATTAAATAGAGTTCTTATAAACATGGGGTCAAACCCCAAGCAACTCACCGATCCCGCCTGACCAAATCTGGGGTCACACCCTTTACAAAATGATTGTTGTTTAACAAATCGGAAACTGGGGCTGAGTATGCAAATGGGGCTATGGGAAGAGTGGAAAGGGGTCTGGAAAGGGGTCTGGAAAGGGGTCTGGAAAGGGGTCTGGAAAGGGGTCTGGAAAGGGGTCAAACCGCAAGCAATATCATTGCTTGCGGTTGACTTTTATCCCTCACCCATGAATCCTGAACCAGCAATACACATCATTTTTACCCTCCACAATCCACGCCATGACCCGTTTGACCCCCTTTCTTAGCCTGACATCCCTTCTTCTCACTTTCGCCCCCATATACGGTGCCCCGGTGGTTTTAGAGGATTTTGAAAATCTAAGTGGCTGGAAAGTCACCACCAAAACCGCGTCTTACAAAAAAGCGAATTCGGCAGCGGTCGGTGAAGGGGCGATCCACGTATCTCTACCCGGCATGGTATTCAAGCAGCTCAGCGCGCGTCCGCTCGAAGGCAGTCCTGCCTGGGATCAATACGAAGGGCTGTCTTTCATGGTCAAGGGAGATGGCTCGGATTTGTTCGGCTGTATCTCCGTCGGGGATCACTCCAGCGGAGCTTATTCTTACATCTATTATTTCCCACTCAAAAATACCGAATGGCACAAGATCACCCTGCGCTGGTCGGACCTGATACCCAACGGCGCTTATGACGGATTGAACCAAGCAGGAGCCCTGCCGCCCAGCGGAATCAAAGCCCTGCGTTTTGGCAGTCGCTGGTCGATCTATTTTAATAACGATAAAATTCCAGCCCACAGCTACAGCATCGATCAAATTCAGATCGAAGAGCAGGTCGAAAAAAATAGCCCTGACAAAGCTGCCCGCCCCTTTACTGAAGTGCTTCAACGCCTCAAAAACCGGCAACCGGTTCACATCGTTTGCATCGGAGACTCCATCACGGCTGGTTCAGGACTCCCCAACAAAAGCACCCAGCGCTACGCCGTGCTCACTCAGAACCTGCTGCGCGAATGGCTGGGCTACGATGATATCATCGTCGAAAGTCGTGCCGTCGGCGGTGCCAAGTCCACCGATGGGCGAGCCTGGCTGGCCCGTGATTTTGTCGGAGATGCCCCTGACCTGATCACCGTCATGTATGGTTACAACGACAAGAGCAATATCTACACCAAAGCTTATTTCAAACAATCGATGGACGATTACATCCAAGGCGCCATCAATCAAACCCAGGGCAAAAGCTCCATCCTGCCTTTTGCCACCACTCCCGGCACCGGTCCACGTTTTGTGATGATGGACGACTACGCCGACGCCATCCGGGAAATCGCCACTGCACGCAAACTGCCCGTTTTTGATCTCAACCGGATCATGAAAAAAATCGGTCGCGCTGATATAGAAAACTTCTTTGTCGATCAAGCCCACCCCAATGCCGAAGGTCATCAACTCATCGCCGATGAACTCGTCGCCTTCTTGGTAAAATCCGCCGGCATCAAAACCCCCAAACCCAAAGTGAAAGATAAAACAAAAGCCAAACCCGGCAAAGCCTACAGCTGGACTTTTGACGACGGAGCGACGGACTGGAAGCTCTCTAACGACGAAGTCTCCTTTGCTCCGGGAAAATCCAAATCAGCTTCATCCCTGCGCTTCAAGATGACAGGCCCTGGAAAGGATCATCGCCGCGCCTATTCGCCCACCATTGCTGTCTCCGAAGGGCAGCGCTACCGAATTGAAAGCAAAGTGATTTGCCTGAACGCCGACAAAGGTGGCATCGCCCTTTATATCAGCGGTTACCCCAATGCAACAGCCAGCGGCAAAGGAATGATCACCCACCTCAAAGCCTCATCCAACTCAGTCGGTCGGTCGGAAACGCTGTCCGGAACCTTCACCATTCCCCCAGGCATGGCATCAATGAAAGTCATGATCTGGTCCAGCGCCGCTTCAGTTGGCCGTTACCATATCGACGATGTGAAAGTCACCCCGCTGACAGACTGAACAAAAAAGGGCACTTTAAAAAGCGCCCTTTTGGTCACGGCGCTTAATTCAAGCACCATAGTTATTGATGTGGAAAATCCTATTTGGATTTCAGTTCGCCACAATCTTTAATGATGATTTTTTTACTGGTCGCACCCGAACGTGATCCCAGAGCTTCGACTTTTTTCACCACATCCAAGCCCTCTACCACTTGGCCAAACACCACGTGTTTGCCGTCGAGCCATTCGGTTCTCACAGTGCAAAGAAAAAACTGCGAGCCATTGGTATCGGGTCCCGCATTCGCCATACTCAAAATTCCCGCTCCAGTGTGCTTGAGATCAAAGTTTTCATCGGCAAACTTCGTGCCGTAAATCGATTTCCCGCCTGTGCCGTTGTGATTAGTAAAGTCTCCTCCCTGAGCCATAAAGTTCTGGATCACCCGGTGAAAACTACTGCCTTTATAACCAAAACCTTTTTCACCAGTACACAAAGCACGAAAGTTTTCTGCCGTTTTCGGAACCACATCGGAGCGTAACTCCATCACGATCCGACCCAGCTTTTCGCCGTCAGCTTCGATGTCAAAATAAACCCTAGGCAATTTTTTATCCTGAGCCGACAAAGAAGAAATGCCCGCCAGCAATGCCGTCGCCGCGATAAGAAAGAAATGTTTGCGTGTGATTTTCATGATATTTTTTTATTCGATAAATACTCGCCAGAAAGGTGCAGAGAAGAAGCGCCCCCGTCAATCAGGAATAACAACAAATCCTCCATTTCCATCACAACACATTCCACATCTACCGCTTGGGCATTCTCCAAAGGATATCACTCGAAAGACTCCTCAACGGTAAAGCATGATCACTTACGCGGTATTGAGAAGCGAAACGTAATACCATTGGATTATTCATGGCCGTCCGTGTTCGAAAATTACCCGGATTGCCAATCCGGGCCACGATGGACAGCGAAAGTGAATGTTGAATGTGGCACGCAATGGCATTGCGTGGGGCAGATGTGCTCCACTGAGACTTCACCCATTCCCCCTCTTTCTTTCTTATTCGTGTCCATTAGTGGTTCCCCTATTCACTTAGCCTTCAAAGTAGCCAAATAAGCCACCACATCCCGAATCTCATGTTTTTTAAGCAGAGCGATCATTGGCGGCATGGTCGAGATCACCGGACTGCGTTCCTTGATCTGATCCAGCGGTACTTTGATCGTTTTGTTGTCGGCATCACGGATTTCAATCTCCTTTTTGGTCTCCTTACGAAACTGTCCCGCCACGATGTCTCCATTTTTCAAGGTCAACGAAATCGTGCCGTAACCCGGAGCGATCACAGCCTGCGGATTCAACACGGATTCCAAAATGTAACGACGATCTTTCTCCTTACCCACCGACTTCAAATTCGGACCAATGGTGCTGCCTTTGCCCTTATTATACCGATGACAACGCACACATTGCGCCGCGATGTGATTCATAAAGATATCCTTGCCCTTTTCCGCATCACCTCCCTCGAGGCATTCATAATACGAAGCCACCAAATCACCGGGTTTGCGGATTTTACCAAATTCCACAAGCGCCGCTTTGATCTTCGGTGCTGCTTCCTGCCTTGCCTGCGATGCGGTGATCACGTCGAGCAGCAGCTCTGGTTTCACTCCACCATTTGCCAACTTCTGCGCCCAAGTCGTCAATACTTGATCCGCTCTTTCATTGCCAATGACCGCCAGTGTCACAAAAACCTGCTGACTTTCAAACACATCACCATCCTTGTCCAAAATCGCAATCGCACGCTCAATCGCCTTGTCCGGGCGGCTCTCCGCCAGTAATTGCAGCGAGCGAATCCTCAAGCGACGCGATGAAGAAGACATTCCCGCATCAATCGCCTCCGCCAACTGAGTCGAGCCTTGTTTCTCCAACGCATTAAGCGCTTCCAACCGCAAAGCCGATGCATTATCTTTGCCCTGCACCACGACCAGCAAAACCTGCGCATCAATGGGCACCTTGAGCGTGGTCGCTGACCTCATCGCCAGCTCACGAATCTGCGACACCTTATCTGCCAGTAAAGGTGTCAAATGTGATTCGACCAATTTGGCAGCCGCCACCAAATCCCGCTTCACCAAAACGCGATAACGGCCTTCGATGCGATCGATTTCGGGAAGTTGCACCCACAAGGACAGTGCCTGCAAAGCATCCAGGCGCATTTCAAGCGGCGCGCCTTCTTTTAAAGCATACACCGCCAACCGCTCTGCCGACTTGGGATCCCCTAAGCGAAAATTAGCATTCACCGCACGGCGAATGAAAGCTTCATTCTGATGTTCCGTCGAGGTCAAAGACGCTGCCAATGCAGGCATAGCCTCTGTGATCGAATCATCATCATGAATCGCCCGCGCCGCATCTGTCGCGATGTATTCTTCTTTGTCCGCTAAAAATTCTGCCGCACCTGCTCCGCCTACTCGTCGCAAAGCCAAAACCGCCACATGTCGCACCACGGGGTTCTCATCCTTCCTCAAAACCGCTAACTCATCAGGTGTCGCACAAAACTGCAAAGCGGTTACCGCCGCATGCCTGAGATAAGTTTGATTGCGCTGAATCCCCTCAACAAAGGTCAACAGTTCTGGAAAGGCTTTTTTCGCCTTCAAATTACCCAGGGCAATCGCAGCAAAACCAACCACCCGATCGCTCTCATCTTGCAGCAACCGAACTAATTTCTCAGCCGTCGCATCGCCCTCGATCGCTCCCATATCTCCAATCGTGCGGGCAAATTGCGCCCGCATTTCAGCATCCTTGTCTATCGCCAAATCAAGGATCGCTCCCGGCTTGCGCACCTTTGCCTTACGCTGCAACTGCGCCCAACCCCACAGCCCATGTATCCTGGCCATCTGTGACTGATTTTCATTCAAAGCCATTTTCTCCAATAACTCACCCTGTCCCCGCTTGACCAATTCAAACTGCGCCGCCAGCCTCACCCGTTGATCCGCATGACCGCACAACTTCGCCAAGCCCTCAATCTTACGCTCGCCCATTCCTTCACCCAATAACTGCGCCGTTTCTTTACGCTGCTTCGAGTTAGCATACTCTGGCACATCGATTTTCCACACCCCACCTTCATCATTCAAGGTATAACCGCCACCCCAATCCGTTCCATACAGACCGCCGTCTGGTGCCCAGTTCAGCCCCACCAAAGGAACGCCGTTACCAATAATGTGATCATTGATCATCTCAAAAGAAGCCCCTTTGGACTTCACTTGAAAGGCATTCTGATACCCCGATGAAAACTGAGTGATGAAAAAATAATCCTTATACTCCGGGCTCAACGCCGTGCCAGGATTCCACGCAAAACCCGAAGGCCCATTGACATAATTTTTGATCGTCGGCACAATATGCCCCGGCTGACCATCAAAGTAAGGTTTGTACATATCCTCACTGGTCCAAAAATTATAATTCCCCTTGAAATACTGCCAATTGATCCTCCAGCCCACATCCATATGCTGCACCAAATACACCAGACGCTCCATCTCCCCTGGGCTGTCGCCATCATTATCCACCCCAAACCAATTGCCATAAGCATCAAAACGCGGTTCCTGCAGATTACGCAAGCCGCGCACAAACACCTCGAAATTCGAACCGTCCGGCTCACAACGCATCATGCTGCCTTCATGCGGGTATTCGTATTTTTTGCCCTCTTTCGAAGTCACGTTGATGCCCTTGTCCCCGATCGTCCAGTAGATGCGCCCATCCGGCCCCACATTCAATCCGTGCATGTAATGGCCCGCATAGGCCACGTGCACCCCGAATCCGTGAGCGATGGATTCACGTTTGTCCGCCACCCCGTCACCATTCGTATCACGAAACTTCATCAACTCTGGTGAAGCCGTCGCATACACATCCCCATCATAGTATAACACCCCCGCCATGCTACCCGTGATCTCCGTTTTCACATCTGTAGCATAAGCCGTTTTTTTATCTGCCTTGCCATCACCATTGCTATCCTCTAGGCGATAGATAGTATCACTCAACACCGTCAGATCTCGCCAATCATGACTACCGTCCTTATTGTGATCCACCACCTGCTTTTTGCTGTTTTCACTCTGCCCTTTTTCCGGTGATAACTCACGATGATAAAAAGCCCGTTTGTCGTCCACCGAACGCAACTTCAAATCCTCCACCATCCACTCCTGCCGAATCGCCAGATCCTGCGCCACCCGGCGGCGTGCTCCGGTCACATAAGCCACCCCCTTTTCGTCAAAGCTCAAAGCAATCGCATTGTGAATCTGAAAATCTGACGTCCATTTATCGTATTTCAAGGTTTTTGGATCAGCGTGGGCCGATCCCCCCTTCGCTTTGACCTTGATCCCACGCAGCTCCACATCATCCCACATTCCGGTATCATCAAAAGACCCCAGCCCGATGCTACCCCATTCAAAGCTCTTATCATGCGCCACCATCATCGGCTTTTTCATGTCATCGAAATAAACCTCGATCAACCCGCTCTTAACCTCACGCACAATTTTGACCTGATGCCAAGTGTCATCCTTCCACGGCGTGCCCGCGCTGCTCTTTTCAGAAATCTTCGTCCTCGGAGCTTCCTTGACGATGAAAATTTGATTAGCGTGATCATCCGCTTTCTGACCCAAATGCACGTAATAAAAATTGGCGGGATCCTGATAACCAAAAAACAGACACATGTCACGATGACCGTAACTCTCCTTGGTGGTGCGCACCTTAGCCGTCAGCTCAAAATCCCCCACCGTATGGTATTTTAACAAAGCAATATTCACCGGGCTGCGAAAGGGGGGGGTGTATTTGGAAGCTCCATACAATTCGAGCACCCGACTGCTCGGCTTGCCAAATTCACGCACCCTCCAGGCAGCATCATCCGTCGTATCCCAACGCGCAGAACCCCGATTAAAATCCTCTTTTAACAATATAGGAAGCTTTTCAGCCGAGTGAACTAATGCCGGCGACCACAGCAATACAAAGGCAAGCAACACAAAAATGGGGCGGGTGATTTTCATAAGCTTCAACCGCTAACATAGAAAACGCCCCGCTTCCACTGCCAGTTTTAGCTTTAAGGCTGGCTACTCAAAGCTCGCCACTGTCTCATGTGCGATTTGCTGCAAAAATTTTGCGTCCGCTTTTTGCAAAACGTCAGGAACAAAATCTGTCTGCCGCACATCCTTGCCAAATAACTTCTCAAACCAAACACACGCCGCCAGATAACACCCTCGCTCATTGGCGTGGTGCGCATCCAAGCTAAACTTCCCTTTGCTCCAGCGCCAACCGACATTCAACGAGCCCTCCTGTTTTGGCAGACTTCCTTTTACCGGATCAGCATAATCAAAATCCGGATCGGGAAAAGAAAACGCCGGTTGCTGTTTTTTGCGACACAAGTCAAAGGCTGCTCCCGAAGGCAGAATGGCACATTGAGATTTTTTAGCAAAAAAGCGGTAATTCTCAGTCAACAAACGATACATGTCCGCCTGCTTGAACTCCTGCTTACGGAACCTCGCATCATCCGCACGATAAGCCCAGGTCTGATGCACCATGATGCGGGCCTGCGGGACCTGCTTCTTGATGTAGTCATGCAGATTTTTAAAATAAGGAACGAACTTCTCCCGCTTGAAACTGTAAGCACTGTATTGCTGAATCGTAATCACATCCCATTTTTCTGCTGCGAGAATTTCCTTTAGGTTGACCTTGCGGGACTTCTCCTTACTCCCGGCTTTACGATACCGGTAGGGTTTAATATTTCCATCCGTCTCCGACTCGATCGCCAGCTTGTAGTGTTTATCCAGAGGAGCCCCTCCGATATTCGCCGCGCCCAATAACAACTCGCAATCAGGAAAACTCTTCACCAGATCCGGTAAGTATTGCGTAGCATTAATCGCGAAACTATTGCCCACCGTTAACAGCTTGACCGTTTCTTTTGCCGAACATGGCAGCTGGGAAAAAACCAGCAAGCTGGCCACGCTGAAACACACTAATGCTTTTTCATATAATCGATTCATACAAATCACCTATCCACCCCCTTCAACCCTACGAGTCCGCCTGATCGCGTTTGCGCTCTGGCATGATCACACAAGCACCTTTGCAGCCAAACAGCTTGCTCAACAACAAACGGTTATCACTGATCCACATGTAAAACTTTTCAGCGATCCAAATCACACCAGGAATCCACAAAAACAATGACAGCGGCACTAACAAAGGTAGTCGCATGCCCAAAAATCGAATACACCTCGCCCCACGGTAAATCTTCCCATCCGCCGTCACACAATGAATTGCTTCCAACAAATCCTCGCGGGTCAAACCCGGCACCACCTTTGCCGACTGTGGATCCTTGATCGGCAAAAACTTGATCCGGTTGAGCCAATCCAACCAGGTCAATGACTTCATCTGAAAAGTGCACAACGGGCAATCACTGTCATAGAGAACCCAGATCACTTCGCTGCTGTTATTCTCATTACCCATACTTATAAAAATCAAGAATTGCGATCCTGCAGCCACTGCCGGAAATCAAAAATTGCCTCTGGATCACGCCCCCCATCATCACCGTCACCAATCACCAGATCCCAGCGATCCATGCAACCCGAACAGCGGTACGCCACGATATCGCCATCCTGCCAGCCCTCTTCGGGCGGATAAGACAGGCGGTGCGCTTTCTGACCGCAATCGACACAAGTTATGATCTCTGGAACATCCATGTTTCGCTTTTACCCACCATAGCACGCCCAGTGGGCATTGGATACCGCCTATCTCCACCCTGACTCACTTATACAAAGCCGTCGGCCCGATCTTGTATTTACCGATTTTCTGCAAAGACTTTTCCCCAATCACAAAATTTTCGTCCAAGACCGGGTCCTGCTGCAAGGCCTGCTCATGATGCCCCGCCGCTTTTTTAAAATCAGCCCATTGCCCAGGCGTAAATTTTTCACTGCCCAGCTCATAACGCCCGGGAAAATACACATTAGCCTCTCCGAAAAAACCCTGCCCTTTCAAGCGCAACTCCAACTGCCCACAGTTGGCCACCACACTTTTTGTCAAATGCACCCGGCTTCCTTTTCCCGCATCGATACCAATTTTAGAGCCACTGAAAATCGAGCTGGTAATCATCACCCTCGCCCGATCCGTTATCACCGCTCCCGAGCCGCCACCATGGGAAATCACATTCTGCAAATAAACCGAAGTGCCTTGAATCGGGCTGAACTCTCCACCCAACAAATGTTTGGTAACTCCCGGCGTGATCCTGAAATTACTCGGGTTATTATAAACTTCCACATCCACTGCGCTGTGAAAAGCGCCGATGAATAATATACCCAGCCGACTGTTATCATGCACCCGAATCCCTGAATAAAACGACCGCGACAAATTCACATCCTCGATACCCGAGCCATTGTGATGAAAATACCCATTGCGAACCACTGCCTCCACCGCTTCGTGAATGCTGAAACCGTCATCCCCATTAAAGCGCCCCTCAATGTTTTCGAACACATTGCTGCGGCAATCCCCGTGAATATTAAAACCATCATTCGAATGAAATTCCGTAACCAGGTTCCTGATCACCAAGTAACTTGACGAAGCCACCCGCACCCCGGATGACTCAAACCCACCCTGCAACCGGTAGTCCGACGGAGTCTTGCCCGCTGCCGGTCGAAATTTCAATGCTCCGTTTTTGTCGTCCCCTTTTACTCTCAACCACGACCACTGGCCAGGCTGTAACGCCTCCACATCCCCTGTCGGACTGCGTTTACCATCTATAACCAGCATCGGCCAACCATAAGGCTGCGGTCCCACGATTTCATACAACTCCCCTTTTTTCACCCATTGCCCCGTCTCAATGTCCCGCAAACCGCTGATCACCGCACCATTGCCTTCGATAATCATCGGCTTGGCCGGAGTCCCTCCGAGATGGGACAAAACCAGTGGCTCCTGATACACCTCGCCGGTATTGGCAATCGAAATCGTATCGGAAAGCCGGGCTGTTTTCACCGCTTTCGCCAGAGTGCGAAATGGCAAGTCCGCACTCGCACCATCATGACCATTATGGCCATCATCCCCCTTCACATTATTCACATACCACGTATCAGCATGCACCCAAGCCACTGTTACCTGCAACGCACAGGCAACACAGATGAGCATTTGTATTTGAAAGCTTCTTAGCGCAGGTTTCATGCCTAAGCCTACGCAAACCCTAGCAAACTTCAGCAATGAATATCTCAAAGCACCAACTATTTTTCCTCGCCGCTACGCTCGCTTTCATTTTGATGTCCCACCAAAAAGCATCAGCGATCGATGTTTACATCGTCGCCGGTCAATCCAACGGTTGGCGACTCAGCAATCTCGCAGCCGGGGATCCGGCCAAATCCGACAAACACCCAGTGTATTATTACGGCATGCAATGTGTCTCCGAACCCGAGCAATCAGAATTCACCGTGCTCAAATCCCTGTCTAAAGGACGCATGGGTTACGGGCTCGCCGACTCCCTGCGTCAGCTTTCGGATGACGACATCATTTTCATTCAATACTGTCGTTGCGGAGCTGGTGTTTGGGACAAAAGCGGCAAGGGCTGGTATCCCGGCGACGATCCCGCCAATGGCAAAGTCCACAACAGCGGCCTTTATGGCAAATTCCTCAAATACCTCGCTCACGCCAAACAGTCCGCTGAAAAAGATCACGGCCTCACTTGGAACGTGAAAGGCCTGATCTGGCACCAAGGCGAAAGTGACTCCAAATTCCCCGCTGAAAAATACGCCGACAGTTTGCCCAAGCTGTTCTGGCGCTTCCGCCACGACATCAAAGCCGATCTGCCGATCGTCGCTGCCCACATCCGCGAACTCAATGACGGTCGCAAAAACATCAACCTCACATTAGATCAAATTGCCAAACAAGATCCCCTCTTCGTCGTCGTGCCGTCCAACGATCTGCAGTTCGAAGCCGACCGTGAAGGCAAAGCCAATGTTCACTTCGCACTCAAAGGCTGCACCGATCTTGGACGACGCATGGCGGCAGCCCTTGCCAAGCTGACCGCTAAACAGTAGCGCTGACGGCCAGTGGTGGTGGAGTGACCTGCCTGCCTCGCCGCTCAACAAAGGTATTGCGAACTCTTTTGGACACCAGTAGATACGGAATCCAAATACAAGCCGCGATAAGAGCAGAACGGAAATTGCCAAGCGACTCCTCTGTGGCTCCTTCTTCTATACCTGGCAAGCTCTGATAGATCACTCCAAAAACAGCTGCTTGAACGACTAGGAAAAACATCTCCACCATTAGCAGCTTCGGAAAAGAAGTCCGTTTCTGAAAATACAACACAATCTGTAGCAGCTCCAAAGGCAATACAAACAAATCCCAGATCACCTTACCTAAAATCGCAGGTGCCCACATCCAATGGTAATATTCGTTACCGGCCGTAGTCACGTTATTCCATACGCTCAGATCAAGATCTCCAAAATCGCCGATCAAACTGACTGCCCGCAGCAAAAGCCGGATAAAAAGTCCCAAAGCCACAACCACCAACCAGCCGCCCAAACCAAACAACTCCTTATCACCCAGCTTGCCCGCCAAGCCTGGGGAAGGAGCTGCAGGATTCCAAAAATAAAAACCTAGTGACGCCAGTAATCCTACAAACAGCGCTCCCAAGGCAATAATGATCGCCAGCCAATTGGGTTGATAATCTTCCTCCTCCGTATTTTCATCCAGGTTCACCTCCACACTCAAATCCTGCCCCGCGAGAGTCCGATAGGATTCCGGAATGGTGATTTCATAACCCATCACGTCCTTCACCTTGTCGATCGCCTCTACATACGCAGTGACATCTTTTGTCGGAACCGTATCTTTTTTACTCACATAACGATAACTGATTTCCGTCACATTGCTCTCTGCCTCCACCGCATAGTCAAAAGTAAATGCGGGGTTATCGACGTCACTCTCACTGACCTCATCCTCCCATTTTGACGGCAGCACAATTTTAAGTTTGTGCGTCACATCTCGAAAATGACTGATGCCGTAAGGCATCTTTCTATTCTTACGGGTTGGAGAATACAGTTCATTATTTAGCATCCTCGGAAAAAAAGTCCCCCCCCAGTATTCCCCCCCGTCATTCTTCTCCCAAAAATCGTTGATCTGATAATTTTCGCTCACCTTGAAATGATTGGCGTCTTCATCATCCTCACTCTTGATCGTTCCGACAATTTCAATACTTGAATAGTCGTTAGCGTAATATTCAATATAATCCTGCTTGATCGACTCTTCGCCGCTCCTCGAAAAATAAGCCCTTATTTGATCGGCATCACGGCCGTAATAATCAGTCACCACCTGCAATCGCGCGCCTCCTTTATAATCATCAAAGGTGAACACTTCCTCCAACTCTGTTTTTGCACCCAGGAAACCCGGAGATTTGATTTCCTCCAACCCTCCCTTGCTGTCATCCAATACCAGAGCCTTGCGGTAATCAGGAAAATAAATCTTATCCAAAGAGTCTCCACGCTGGAAACTTCTTGTCGGATCCAACCAATACACCTTGCCCGCCAGCTCCAGCCGGGTCACCACATGATCAAAAGCAAACGGGCTCGGCAACCAATCGACAATTTTTCCGCGGAAATCCGTGTCCAACAATGCTGGAGCGGCTTGCAACCCCAACTGCCGCAACACCGCCACCAGAATCAGGGTCTTGTCTTTACAGTCACCAAAACGACGGCTCATAATCGTATCCAGGTCGTAGGGCTTGTGTGAATGCTCACCCATAAAGCTGCCCACATAACGTATGTTGTCCTGAACAAAACCCAGGGCAGCCAAAGCCTTTTGTTCATCATTAGGCAAAAGGCGAATCTTCTTCATCTGCTGCTGCAATTCAGCGGGGAAAACCTCGGGGTAATGATACAAAGCCCGCGCCCACGTCCTTACCTCATCCCAAGAACGATAGTCACTCAGCTCTATCCACGAATACGCACTGTAGTCACCCGGCACACCCGATTCCTCGTGAACCGGATTGCTATCCCATTGCTCCCACACATACTCCTGCCCTTTGCCACGTGCAGTGACCACTGGCTCGGCATCGCTATTCTCCATTCGAAAAGACAACTCCTCCTCTTTATCCCACAGCAAACGGTAACGAGCCCGATGCAAGGTCGTGCCCCAACTCCATTGCTGGGTGGTGGAAAAATGCCCGGCAAAAATAGGGTTGCGCCCTTCTATCGAATAAGCGTAATCCAACACATCACCCACCCGGATATCTTTCAACAAAGCCACACTGGTCAGCTTGCCATCATACAATTGCTCCTCGTAACCCGACTCACGCTCCAGTGTCTTGATGCTCTGATCCAACAAGCGGTCTATCACTTTCCCATCGCGGTGAATTCGCAAGCGATGCAAAACCAGCTTCTGATACCTTGGGTCAAAGGCAAAACTGCGCTCCGAGTATTCCTGCACCCCCGATTCTGAAAGGAAACGATAAGCGTAATGATAATACCGGGTTTGACTCGCCACATCAGTTTGCATGTCAGCCAACAAATACCAAATGCCCCCGTCACCCGAATTCTGGGAAGACTTTGCGTCGACCTCCACAGGCAGAGGCTCCACCCAACCCGGTGGTGATTCACGGGGAATCTCGATATCAACGGCTAGCCCTTGCAGACAGCTGCCTAGCAGCGACAGCACAACAAGTGCCAGCACTCGCAACCCTCTATCCTGCCAGGCAAGGCGAAAAAACATCATCTGCAGCGTACCACTAAGCGGTTTCGAACGAAGCCTTCAATCCGCCTAACAAAGCCACGTAGATACCACAACAGAAATCAACCGCTTCGCAGCTGTCGGAATCCCACGATGATGACCATTCAACAAAAGTTTCGTCGCCCGCACTCATCGTCACCGGTTTGAGCCGGATCACGCCTAGATAATTACTCACATCATTCGGCGACACCGGACTCGGGCCGTCGTCAATCGAGTACTCAAACACATGCTGCCCGGCATCTATACGGGTCACCGTTTCATGGAAAGCGTCATTCAATACTCTTTTTGCCCCGACTTCATGACCATCGACATCACCCACTTTTTCACACTTGGTGATCACTTCAGGAGCCCATGATAAATCATGGAAATCACTGATCCGATCCCAGACATCTTGCAAAGAGGCTTTAACAATAGTTGATTGATACGTAGTAGGCATGGCAATGATCTAACTGATTTTTGTAAACATGGCAAGTCCTGGAACAGAGAAAAGTTTGCTGGCATCCTTACACAGAGCCAGCTATCATTTGATTGTGAGATTGACCAACATACCACCCACCCCACGGAAGCCCGTCCAGCTATACCTCTGTCTGATAGCATTCCTGAGTTCATGGATCCTCGCCCCCCTTTCCTCCGATCTTCACGCTGAAGACAAAGCCGATCCTAAGAACGCAAAAGCCAGCGTCAAAAAAATCGGCGAGAATCTCTACCAACTGGGAGACATCACCTTCAACGGCAAGACCCGGGAAATACGCTTTCCTGTCACCATGAATCTGGAAAAAGGACTACTGGAATATGTGCTGGTCACCGATGAAGGTAAAATCCACGAAAGCCTGCTCAGCACCAAAGTCAGACCCGCCCAATTACAAATCGCACTCAAACTTTGCCACTACACCGAAGGTGTTGGCGACATCTTCGATGCACTCTACCCCGAAGATGAGAAAAAGGGCGCGGCAGGTAGAGCTGATCGAGGCAGCGCCTTGCGCATCGCTGCGGAATGGACGGAAAAAAGCGACGGAGTAGAAAAACCACGGCGCTTCCAAATCAATGAGCTTATCCGCGATTTAAAAACCCAGACAAAAATGTCACCTGACCAATGGATTTATAGTGGCTCCATCATTTACGAAGGCACCTTCATCGCCGAATCAGAAGGCACCCTGATCGCGGTTTACATCGACAACGGTTCACTCATCAACAGCTTCCGCCCCGGATCGGACGATGACGAGCGTTGGGTCACCAATGCCGAAGTCGCGCCCTCCATGGGAACCCCCATCACACTTATTTTGAGCCCCAACAAGGGACCGCAACCGACCAGCAAATAATCGCCCCACACCATGAAAACCGATACCTTTCTTAGTCCCTCTTTCACCCGCCCCTTTTATGCATTAACCCTTTGCGCGATCATCTCCCTCAGCCCGGGTTGGTCATCGGCACAAAAAAAGATTACCTCCAAACCGGGAGCTCAAGGAAATCTCTCACTCCGCTTGGAGATCGAACACGCCATCGACAAAGGCGTGAAATGGCTGAAACAACACCAGAACCCACAGAGTGGGGCCTGGAGCGAAACCGATCAGCCTGCACTCAGCGCGCTTGCAGTCGCCGCCATCGCCGGTGACCCCGCACTGACCGATACCCCGGCCGCCAAACTGCCTGATGCAATCAAAAAAGGTCTCGCTTTTATCATCAGCAAACAAAAAAGCGACGGCGGCATTTACGGCAAAGGACTGGCAACTTACAACACCTCTCTGTCGATGATGGCGCTGATGCAAGGCGGCGATTCCGACAGCGAACCCATCATCCGCTCAGCACGCAAATTTCTCATCAACCAGCAATCCGATTTCGATGCCCGCGGCAAAACCGACAATGTCTTCGACGGCGGCATCGGCTACGGCGGCACCTATGCCCACTCGGATCTCTCCAATACCCACCTTGCTTTGGAAGCCCTGCATTATTCCAAACAATACCTCTCAGATACTGCCGGAGGAGCAGGAGAATTCGACCTCGACTGGGCAGCCGCCATCGAGTTCGTTGAAAAATGCCAGAACTCTGAAAAGACCGTTAAAATGCTCGGTGACGACTACGCTCTTAACGAAAAAGACCGCGGAGGATTTGTCTATTTCCCCGGCGATACCAAAGCCGGCGAACAAAAAACCGCCGACGGCAAGGTCGCCTTGCGCTCCTACGGCAGCATGGGTTACGCCGGCATGTTAAGCTTCATCTACGCCGACATGGACAAACAAGATCCACGCATGCAGGCAGCTCTGACCTGGTTGTCACAGAATTTCTCCATCGACGAGAACCCCGGACTCAAATCCCAGGGTCTCTATTATTACTACCACACCATGGCCAAAGCCCTCGCCCTCTACGGCACCGATACCCTGACCCTGGAAGACGGCAGCAAAATCAAATGGCGCGAAAAACTCGCCTTGAAACTTTTCGACGATCAACAGCGCAACGGCTCATGGATCAACCAAGGCTCCAAACGCTGGTGGGAAGACGACCCCGTCCTCGTCACCGCCTACGCCGTGCTCGCCCTAGAGCACATCCACCGCGGGCTGTAGAAAAACATGCCCTGCAAGGCAGGCGAAGCGCCCGCCCTACAATTCACAGTCCCTCAAAACCTACATTTTGTAGGGCGAGCGCTCCGCTTGCCCTGGCCAGGATCCAAAATCAAACTCTCGAGATTCCGAATCCTGAATTCTACCTCCTTCCTCAATCAATCACCTCCGGCCAGTCAGTGTGAAACCACTCGCCTGCAGGTTTATCAATGCGCTCATAAGTATGCGCTCCGAAAAAGTCACGCTGTGCTTGCAACAAATTCGCCGGCAGACGCTCGCTGCGGTAACTGTCGTAATAACCCAGTGAAGCCGAAAAAGCAGGAACCGGAATCCCATTGCTCACTGCCAGAGCCACCACATCACGCCAGTTCTGCTGAGTCTCATTCATGACCTTGTTGAAAAACGGATCGAGCATCAGATTGCTCAACTCAGGGTTGTTTTCATAAGCCTCGGTGATGCGATTGAGGAAACGCGCGCGGATAATACAACCACCACGCCAAATCCGGGCGATCGAACCGAGGTCCAATCCCCAGCCGTGCTCCTCGCCCACTTTCTGCATCATGTCCAAACCCTGCGCATAAGAAACGATCTTCGACGCATACAGCGCATCCTTTACCTTTTTCACCAGCTCAGCTTTATCTCCTTCGATCTTCGCAGTCGGTCCGTCAAATTTCGGAGCCGCCGCCACACGCTCGGTTTTTTTCGCCGACAAAATACGCGCTTCCACCGCTGCGTTGATGGTCGAAATCACAATCGCGTTCTCCACACCACTCATCACGGTCCAGCGCCCAGTGCCTTTTTGCCCCGCACGATCCATGATCACATCGATGATCGCTTGTCCGGTCTCTTCGTCCTTAATGGTGAAAATCTTGCTGGTGATCTGAATCAAGTACGATTCAAGATCGCCACTATTCCAGTCCTCAAACACTTGAGCCATTTCATCCGTGGTGAATCCAGCGGTTTTAAAAATTTGATACGCTTCGCAGATCAACTGCATATCGCCGTATTCGATGCCGTTGTGCACCATCTTGACATAATGCCCCGCTCCTCCCGGACCGATATGCGTCACGCAGGGAACCCCATCCACTTTAGCCGAAATCGCCTCAAACACCGGCTTGATTACTTCCCAACTCGCTTCCGGCCCACCCGGCATGATCGAAGGGCCTTTCAGCGCACCTTCTTCTCCGCCCGACACCCCCGTGCCGATGAACAGCAAACCAGTAGGCTCCAAGTAGGCCGAACGACGCTCAGTATCCGTGTAAAGCGAATTGCCGCCATCGATGATCAAATCACCTTTGTCCAATAGCGGAATCAAATCTTCGATCACCGCATCCACCGGACCACCCGCCTGCACCATGATCATCACCTTGCGGGGCTGTTCGAGGCTTTCGACAAATTCCTCCAGCGATTTTGCTCCCACCAGATTTTTATCCGGATTCTCCGCGACAAAACCTTCCATTTTTGAGGTGGTTCGGTTATAAACCGATACTTGAAAGCCCCGGCTTTCGACATTCAATACCAAATTCTGTCCCATCACTGCGAGACCAATCAATCCAAAGTCGCTTTTACTCATGATATCTGTTTTTGTGTGCTGCTGATTCGTGCTAGCTTTAGCCCAAGACCATGTCGGGATCATTTTCCGCCACATCAAACCGTATAGCACACTACCCAGCTTCAAAAAATGGCAAGCAGTGATTTAAAAGTTTCTATTTCTGAAAAAACCGTCCTCGAGGTGGAGGCGGGCTTCCCGCCCTCTAGCAAACACGGGGCCGACATCCGTTTCCACGGTGTAGTGCGCGATGAAGAAGACGGTAGTATCATCACCGGCATCGACTATTCCTGCTATCCAGACATGGCGGGGACGGAGCTCAACAAGATCGTCGAGACCATGCTGGAGGAAAACCCCGAGCACTTGGTGGCCATCCATCACCGCATCGGCTTCGTCGCCGCAGGAGACGCTTCGATCCTCATCCGGGTGCAAACCGCCCACAGTCAGGCTGCTTTCGACATCTCTCGCGAATACCTCAGACGGATCAAAAAAACCGTGCCTATCTGGAAAAACCCTGTTTTCGCCGAAACCTCCGCTTAATCCTGCCATGAACCTGCCCAACCAACTCACAGTCGGCCGCCTGATCCTGACCGGCTTTTTTGTCGCCGCTTTATCCATTGATCTGCCCTACGGAAAAACCGCCGCCCTGCTGCTGTTCAGCATCGCCGCCATCACCGACTTCCTCGATGGCTACCTGGCGCGCAAACACAATCTCATCACCGACTTCGGCAAATTAATGGATCCACTCGCCGACAAAGTCCTGATGGCCTCCGGTTTTGTCATGCTCTGCTCCCTCGAATCCACCCGCGCCCTGTTTCCCGCCTGGGTGGTGATCGCTATTCTAGCCCGCGAGTTCATGGTCACCGGTCTACGCCTGGTCGCCGCCGCCGAGGGCAAAGTGCTGGCCGCAGAAAAACTCGGCAAGCACAAAACCATCTGGCAGATCATCACCGTGATCTACTTCCTGGTTCTTCTCGCTTCGGAAGACCCCGGCCTGCAATGGCTCGACGCCTTGTTCGACTCGAAAATTTTCGGCCCCACCATCGTCGGCAACCTGCTCATCGCCACCACCCTCATCCTCACCGTCTGGTCAGGGATAGGTTACTTGTGGAAGAATAAGAGCTTGCTGAAAGATATGTGACTCACCTTCCATGCAGGTAAGTAACAGGAAATCGGACATTGACTCCCGTCTGCCTTCGGCTCCTTTTCCGACGAAAGCTCAATAAGGGTTGAACCAAGTCAGACAGGCAACCTGAAAAGCCGAATGAATCAAGGAGCCAAAGTCCTCGCATTGGTAAAGGTCGAGTTCCGCAAGGAATTTGACTCACAGTTTTCGAACCTCTGATGCTCTGATGCTGAGAGCAACACGTCGAGCACAGGCAACCCCCTAGCGAGGGCGAGTGTTGGCGAAGAGGTTAATTGGTTAAAGTTTTCATTTGGGTTTCGACCGAAGGCTAGTAGAGGATTGCTCTACTGCGTTTTGTTGTGCTTTGCGCTTCAAGGTTTCGAATTTCACATTAAGAACTTGATAATCATTATCAAACGCTCCCATTGATTTTGCTTCCTCATATTCGAGAGGCATGCGATTCACTGAAGGATTTATACGAGCTCCTTTCTTTTTAATTCCAAAAAACACTTTCGATTCCGGAGCCTCAACAATTTCAATCTCAGACCAAGGGAAGCCTTTCGCCTGTAGTCTATCTAAATACTGACCAGAGAAAAAAACGGTTTCTCCTTCTGTGCTTAAAATAATGTATGAAGGGCCATCATCTTCTTGTTCTTCAATTAAAATCGCATCAGTAATTTTGACGCTTAAGACACGCGCGTTCCCTCCTGCAATATCTTTTTTGACGGCATCATGAAATTGCCTGCCTCCTGTCCATTTACCCGAACGAATCCATATATATAATGCAAACGCTGCGGTTGGTAAGACCCAAAAAATATCGGTGAGTGTATTCGAGGTTTTGGTAAAAAGGATTTGTGAAAACCCTCTGAAAATAAGACCGGTAAAAACAACTAAAACGGCATACGCTGCTATACGCACGATTTTGACCCAAGTAGCAATATACCCCTCAAGTTCTTGAGTTTGCTTTGATGTAAATGGTTTGAGAGCAACTTTCATTTATTAACGCAAACGTATCAACGTCCGAGCCATCCTCATAGAGGAAGAGGATCGACGCCTTGCTCTGCATCTGTTTCCTTGTTTAGGCCATACTCGAGGACCAGCGCCAAAATCATTATAACAATACCAGCAGGATACCACCATCCGAGGTGGCTCTTGAGCAAAATCCGTAAAAATGAAACTCCGTCAATGTAGCTATAGGTGCTGTATGCTACAGCCGCAAAAACCACGAATGAGAAAGCGGCCACCTTGTCACTCCGCCTGAATCCCTTGGTCAGTAGGAGCCACATCGCGAAGAAGCCTGCCACAATATTGGAACCTGAAAATATTCTGAGGTCGCAAACCAATGAGCTCAGAGTCGATTGGTAATAGCTTCGAATCTTTTCTTTAAACTTGGCGACCTTACCTGTGCCTAATGACTCAGCTCGTGCTGAGGTCAGCGCCGTCACATATTCTGCGGAATTTGAATCGTAGAGCTTAAGCTCCTCTTCAATTAGCGAACGAAGCTCTTCTGAAATGAACTTCTGAGAGAGTGGAGAATCGATACCTGCTCGCATCAGATCCACAAGCGGCTTGGAATACGAAAGCGTCTTTTCCGTAACGAATGCCCTCGTGTGCTCGGTCAAATGCGGCCTTGCGAAAAACGTGTAGCAAAAGAGAGTGAGAGACAAAACGACCACGATCGCATTTAGGGCCAGTGTTACTTTACGAAGCATTTATTGCAAACGTCAAGTCACCCCGCATCCCTGAGTGGGAGCACGCATTGACGCAAAAGTTGATGGTTAAAATTAGAGTGAATCATAACTACATTACGGCTCAGGGATTCGGCGCGGACTATTGTTGGACTGTTAGCGTTGCTTCCATAGTATCAAAGTTAAAATGGGCTGACAACTGAAAACGGGCAGAGGATTTGCCTCTTGCCAATCATATTACGATTGGCTTCACAGAGTCAAGGCTAGTGATCGCCGTTTCCTCTACCTACTTGTTAGACCTTACGGTTGATCTTCAATGGAGACGTCCAAATCCATTATCACAACCTTTGGATAGTCTGGAGAATAATATACATAAGTATAAAACTCCACTGGCTTCCCATCCTTGAGTCTGGGCTCGTATACCTTCATCTCGATAAGTTTCTTTCGAGTAGCTGCCACGAATTGCTTTGAAATAGGAATTTTAACCGAGTCAGTGGTTCCGGATTTGGGATCAACGATTTTGGATATACTGAAGCTGTCAAATTTGCCCTTAGTCACCACGGTAATACCGAAAACCACAGTATAGATGGGGAATTTAGGATCTGAGGCCAGTCGCTCACGCACTGTCTCAGCGGAGGTCGAGATCAATGTTATTGTCAATACAATAGTTAAAAAGATGATGCAGCGCATTACAGTAGTTTTATTTTTGGGGTCTAACGTCAATCTTCATGTGCGGCGCGCATGCGACGTCACATGCAAGCTCTTGTTAGGAATCTTTTATCCCCTCAGCTTTCACATATATTATCCGAGGAGCTCTCCTGAAATATTTGAACAAAGCAGGGCAAAGCCAACCTTCGAGCTTATACTCTTCCGAATAATACCAGTTGCCACCTGATTCAGGACGAACCCAAGTTATTTCTGATTGGTGGTTAGGAAAAGGTTGACTGGAAAATATCATCCTGAAACCTTTATTTGCATCAGCAACCTTTGCCTCTGCAATTAACTCATCAATTATTTCTGGCATGCCTGAAATAAAGGGCTCTGCTTTAAGACCTGCTCCTGGATCATCAAAAACCCAAGTCCCGGCAGCACGATATGGGGTTATAACAAGGATGGAATTTTCAGAGGCATTCCATTTCTGTTCACCTAGAAACATTACTCCGCTTAAACACACAGCAATGATGGGTGCTAGAACATAGGCTTTACCGCCGCCTTCCTTACGCTTTAGGGCAACAACTACCCCTCCTCCAATGGCCAAAATCAAAAGAAAAGACCACGGAATACCGACAAAGGAAATATATTGGTATGCATAAAAATATGCTCCGATTGCGACGCCCAATGTAATAAGAGAGACAATGACATCACTTATACACTGCTTCCACAGCCCCCTGAGCCAAAAGAATAGAGTGATCAAAAATGGAACAATAACGACAATATTAAAAATCATTTTCCCTTCCTCCTACGTTTGAGTGCTACGACAGTCTACCTGAGAACGCGCTTTATGTTCAAGGTTAATGTATGAATTTTCAACTCACAGCGGGTAGCCTGTTCGCAGCCACGATTTGTTATGTGTTTCGACGTCTCAAGAATACTAAATCACTTTCTTCGGTCGCTTGTTCAAATTGGCCGACGTTCGGAATAAATATGATCACACCGCCTTTGATAAAATTAATTTTTTTGAGTCCTGATGAAATAAGTATGTCAGGCGCGTAAGTGGTATAACGGCTTCTAAATCCTGATTTTTCCCATCCGGATTCATTGCTTTTCAACCATTCCTTAAGCTTTCGGTGTTCGACACTCGATTTCAATAGTGGATACCTGTTAGTGATATGTCCACCATCATAGATCACAACGGTAAACGTGTCAGAATCCTGGATAAAGTCAGAGAAATCATTTTTTCCTCCTGACGTGATGCTTTTACAAGCTGTTATGAAAAATAAAACAGCAAAAAACAGAAGATGTGATTTTCTGCACATAACGTCGAGTCACACCGCATCCCTGAGTGGGAGCGCGCGTTGACGAAGCGTTTGATGGTTAAAATCAAAGTGAATCATAACTACGAGGCGGCTCAGGGATTCGGTACTGACTTTTGTTCGACCTTTTCCGTCGTTGTTTTTTTAGGGTCGAAGCAATGAGATTCGTCGATATCATCAAAATAGGATTTAATTTCCTTCTCCGACGAGGAGGCAAAATGCGCACTGAGAGCTAATACAAGCATTGCTTCAGAATGCGCAAGACGGCCTGAAATTACAGAATTTTCCCTATCTATTTGGATAGAGGATCCTTGATGAAATATAATTCCCACACCCATCACAACTTCTCTCAAAGGGAGTTGAAGCTTTCCGCATCTTTTCTGGAGCTCTTTAGCAAGCTGCTGAGTGATTGGGATTTTGAAATCTACGAGTTTTTCTTCCGACTTTAAGTAGGGCGTTGTGATAAAGAGGATAAGAGTTACGAAAAATTTTAATTTACGGTTCATTTTTTTTGTCGAACGTCGAGCTCACCCAGCACTGAGCTGGGAACGAGTGTGAACGAAGATGTTGGTGTTTAAAGTCATGTTGATTTTTAATAACGAGGAGGCTCAGTGCTTGGTGAGCAGCGTTTTATTCGCTGTTTTTCTGAGGATCATTTGCGGCTTATTACGATCGTGAAAAGTAACCTTAATAAAGCATAGATGAGCATGAATGGCCATAAAACAACAAGCACAATTAAACCGCCAATCGAAATTATGGCTCCGAAAAAGGATAGCTTTGATTCAGTGAGTTCGCGCTCATCAGCCAACGGAGCTCCTTCGCATGAAATCTCTCCATTGTTAGATTTAGAAAATTGCTCGATATAACCCCAGCTGATATCAGTCGTATAGCCTTGAATGAGGAGACTTGAATCTTCTTCAAGTCCAATAGAAAGGCTGTCGCTCTGATCGTCGTAATTCAGTTCATAAAAATGCTCGTTTATAAGTTTACTGGTTCCAATCGTATTCCAGCCGTCTATAAACTCTTCCAACATTTCGACTGCGTCTTTGGAGAATCGAATGTTAAGAACTTGGCTCATTTTCCCAGCGAACGTCGAGCACAGGCAACCCGCTACTGGCAGCGAGCTTTCGTGTTCAAGTTTAGGGTTAAAGTTTTCATTTAGATTTTGACTGAGGAGGAGGAGCGGGTTGCTCTGCTGCGTTTTGTTCTGTGTTATTTAATTTGTAGTATCGCTCTATATCTGCTTCTGGAACGGATTTTAAATATTTACAATCTAAAAATATCACCCTCGAAATCAAACACCCCAATCCTCCAATGATATATAGCGCAGGCAAAGGAAAGGAAGCTTCCCTAATTTCATTAAACGCCTGATGCATCGCGCTCTTAATTAGAGGCGTCTGACATATACCGCTTACTAAAAAAAAGACCCCGAAATACTTGAGCGATTGGGATAGATTTGATTTTCTATCTGGGTCATAGTTTTTTGTAGGCAGTGCAGTACGTAACCAAAAGCCCCCAAGAATAAATAAAACTGACCATATAACTTCAGTGGTGAAAAAACATATACATCCCACGACCAAAAGCGCCCATGAACCGACCGCGAGATATTTCGTTTTTCCATTTAGTAAATTCATTTTGGGGCAGAACGTTTCGAGACAGGTCATTCTTGGAACGAAGCCCTGTCACTTTAAATAAAATCGTGATGTAATCGAAGCCAAAAGGCAAGAGAACTAATGCGCGGGAAGGAATTACCTGCTCTCTCTTGTTCGCTCAGTCGTTTTCCTGCAATTTCGCATCAGGTTGCCCTGCCGGAACTGTCCCAGATTTCCAAATTCGCGGCTCCCCATTTCGACGGACAACCCACATTCCATTCTGTTCTTTGAACCTCGGTATGAACCACGGCTGTTTCTCCCACCGGTTTGCAGTGTTCTTCTTACCATCAAAGATAGAAGGCATATAATCCATTCCAAAGGCCGAAGGCTTGCTCGAGTGCACCCAATGTTTTTTCTCGGCTCCGTATGGCTTGAGACTCTCGATCCAGAAGTTCGAGTAGTTCAGCTCACTCTCGTAGGCATCTTGGTCGGGGTGAGGCCAAATACCGTCACTCTTCTCCAAATATTTCACCATCGCAGAATGTAACGCCGCGAGATCTTGATAGGCCTCACTTTCAAATTTATTTGGATTCCCATCTAGGCAAACGAGCCACATTCCAGTTTTCGTCCTAAAGGTTTGTACAAACCACGGCTGCGTCTTCCATCGGTAGGCTTCATTTTTTTTATTTTTAAAGTTGGCGGGTAGGTAGCTCATCACGGAGTCCAAGGGGTCCTCCGAATGCTCCCAGTGCTTCGCTTGAGCGCCGTAAGGCTTGAGTGCGTCATGCCAGAACTTTGAAATCTGATTCTCGCTCACGCGATCCTCTTGATCCAGTTG
>JASFYY010000066.1:0-42823 GCA_045046875.1 Verrucomicrobiota bacterium | reverse complement strand
CACTGATAAACACTGATTTTTTTTGATAGGACGCGCCCCCATTGGAGCATTCTGTGCTTAATACGGTTAAGACAGCTTCATTCAAACCGATTTATCCCCTTTATCCCCTTTATCCCCTTTATCCTTGGCCGCAGACAACTCTTGCGCCCCTTTGATCAAACGACAGAATTCTTTTTTTGTCACCACATGATGAATGCCTCCCTCAGCGTGAGCCTCATCGACTTTTTTATAGCCGACCGACAAACGTTCAAGATTGACGATGCGATACAAGGCATCCCCCTGACGCCACAACTGGTTCTGATAAAGTTTCATAGCTACTTTTTCACCACTCCTATAGGCAACAGCTCTCCTTCGCAAGTAGGGAAGCTCGTCAAAAACGCAGTTTCCGCCACTGCCCAGGTGATTGCCCCGTCTGTTTGCGGAACCAGCGGGCAAAATAATTGCCATCGATGAATCCAATAGCCGCCCCCGCCTGTTGCACTTGTCGTTCAGGATCGGATAAAAAAATCTTCGCTTTTTCCAGCCTGTATTCATCCAACATCTGATTCAAAGTCAAACCACTCTCTTTTTTCAACACCCGGTTCAAATGATCCTTCTGCAAACCGCTTTGTCCGATCAAATCCGCCAAGCACAAACATGGCAAGTCTCCCTTACGAATAATACTATGGATTTTTTCGCTCACTGGTGTTGCCGTTTTGTTTCCGGCTGTGCCTAAAGCGTGCCCCAACAAAATGCCCGTCACATCAAGTAAGGTGGCCGCCTCCCTCGCTTGAAGCGCAACATCATGATCACGATCATTTTTCAACATCAACCAGGACAAACGCTGACGAATCAAGGTCACATCCTGTCCGTGCAAACGAGTTGAAACGTGCGGCACTTGCTGAGTTTTTGCCAACAAACGAAAATCGACCACCAGGCACAAGGGGTCCCGCTCGCTTCTCTTTTCAAAAGCATGGGACGTGCCCGCTGTCACTGTTATCAAAGAACCTGCACTCACCGAATGATTCGTGCCCTCCACCTGTTGCACTCCGTGACCAGAAAGGTAAAACAAACACTGCGAAAAATCATGCCGGTGCCTTCTCACCCACTCCGCTTCCGGCAAATGCTGATTCACACACAAACGCAGAACCTCAAGTCCGGCGGACTCAACCTGCAGATCTTCAAGCAATAATGGGCGAAAGTTTTTCACTCTTAGGGGTGCGACAATTAGTAGCACAAATAATAATGTCGCTTTTGTGCTACTTTGCAAGTTCTTGTTATATCGCCCAATCATTCCCTCCTTTATTATACATCACCAACCAAACAGAATATGCCCGATTCCCCTCCACTAGATTTATCCCGCCTCTGCGTCCACACGGTCACCACCAAAAAATGGAGCATCGAAGAGGCGATGGATAAATACGCCGCCGCCGGTATTGCGGGTATCACCGTCTGGCGCGACGCACTGGACCAACGCAATATTTCCATCATCGGTGAACAACTACGATCGCGTAATCTTGAAATTGTATCACTCTGCCGGGGCGGTTTTTTTCCTGCGGATTCCGACTCCGCCTTACAAGCTGCCATCGATGACAATCGCCGAGCCATCGCAGAAGCCGCCGAGCTAGGCGCCCCCTCCGTTGTGCTCGTCTGCGGCGCGCTGCCCGGCCAAAGCCTCGAACGCTCGCGCCAACAAATCATCGCTGGCATCAGCGCGGTTTTACCCGATGCCGAATCCGCCGGCATTCAACTCTCGATCGAACCCCTGCATCCGATGTATGCCGATGATCGCTCAGCGATCAATACCATCAGCCAGGCCAACGCCGTCTGTGATCAAATCGACCACCCTCTGCTAGGCATCGCCGTCGATGTTTACCATCTCTGGTGGGACGAACAACTCGAAGCACAAATCAAAATTGCCGCTCAAAAAAAGCGCCTCTTCGCCTTTCACATCTGCGATTGGATGACCCCCACCACCGATCTGCTCAATGACCGTGGCCTGATGGGCGAAGGCTGCATCCCCATTCGCCAGATCCGCTCCTGGATGGAGGAAAACCACTTCACCGGCTTCAACGAAGTAGAAATCTTCTCCAATCGCTGGTGGCAAACCGACCCCGACGACTATCTCGAACAAATCAAATCCGCCTACCTCAAACACAGCTAGAAAAACAACCCTTCAGATATATAACAAAGCAACACCCTCAATTCCTATCATCAGTGCCCATCAGTGGTTAACAAATATTCCAACCACTGATGGTCACTGATTTTCGACCACGACAAACCAGTGTCACAACTGTAACCAACAAACGTGGCACCAGAAATTCTACCTCCTAACTCCTAATTACAAACTCCTAATTACAAATATGAAAACACACCACATCGGCATCATCCTCAACGGCGTCACCGGACGCATGGGAACCAATCAGCACCTGGTGCGCTCCATCCTCGCTATTCGCGATCAGGGCGGTATCAAAATATCGGATGACGAAGTGATCCTGGTCGATCCTATTCTAACCGGACGCAATGAAAACAAACTCAAAAAGCTCGCCCAAAAATATCAGGTCGAACGCTGGAGCACAGACCTCGATACCGCTCTGGCAGATGACCGCAACCAGATCTTCTTTGATGCCTCGACCACTCTGCTGCGTCCCGCATTCATCGAAAAAGCCGTCGCTGCCGGCAAAGCGATCTACTGCGAAAAGCCCACTGCCACCCGCCTCGACGAAGCCATCCGCCTAGGCCAACTTTGCCGTGATGCCGGAGTGAAAAACGGCGCAGTGCAAGACAAACTCTGGCTGCCCGGTTTGCGCAAACTTCAAATGCTGATCCAACAAGGATTTTTTGGTGACATCCTCTCAGTGCGCGGCGAGTTCGGTTATTGGGTTTTCACCGGTGATCACGATGACCAGTCCCCACAGCGCCCCTCGTGGAACTACCGCGAAGAGGACGGCGGAGGCATCATCATCGACATGCTCTGTCACTGGCGTTACGTGGTCGACAATATTTTTGGCAATATCAAATCCGTCAGTTGTCTCGGCGCTACCCACATCCCCGAGCGCCATGACGAGTCCGGAAAAAAATACACCGCCACCGCTGATGATTCCTGTTACGCCACCTTCGAATTGGACAACGGCATCATCGCCCAATTCAACAGTTCCTGGGATGTGCGGGTGCGTCGCGATGACCTCTTCACCATGCAGGTAGATGGCACCCTGGGCTCAGCCGTCGTCGGTTTGAGGGATTGCAAAATCCAATCCCTCGGCAGCACTCCAAAACCCACATGGAACCCCGACATCGAGCAAGCGATCGACTTCTACGAAGGTTGGCAGGAAGTGCCCGACGCCACCCACTACGACAACGCCTTCAAAATCCAATGGGAACTTTTCCTGCGCCACGTCGTGCTCGACGAGCCCTTCCGCTGGGATTTGATGGAAGCCGCCAAAGGCGTGCAACTCGCCGAAGCCGGCCTGCAGTCCTGGAAAGAACGCCGCTGGATCGATCTGGAAACCCTGTGAAATATAAATTATTAATTATCAGTCCCAATGATTACTGATGCCTAAAATGCCGCCCTTTCAGGGCTTATGACTCCGACCATGTTTTCCCAGCGCTTCGCACAGGGCTATCTCATATACTCCCTTCGGGACATAACACCTTCAATCAAAAACTCAAAGATCGAAACTTCCCTTTTAATGCCCCTTCACCTCTGGCACCAACGGTGCCCAATGATACAGCCCAGCGGCGAAGCCCTGGGTATCATAACGCAATAAAATCCACAGCCCTGAAAGGGCGCAATTTCCTCGCATCCCTTAAACCCTCCGCAGCCTAAAAACTCACTTTTTCAGGGTTTATGAATCTAATCATGTTTCCCCGCGCTTCGAGAGCTATCTCATACGGTCGCTTCGGGACATAACTCTCTCAATCAAAAACCCAACGATCGAAACTTCCCTTTTAATGCCCATCACCTCTGGCACCAACGGTGCCCAATGATACAGCCCAGCGGCGAAGCCCTGGGTTATCATAACGAAAAAAATACACAGCCCTGAAAGGGCGCAATTTCCTCGCATCCCTTACCTTAAACCCTCCGACCCTCATTGGGCGCCTAAGCCCAGGCGCAAGAGGTCGCGTGAGAGCTTCTTCTCGCTATTTCATTCCTCTTCACTCGAACTATCCGTATCTGGAGAATCCTGTGCGCCATCATCGCTGACTGCAGTTTCACCACCTTCAACATTCACAACTTCTTCACCGTTCTCTTCGGACTCATCCTCTTCATCGACGATCACTCGTGCGACATCCTGGATGATCTCCCCCTCTTTCAGGTTCATCAGTTTAACCCCCTGGGTATTACGTGAAGTCGGACGGACGCCATTGACCTTGAGCCTCACACTTTGTCCGGCACTGGTCATCACCATCAGTTCGTCTTCTTCACGCACCACCAAGGCACCGACCACTTTGCCGGTTTTCGCAGTAGTCTTCATCGTGATGATGCCTTTTCCTCCGCGAGTCTGAATACGGTATTCTTCAAAAGCCGTGCGTTTGCCGATCCCTCTTTCCGAGGCCACCAGTAACATGCTTTCCGAATCCACCACGGCCAGAGTCACCACATAATCATTCTCTTTAGGACGGATTCCCCACACCCCTCGTGAAGAACGTCCCATGTCACGCACGCCCTTTTCGTGACAGCGCAAGCTCAAACCTTCATGCGTAACCAGAATAATCTGATCATCTCCATTGGTCAGCCTGACATCGATCAGCTCATCCTCCTCTTCGATCTTGATCGCAATGATGCCCGTTTTACGGATATTTCTAAAATCTTTGAGATTCGTCTTCTTCACCCGTCCACTGCGAGTAGCAAAGACAATATGAAACTCCTCAACAAAGGTTTTATCCAAATCACCGCTCGGGTCCCCTTCAATGCGCAGCGTCGAAGCGATGGTTTCACCAGTTTGCAAGTTTAGGAAATTTTTAATCGAACGTCCCATCGAAGTACGGCTCATTTCAGGAATGCGATACACCCGTTCCACATAAGCCCTACCCGTATTAGTGAAAAACATCAGATAATCATGCGTCGAAGCGGAGAACAACTGTTCTACAAAATCATCTTCATCTTCCTCGGTCTGGGCGCCGCGGGTAACCATTCCTTTCAGCCCTTTTCCACCACGAGCCTGAGTTCGGTATTCGCTGGAGAGCGTACGCTTGATGTAACCCTTGTGAGAAATCGTGATAATGTTCGAATCATTGGCGATCAGGTCGACAATGTTCATATCCCCTTCATCGATACCAAAATTCGTCTTCCTAGGTGTCGCGTGTTTGTGTTTGATCTCGTTGAGCTCATCTTTGATGATCTGCAACACCCGCTCTTCGCGAGCCAGAATATCAAGCAAGTCCTTGATGTCATCGAGCACCGAATCATACTCATTTTTGATCTTATCCTGCTCCATCGCCGTCAACTGATAGAGACGAAGCTCCAGAATCGCAGTGACCTGGCGATCGGTGAAAACGTAACGGCCTTGTTCAATATTAAGACTTGGCTGATCTCGGATCAAGATGCCCAACTTCTCGGCAGTTTTAGGATCAAAGGTATAATTTTTGATCTTCTCCCGGGCGATATCGCGATTTTTTGAATCTCGGATCATGTGGATAAAATCATCCAAGTGATCAAGCGCCAGCAAAAATGCCTCCAAAACTTCAGCGCGGTCTTCTGCTTTGCGCAAAAGATAACGAGTGCGTCGTAGGATCACCTCACGACGGTGTTCGATATAACAATCGATAGCATCCTTCACTGACAACAAGCGCGGACGGCGGTTATCAATTGCCAGCATGTTCACAGAAAAACTCGACTGCAAAGCGGTGTGTTTGAACAAATTATTCAGCACCACCTGCGCTCGCGCATCACGCTTCAAATCAATCACCACCCGGGTGTTTTCATCCGATTCATCACGAATCGCACTGATTTCTGGTAGGATTTTTTCATTCACCAGCTCAGCCACCCGCTTCACCAATGTTGCCCGGTTCACATTGTAGGGAATCTCGGTGATAACGATTTGCTCACGCCCCTTTTTGTCCTCCACAATCTCCGCACGTCCTCGCACCTTGATACTGCCACGGCCCGTTGCCATGTAGCTCTTGGTCCCTGTCATGCCAAGAATAGTACAACCGGTAGGAAAATCCGGCCCTTTGATGTATTTCATCAACCCTTCATCACTGATCGCCGGATCATCAATCGTCGCGCATATCCCTTCGATCACCTCTCCCAGATTGTGTGGTGGCAAATTGGTCGCCATACCAACCGCAATCCCTGTTCCGCCGTTAACCAGTAAATTTGGCATCGCTGCAGGGAATACCGTAGGCTCGATCTGCGTCTCATCATAGTTGGGAACAAAATCGACAGTATCCTTGTCCATGTCCGTCATCAGGCACATGCCTAGATGGGTCAAACGCGCTTCCGTATAACGCATGGCAGCAGGCGGATCCCCCTCCACCGACCCAAAGTTCCCCTGACCATCGATCAGCGGGTCTCTCATCGACCACGGCTGCGCCATGTTCACCAGAGTAGGATAAATCGTTGCTTCACCATGCGGGTGATAGTTACCTGATGTATCACCACAGATCTTGGCGCACTTACGATAATGTTTGCCCGGAGCCAGTCCAAGGTCATTCATCGCATTAAGAATACGTCGTTGCGAAGGTTTCAGTCCATCCCTCACATCGGGCAAGGCACGGGAGATGATCACCGACATCGAATAGTCCAAAAAGGACTTCGACATTTCATCGGCCACATTGATTTTCTCAATGTATTCTTCCGGAGGTGAATTATTTTCAGTTTGGTCGGCCACAATAAAAAATTTCAGTTAGTTAAAATTGGTGAAACTCAGATCACTTCGAACGAGCTTAGACATCAAGGTTTTGAACATTCAAGGCATTATCCTCGATAAACTGGCGGCGCGGTTCCACCACATCGCCCATTAAAATAGTGAACATTCGATCTGCTTCGACCGCATTTTCATCATCAAATTGCACCTGTAGAAGCTTGCGCGCCTTAGGATCCATCGTGGTTAGAAATAGCTCCTTGGCGTTCATTTCCCCCAGCCCTTTAAATCGCTGAACCTGCATTCCTCGCCGACCGATATCGATGACGGCCTCTAGAATCTCTGGAACTGAAAAGACCGGAGTCACTTTTTCAGAATCCCCCTCTCCTTCCAAGATCTCAAACAACGGTTTATCTTGTGCTGAGAAGTGATCGATATGCAAGCCGTGCTCCTCCAGTTCCATCAGAACCTTTCCAATTGATCTGGCTTCAGGCACCTCGATCAATCTCGCTCGGCGAGTCACGCGCTCTTCAATCGCTTTTTTGGGAATCACCGCAGCTTCACTTTCTTCTCCACCTGGCTCAGTCGACGCATCATCTTCTTCTACCTCTGGAGTGCCAAATAAAAGCAAATCAGGATTCGCTTCAGAAAAAGTTTTCAGCGCTTCTGCGTCGAGGAAAAATTCAAGTTGGACTTCATTGCCCTCTCTCAATTGCACCATGTATTCAGGTAACTTACCTTCTTTGGGCTTTCCTGCTAACAGGTAATTCTCAAACTCACCGCCGTTCCGTGCGATCACATCACTAAAACTAGACAAACGACCAATCAACGTCAAAACAGCACTTAAGTGACTGGCATCCAACACCTTGCCATCCGCCTTGTTGAGCAGCCTCACATCCCCAGCACCCAGTTCGACCAAAATGCGGTTCAACTCCGCATCGTCCTGCACATACTGCTCTTTTTTTCGCCGAGTGATCTTATACAATGGCGGCTGGGCAATATACAAATAACCCGCCCGCACCAGATCTAACATTTGACGGCAGAAAAAAGTCAACAACAACGTTCGAATATGCGACCCATCCACATCCGCATCCGTCATGATGATGATTTTGTGATAACGGGCTTTATCTAGCTTGAACGAACCCTCCATCTCACCACTACCAATCCCAGTTCCAATCGCCGTGATCATCGTCTGGATCTCCTTATTCTGTAGAGCTTTGTCCAGACGAGCTTTTTCGACATTGATCACTTTACCGCGCAGTGGCAAAATCGCCTGCGTGCGTCGATCCCTGCCTTGTTTGGCAGAGCCACCAGCGGAATCACCCTCCACTATGTAAAGTTCACATTCTTCCGGATTGCGACTAGAGCAATCCGCCAGCTTTCCCGGAAGACCACCGCCCGTAAGCGCTGATTTCCGCACTGTTTCACGCGCTTTACGCGCCGCTTCACGTGCTCGCGAGGCGGTCATCGCTTTGCCGATCACATCTTTGGCGATGCCCGGATTTTCTTCAAAATAAGCCGACAAGCCCTCGTAAGCAAAAGAGTTCACCAAGCCCTCGATCTCACGGTTGACCAGTTTATCCTTGGTCTGCGAACTGAAGCTCGGGTTCGGCAGTTTCACGCTCAACACACACACAATGCCCTCACGACAGTCATCCCCGTTGATCGGCGGATCCTTATCTTTCTGTAAATTATTAGCCTTGGCGTAAGTATTGATCGCCCGCGTCAGAGCCGTGCGCAGTCCCGTCAAGTGAGTGCCGCCGTCCCCGTTAGGGATCGAGTTGGCATAACACATGATCTGCTCATTGTAGCTGTCGTTATACTGGATAACCAGATCGACATAGACCTCGTCCACGCCCTCCTTGGTTTTCACTTCGCGTTTACCTCCCAGACAAATTGGATCGATATGCACCAGCTCTTTGTTTTCGCCAATCTGACGCACAAACTCCGAGATCCCCTTTTCGTAGAAAAAAGTCTCTTTCCGCGGCGATTCCGCCCGCTCATCCGTCAACACAATCACCAGACCAGCATTCAAAAAAGCCAGCTCCCGTAAACGCGTAGCGAGACGGTCGAATTTAAAATCCGTCGAAGTAGTGAAAATTGTTGAGTCAGGCAAAAACGTAACCAGGGTTCCCGTTTTGCTGCCCTCGGGAAGCTCGCCGATCACATGCAATTTTTTGGTGGTTGCTCCACGCTCGAAGGAAATGGAGTGCACCTTGCCATCGCGATACACTTCAGCAGTGAACCATTCGGACAAAGCATTCACACACTTCGCGCCCACCCCGTGCAAGCCACCCGAGTATTTGTATGCGCCTTGACCAAATTTTCCGCCCGCGTGCAAATTGGTCAACACCAGCTCAATCGCCGGCATGTTGAATTTTTCATGATGATCAACGGGAATGCCGCGTCCATCGTCCAGAACCGAAACCGATCCATCCATGTGAATCGTCACTTCAATGTGTTCACAATACCCCGCCAGATGTTCGTCAATCGAGTTATCTAAAACTTCAAACACACAGTGATGCAAACCCTGCTCGGTTTTTGGATCACCGATATACATCCCGGGGCGTTTGCGAACCGCCTCCAAGCCTTCAAGTTTATCGATCTGCGCCGCGCCGTATTCCTCGGAACCTTTTGCATCCACGTTGCCCTCGACACTTTTTGAAGTGTCTTCCGGGATATGCACCGACTCCTCCCCAGGAATCTCATCCGGTGTGTTTTCTTTCGATTCAGAGTCAGCCATATGGATTGTTTTACTCGCCGGAATCCTCGTGCATTTTGCAGCTCAAATTCCAGACTGGTTCAAGCCTAATATTTAAGAGAAAAAGCACCCTTTTGCAATCATTCAGACAAGGAAATATCAGGTATTTTCGCTGTTTTTCGCCTCTAAGGGAGTAAAAGCGTGAATAAAGCCAAATTCTCCCCAAAAACATCTGCTAGGAAGCGTTTTTTTCTTACGACATCGCCAACAGCAACATCGAAACCAAAATCCCATTATGCACGCTGTGGGCGGTCATCGAGGCGATCAAGGTGCCTCGCCATTCACGAATAATGGCAAAACCAAAACCCATCGCGGTGAGCGCGGGAATCGCCACCCAACCCTGCGGATGAATCACCGCAAAAATAAAACCACTGGCTAAAGATGACAGCACAAATCCCCAACGTTTGCGAAACACTCCGTAGAGCGCACCACGAAACATGGTTTCTTCAAACAAGGGCGCCAAGCCCGATGCGAGGAAAAGCACCCCTAGTTTGACTTTCCAATCCCCTTCCGCCACCCACGCCACCACCGGGTGAGTGACCGGATGCCCAACCGGTTCCGTGACCGCTTCGGGGTCACTGCCATGGCTCGCCAGCCAGGTGGAAAGCAGGGTCAATATCAAAGTGGTAGCGAAACCCAACGCAAACACCGGCGCCATGGCCATATAACCCACCACCCCGGCCCCCATTTCACGCACGATGCCCTTGCCTCGCCGCCAGCCAAAACCATGCAAAACCTGCTTCCAGCTCAAACCACGAATCCGTGGCCAGAAAAATGCGAGCCCTATCGAAACAAACATCCCGCCAATGCTGAGCATAGGATGCACCGTGAGACTCAAAAAATCGGCCAGCACCATCACTGCCAGATAGAGCGCAAAAGCGGCAAGAAAAGGCGTTGCAGGGATTTCCTCAGAAACACCTACCATGGTCAGTTTCCCATGTTTCATAGCAAGCAAAGCCGCCACCAACAATCCTAGCCCCAATAATGCTCCCAGAAACACTACGAGGAAAAGAAAGCTAGAGACAAAAACCATCGACACGGCCTGCGCCCTCAAGTCCGCCGCCTCTTGCACCCCGACTTCCCCTTCGGCAGCACCGGCGGATATTAAAATACTCCCGAACCAGCCCATTTGCGAGCGAATCAACTGCTCACCTTCATCGCCCAATTGATCAGGGTGCTCCAGCGCGATGTGCGCCTGTTGCAACAATTCCTTGTTACTACTCTGCGCCGGTTCTTCTGCTTGCTCTATTTTTTTTAGCCGGGCTTTCACCAAAGCCAGCGCACGCCACTTGCCATTGCCTTCCGGATCGAGAAAGAAACGTATCGCCGCCACCGCGATCGCGGTCCGGTCACCCACCGCCCAAACCTCCATCTCGGCAAGCTGTCTCTCCATATCCTCGGAGCTAAAAGACGCGGCTCCTATAAGAATGCGCCCCTGTAGTTCCAATACCGCCAGCGTTACTCGTTCATCGCCCGTCGCAGTGGCTTCCGGCGCCCAATCCTGCCACGGTGGTTTTATGATCAATACAACGCTGGCAAAAACCAGACACCACCACCTCAGCTGGTTGATTTTACCACCGGAATCAGTCACCACTGGGTTGTTAAGGAGAAACGTCGTAACAATGCAGCAACTCCTGATCGCGCAGGTAAAGCTTGCCATTCAGCACCACAGGATGAGCCCAAATGCGCCCCTTGGGATTACGGTTTTCACTTTGCGGCTCCAGCTTGAAGCTGCCCAGCGACTTGAAAGCCTTGGGAGAAGCTTCGGCCAATGTGATGGTTCCGTCCGCTTCGTTCACACAAATCAGCTTGCCACCTGCAGCAGTGATCGCCCCTTTCATCAGTGGCCGGTCTTTTTCGCTCCACACCACTTCGCCCGTTTTCCAATCCTGACAAATCAACCCCTTGCCGCTCGAAAAGCCATAAACGTGGTCACCGATTTTCACCACCCCGCCATGGTGGTTTTTCATCTCTTTGTTATCCCACACATCACTGACCGAATTATCCGATCCGATTTTGATCAACTTGGCACCCGCACCGTAGTCCGAAGTGATATACACATGCTGGTCAGCATAAATAGGCGTTGGGATCACCGCCGTTTTGCCGCGAGGCCATTCGGATTCCCACAAAAGCTTGCCGTTGCTGGCATCCACGCCCACCACCTTCGACTGGAACAAACGAATATACTGGCGCCCCCCGTTAAGATCTGCGGGAACGATCGAAGCATACTCTGCTTTGCCTGCATCAAATTCACTTTTCCACTTGGTTGCGCCGGTTTTTTTATTCAAAGCCACAATCGGCGAATCCTTGCCCCCTGGAGCTACGATCAGCAAATCACCATCGACAAAAGGCGATTCCGAATATCCCCAGCCCCCGGCAGAACCGCCGAAGTCATCTTTCAGGTTTTTATCCCAGACTTTTTTGCCGTCTTCCGCTTTCAGGCAAATCAAGGTCCCCTTGGGCCCCAGGGCATAGATGTGCCCATCATTAAAAGTAGGGGTTCCTCTGGGACCGCCACCCCAACCGGCATTATATCCCTCTTCATCATCTTCCCCGATGTCCGATGCCCACAGTTCTTCGCCCGATTCAGCATTCAAGGCGATCACGGTCAACTTCCCGTCGCGAGATCCCATGGTGTATAACTTACCACCAGAGATGGACGGTGCGGTATAACCCTGCCCGGCGTTTTTATACACCCACAAAAGCTTGGGGCCTCCCTCCGGCCACTTTCGCGACACTTCTTTATCTGGAGAGATGTTCGATCGATCTGCTCCACGCCACTGAGGCCAATCACTGCCACCAGTCTGCCCACCACCACCGGAAGCCTGGGCTTTGATAAAATCCTGATCAGCCTGACTCAAGCGACTCACATCCAGCTTGGCGACTTTGCCATTAGCCAGCTTCAAACTCACCTTACCCTCTTCGGATCCTACCAAATCAGCTTCGATCTTTTTGCCGGATTTGGCATCGGTCCAAGTCCTCGCTTCCAGCGTCGAAAACAAGCAGGAGCCGGATAATAAAACAGTCAGCGCTGCAGTGATAAAAATCGGGGTTCTTTTCATGCGCTAAAGATTACAAAGAAACTCCGTCTTGGCAACCGTAAGCGTATATCAATCGCGAAAAGATTCCATCTTCTCTACTTTTGTGATTTTTTTCGGGTAATTTTACCGCTGGCGGGAGTATATTTATAGCAGCTCAAATATATTCCCCTCAATCTGCAGACGGATCACCCATGGATACAAACAAGCAAAACGCCTCTTACGAGCAATTTGTTACTCTGTTCACTCGTAGCGAACCTGCCCTGCGCGCCTTCATCCGCTCGTTGCTGCCTTCCTGGGAAGACGCCGTCGAAGTGATGCAAAATACCAGCCTGGTGCTGTGGCGAAAATTCGACACCTTTGATCAGAATACAGAATTCTTAAAATGGGCCTTTGTTGTCGCTCGATTCGAAGTGCTCAAATACCGCCGCACCATCGCCCGCGACCGCCACGTCTTTGATGAAGACCTGGTCAACCGTCTCGCCGTGGAGTCAGCTGAAGAAAGCGACCATCTCGAAGCCGAGCGCCGTGCCCTGCAAACCTGCCTCGCCAAATTACCAACGAATCAACAGGATTTACTGAAGGCCGCTTATGAACCCGGAACCAAAATCAAGGATCTGGCCCGCCAAATCGGCAAAAGTGCCACCGCTCTTTACAAAAGCCTGAACCGAACCCGGCAAATGTTGCTCACCTGTATCGAGCAAACCGTGGCGAAGGAAAAAACCTCATTGCCGCATCAATCATGAAAGAGGAGCCGCTACATTCCCTGATTGAAAAATACATCAATCGCCAGTTATCGGATGCTGAGTTTGAACAACTCCAGCAAATCCTCAAAACAGACGCTGACGCGCGCAAGGAGTTCCTCCGTCATCTAAATCTGGATGCCGCGCTCTACGAGCAAATCGAAGGTGAGCAATTGGCAAACGACAACGCATTCTGGCAGACGGCGATACAGGATCCAGCTCCCTCAAAAAATAAACGTAGCACTTTTTTTCAAAACCTGACCCTGCCCTTGGCTGCATCACTGGTGGCGGGTTTTTTGGTCTGGTGGGTACAATCATCCCAACCTGGCCCGACTAACCCAACAGCAAGCACTAAAGAAGAAACCCTGCATCAGGGTTTTGCCATCCTCACCCGCATGATCGATGCGGAGTGGCAAGACGAAAACCTTGAGCACCGTGAAGGCCAAATCCTCCCTTCCGGGCACCTGCGGCTGAAATCCGGACTGGCTCAAGTCGAGTTTTTCAGTGGCGCGACGGTTATCATTCAAGGACAGAGCGATCTGGAAATCGTATCCACCAGCGAAGCGCGCTGCCTATCCGGCAAAGTCCGCGCCCATGTACCACCCGCCGCGCGCGGTTTTATTTTGCGCACCCCCAAGGGAGATATCGTTGATCTCGGCACCGACTTCGCCGTCGATATCAGTGATGACAAATCCCAGGTGCATGTCTTCGAAGGTGAAATCGAAGTGCATCAAAAAGAGCAGCAAGTCCAATCCTTCACCACTGGTCAGGGATTCGAACTCGCTAGCCGCCTACCGACCACCAGTGCTCCGGAACCCGGCTCTTTTATTTCCCTTGCCGATTTAGACGATCGTTTTGATCTGTCCGGCCAATCCCATTTTGAAAGATGGAAAAAACACAGCCTAAACCTACGCAAAGATCCCAGCTTGATCGCCTATTACACCTTTGATCAGACCAGCACGTGGAACCGGACGCTTAAGAATGTCGCCAGCAGTGGTTCCGAATATGACGGAGCGATCGTGGGAGCACGCAGAGTGGAAGGGCGTTGGCCAAAACACAAACACGCTTTGGAGTTCAAACCCACCGGCAGCCGCACCCGGGTTTTCATACCTGGCGAATTCACCTCACTGAGCTTTGCTTGCTGGGCCCGCATCGACAGCCTGGATCGCCAATACAACGCCCTGTTTTTATCAGACAACTTTCAAACGGGTGAAGCCCACTGGCAGATCAAACACGACGGAAGATTGATGCTCTCACTGATGCACGCAGAAGGAAAAAAAGGAGGCAATCACACTTACTTCGCCCCTCCTATATGGGATAAATCCATGAGCGGCCAATGGATACATCTCACCTCTGTGTTTGATGCCGAAGAGCAGAGCATCACCCATTATGTCAACGGAAGCGCTGTCAGTCATGAAAAAATAACCAAAGGAAAACAGCTTCACACCACGCGCATCGGAGCGGGTGAAATCGGCAACTGGGGGCTGCCTTTAAAAGCAGACGACCCGTGGTTCGCCATCCGTAATTTAAACGGCGCGATTGATGAATTCGCTATTTTCTCCGCAGCCCTGTCGGCAGAAAAAATATCCGAGATGTATCACAAGGGTAAACCCTAACCCCTCAGAGTAACTTTGAAAACCTTCTACAAACTCACCCTCAGTCTTTCTATTTTTGCCGTCACAGGCTTGGCTTTGCTCGATTGCCAGGCGGAAGTGCAAGCCAATGAAGCCCAACGCCTTTTTGCCCTGAGCGTCAAACCCATGCTGGTCGAAAAATGTTTTGGCTGCCACGGCGATGATCGCAAAAAAATCAAAGGCGATCTTGATCTGACGACCCTCGCGGGCACACTCAAAGGCGGCGAGGAATCTGATCAGGTGCTGGTACCCGGTGACTCCAAAACCAGCACCATGTTGACTGCGGTGAAATGGCTGGATGAGGACATGGAGATGCCTCCCAAGGAAAATGACCGCCTTAGCAAAAAACAAATCGACGCGCTCGAGAAATGGATCAAACTCGGCGCTCCCTGGCCGGACGATCAAAAAGTCGCCGCCATCTACGAAACTTATGCTCCGGGTATCAAGGTGCTGACCAGTGGCGGACTCGGAGAGGAATGGACCAACCGTCGCTATGAAAGAAAAAATCTCTGGGCTTATCAAAAAGTCAAAAAAACAAAAGTGCCGAGGGAGTTCATCCCGGCAAAAAATCGCCAACAAGCCAATCCTATCGACGCCTTTATTAATCGAAAATTAGCGACAGCGAAGTTGACCGCCGCGCCTGCCGCCGATCGTCGCACCTTGATCCGCAGAGCCAGCTTCGACCTGACCGGACTGCCCCCCGAGCCGCAGCAAATCAATCAGTTCATCAAAGATCCCGGCACCGACAAACAAGCCTTCGCCCACCTGGTGGACCGCCTGCTCGCCAGCCCTCACTATGGCGAACAATGGGGGCGACACTGGCTTGATACTGTTCGTTATGCCGATTCCGCGGGATTTGCCAATGACTACGAACGCCCCAACGCCTGGCGCTACCGCGATTATGTGATCCGCTCTTTTAATCAGGACAAAGCCTACGATCAGTTCATCCGTGAACAACTCGCCGGAGACGAAATGGATCCCAGTGATAGCGAAAAGTTGATCGCCACCGGATTCCTCAGAATGGGTCCCTGGGAGCAGACCGCCATGAGTGTGGCCAAACTCACCCGCCAGGCCTTCCTCGATGATGTCACCAATACCGTTGGCCAGGTGTTTCTCGGTCACACCCTGCGTTGTGCGCAATGCCATGACCACAAGTTTGATCCCATACCAACCAAGGATTATTACCAAATGCAGGCGGTATTTGCCACCACCCAATTTGGTGACAGGCAGGCAGACTTTCTCGCTGGGGAAAACCTCAACGGCATGAAAGAAGATGAATCCTATTTGCGCAAACGAATCAAACAAAATGCCAAAGACCTGCAAGAACTCAGCGAACTCACGGTCGCTGGTGCAAAACAATGGTGTAAAAAACGCGGCATCAAATACCGCTCGCGCTCACAAGCCCAGAAACAAAAACTGCCCGCCGAGCAAACCCCTCCGCAATGGGTCGGTCTGAGCGGCGCGCAAATTGGAAGGATGCGCACCGCCAATAAAAACAAGCGGCGCTTTCAGTGGGAGCTGGATCGTTACAAATCCATCGCTTTTTCCACCTTCAGCGGTGGCACGGTCTATCAAAAAAATGTGCAAAACCGCATGCAAATGCCCCGTCAACCGATGCAGACAGGCAAACTCGAAACCACCAGTATTCTCGGTGGCGGCGACCCGTTCGCTCCTACCACCAAAGTTGATCCCGGTGTGCTGAGCGCAGTGCATTTTGATGGCGATACCGATCAAAAAATCACCACAAAACCCAGCGGGCGGCGACGTGATCTGGCCAACTGGATCGCCAGTCCGCACAACAGCCTGACCGCCCGGGTGATGGTCAACCGCATTTGGCAAGGACACTTCGGAGATGGACTGGCGGGCAATCCGAACAACTTCGGCGCCACCGGAAAAAAACCCACCCATCCCGAGCTACTGGATTGGCTGGCCACCCAATTGGTCGAGAAAAAGTGGTCGATCAAAGCGCTGCATCGCCTGATCATGAATTCGGACGCCTATCGTCGCTCGTCCCAACACCCGGATCCACAGGTGCTCGACAAAAAAGACCCCAATGATACCCTCTACTCAAGATTTAAACAGCGCCGTTTGTCCGCCGAAGAGCTCCGTGACAGCATGCTCGCCTGCTCGGGAGAACTGAACCCGGAAATGGGCGGCATCCCCGTCCGTCCCGACATCAACATCGAAGCCGCTCTGCAACCCCGTTTGGTCATGGGAACGCTCGCCCCCTCTTATCAACCCAATCCAAAACCCGAACAACGCAACCGGCGCTCGGTTTACGCCAAGGTCATCCGGGGCCTGCGCGATCCCTTCATGGAAACCTTCAACCAACCCGGCCCCAATCAATCCTGCGAACGACGCGACAGCTCGACGGTTACCCCTCAGGTGTTCAGCTTGTTCAACAGCGAAGAGAGTTATGACCGCTCACTGTCCTTTGCCCACAGCCTGTTACAGAAAAATCCTGACCGCAAAAGCGCCATCAGCAATGCCTTCCAACGGGTTTACGGCCGCCCACCAACAAGTGAGGAAATCGCCGCCTGTCTGAAACATTGGCAAGCCGGAGAAAAAAAACACGCCACCATGAAAATTGCCACTCGCAAAGTGCCGCTCGAAATCCTGCAAAGCGCCAAAGAAGAAAACACCGGTGAAGGTTATCAATACATCGAGCGTCTGGAAACCTACGCCGATTACGTGCCCGATCTGCAAGCCGGTGATGTCGACATCAAAACCCGCGCGCTGGCCGACATTTGCCTAGTGCTGTTCAATTCCAACGAATTTGTCTATATTTACTAAGCATCCTACCCACGATCACTATGAAAAAGTTTTCATCATCCACTGGACGCAGAGACTTCCTCTACCAACTCGGAACCGGCCTGGGCAGCATTGCCTTGACCGACCTGCTTGCCGGCACCGGTCTGGCTACGGGCAAACAACACAACGCTCTTCCCAGCCCCGGATCGTTCATTGCCAAAGCCAAGTCCTGCATTTTTCTGATGATGGAAGGCGGCCCCTCTCACATCGACACCTTCGACCCCAAGCCCAAATTACAACAGCTGCACGCCAAGGAGTTTGTCCGCGATGACAAAATGCTCTCGGCGATGGCCAGCGGCAAACGTTACTATGTGCAGAGCCCTTTTGACTTCATCAAAGCCGGACAATCTGGTGCCGATATGTGCAGTCTATGGGAAAATCTCGCCACCGTCGCCGACGACCTTTGTTTCTATCGAGGATGCCAGGTGGACTCGGTCAACCACCCCACCGCGATGTATCAAATGAACAGCGGCAGCCGCTTCAGTGGTGATCCCGCGATGGGTTCCTGGATCACTTACGGCCTCGGCTCACAAAACCAAAACCTACCCGGATTCATTGTCCTGCCCGAAAGCAATCACCCCCAGGGTGGCCCTTCGAACTGGGGCAACGGCTTCCTGCCCGCGTCTTTTCAAGGCACCCCCCTGCGCCCCAAGGGCATGCCCATCCTCGACCTCAAACCACCTGCAGGCATCACCCGCGACCATCAACAGCACAACCTGAAGCTACTCAGCCAGCTCAATCTCAACCACGCCAAATCGCACCCGCAACATGAAGAGCTCAAAGCTCGCATGGCAAGTTACGAACTAGCCTTCCGCATGCAGATGGAAGTGCCCGGCATCCTCGACATCGAAGGTGAAGACCAGAGCACCAAGGACCTTTATGGCATCGGTCAATCCCACAGCGATGAAGTCGGACGCAAATGCCTGCTCGCCCGTCGCCTGGTCGAAAGAGGCGTGCGTTTTGTCCAACTCTATGCCGGCAACTGGGACTCCCATAACTTCATCAAAAAATCCCACGGCAAACTGATCCGCTCCGTCGATCAACCGATCGCCGCGCTGGTCAAAGATCTCAAAAACCGTGGCATGCTCGACGAAACCCTCATCGTCTGGTGCGGTGAATTCGGCCGCACCCCCGACAACGGTCTGCGCGGCGGCGGCACCTCCTACGGCCGCGACCACAACCCCAAAGCGATGACCGTCTGGATGGCCGGCGGCGGAGTCAAAGCCGGACACACCATCGGTGCCACCGATGAAACCGGCAGCGAAGCCGTCGACACCGTTCATCACGTGCGCGACCTACACGTGACCCTGCTAAAACTGATGGGACTCGACGACAACAAACTCACCTTCTACCACGGCGGTCGCTACAAACAACTCTCCCAATTCGGCGGCCTCCCAATCAACGAACTCATCGCCTAACCCTCCGGTTATCCCACAGGAAGGCGGACATTCCTGTCCGGCGAAGCCCTCTAACCTCCAACATCACCCTTTATCGCGTGGTTCCACCTTCGCAAATATGCTTTTTGGTGCCTCGTCAAAATACTTGAACAAAGCCGGACACAACCAGCCTTCTTTATCAAGCGAAGCGATGTGGTACCAATTCCCCCCATGCTCTTCACGCTGCCATTCAAACTCAACCTGAAACCCAGGGAAAGGCGTCGATGAAAAGATCAAGCGAAAGCCGTCTGCAGCGTCCGGGATATCAGCAACTAACAGATCAATGATATCGTCTGCCCCGGAAACAAAAGGCTCCTTGTCGAGATCCACCTTGGCATCATCAAACACCCACATTCCCTCCCATCGATAAGGAATTATTACCTTGATTGCATTCATATGATTCTAGGTCAACACAAAACCCCCAGCAATCAAACACTCATTGCCTTTAAAATAAGTCAATACATTGTTATCTCACAGGAGGGCGGACATTCCTGTCCGGCGAAGCCCTCTCCCCGTAGGATAGATTTCCAAATCTGTCCACGCAGCTCTAACAAAGCTTGTGAAAAACAAACAGCTACCCCCCACCGCCACGCAATACCATTGCGTCCCACATCCAGTCCTATCTCTCCTCTGCGTGAGCCCCTCATCTCCCCCTCCTCAATCTTCATTACATTTTGATTCGCCAATCAACCCTCCCCCACTTGACCGCCGAAGCCTCGGCGTAGGAGGTTCCGCGCCATCCGCGGTCAATCCTCTCCCTCTTCCAAACAATAGCCCACCCCATGCACCGTCTTCAAATACTGCGGTGAGCTGCCCGCGTCACCTATCTTACGTCGCAACTGCGCCACGCACTGGTCCAATGTCCTCGTCGTGCCGTAATATTGAATCCCCCACACCGCATCGAGGATTTTATCACGGCTCATCACCTCTCCTCGATGCTGATAAAAAAACTTCAGCAGTTCCATTTCCTTTGGTGTTAAGCGTCCACTCTCCCCATCCCGATAAATCTCATATTTCTTTTCATCAATTTCCGCCAGCCCCACTTTAAAAGTCCGTGCCGGCTGTTTCTCCCCGCCACCCTCATCCGGGCTCCGCTCACAGCGACGCAACAAAGCCCTCACTCTTGCCACCAACTCCTGCACCCCGAAAGGTTTGGTGACATAATCATCCGCCCCGCAATCAAGCCCCACCACCTTGTCGATCTCCTGACCTTTGGCAGTCAGCATCAGGATCGGAATACGGCACTTGCGCTCACGCAGGTTTTTACAAATCTCGTAACCATTTTTGCCCGGCAACATCACGTCGAGAATAATCAAATCAGGCAACTCCGCTCCAATCAGCTGCTCGGCCTCATCACCACGCCCGCAAACAGCCGTCTCATAACCTTCCCCGGCGAACACCTCTTTCAAACCAAATTGAATGCTCGGATCATCTTCAACAATGACTATTTTAATCCCATTCTTCATAACTCAACACTGCTCAACGCTCTGCAAAACCGGCAAACTCAAAACAAAACAACTGCCCCCACCCGGGCGACGGCGATACGACAACTCACCGTCATGCGCCCGCGCTAATTGCCGCGCCAGCGACAATCCCAAACCCGAGCCTTCGATACCGCTGGCTAGGGAATCATCCACCCGGTAGAACTTGTCAAAAATCTTAGCCACCTCCCGACGGTCAATGCCAGCCCCTCGATCTTTCACCCGGATTTCAATCGAAGCCTCTGCACTCACCGCTTCAACCTCCACCTCGATTTCCGGAGATGCCCCTCCGTATTTTTCAGCATTCGACAGCAGATTCAAAACGATCTGGGAGAGCGCATCGCTATCCCCTTTAACCTGCAAGTTTTCCGTCTCCGTCCCTTGATGAAAAATCAACGTGCCCCCGTCCGCTTCCAAGCTATGGCGATAGTTCTCCACCGTTTCGCTTACCAGGCTTACCACCGGCAAGGCCTCGAATTCAAAGCGTTTGCCACCTCGCTCCATTTTAGAAAAATCCAACAACTGATTGATCAAACGGGTCAACCGGCCGGTTTCACTATCAATGATACCCGCGTATTCCACCCGCTTGGCATCGTCCACCTCGCCAACCCGCCCCAATAATTCGGAGAACATGCGAATCGATGTCAATGGGGTTCTCAATTCATGACTCACATTGCTGACAAAGTCCGTTTTCTGTCGAGCCAAATACATCTCCCTGCTCGTCACTTTAATGATCAACCACCCCCCGATGCCAATCGCGATAATCAATACCGCCACCAATAACAACATCGTCAAACGCAGGTTGCGCGCGCTTAACATCAGCTCCTTAGGATTGATCAAATAAGCCGCGACCTGCCAGCGCGGCAAAATTGAACCCACCTCGGTACTCACTAAACTCTTCGACCAGTCGCCCTCATAACTTTCCCGGTTTTTTCCTATCAAGCCACCTTCATCATCCAGCAAAGCCAAGCAAAAACCCTCGCTGCCAGCAAAAGTCGCGCCCTCGATAATCCCCTGCACGCCTTGGCGAATTTCTTTCAAATCCAACTCCACCCAGAAAATTTTTGAATCCAAAACCTGGGGGCGATACCAAAGATACAAGTGCAAACCATCTTCCAGAAAACGCCCTAACGCCCCTTCCCTCTCTTTGCCAATCACTTCCTGCATCACTCCAGAATCGGTTTCAAGATTGGCAAACTGTCCGGATACCTGTAACTGATTCAGCGCCGCTTTTTTTGCCACCCCTTCGACTGAAAGCAGATCTTTTCTTTTCCCAAGGCCCAAGCTTTCATCTTGCTGCACCACCTCGGCCTCTGTTGCTGAAGCAAGCGCAATCGAATCCATCAGAGCCTCTTTATTAACAGCCATAGCTTTCTGTTGCTGTTGCAAAGTCATCCCGACCGACTGATTGGGAACAGGCGCTTGGGATCGCAGTTTGGAAACTTGCGGTGCTACATTTAGTTTGGAATTTTGTGGCGCCACATTCACCTGCATAGGCGATACATCGTTCTGGGTTTTGGTCGCACGAGTCTTCTTACCAGCCTTTTGCATTTTAGCCTTAGTTGGTGACGGGGCCTGAGGTCCAGGGGGCAAAGCGGAAGCCCCCTTTTTTTCCATTGAAGGAATCGCCACAGGAGAACTCGCCGCAGATTCGATAAATTTCCACGATGAAGAGCTGCTCACCTGCTTATCTGAGCTCTCAGCTTGCACCGCCAGCAGATCATTGCTCTGTCTCGCCGGAGCTCGGTAAACTTCCCACACCGCTCGATTATTAAAAAAATTATTATTAGCCTTGAGAAAATTTTCTACTCTCAAGTCCTGTGATTTTGACTCAGGTGAATAAAGCTTGCCCCCCTCTGCGATCACGCAACCCACTTTGACTTGACCCCAACGGGAACGAATACTCTGATCAAAACCCTGCAGCCAGGTGGTATCGGAGCGATTGTCATTCTGCCGCACCAGATCATCCACTTGTTGACGATAAAACAATCGCACATCATCCATGAATACGTTCACATCCTGAGCCACGGTGGTTGTCATGTCCTGGGCCCGACGCTCCACCTGATCCCTCATCACCATCTCTTGATCCGCCAACGAGCGTACCGCCAACCATGCCAGGACCAAACTAGGTCCCAGCACAGCGACGATAAATAATGTCGTTAGTTTTTTCACTTCAATTTCAACGGAATCTGCAAATCTCAAACAGTGTCGGCTGAAATCGCCTTTTCACCACATACAATTGCGCCAAGTATTGTTTCACTTCGAGTTGGATTTTTTATAGACGTTCAATTGCATTTGTTTGCGCCCCGCTTTATTCAATTGACCACTTTGCAGATCTTTTTGATTAGCTTCCAAAATCGCAAGTTCTTCTTTGATCTCTTTTTGCTTCGACGCAGGAGCTGCTACGGCAACAGAGCTCAATCGGGTGATCTGATCTCCTATTTGCGCACAGGCTTTAGCAATATCCCCTTTATCAGACCAGGCAATCGTCTTTTTGCTCTCAATCGCATTCTGACAAAGCGCCGCCTCCACCTCCACCTCACGATCAATCGCCGCGAGCGCCAGACTCTTTTCCTCAGTCCAGCCCACCCGCACATCGGCGTGGATTTCACGAGCCAGGCCATCGCCCAATTGGGTGTCCTGATAATTCATAATCACATCAGCAACAGCTTGCTGTTTTTCATACTGATCAGGATCGACCCGACAACGAACCAGCAGTTGGCGTTTTTGTTGCGCCGAAATCTGAGCAAACTTGATCACCGCCCGCTGTCCCGAAACCGCCTGCTCGCGCCCCATCACCTCAATCGGAATGACCCCCTTGGGGAATTTGATTTCGATGATAAGATCCCGTGCCACTATTTTCTGCAATTCACCCAATTCCTGACGAAAAACATCCGCCAACATTTCCACATCATCGACATAATAATAATTGGCATCACTCGCTTCAGCCAATGCGGTCATCAGATCTTCATTATAACTGTCGCCTAGACCAATGGTCGTCACCGAGACATCCTGCCTCGCCAATCGCTGACCGAGTGAAGTGATCTCCCGATTGCTTTTGGGCCCGACATTAGCCAGACCATCCGAGAGCAAAAGTACCCGGTTGATGCGTTTGCGACTGATGAATTCCATCAACTGCTGCCCGCCCGTTTTTACTCCCGCATACAAAGCCGTGCTGCCTCCGGTTTGTATGCGCTCGATCATCCGGCGCAGGTTTTTACGCTTATTGCCGATTCTACCAGCCGGAACCAATACATCCACCTCGGTATCATAAACCACCAGCGAAAACACATCGTCCTCGTCGAGCTGCTCCACCAACATCAAAGCAGCTTGTTTGGCCTGCTCCAATTTAGCCCCTCCCATCGATCCACTGCGATCCAGCACCACCGCCAGGTTCAAGGGACCTGCGCCGCACTCGCTTGCGGACCAAACCGTCAATGGCCACCTGAATCACCACCTCCTGCTGTCCTCCGTTTTCGATCAACAGCGGTCGATCCACTTTGGTCGAAACCCTCACCGGTTGCGCCAGCGTCTTTTTTGCCTGACTCGAACCCACTGCACCACCGAACATCACAGCAGCGATTGAAAACGCTGCCACCATCATTGTTTTATTTGTCATGAATTTTACTTTCATGACCCGAGCCTCTCACACAAGTCCGCTGCACTTGTCAGGCGGGCGTAAAACAAATGTAAAAAAAATGTCAGCCATCTAAAAAAAGACAATTTAATCACCTATTCGAGGATATCTACAGCCAGACTTCTTCACACTTCACTTTATCGAGCCCCTAAATTATTAATTTTCACCTTGGAGGCAGTCAGTTAATCGGTTAAATAAGAAAAGCGAAAAACGATCCACCCCATGCTGCGAATTTTAATCTGGCTATCCCTCATTTTCTCCCCTCTGCTTGCCCATGCGCAGGGTCAGGCAAATACAAGAACCTCCGCTCAAAACCCGCGTTTGCAGCGGATACTGCTACAAGGCGGGAAAGATCCTGGCAAAGTTATCGCCGAACTGCAGACTTTGGCAAAGGATAAACAACAAATCCCCTTTGTCGCCGATGCCTTGTCACAACTCGCACAACTGGATTACCCGACGATGTCGCAACGCCTGGATCTTGCTAGCTCTATGCTTGCACATCTGGACGAGTGGAAAAAAATTGCAAACCCCAATCCGAAGCACTTCGCATGGCTTCCAATCCTGGCCTACGCCATCAGTTCGGATTTTTATGACGGCGACCTGAGTTACGGTGCACTCATAGCCCTTGACCAGGAACTACCGCAAGACGCAAAAAACGAAGAAAAGGTCCTGCAGGCTTTCAAGAAGCGTCGTTTACTTTACCGCCAATTATGCGAAAAGGCGATTTCCATCCCATCTCTTTCCGCCGGATTTTTTGCCAAACTAGTGGAACTCTCACACTATTGGAAAATCAGTGATGAACATTTGCTGCCGCTCTGCGAAAGCTCTTTAAAAAATCTAACACGCAAAAACCTGCACACTTATTTCGGCAGATTGGAAGTGCCCGAAATACAGCTTGGCAACAACGAGTTGCAGTGGAAAACAAAAGCCGCCGCACACAATGGCAGCGGCCCTATCCCGTGGATCATCGAATACGCTTTCCTCAGTCAGAACAAAAGCCTGATCAAGAAAATGGCTCTCATACCCGCTGACAAAAAATTAGGCGAAGCCATTGCCATGCTAAGTGAATACTATTTCTGCCCAGCAGAAAACCTCGCCGACAGCATCGACAAAGTCGAACAATTCAGCCATCCCTCCAAGCCGGACGAATCCTTTTGGAGTCCACAAATTCAATGGATCATGATACGGCGCGCCCTCTCCTTGCGTCCCGATATGAACCAGGCATTCGAGCCCGCAGACTTCATTGCCCCTCGCTTGGAAAAGGGCACCGATCTGATCACCCTGCAATTTGCTTTTGATCAGATCCGTCTCATTTCGATGAAAAAAGGCCCTGTCGAGATCTATGCGTTTTTAACAAAAATCGCGCAGGCTATGCCAATTGATCTTAAAAAAATCAAACAAGAAGGCAGTGAAGCTCCTGAACTGGTAGCCTTTTTGAATCAGGTAGCGAGTTCCCCGGGTTGTTTATACAGCGTGCTCAAATTTGCAAAAAAACACGGTCAGGCGCCTTTCATTCAGATCGATTTGAATCCACACAGGGATGGGCCCGCACGCTATTATGACATTACTTTAAGCCTCTACCGCTCCCCTCTGTATAACTCTGCGGAAAACATATCTACTTTCCCTGTAGCAGAATTTCCACGACTTCAGCTAGGGCGGCGCTACGACTCTGTTGCGGGTTTCAAGCTTCATCGATTGCTCAAACTGCTATGCGGAGAGAGCAACATCCCCTCGCGCAAAAAATTGCGCGACACCTTCAGCAAGATTGACACCTTTGGTGGCAAACTCTTGGTCGCCGTATTTGAAGAACAGGCTACCGACGCTGTCTTGGACTTTTTCGGGCAGCACATTGAAGAGCTGGAAAAACTACCCGAGCAGAAAAAAATTGAGCTGGCCGTTTTGGCAAAAGATCTGATCTGCCCGGCATGTTTGACCCCATTAAGTAATGAAAAAAGGCGGGCTACCCTGCACTGGATTATGAAAACGGCCAAAACGGGAGAATTTGCCCGTTTGCAAAAATACCGCACCGCACGGTCCTTCGCCGAACTCGACATGCAAGCTGAGGAAGCGCTGCACCTCGTCGGAGAAGATTTAAAGCGTGCCCTGGGTTTCGACTGGCGGGTGGCTTACGCCGCTTTTGAAAACATTGCGCGACTCGGAGAGGCTGCCGTTGCCAGCGGAGAGATCGAAATTCGTGAGCAAACCTTCACATCACAATTGTTAGCAGAGACACTTTACGCGGCTCGGTCAGTGGATGCTTTTGCGTTCATGGTGGAAGCCTTGCAATCAGAATCACTTCCCACCCTGTTCAGCTACAAATCCCGCTTCCACGCTCCCATTATGCACTTGTCTCATAAAGCGGAAGGACAAGAGGCAAAACTAGAGCGTTTCACGACCTTTGTCCGACTGGCTCACGGAGAAATCGATCAGTCATCTGACATGGCGCTAACCTTGCCTTTTTTTTACCATCTCTTAGCTATCATTGATTTTGACGTCAGGCCTCCCCCTTACATCGTTGATTGGGTGGACAAAGAGGCAACGGTAAAGTCATATCCCAAGCTAGCCCCATCAATCAAACTCGCCACAGAGCTGCTGAGTTCCAAACGCAATGGACCCACTGCAGACGGATTGAAAGATCTTGCACAACTGCTGCAAGCTGGTGATCACACAGATTCAACCAAATTCATGTTCATAGGAATGGTGAGTTATATAGATGCAAGGGAATCCGGACAATTACTGAAATTCAACCTTCAACAGCTAGCGTTTTTGTGGAAAAAATATGGGTCAGATGTCAAAGAAACTATCACCTCTGGAACATTGCGCCATCTGGAAAGCAAGCGCAACCTGCTGTCTCCCGAGGTGTATAAAAAGGAATGGGGCAAAGCTGAAAAAGACCTGGCAGCAGCCTACGAGCAATACGTTCTCATCCCGGATCGCAAGGCCAAACGTTTTGTTTTGGAAGATGAATCTCCCTTCGTCAAAGAGGACCTGCTACGCATCCTCACTCAAAACGGGCGAAAAACAGCGGCAAAAAAAATGCTCACACAGCAATTGGCCAAAACCGAGAATCCGTTCCAGAAGTTTTGCCATTTGATTCGGGCAGGCTCCTACCCGGATGCTGCCACCATTTTGAAAGCCGAATGGGTGACCATGCTCAACACCGCAGCGGTTCACGTGACATTTGATCAAACTCTAGCTGATCAGGTGAAGCCTTTTTTGAAAACCATCGAAGCGGATCCCGAGTGGTTGAAATGGCTGGCTGAATATATGCTACTGAGAACAGAAGAACCCAACGGCCATGAGCCCGCAAAAGGCTGGCCGGACTCACGCAAACGACTGCAGGACGTAGGGCAGCGTTTACGGCTCAATAGTTTCCCTGATGAGATCTCGCGATTGAGGGTATTGCTTTCTTTTCTCGAGTTTTCCGATCTCAAAAAAATGTATCACGAGTCCTTGCTGGCAGCTTCTCGCAAAACTTCTTTTCAAGCCGTCAATCAGGAAGTTGATAAAAAAATACAACGCTTGCTGCTAGAAACTTATCTTTATGGTGTGCAATATGACGTTCTCAACGGCAAGGAAGAAATCCTCACTCAATTGTTAAAACAAAACGATCAATTAGAACTATTACACACCACTGAAAACCGCCAGGCTGCTAACAATCAAAGGAATCCCGAACCGCAGCCAAGCCCCCCTAATTGGCTTTATGCGATCACTTCCATAGTCACCAGTCCCGCTGTAATCAAAAAGTGCAGATCGGTAGAATTTGCACAAAAGATACTGCCCTTCTATTCCGAAATCGGAAAACGCAAGGCCTTTGGCATGATGGATGGCAACAGTTCTAATTTTCTGGCAGGGCTTATATTTCTTCACCTGGTATTGGATAAATTACCGGAGACCCGTCACTTTATTGTCGAGCTGCCCAAAGGAAGCGTGGATTATTTTCGCGACTTTTTCCAAGGTGCTGACCGCAATACAACTCTGTCCCGGGTATTTATGCACTTATACTCGCCACGCTACCACGCACCTAATCGCACATTCTACGCAGATCCAGAACAGCGGGGAAGCCCACTCAAACTACCGCCTCCAGTATTAAAAACCGTAGAAACCTTACGCGGCCTGGGTAAAAATTTCGATTTCGAATCCCCGTCCGATAGTAAAGTTAAGGCTTTTTTATCCGCTGACACCGTTGCGCAAACCGGCTATCCCCCTACTCGTTTCCTTTTTGAAATTGGCCGCTTGATGCAGGATCAATACGACCTTGATCAACGCCGGGAGATTTACGATAAAAGCCTGGCTTTGGTAAAAGTTAGCCTGGAAACCGACAAAACATGGCCTCGGACCTACCAAAACGGTTGGGGACCTGCCGGACAGACTTTGAACCGTCTTAGCTTCTCCATTCCGGATCCAGACTGGAGAGCCATCGCCTTGCTGGCAGATATACTGTGGAATGACACTCCTGATAATTTCTCTCTGGCTGAGAACTCAGGAATCAAACGCACGGTCACTCGCATGTGGCAACAAGCGGTGAGTCAAAGCAGCAAAAAACCTGACGCAAAAACCTTGTCACGAATGTTGGCATCCTTGCGTGCGGCATTGCCAGCTGACGAAAAAAAATGGGGAGACTCTGCGGTTTTCCGTCCAATATTTTTCGAGCTTTGTGAGTCGATCAACGATTCAAAATATTTAGCTGAAACCCTGCAGCAAAATCAACAGAACCCGGACCCGCTTTTCATAGAGTTTCGTTTGGCCGCCCAAATGTGGCTGGCACAGCAAAAGGCGGGTCAGGCTCCCAGACAATTTGGAGAAAACACAGGAGAAAGCGATTGGTCAGAAGCGGCTTTGCAAGTATTGACCCCGGACACCCACCCGGCCTTACGAGCTTTTTTCATTCAACATTTATTGAACCGAACATTCCCCGCCTGCCCCCGGTCGCTGCAACAGAAAATATTTGATGATACAGCGAGCATCATGAATCAAGAAGGCCCGGTGAACGGTTGGATGCTCACTCATGTTCTCAATCTGTTTAACCCTTCACAAAAGGATGAACTGTGGCAAAATCAGGCTGAAAAATTCATCACGGGTTGGCAAGTGCTCAACCTAAAACAAGACCCGTCCTGGCGAAATTACCAACCCTTCTCCCCCACTCTGCTAACGATGCTGCAATTGTATTTTCAAGCAGCTGATGCGTCGGCGACCGGGAAACACTTCATGGATTGGCAGGCGGCACTCAGTGGCGAGGCTACCTGCCTTGCTCTGCTACTTCGTGAAGACCGCCACGACTTGGCCCTGCAGTGGCTTTCATTACCAAGGAAAAATCTTATCCTACCTTCCTCCGCTGTGTCCCCCTACGTTTTTCAAATTTCCTATGATAACAAAATTCATCAGCAAATCACCAATTTCCTAAACAAAGTAAAATCAGAAGAAGATCGTTTCACAGTGAGACTCTGTCTGGCTGGATTAACTGATCCCGAAACTCTACCCTCTCATTTACCTAGTCAAAAACAACGCCTGACAACACTCGCAAATTCCTATACGCCAACAACCTTCAAGTCCGAAACCAAACAACACAATACCATGCTGGCCTTGAGCCGCTACTGGCAACAGTCAGAAAAAATCATCCACTTGCTCGATGTTTACTTTACCCCCGAGCGCATGGACGAAGCATTTTCCTCGGCCAAAGGTTATACAGCTGTTCGCCAAAACCTAGCTCCGCTGGTGGCTCTCGTATATGGCAAGTCCAGCTACACGAATGACAAACACGCTTTACCCGACTACCTGGCTCGAAGTAAAAAGCTGCTCTCGGAAGGTGACCAGTTCGCCGCCATCAATGATCTGGTGGGAACTTTGCAAAAACTGATCCTCAATGAGTTGGAAAAGAGTGACGCTGACAACAAGGCATCGTTGTTAAAACTTCACACTCTGAATAATCAATTATTGCCCCAACTGCCTTACAGAAGAATGTCGCCCAACTGGGGTAGCCTACTGGTTTCACAAATCATCATGGCCGATCTGCTCGACCAAAAAAACGATCTCGATGTCTGGAGATCACAACTGGACCGCTCTCAAGCCGCGATGCTAAAACGCCTGCTCACACTCAATCAGAAATACCTTCCCACTGCCCATAAAGCTTATTTTAAGAACCAGGACAAACTTAACCGCGCACAACAAACACTGCAGTCAGATCCGTGGTTCAAAGACGCCAGATCAAATAAGGGCCTAGGACGAAAATAATTCAGTCTTTTACCCGCATTCTTTCCAGCTCATTTCAGGGTAAAATTTTATTCCACAAAATAAACCACCTCCCCCAAATTCGAGTCCTCCTTCATGACTCCTGAATCCCGAATTCTTCTTCTCAAGCAAAAGCCTGAATAAAAGCCGATTCCAGCGCCAGAGCTTCCTGCACGTTGGTATTAAGGTGATTCCTCAGACTTTCAATCGCGTCCATTTTTTTGCCCAGCTTAGTGGAGTCCAAACTGCTAGCCAGTTGACCGGTCGTCTGTGCGTAGTCGGGCAAATCCAATCGCTGATAGTTATTCTGTAACCGCATCGAATCGCCAAACCAAGCCAACAGATACTCGATGAGTTTGCTGCGGAACTGCAGATATTCCGATTCAGTCACAGCTTTATAATAATCCTCGCGCCGCTTCAACCAATCCCCTTCGGTGGTCTGTTTATACATCTTGATCTCCTGTTTCAGCGAGTCATCATTCAGCTTGGCAATACGGGCTTTTTCCTGTGATAGAACCCCTGAAAAAACCTTCATCAAACTCAGCGCCGCGGACACCCCCTGCCGCCCCTCGGTATAAAAACGAGCCAACTGATCCAGAAAATGACGCGCCTGCTCGCTGATCTCCCAAGCCTGGGAACTGCCCCTCAAGCTGACCCTGATACAACGGGACAAAATAGTGGTTAACAACTGCTCCGGTTGAGCGCTCAATAAAAACAACAGCGAATTCTCCGGCGGTTCTTCCAGCGTTTTGAGGAAAGCATTGCTGGCCGCCGCCATCATGCGATCGGCATCATTGATGACGACGACTTTTTTAAAACCTTTCTCGCTCGCCATGCGCAGCGACCGCTCTGCCAGGCGAATGCCTTCCACCGTGATGCGACGCGACTTGGACTCCGGCCCGATCACATTGACCAATCCACTTTTCAATGACTGCAAGGTTTGTTTGTTTTCGTCGAGCCCATTGATGCCGTTAACCAAACAGATCAGTTGCCGGCACAGCTCCTTTTTGCCACTGCCCTCCGGCCCGGTGATCAGATAAGCGTGAGCCAGGCGCTCGTTTTGATACGAGTTGCTCAGTAATTGGTAGGCTTCTTCAAGCGGAAAACTCATGATAACGATCTTTTAACACATCCTGGATACAGTGGGAGACTTCTTCGATACTTTTTGCTGCATCGATAACTACGATGCGCTCTTTTTCCTCCTTCGCCAAGTCCAGATAGCCTTGGCGCACTCTTTCAAAAAAATCCAGCTCTTGATCCTCCATGCGGTCAAATTGACCCGCGGCCTGACTGGCCGCCTGGGCACGAGCGTGTCCCTGCTTGGCATCCATGTCGAGCAAGAAGGTCAAATCAGGTTTCACCTCCCCCACCGCGAATTCATTAATGCTGCGCACGGCCTGCGCGTCGAGTCCTCGACCCAGACCTTGATAAACCGTGGTCGAATCCATGAAACGATCGGCGATCACCCACTTGCCTTGTTGCAAGGTCGGCTCGATGACTTCGCGGACCAGTTGCGCGCGGCTAGCGGCAAATAACAGCAACTCGGCTTCGCTGCTCATGCCGACTGCCTCGGGGGTGTACTGGAGCAAATCCCGAATGCGTTCCCCCACCACCGTGCCGCCGGGCTCACGGGTTAATAACACCTCGCGGCCCTGTTTTTCCAAGATCTCCACCAGCCGGGCAATCTGAGTGGATTTGCCGCAGCCTTCGGAACCTTCAAAACTAATAAATGGAGCTTTATTCATCGTCTGTTTGCATCTATGCATCGCCGAACTAAAGTTGTCGACCTTATTTCTACACTCTTATAATTTACTCACATGGAAACTGCAAACACCGCCTGGTTCGGAGACCGCTCCGACCACAAAGCAATCGAGGACAAACTGGACTTCGCTCCCAAGTTTGACGGCAACGGCCTGATCCCGGCGATTGCTCAGGACTCCCAAAGCGGCGAGATCCTGATGGTTGCTTACATGAACGCAGATTCGCTCAGCGACACCTTGCGTCGAGGCGAGGCGGTTTACTGGAGCCGCAGCCGTCAGGTGCTGTGGCACAAAGGCGCCACCAGCGGTCATGTGCAGGAAGTGGTCGAGATCCTGATCGACTGTGACCAGGATGCACTGGTCCTCAAAGTGAACCAAAAAGGACCGGGCTGTTGCCACGTCGGTCACCAGACTTGTTTCTACCGCAGCGTGCCTTTCAAAGATGAAATCCAATCGCAGGATGAAGTCATCGGCTTGAACGAAAGGTATTCAGAAAAATCCTACGACCCGAACGAGGTTTATAAATAGATTCGAACGACACGTTATTTTTCCCCCACATCAGTGAAATCAGTGGTTATTGTTTGTAATGTCGCATGACCGTTGATGAATAAAAGCCGCCGCGGACACAAATGACTGGTCAGCCGATGGGTTTTCGGGCAAGATGATCATCCACCTTCGCTTTTCCTTCTCCCGACATCATTAAAATTTCCTTTCATGAAAATCATAGCTATTGCGAATCAAAAAGGCGGCGTGGGGAAAACCACCACATCCGTCAATCTAGGTGCCTGCCTCGCGGCCAAAGGTGCCCGGGTGATCGTTCTCGATCTGGATCCGCAGGCCAATACCACCAGCGCACTGGATTTGGTGCCGGGGGAATTTCCCAGTGTTTACGACAGTCTCATCGAGGGAGCTGATGTGGCCACCTTGATCCAGCCGACCAAATACGAGAACCTTTCAATCATCCCCTGTGACTTGCAGTTGGCGGGTTGTGAGATCGAGTTGGCCCGGGCGGAGGATCACCTCGTCCGTCTGCGTGGCATCCTGCACAGCTTTCGAACCGCCTCCGATGCTGATTACATGTTGATCGACTGCCCCCCCTCGCTGGGTATTCTGATGACTTCCGCGCTGGCTGCAGCCGATGAGCTGCTGATCCCGCTGCAATGTGAATACTTTGGCCTGGTGGGTTTATCAGAAATCGTCAAAGTGCTGGAAATGGTCGCCAATTCAGGAGCCAACCCGGATGTGGAAATCGAGGGAATTGTCATGACCATGGCTGATTCCCGCACCAATTTGACCCAGCAAGTTATCGAAGAAGTGCAGCGGGTTTTCAAGGATACGGTCTATCGCACCATCATTCCACGTAGTATCGCGCTGGGTGAATCCCCAAGTCACGGCCGCACCATCATCGATTACAAACCTGCCAGCGCAGGTGCCTGTGCTTACCAGGCTCTCGCCGAAGAATTCCTCGAACGCCACGCCACCGTGGCTGCAGGCTGAATAGGTCAAGTAAGACCTTGATAAATCGCCGTCTTGGCGCAAAGTTCGCTTGCCTGGGCTTGCTTGCCTTTTCGATCGGAAAAGCAATGCCTGGGTATTGCTGTTTTCACCATCTTTTCCATTTCATAAATAATCAATTCTGTTCACGATGTTCCAGTGGGTCATACGCAAAATAGTCGGGTCAAAAAATCAGCGCGTGCTGAAGCAAATTTGGCCAACCGTCGGAGAGATCAATCGCATTGAAGAAGGCTTGCAATCTCAGGATGAATCCGTTCTCAAGGAGAAAACCGCCGAGTGGAAAGCTTATCTCAACCGCTACAATGAAGACGTCGAGTTCTTCAGCGAACGCAAACTCAAGTCAATGGAATCCGCTCAGCTGGTTTCCATTCTTTCCGCCTGGTCATCGCGCTACAGCGCTTTGGAAAGCGACTTCGACAGCTTAAAGGATCTATTGCCGCGCGAAGGACAGATCAACACTCTCTCCACCGACGATCTGGTTGCGGGCATTATCAAATCCCAGGGAACTTTTGTCGATTTGCGCGACGGCTTCCCGGAACTCCGCGCAGAGTATCTGGAAAAAATCCTACCCGAAGCTTATGCGGTGGTGAAAAATGCCGCGCGACGTTTGTGCGGAACCTCTTGGAATGTCTGTGACCACCCGGTGACCTGGGAAATGATTCACTTTGATGTGCAGCTCATCGGAGGCATCGCCCTGCATCGTGGAACCATTGCTGAAATGGCTACCGGTGAAGGTAAAACCCTGGTGGCCACCCTGCCGGTATTCCTCAATGCCCTGACCGGACTCGGCGTGCATGTGATCACCGTCAATGACTACCTCGCCCGACGGGACTCGGAGTGGATGGGCCACCTTTTTGAATACCTCGGCCTGAGCGTTGGTTGTATCCAGAATGATCAACACGGGGATCCCCGTCGTGAGCAATACCAAAACGACATCACCTACGGCACCTCGAGTGAGTTTGGCTTCGACTACCTGCGCGACAACGGCATGGCGACCAACAAACTCGGTTTGGTGCAGCGCAGTCACTATTACGCCCTGATCGACGAAGTGGACTCGGTGCTGATCGACGAAGCCCGCACACCTTTGATCATCAGTGGCCCGGTGACCTCCCAACAAGGGCACCAGTATGACCGCTTCAAACCACTGGTAGAGCAATTGACCCGTCGCCAGACCACTTTGTGTAACCAGTTGGTCAGTGACGCTAAAGGTAAACTTGAAAAGGACCATCAGCATGAAGCCGGGGTGGACCTGTTTGCAGTTAAACTGGGACAGCCACGCAACCGAGGTTTGATCCGCATGATGGAAGATCCCGACATCCGTCGTTTGATCGATAAAACCGAGCTGACTTTTTATCAGGACGCCCAGAAAACCGCGCTGTTTGAGCTCAAGGAAGAGCTGTATTTCATCCTCGATCAGAAAAACCACGAAGCTGATCTCACCGAAAAAGGACGCTCTTTTCTTAATCCCGACGATCCGGATGCTTTTGTGCTGCCCGATCTGGCCACTGCTTTTGCCGAAATCGACGGGGATGCTAGTCGCACCGACGAGGCTCGTGAAAGCTCCAAGCAAGAACTGCAGGAAACGATGAACACGCAGGCGCAGCGCATGCACAACATCTCCCAACTGCTGCGCGCCTATTGCATCTACGAACGCGACGTGAGTTATGTGGTCGAAGACAATCAAGTCATGATTGTTGACGAAAACACCGGACGCAAAATGCCCGGTCGTCGCTGGTCGGACGGATTGCACCAAGCCGTGGAGGCCAAGGAGGGCGTCAAAATCGAAGACGAAACCCAGACTTACGCCACCATCACCATCCAGAACTACTTCCGTTTGTATGAAAAACTCTCCGGCATGACCGGAACAGCGGAAACCGAAGCCGCTGAGTTCAAAGACATCTACAAACTCGATGTGCTGGTGATCCCCACCAACCGACCTATCCAACGCCTTGATGGCAATGACCAGATCTACAAAACCCGACGCGAAAAATTCAGCGCCGTGATCAACGCCGTGGGCGAAGCCAATGCCACCGGACAACCTGTTTTACTGGGAACCGCCAGCGTGGAATCTTCGGAAACCATATCCCGCATGCTCAAAAGAGCTAAGATCGCTCACAGCGTGCTGAATGCCAAATACCACATGCAGGAAGCCGAGATCGTCATGCGTGCCGGACTCAAAGGATCGGTGACCGTAGCGACCAACATGGCAGGTCGAGGCACCGACATCAAATTGGGTGAAGGGGTTCAGGATTTGGGCGGCCTAAGAGTCATCGGCACCGAGCGTCATCAATCACGACGCATTGACCGCCAGCTGCGTGGACGTTGTGCGCGTCAGGGTGATCCTGGAGCTTCGATGTTTTTTGTCAGCTTCGAAGATGAACTGATGGTCAACTTTGGCGCCTCGGATCGCATGACCAAAATGATGGATCGTTTTGGTTTGGAAGAAGGGCAGGAGCTCGAACATCCGCTGCTTGACCGGGCCGTCGAAAACGCGCAAAAAAAAGTCGAGCAACGCAACTACGTTTCGCGTAAACGCGTACTGGAATATGACGACGTGATGAACCAGCAACGTGAAGTGGTTTACGGCTATCGTAATGAAGTGCTGGAAACCGAAAATCCACACGGCCTGGTTTCAGAAATCATCGAAAAATCCGTCCCCACACGTGTTGCCAGCTACGTCGATGCTGAAAGTGGTGCACTCGATTTCGAAGCTATCCTTCATTGGGTCAATACCACCTTCCCGCTCAGACTGACGCCAGAGCAGGCCGAATTTGATACTCGTGATGATGAAGGCAATATCCGCTTTATCACCGACAAAGTTCATCAAGCGTATGAACTCAAGGTCAATCACGAAGACCCCGATGTTCTCGAGGAACTCGAACGTTATATCATCCTCAGTGCCATCGACCGCCTGTGGCAGGAGCACCTCTATGTGATGGACGGTGTGCGCGATGCCATCGGCATGCGTCAATACGCCCAGAAAGATCCCTTGGTCGAATACAAAACCGAAGCTTATTCCGTATTTGTCGAACTGATGGACAACATCGACCACGAGGTTCTCGGCAGCTTGTTCCGCACCACCACCCGGCCGGAAGAATACGAGAACTTTCTGCAAAACCTGCCACAACAGCTCAGCCACGATACCGACATCCTGTCTGACTTTGGCGGCGGCAGTGCTCCAGCCGGAGCAGCCCCTTCAAACCAGGCCCCAGCTGAAAACGAAGACGAAGGACAAATCAAAATCAATTTACCTCTCAAACGTGAACTGCCTAAAGTAGGCCGCAACGAAAACTGCCCCTGCGGCAGTGGCAAAAAATTCAAAAACTGCTGCGGCCGAAAATCCTAGATGCTTCAGCGCCTCGTTATTGTTTTGGCATGAGCCATGGCTCCCCCATTACGTCCACTCGCTGCTTGATTTTCACCTTCTCTTTTCCCGCCATATCTACTAAATCAGGTAGATCGTAATGCTTGAGTGCGCCATGCACTACGGAGGATGCTTGGTTCAGGTTATCAGGGTTTGAAACAATTTCCGCCCAGGACGCGATCATTTCCTTAAGCGTCACCGATTCAAAACCCTCAGGATTAAGAGCCGCTGCATGTAAAGCTGGAATGGCAGCTTCACCCTGCGAGACGAGGTGAATATTACCTGGTTGATTGTTCGTCTCAAGATAAGTCCGAACGAATTTCGCCAATACCTGCACATCCCCGGTGCGCATACCGACATAAGAACGCCCTATCAGATAAGCGAGAAATATCTCTTGCACGTCCCTGCCAAAACGCCCGCGCCCATAGTCACGTTTGTCGTGCCCGGTTTCCGTTTCTCCGATGCCCCGCAGTTCAGCTGTAAAAACCATTCGGTTGCCCTCTTTCATCAATTTTTCAATCTCCCCGCCGACGGCTGCATCAATATTCATACTGGTGCCATGAAGATAAAGCACTGCTTGCCCTGTCGGCTTAGGTGGAACAAAAACCAACATCGGCAATTCGATTCCAGCTTCAGGGCTGATGGCAAATTTATCAATTCGGTAAGTTTTGCGATCAACTTGGCCAACCAGACGAGAAGACATACGCCTGCTTTTCACCAAACCTATCGTATCACGGATCAAACCACGTCGTCCCTTGGCACTCAGTTCAGCCCAAACCTGCCGACGTTTTTTCCGCAAGCCTTGTTCCTGCTCCGCATTGATCTCAAACACGGAGCGTTCCCCTTTCATCAAAAGAGTCAACCCTTGCGGAGTACAGCGAAGATCTTCATCTGTCCAATCACCCTCATTAAGAGCACGTAGCTGCTTGTCACTGATTGGATCAGGCAAATCCTCAAACTCACGCACGGTATCATCGATCCCCAATAGCCAACGCCTCATCCACTGCACCGAAGCTTCTCGCAAAGGATAATAAAAGCCATGAGGCATATCCGCTTCGATCATATCCATGCGTTCGGGATAACGCAACCGGGTGTAAAAACGTTTCGACTCTCGGAACAGCGGCCAGGTTCCCTTGATGTCGAATGTCGCATCCCGTGTGGCACCGAGTATCAAAGTCGGCCGCGGAGCGCGCATCATAAAATAATCAGCCTGGTCCATGCCAAACTTTATCTGCCCGAATATCGTCTGTTCCCCGTCCTGCGTGCCTTTGCTATCCACCAGACGTCGATAGGTCATCGGAAAACAACCCGGCGCGGCAGCATAAATCCGTTTGTCGAGCGCCATCAAATAGGAAGTCATGGTTCCCCCGCCGGAAATGCCGGTACAGCCAAACTTGTCGCCAAGGATATCATCCCGGCTCTGTAAATAATCAATCGCCCGCATGCCGTCCCATATGCGGTACTGGGCGATATTTGATCCCAAAAGAATGCTCCCCAATCCCATCGTCGTGTGCTCAATGGTGCAGACATACTGCACCCGGGGATGTGGAGGAACCAACTTGTAAGGAACGGTGACAAACTGATCGTGATCTTTTTCATAGTCAATCATCTGATAACGCTCTCCTTGCCCCACGGGATCATAACAAAAAGCCGCAATGCCGTTTTTTGCCAATAGAATGGAAATCCGCTGATAATGTCCGCTCGCCTTACCATTATGGCTATGACCACAAGGAACCAATACTGCCGGATAAGGAGCTTTGCCCAAAGGCAAATAGAGATTTCCCGTCACATGATGATTGGGACGGCTTTCAAACATGATCTTCTCCACCCGGTAACCCTGTCCTTGCAAAGTTCCCACCGTGCGTGCGTTCAGCGGCGTGCGCTGCGGCAGTCCTCCAATTTGTTTGAGGAAAAACTCATACCTGTCCTGCGCCCACTTTTCCGCCTGGGCAATCGACTTGATTTTTTCAAAATCCTCCAAACGTCGATCAACCTGATGATAAAATCGCTGCTTAAGATAGAGCTCGAGCTGCTGCCCTGGTTTCACCCCTGCTGCAGTATCCTTCAATACGGCAAGATCTTCTGCTTTCAGCGGCAGCGAAAAACAAAACATCCACAAGAATGAAAGTATCGCTTTCGAAATGATGAAGTGGAGGGGGAACCGTTTCATATAATCACTCTATCCAATAAAGAGCATTTGTCTTCTTTTCACTAAATGACTTCTAATTCCGCACCTATCTCAAAATAAGAATTACCAAATGTTTATTTATTTTTAAACAATGTCGTCAAACCGTGGTCATAAGTCTGCATAACTTTCTTCAACTCAATCACCTAAAAAGAATATGAAACCCGATCCGGAACCCAAACACCTCTTTTTCTGGCTGGCTGGGGCCGGTTCACAAAGCCTGGAGAACTGCCCTGACTGGGAACAACGCAAATACGTTGCTTTTGGTGCCACTGTATTAGTTCCCACCGTTTTTGCCTTCATCGCCTGCGCCTACGCCCTGTCCACCATCACCGACAACTGGCGCATCATCATCCCTGTCTCGATGGTATGGGGGTTCATCATTCTGACCATCGACCGCGCCCTGCTGTCCACTTACCGCTCCTACCAACCGCTTCACCGTAAGTTCAACCAGTTCATGCTGCGTTTTGTGGTCGCCATATTGATGGGGCTGACCATTTCCCATCCTCTGACCTTGTTGCTATTCAAAGACACCATCAGCTCGGTGATCGAAAAAGAACGCGAGACCGACATCACCGCCGTTCGTCAAGATGCCGCCGCCGAAAAAACAAAAATCGAAAACAAAGTAACCGCACTCGAGGAAAACATCGCCCAGCACCGCAGTAAATGGGACGAAACCTTCGATGCCAAATTTCTGGTCGCAGGCAAAGTCGCTAATGGCGCTGACGCCACCAGCGAGCTCGACGCCGAAACCCAGAAAGAACTCGATCAGCGCATCGCAGAAGAAAATGGCCCACTCAAAACCAAACTCGCCAAGCTCGATCTCGAAATGACCAAAGGCAGCGCTGCTTACAAAACCATGCAGCGGGAACTCGACCACTGGCAGCGTGAATTCGAACGCGAAGTCAATGGTCAACGCAGCGGCATCGTCGGCCTCGGCCCGAGAGCCAAAAGCATCCGCGACGACCAGCTCGCCTGGCGCCGCACTGAAGCCAAACGCCTGGGCTCCGTCGTTGACAGCCTGAGCAATAACCGCAACGATTTAAAATCCACCATCGCCGCCACCGAGCTGGCGCTGAAAGCAGAATACGTTGGCATAGCCGCCGAACGCAATCTGGCCAGCAAAGCCGAAGCCGATCGTGTCGCTGGTCTGAAGCGCCAGGTTCAGCAGGAACAAGCCGGTCAATTTGTCGGTCAACAAAACGCCATCCGCGCCACTATCTCCACCCAGATTGAATCCCGCTTGGAAGAACTCAAACGTTTCCAAGGCGACATCGTCGCACTGGGAGTCGACGAACAAGAACGCGTGGACGCGATCAAAGCCGAACCCCGACGCGACCTGCTCACCCAAACGCTGGCACTACACAAACTCTTCGATGCAGGCGAAAAAGGCGGCCAGTTCGCCTTGAGCGCTTATGTCATCCTCGCCTTGCTTTTCATGTTGATTGATACCATCCCTTTGATTGTTAAATTTTTCTCCAAACCAGGTCCCTACGACACCTTGGTTGACTGCGAAGAAGTTCGCTTTGAGAAAGAACGCCAGACCTTTCTTAAAAGTTATCACCGCTACATGGACGAGCTTTCCGATGGACGCATGCTGCATCTCACCCGCAACAAACCATTGGAAAACGCGCTCGTTGAAGGCGTCGACCGTTCACGTGCCGCCAAGGAATTCCTCGAACAACTGATGGAACTGGAGCAGTCCTTCGAAGATCGCATCGAACAAGAACGCGCCCAGGGCCGCTCGCCCGAACGCATCGCCATGCTCGAGGAAATGGCTCAAGCCTACTACAGTGAAATGCGCACCCGCATGGAATCGTTTTTTGCCGAGAAAAAAACCGAGCGCCGCTTCACTTGATCCTACCCTTCACCCACCTGTTTTTCGCTCAGGAAACAAACCCCCAACTCCCGCTGCCGAGGCAGCGCAAATCCCGCGCTCAGTGATCAACTTGCTCACCAACCTGGCAGGTGTCACATCAAAAGCGTAGTTTGCCGCCGGAGTTTTTTCACCCACCAAATAAAACTCCCGGATCTCGTCCTGGCCGTCAAGCCGTCCTTCCATCTTCGTCACTTCATCTCCCCCACGCTCTTCAATCGGAATCCCATTCACCCCGTCCGCAAGTTCCCAGTCAAAAGTGGATGACGGCAGCGCCACGTAAAACGGCACCGCGTTATCAAAAGCCGCCAGGGCTTTGAGGTAGGTTCCTATCTTGTTAGCCACATCCCCGGTGTAAGTCGTGCGATCCGTGCCCGTGATCACCATGTCCACCTGACCATGTTGCATCAAGTGCCCGCCGACGTTATCCACAATCAACGTGTATGGCACCCCGGCTTGCTCCAACTCCCAAGCCGTCAAGCGTGCGCCCTGATTGCGCGGCCGCGTTTCATCCACCCACACATGCACCGCTATGCCCGCTGCCTGCGCCGCATAGATCGGCGCCGTCGCCGAACCGTGATCCACAAAAGCCAACCATCCCGCGTTGCAATGGGTCAAAATATTCACCGCTTCCCCCTCAGTTTTTTTTGCCGCCGCCTGCCGGATCAACTCTAGACCATGCTGACCAATCTGCGCACAAGCCTCCACATCTTCGTCGGCAATGTCCTGAGCCGTTTGCCGCGCGCAACTGATGCGAGTGGCACTGCTAGACTGTGCTAAAACAGCACTCAACTGCCTCTCCACCGCCCACTGCAAATTCACCGCCGTAGGCCGGGTCGCCATCAATTGCTGCGCACTCAACCTTAAGGCCGGTTCAAAATCCCCAGCCTTCAATGCTTCCTTAGCCGCCAAAAACATTCCATAACCCGCTGTCGCTCCCACACACCCCGCTCCACGCACATGCATATCCTTAATCGCCACCGCCGCCTGCTCAAGCGTACGCAATTTTTCAATCTCAAAACAAAACGGCAACTTGCGCTGATCGATGATGTTCACCACATCCGCTTCATCCTCGTCGAACCAAATCGTCCGATAATGTTGACCCCCCACCTGCATGATTTTTTCCTCTACCAACTGACAAATTAACACAAAAAAAGGCGGACTGAAAAGTCCGCCCTCCTTTAACCGTTTTGATTAGCTCGGCAACAAATCCTTCACCATCTCACGTTCTTCTTTCAATTCGCCAATCGTGATATCGATCTTGCTCTGACTGAAATCGCTAATCTCCAGCCCTTGCACAATCTCGCGCTTGCTTCCATCCGAACGCACGGGGAAAGAAGTGATCAAACCTTCGTCGATGCCATAACTGCCATCCGAGCAAAGTGCCACACTGGTCCAATCCCCTTCCGCAGTCACACTCGACAGACTGCTCACCGTATCGACAATCGCATTGGCCGCCGAAGCCGCTGAAGAAGCGCCGCGTGCATTGATAATCGCCGCACCGCGCTTCTGCACCGTCGAGATAAACTCGCCCTCCAACCACTCGCGATCCGAGATCACCTCAGTCGC
>JASFYY010000065.1:0-43363 GCA_045046875.1 Verrucomicrobiota bacterium | reverse complement strand
GTCAAGGATCGTGAGGCGCGTCTGGAAGCGGGGAATCTGGCGGGTTCGACCTTGCGTTTCAACGAAGGATTGAAGAATATTGCGGAAATTACGGGCTTACCGCTCAATCAGTTGGTTTCGACAACGGCGGCGAATCAGGCGAGATCACTGGGACTGAGTGATCGTGGCAAACTGGAGGCAGGTTTGTTGGCGGATGTTGTGTTGTTGGATGATGATTTTGAGGTGAAAGCGGTGTTTGTGGGTGGAGAGCAAAAGTTTTAATAGAAGTGGGTGTTAGGGGGGTGGGCTTTGTGGGTGGCGTGAATGCGTGCCTTTGTAGGGATTGTGTTTTCGCGTGGGGCTGGGTATGTTTTTCCTATCTATGAAAAAACATTTCAATCCGATCACTCTGGCTTTATTCGCTTTTGCATTAAGCGTGGGTTTTGCCAACGCTGCTGAAGAGCAGCGAAACGTTTTGTTTTTGATTTGCGATGACCTGAATAATGATTTGGCTTGTTATGGGGATGAGCAGGTGAAGTCACCTAATATTGACCGTTTGGCAAAACGCGGGGTGCGTTTTGAACGGGCTTATTGTCAGTATTCATTGTGTGGGCCGAGCCGCGCTTCGTTCATGACAGGGCTTTATCCTGATCAGAATCTGGTGCGGCGCAATGCAATCTATATCCGTGAGCATGTCCCGAATGTGAAAACGATCGCACAGATGTTCCGTGACGGGGGGTGGTTTGCTTCGCGAATAGGGAAAATCTTTCACTACAATGTGCCCAAACACATCGGCACCGGAGGGCACGACGATCCTTATTCCTGGAACCAGACTTTTAATCCTCGTGGACGTGATGTGGATGACGAGGATTTGATTTTCAGTCTCAAGCCGGGTAGCTTTGGCGGCACGCTCAGTTGGTTGGCGGCAGAGGGCACGGATGAGCAGCAGACGGACGGTATCGCCGCTAAAGAAGCGGTGAAGCAGTTGAACCGTTTTGCTAAAACCGGCAAAACTTTTTATCTCGCGGTTGGTTTGTTTCGACCGCATACCCCGTATGTGGCACCGAAGAAGTATTTTGATATGTATCCAACGGATAAGATCACGGTGCCTTCGGTGCCGGAGGGGTATTTGGATACTTTGCCGACCGGGGCGCGGAAATCGATTTCACGGAAAATTCAAGTCGATTTACCGGATGAGTTGGCGCGGAAAGCGATTCAGGCCTATCACGCTTCAATCACCTTTGCCGATGCGCAGGTGGGGTTGGTGCTCGATGCACTCGAGCAAACGGGCTTGGCTGAGAATACGGTGGTGATTTTCACTTCTGATCATGGTTATCACATGGGAGAGCATGGCCATTGGCAGAAAACGACTTTGTTTGAAAATGCGGCACGGGTGCCGCTGATCATGGCCGGGCCCGGCATTCCTGAATCATCGCAAGGCAAGAGCAGCAGCGCGCTGGCGGAGATGGTCGATTTTTACCCAACCCTGGCGGAGTGGACGGGCTTGAAGGCACCCGATTATGTGTCGGGGGTGAGTTTGATGCCGGTATTAAAAAATCCCGGGATGAAAAATCCGCCCCGCACCGCAGCGCTTACCCAGTATGCCGATGGTTACAGTCTGCGCACGGATCGTTATCGTTACACCGAGTGGGGTGAGGGTGGCAAGGGGGGCAATGAGCTCTATGATCACCATAGTGATCCGGCGGAAATGAAAAATCTGGCGGGTGATGCCAGTCAGGCAGCAATAGTGAAACAGTTGTCGCAACAGTTGCAGAAAAGGATCGAGGCGGCGCGTCAGAAGCCGGACGGGTTGACTCAGATCCAGTTTGAGAATCGGAGACGAGTGAAGTGAGAGGGGGGCAGGCGGAGCGCCCGGTCCTACACGGTGCTTGTGCACCTGCACAAAAAACGCCGCTGTTTTCACAGCGGCGTCTTAAATTCATGTAGTGAAGAATCGTTTTATTTGACCTTCATCACTCCGTTCATCAGGATCCAGTGACCTGGGTAGGTGCAAAGGTAAGGGTAGTCACCGGGCTCGGAGGGAGCAGTGAACTCGATGGTTTCGCTTTTGCCTGGCAGAACCAGATTGGAGTGAAACAGAATGTCATCGGATTCAGGGATGCAGTTTTTCTTGGTCAGGAAATCGGCATCGGCAAGGCCGGCGTTGGCCAGTGCTCCGACAGCTTCTTTTTTGCCTTTTTTCACAATCAGGATGTTGTGAGGTTGGCGGGTGACGCTGTCCGCAGGATTAACCAAAATAAGTTTGACTTTCTGTCCCGCTTTGACGGTGAACTCTTTGAGGTCGTAGATGAACTGAACTTTGTCAGCTGTGAGAGTGATTTCGGCGACGTCTTGAGCTTTTGCAGAAGATGCGGAAAAGCTGAACAGAGCCACAGTGGCGAAACTGAGAAGCTTGAGTGTAAGGATGGATTTTGACATGGTCGGTTTGGTTTGTTTTTTTCAAAAAATCGATGGTCGAAAATTTCTTCGCCATCGAGTTGTTTCAGATTATGCGGGAGAAGGCTGTTCGCAAGTGATTTTAGGAAATTGCACGGGGTCAGGCCAAAATATGCGCGATGGCAGGAAGGGGGGCGTTTTGCCGCAAATCGCCTTTTGTGCGCAAATTTCCATCTCTATAGTAGGTTTCCGCAAATGCCCTATGTGGCCTATGCACGCGCGATTGCATTCATTTGGTAGTGATTTTGTAAGCGCTCATCTGGTCATAATAGGGTTGTGCCTGCTCCAGTAGCTTTTGCGATTCATCCGGGATGAAGGGATTCTTCCCTGCAGGCTTTGCAAAACCTGTCGACTCCCAGGCAGACTGATACCAGTGTTTCGCCCATGGGCCGTCACGTTTGTGGCCTCCTTTTGGCCATGACAACATGGAAGCTTGAAAATCTAAACCTATTTGTTGGCACAGATTTCCAAGCATAAGCTCCGGGTTTGCCAGGATATCCGCACTGTCAATGACCGCCGGTGCTTTCCCCTGTTGTTGGGTGACTTGTTCAAAGATTTCCGCTTGCTGTTTGAAACCGATGTCTTCAAGCGTTGGGTTTTCACGTTTTATCAAATAGCTGGCGATCACTCGTGCCGGATCTCGAATGAGAAAAATATTGATCATCTCCTTCATCCAGGAACGATCAAAGGGCGGGATCATATGGTGCGTCATTTGTTTTTGATAGAACACACTTTTTTCATCTGGTATCACACCCAGACAACGTTTTGTCACCAGACCCGGATCCTGTTCCCATAGCTGCAGAATCTCTTCTTTCATAGGATGGTCTAATCCTGTCGCCGCCAGGTAGGCTGCGTAATAAGGCTCGTCCCAAACCGCACAATCATCACGCGCGGCAAAGGCATACATCATCGCGGTAGAAAGATTCCGCGGTCCGGACCACATGGCTATTCTCATGAGACGTTTCTTTTTACGAGTTCTGCATAGAGCTCACGAATGCGAGCCGTTACCGGACCGAGACGGCCGTCACCAATTTTTCTTCCGTCGATTTGTGCCACAGGGGTTTGAGCTCCGAAGGTCCCTGTCAGAAAAGCTTCGTCGGCACCATAGGTGTCGACCAAGGAAAAGTTTTTTTCACTTACCGGAATGCCATGGTCACGACACAGATCGATTACTTTTTGTCGTGTGATTCCATTCATGCAATAGTCTCCGGTCGATGTCCAAACCGCGCCTTTGCGGACAATGAAAAAATTGCAGGAGTTGGTGGTATTGACAAAGCCGTGAACATCCAACATCAGAGCTTCGTCCGCTCCGGCTTTTTCGGCTGCGATGCAGGCAAGGATGCAGTTTAGCTTTGAATGGGAGTTCAACTTAGGATCCTGGGTCATCGGCAAGCCGCGCTGATGCGCCACCGTAGCCAGGCGAATACCGCTCGGGACGACTGGCTTGGAATGTTCACAGATGATCACTAGGGTCGGACCTGACCGCGACAGGGAAGGGTGCTGGAAGGGTTTGTTTTTCACCCCCCGGGTAATCATCAATCGAGCATGGCTATCGGTTTCCATATGGTTGGCCTTGCGCGTTGTTTCCAAGGCATCGATCACGCCTTGCCGATCCATTCCTATGTCCAGATCGATCGCCAAGGCGGCTTCGAACAGACGGTCAATATGCTCATCCAGAAATGCCCACTTTCTGTTGTGAAGCCGCATGCCCTCCCAGATACCGTCACCTAACATGAAACCTGAATCATAAACTGATACTTGAGCTTCGTTGCGAGGTTTTAATTCGCCGTTCACATAAATCAAGATGTTCGCATTGCGGTCATCGTCTTCGGCTTGATGGGGGTTCACCTCTTTATCCATAGTGATTCTGTTACTTTATGATGGTGTGAATGAAATACAAGTTCAGGTGTTTTTGAATTGTCACGAAATCCATTCAGTGTTTCAATTCAAGGTTATGGGTGCCCATTTTCGATTAGTAGACTTGGTGATGTTAGGGTTTTTTCTGATATTGACCGGTGAGATGCGTGCACAAAACGCAGATAGTGGCGTGGTGCGGGAATCCGAAGCGTTGTCGGCGCAGGAGGAGCGGGCAAAACTTCATCTGCCGGAAGGTTTTAAAGTGCAGCTTTTTGCCAGCGAGCCGATGATCAACAAACCGATCAATATCGCCTTTGATGACCGTGGCCGGATGTGGGTTTCGTCCACGGTGGAGTATCCCTACGCGGCGGAACGTGAACGTTGGATCGACGAAGAAGGTTCACGAGTGCGGGGCAGCCGGGATGCGATCAAGGTTCTCGAAGATACTGACGGCGATGGCAAGGCTGACAAGGTTACGGATTTTGCCGATGGCCTCAACATCCCCACCGGCGTTCTGCCGTGGCATAAAGCGGAACACAAGAGCGGTTGCATCGCCTGGAGCATTCCTAATATCTGGTATCTTTATGATACCACGGGAGATGGCAAATGCGATCAGCGTGAAGTATTGTTCGGGCCACTTGGTTTCGAAAAGGACACCCATGGGATGTGCAGTAACTTTCGTATGGGGCCGGATGGGTGGGTTTATGGCACCCACGGTTTTAATAATACCAGTCACTTCCGGGTTCGGGAGAAAAATCTCAAGGGAGCCAGGCCGGGTGATCCCGGAACCGAGCTTGATTTGCATTCGGGCAACGTGTACCGTTTTCGACCTGATGGCTCCCGCATCGAAATCTGGTCCTGGGGGCAAGTGAACCCCTTTGGCCTGACTTTTGATCGTTGGGGGAATCTTTACAGTGCCGACTGTCACAGCGCACCGATTTACCAACTGCTGCGCGGTGCCCATTACCCCAGTTTTGGCAAACCACACGACGGACTCGGTTTTGGTCCGGCGATGATCGAGCACAGTCATGGTTCGACCGGCATCGCTGGCATCGTTTATCTGGATGACGGGGTATGGGGGGGCAGGTGGAATGATAATATCTTGATCGGCAACCCGGTCACCTCACGGATCAATCGTGACCGCATTGAGTTTAAGGGTTCAACTCCAGTGGCGATTGAGCAGGAGGATTTTGTGGTCAGTGAGGATCCCTGGTTCCGTCCGGTTGATTTGAGCGTCGGGCCTGATGGGGCGCTTTATGTGGCGGATTTTTATAATCGAATTATTGGTCATTATGAAGTTCCGCTGGATCATCCTGGGCGGGATCGGGAAAGGGGAAGGATTTGGCGGATTGTGAAGACGGATGGAGCGATGAAAGCACCGCGTTCTCCAGTGAAAATGAAAACGGATCCAATTTCCGGATTGGAATCCGATTCGCCTTTTCTCCAACGCGCTGCGGCTGTGGCGATGCAATATGATTCGAAGGTCGATGGGATAAACTTGATTCAATTGCAACAAGCCTTGAGCAAAACGTCGACAAAGGACACCCATCTGCGGCACGTGCTGAAGATGGCAATGAGAAGGCATATGAATTCATCAGGGGCTTTCAAATTTTTGCCATTTGCCAATAGCGAGATCGCTTCGATTGCACTGGCGGTGAATACGCCTGAGGCAGCAGCTTTTCTTCTTCGTTTTGGGAAAGATCAAATGCCGGAAAAATTACAGTTGAGACAGATCAAACACATTGCTCAATTCGGGGATTCGGAGACGCTCAAAAAACTGATTTTTGATCAACGCTTTTTTCGATTTTTAACTTCTATTCCTAGCATTGAAGAGAAGCTCCTTATCGCCGAAGTCGGCAGTCTCGATGCTATTCAACAAGGGCTGGAAGAGCGTGGGGAAATAAAACAGGATCCGACTTTGCTTAAATGGACGCAACGGCTCGCCCGGGAATTACTTTCTCGCAGGGAAAAAATGGAAACACAGGGTTGGACAGAACTTCCGCATCCCCAACATTTTGAAAGCGCGTCGCCCTGGTCTCTGCAAAATAGAAAATGTGCAGATGGGTTAGAAACGGAGGTGTTATCCAGCCTGCGTCGTGGCGTGAAGCGAGCTGAACAACGCACCGGTATTCTACGTAGCAAAGAATTTTCTGCGCCTGCTTCATTTTCATTCTGGATCAACGGGCATCGCGGTGAACCGAATCAAAAAGCTCACGACCTGAACCTGGTTAGACTGGTGAATGCAAAAACCGGGGAAGAATTGCATAAAGCATTTCCGCCACGCTCTGATATCTGTGAAAAGATAAGCTGGGATCTAAGTGGGAATGTAGGCAGTCCAGTTAGATTGGAGGTCATCGACGGTGATAATGGCAAATCCTTTGCTTGGCTTGGAATCACGCGCATTGAACCTAGTTTGATCAGCGTCACATCCTTTGAAGATTTCGATGCTACGAGTAAGGCGCTTGGCCAACTCGCATCGATGCTTAAAATCACCGCCCCCGTTGACCTTCGTGACCGGTTGAAAAAATACCTTCCACCCAGCCCTGCGGCACCACCGCTTGCTGTTTCTAAAGAGCAGCGCAAGCGTCTCGACGAATTGATCGCCTCCCGCGTTCAAACTTTCAACTCAGTTAAAGCCAATATCAACAAGGGAGCTCAAATTTTCACTACCAACTGCATCGCTTGTCATCAGATTGGAGGTCAAGGTGGGCTGATCGGACCACAACTTGACGGCATCGGCGCACGCGGAGTTGATCGCCTTTGTGAAGACATTCTCGACCCCAACCGCAATGTAGATTCCCACTTCCATCTTAACCAGTTCACCATGACGGATGGCTCTAGCATTGGAGGTTTTGTTAGGAGCGAAAGTGCAAAAATGATCCACTTGATCGATGCTGCCGGGCAAGAGCACCGTGTGGCAAAAGCAGATATCGACAAAAAAATAGTCAGCCCGATGTCCCTGATGCCTCCCGCTTTCGGTCAAATTTTGAGCAAAGAGGAATTTCGAAATTTGTTGGCTTACCTGCTGAAGCAGTGAAAAACCAAGAAAATCACTTAGCCCAAGTTTCCAACAGGGGACAATCCAGATTGGAAAATTTTGGTGGAATCACAATGGGAAAAAATTAAGTAAATGTGCAGGGTTTCTGGCGTTCGATGAGCTTGAGTAGCTTCAATTCAAATTTTTTTATGGCTCTATCGGAGCTAGCTTTCTCAGCGCTGTTTCGCGCCCCTAAACGTAATTCTGATAAGTGAGGGTTGGTGGCTGCAGTCAAAGCAGATTCTATAAAAACTTTCTCATTGCCGAGCGGAACGCTGTAACCGTTGACTCTGTTGTTGATATGTTGTTGTGCCGCTGCGTAGTCGTAAGCGAGCACGCACAGTCCACTGGCCATTGCCTCGAGGGTTACATTGCCAAAAGTTTCAGTCTCGCTTGAGAATACAAATAGATCGGCTGAGGCGTAGTGGCGTGCCAACTCTTCTCCAAATTTGGTACCGGGGTAGATGAACTCCGGATGCTGTCGTTTTAGCTTGGCAAGCTTCGGGCCTTCACCGATAAAAATACCCTGAAAGTCCGGAATTCGATGGCGAATTTCAGTAAAGGTCCGCACAGTCAGTGGGAGGTTTTTTTCCGCTGCCATTCTGCCGACATAGAGACCTGCCAGGCCGGCACTTTCACGAAGCCCCCATTTTACCCTTAGCATGGGGTCTCTTTTGTGCGGTGAAAACAGTTGGGTGTCGACGCCTCGAGGCATTAATTCCAAGTTGTGAAAGCCTTCGGAGTGTAATTGTTCGACTACGTCAGCAGAAGAGACGAAGGTGCAGTTGGCACGGTTATAAGCCCGTCGCAGATATCTTAAGGTAGGGCGCTCCAGTATCGATGCATTGTAGTAGCTCATGTACTGTTGGAAATTGGTATGAAATCCAGAGACAACAGGAATCTTCAGGTTGCGAGCAGCAGTGATGGCAGAGGCTCCGAGAGTCCATCCTGAGGCTACATAAATGATGTCGGGCCGATTTTTGAGCCAGCGCGCTTGAAGGGTCTTACGCATAGGAAAACCTACGCGGATGTCTGTATATACAGGCAGGGCGACAGAAGGCACCTTCAGGCCTTCTTCCTCGCAGTCGAGCACGCCTGGTCGAATGACGTCCACTTGTTTTCCACTTTTGCGAAGTTGCTTGACGAGTAGTTGTAAGGTCATGGCGACACCGTTAGGCTGGGGGGCGTAGGTATCTGTCACAAAGGTGATTTTCATAAGCGCAGAAAGGCTTTGTAATCTAGTTGTTTGAGCTCACAGAGTGTGCCGAGGGCTTCATTGTAGGGTGGATTTTCATGGCTGTCCATTTTGTAGCTATACGGGGCTGCATGTGGGAAGTAAGATTTTACCCCCATGTCCGGTTGTGATAGTTTGCTATATTTTTATTGAGCATAAGTTTCGGTATAGTAAAAAGGTTGCGGTCTCCGCCCCCTTAGTGATATGAAAATTATTTTCCTTCTCTATTCAGACCTTAATTGCAACAGTGGCTACCATGCTGATATATTTGCTTCCAGGTTGGTTGGACTCGGCCATGAAGTAATGGTGGTGCATGCTGGAAACGAGGAACTTTCCGAGCCGTTGATTTACCGGACATCCAGTCATGCAGATTTTTCCGCAAACACGAGACGGCATCTCAGGGAGTTTCGTCCGGATATTGTCTGTGCATGGACGCCGAGGGAAGTGGTGCGCTTGCTTTGGGAGAAGATTTGTAAGGCGAGTTCGGAAAAATACAAATTGGTCATTCACTTTGAAGATAACGAAGTTTTGCTGGCAGAGGCTTGTCAGCCCGAGATAATCGCAGCGGGATCCAATCTGGGTTTTTTTGATCCAGAGCAAGGGCAAGGATTTATTGAGCAAGCGGATGGATTCACCTTTGTCACCGATTCGCTTCGAGAAATCATGCCAGTGGGGGAGCGCCAATATTTGACCTTGGGAGCTCCTTATGATGACAGGCTTTTTGGCCAAAAGCCTCGTAATGATGGGTGGCGTCATGAACATGGCATTGCGGATGACTCATTGGTCATTGTGTATTCGGGGAACGTGCATCGAGTTAATCGGAAAGATGTCGGGTTCTTGTATCAGGCAGTGGAGAGTCTTGCGGAACACATGTCGGTAATACTCGTGCGAACAGGAATGGGTATGCCCGTCGAGGGAGCGGAAGATCATCTGGTTGATCTCGGTTTTGTCTCGCGCTGTGACTTGCCGGAAATTATGGCAGCAGCGGACTTATTTGTGCAACCGGGTCGGCTCGGGCCTTTTGAGAACTACCGTTATCCATCGAAAATTCCCGAGATGATGGCGCTTGGTCGTCCGATTATATGCCCGGAGTTACCCTGTTTGTCTGCGTTTGCGGATAGGGAAGAGGTTTTTAAATGTGAAATGAACCATTCGGATGACATTTGTGAAGCGGTCACTGAGCTGACTTCGACCCCGGGCTTGGCCGAAAAATTGAGTGAGGGTTCGACACAAGCCGCCGAAAAGAAATGCCATCCCAAACTGAAGGCGGATTCTTTGATCGAATTTTATCATCAAATTTTGGAGTCGAAGCCATGAAGGGTTACGTCGACCAAGTTGAAGGCAACCGGATCATCGGCTGGTGTGCTCCGGCGGTGCCGGGAACACAAGCGATGGTTTGCGCAAAAATTGGCTCCATCGAAGTTACCAAAGTAAGAGCTGATATCGAGCGTGTGGATGTGAAGGCTGCCGGCATCTGCGAAGCCCGATGCGGGTTCGAATTGATCGTTCCTCTGCGAGCCTTTGACGAGCAAGGACAGGAGTTTCCGATCACTCTCGAGCGGGTTGAAGATGGTGTAATCATTGCCGAATCTGTTTCCGTGAATAGTTTCGGTGACAAGTGGATATGGTGTCCGGCTGATCTTGCGGTGATCGTGAAAAAATGGCATGAATCATCTGCGGCGGAGCGTGCAGAACTCAGACGGCGTTTGTTGCGATTTGATATGGCCAACCTTGTTGCCGTGTTAATGGAGTATGGTTTTTTCGAGGAGGTGGAGGCTGCACTGGCCTCCAGGACAGATCCGGAAAATGATTCCGAAAGCTGGCTCACACTCAGTGTCGAGGCTTGCACCGACCTCCAAATCAAACGATGGGCTTTTGAGTGCCGATTGAAGGCGGCTAGTGCTCGCGCCAATGCCGCGTTGCTTGAGGCTGAATTTCTAGATGATGAGCTTATGCCGGTTTTCCGTGAAGCTCTTGCGAGTGATATGGTGGAACCTTCCGATTGGCTCACACTGCTGGATCTTTATATTTTATGTCCGGCTGCGGGCTCTCTTAATGATTTCATCAAGAGCGCGACTGAAATTTTCATTGCAAAACAGCATGAGAATGACCCGGTAATAGACGCATGTCTTCGTCACGGATTGATGCAAGCGACTGTCGATAAGGATGATCGGGACAACGGCTTATTTAGCATGCCTGTCCAGGACGGGTTGATATGGCCGCAATTTCAATCTCCTGAACCAAGGAAATCGGTTCAGGTTTCTCTTGTTCTTTTTGTTAGCGATGAGGCATCGCCGGAGGCGTGTCATGAAAGTGTTCTATCGATTTTGAACCAAAATGCGCAGGGGCTTCAGCTTATAATTGTTGGTAATACGAACCGGATCGCCGCAAAAACGCGCGAGCGGATGGATCGATGCGAAGGTGTGGAGGTTTGTTTTTTTTCGGGGAATTCGGAATGCATAGATTTGATTCGCGATGCGGCTGACAAGATTACTGGTGATTACGTGGGCTGGTTCGAAGCTGGGGAAATCCTTGGCCCCGGAGCACCAGGGTCAATTTCCCCCAATGCTGCAGAGAGCCGGGAAGAGTCTGATTCTGCTGCGTTCGTATTTGATACAGCGGTTTTTACAAGAGAGAGAATCAGTGCCCGTAGCGGCGCATCACATCTTGCCGAACTCTCGCCCGACCGGCTCACACGAATCGAAGAAGACTGGCTTGCCCAGCAATTTCTTTCAGATGGTTGGTTCCTCGTTACGCCCGACATTTTTGCTGAGGGCGTAAACCTGCTCCCGGCATTGGCCGGTCCCGATGCACTGCAATATGCGCTTTGTTTTGCCATAGTATCGCGCCAGGAACCCGTTCGACACTGCGGGAAGACTGGGCTTTATCGCCCCATTCCGCTTCAACCGATCGAACCACTACACACCCGCGAAATTTTTCAGCAGGTTGGGCAGCGCTCATTAATAGTCAAAGAGTCGTTCACATCGCCTGAAGCGGAGCGGCATCTCCGGACCTTGTTAGGCAAGCACTTTGCAAGTGATGAGCCACGGATAACCATCATGAGTTCCCGCTTGGGTAAAATTTTCAGTCCGGACACTGCACGTGAGATTCGCGAGCATTTTTCGGCACTCGGTTATCAGGCAAATTTTGTGGAAACCATCAACCCGGATCAGATTGTGCCTGGTCAGTTGATTTTAATCCTAGTGCATCAATACGGGACGGAGGAGGAACTTATTCCTATGCTCGCGAAGCGGTTTCCGGATTGTCCTCTGATTGGTTGGTTCTGGGACAATCATCACCAGGCTCTTGGCAATGTTGAGATTGCGCAGCACTTTCATGCTTGTATCGCCGCCCACGACTTCTGTCGCGAGGTGTTGGTTTCCCGCCGGAACGTGTTGCTGCCTTCGGTGCCACTTTGCGTCACCCAGTGGACTGCCGCCGAGGCAAAAACGCTTTTTGCCAAGCATGGGCATGGGGATCGCTCCAGATTCTTGTATGGGGGGTTTGTTCGCTATGCAACGGCTGTGCGAAGGAATGGGTTTGTGGCAGCTTTGCAGAAACACCTTGATACGCATGCGCTGAACCTAGTGGAGGAATATAATCTTTCCGCGTATTTCGCCCTTCCGGCGGAGGAGCGTTTTGCTGAATGGTGTCGCTACCGGACTTCGCTATGCCTGCCGCTTTTCCGAGATCTGTCCCAGCGCTTTTTTGACGCATTGCTCTGCGGGCAAGTACCTGTTGTTACAGCTGATATTGCTGATTTGGCCAAAGTTGTTCAGGATTATCCGGGATTGGCAAAGCGGTTTGAGGTTTTGAAGGGGCATGATATTGTTGGTATAGAAGGCGTTCTCGAAGGAGTGCATCAACGGTCTAAAAATGACTCGAATATATCGCCCTTGGAGCAACATAATTACGCCGTCTTTTATCACATGTTACAAAACCGTCTGGAATTAATAGTGTCATCCTTGCAGACCTATGTTGATGGGCCATTGAGCTCAACGCCATTGCATTTAGTCGATCGAAACCATGATTAGGGGGTCCAAGCGTTTCATCGCTCGGCGCACTCGGCGGTTTCGACAGCGTTTCGCAAGGTATCCGAATATTACGGATCGTTTGAAGGCGGGTGATAAGTCCTGGCAACAGATGCAGCCTATTTATGATCGGACAGGGCGGATTAAGCCAGGCGATGTGCTGCTATTAACGTTGTCGCGAGACGAAAATATCCGCATTCCTCATTTCTTGCAATACTATCGAGATCTAGGAGTAGACCACTTTTTTTTCATCGACAATCTCTCTATTGATCCCGTAGCTGATATTCTCGCCTCACAAGAGGACTGCTCGCTTTGGAGAACAGATGAGCCTTTCGAGGATTCTCACTGGAGCACTGATTGGCTGAATGCCATTCTTCCCAGATTTGCGATTGGTCATTGGGTTTTAAACGTTGATATTGATGAGTATTTTGTTTTCCCTTTCATGGAGACGCGAACTTTTCGTGAGTTGCTTGCTCATCTGGACGACCTCAAAAGCCCGTCATTATTTTCATTGCTCATCGACATGTACCCAGACGGACCGGTTGAGGATGCGGTTTTAAAAAAAGGGCAACATCCGCTCGAAGTGGCGCCATTATTTGATGCCTCAGGATATTACGCTGAGGCTGGACATAAAGAGGGGGGGGGGGTCTGGGTTAGAGGAGGGCCCCGGCTTCGCGTTATCAATAGGGGGATACTCGATGGGGCACCTGCGATGAATAAAATCCCGCTGGTGAAATGGGAGCGGAATTACGTGTCTTCTTTAGGCACTCACCTGATGCTGCCAAAATTTCTGAATAATGGTCATCATAGGCATCATCACTCTCCCACCGGGGCGTTATTGCACTTTAAATTCCTGTCGTTTTTTCGAGAAAAAGTCCGCTTCGCTGTAGAATCTGGAAATCATTATGAAGAATCGCGGGAATACAAGAACTACCAGGCACAACTTGATAGTGATCCCGAACTCAATTTCGTCGGGCCAGTTTCCGGAAAATATATTGACTCGAATTCTTTGATGCGGAGTAATTTGATGACAGCCGGGACTTGGACTTGAGCAACGAATTACCGAGGTCTTCAACCATAGTTCATGCAAGATTCGACAATCAAGATAGGCTATCTCATTCTCGCTCACAATAACTGTGGGCAAATTGCACGTATGGTTCGTATCCTGAAGCAGGGAAACAGCCGCATTGTCCTACATCTTGATGGATCGGTTCGGGGGCAGAAACGCTCTGATTTTCTTTCTCATGTGCGCACGGGTGGGGAGTTCGAGGAAGCCAGAGCGGTTACTTGCCAATGGGCGGATTGGTCTCTGGTAGCGGCCACGCTTTCAGGTATTGAAAAATTTCGAGATGGGGGCGATCCGGTTTCGCATGTGGTTTTGTTGAGCGGTTCCCATTTCCCGATCCGTCCGCCCGGCGAACTTGAGATTTTTCTAGATAGAAATTCGGGTTTGGATTTTATCGAAACTTGTGATGCTCAGGAAAATAGATGGGTAAAGGATGGGCCGAATCTGGAGCGATTTCAGTATTTTTACCCCTTAAACTTCCGTGGAGAACGGCGTGGCTTCGATGTCCTATTGTCATTGCAAAAAAAAATGGGTGTAAAACGATCACTGCCGGACAAACTTCGGCCGCATCTAGGTAGCCAATGGTGGTGCCTTAGGTTTTCAACCTGTGATCGAATTTTTGAATTTCTAAAGGGCCATCCGAGAGTAAAACGCTATTTTAAATCAACCTGGATTCCCGATGAGTCTTTTTTTCAGACTCTCGTGGCGAATCTCATTGATGAAGAGGAAGTGGCGAATATGCCCTTTGTTCTGCATGCACTCACGCCGAGAGGACGGCCTTACGTGTTTCATAATGATCACGAGCCGTTTCTGGTGGGAAAGCGCCATCACTTCTTTGCGAGGAAGGTATCACCTCAAGCCGAAACATTATTCCAGGCTTTGGAGGATCGCATATCGAGATCTGACGACAGGGCGAATATTGCTACGAATCCTGCTTTGCTTGATGCGGAAAACGCCAAATTTTCTTCCAAAGTCGAATCTTACTACCCGCTTGGGAAGCCTTTGCCTGGGTATCTTCATGACAATTGCCGGGAGTTGTATCTGGCAATTGAGCAGCCGGTATTTGTGATTCTGGGGCATAATTTATCCGATTCCCGATTGGAACAGCTTACAGAGAGCCTGAACTCGATACTCGATATTCAGTTTCTCGGCAGGCCGTTTCGCAAGGATATTGTGGAGTTTACAGGGGTGATGGAAGAATTAGGTCTTGGCGAAAAGTCATTCGAGATTCGCGACCGATACACTTGCCAACTATTTTACGAATTTTTCTCCAGGCGAAAAAACGGGATCGCGTTTTTGGTCGATCCGGACCAGGATTTTGAAAGTTGGATGTCATTCAGCCATCTGCAGAATTATTTTCCGATTTGCCTTACAAATGAATCCGGATCAGCCGATCCGAGTTATAAACAAATAGCTAGTAAAAAACGGGAAACCGGTTCGTTTGATAGTACAAAAGTGCAGATTATGGGTGACATGCAAGTGGCTCCGTATATCCGAAATCTTTGCTCGATGGATTTCCCTCGGACCTTGCGTTCTTGCGAGATTGGGACGGGGCGCCCTGATTTTGTTGCTACAGCACAGAAAAAAGAAAGTTCCATTGAAGGGGCAGATTATGATTGCGTTGGAATAGATAAGCGTAGCTTTGTGATTCTTGCTTATGCGCGTTCAGGTTCTTATTTGTTGGTTGATTTATTAAATCAGATACAAGGAGTGCGGTGTCATGGGGAGATTTTTAAAAAAGCCAGGATTGAGCTCGATGAAGACATTTTAGAAAAACTTCCCCTTGATTTGAAACAACGAAATGAGCAAGAACTTGAGTATCTCTCACGGGTCATTGAGCTCAGCGGGGAAGGAACGGTCGGGTTCAAGTTGTTGGCATCGCAGAATACGACTGTTGAGAACCATGTGATTCATTCGGATAAAATCGCTAAAATTATTCTCCGGCGTAATACATTTGATATGTATATTTCACTTCAAAGGGCGAAGGTTACTGGGGTCTGGATTGACAAAGGGCACCGACAGTATCCTGAAGATCCCACATTCCGTTTTGATGTGGGTACTTTTGATCGCGAGCTTCAGTGGCATTATGACTACTACAGTAGGCTCGAGAGCTATGCATTGGATCGGCCGGATCAATTTTTATTGGTCGATTTTGAGGAGGTGATTGATAAAGTGGCGTTCGATAAAATTTGCCCATTTCTAGGACTTGTGAAGCCAGCTTCTGATTCTCTAAAAATAAATCTAAAAAAACAAACTATTGAGCCGATTGAAAAATTGGTCACCAATTATGAAGAAATGGCGAAACATATTCGTAACCATCATCCGAACCTTTTTGTGGCTTTAAAAGGTCGCGTGAATTCACATTGGCTGTAATCATTACTTCAACTTTTTAAAACCCCGGACAATTCCAATGAAACCACGCTTTGTCATTTTCGGATCCATGCGCACCGGGTCGAATTACTTGATCTCTTTGCTCAATCAAGTGGACGAAATCATCTGCCATGGGGAGGTGTTCAACCCTGGATTCGTCGGCTTGAGGGAAGACTTGGAGGTTCATTTTGAGCATGATATAAAGGATGTCTCTAAGCGCGATGATAACATCGAGCTGTTTTTCAATCGCGTTGTTGAGGCACACTCTGACAAAGTAACTGGTTTCAAAATTTTCCCCGGGCATCATTCGTATGCCATCAATAGAGTGCTGGGTGACAAATCAATCCGCCGAGTTCATCTCAAGAGGGACATTTTGACCTCCTATATTTCCCTATGCCAGGCCAAGGAGAGTGGGGTATGGAAAATCGATTCTTGTATAGATGGCAATGTTAAATCCCTGCGTAGAATGCGCAGAAAGCGCGCGCGCTACGATTGTAAAATTCGTTTCGTGTCTGCGGACTACGAAGAATACAGAAATAAGATCCAACAGTTCTATCGAAAACTGGAGGCTGATAGCGAAAAAAACGATATTCCTTTGTTTGAAATTTGGTACAAGGACCTGCACAATTCGGAAAAGCTGGATGAATTACTGGAGTTTATCGGGGTGGAGGAAAGGGGGCATCTTTTTGATGAAATCATCGTCAAGCAATCGGATTCGGATTTAGAGGAAAGAGTGGATAACTTTGGGGAAATGCTTGATTACCTGACAAGCAAACAAATGCAATGCCCGGTTATCACAAGTGTGAAAGCCGGCCGGGAATTCATGGCTTTGCAGCGGATCGATGAAGCTGAATCTGCCTATCTCTCGGCTACCGAGTATTACCCAGAGCGTGCCGAGGGCCACGTGGGTCTGGCCCAGATTGCTGCCAAACGGAAGGATTGGGAAGGGGCAATCGCAAGTTGGCGATTTTGCCTGGAACGATTTTCTGAGCAAGGGAAGCCGTTTTGGTTTGTTGAACTCGGTCGAGCGTTAGTGACCCTTGGACGGATAGATGAGGCCGAAGCAGTTTACCGTTCGGCAATCGAGCGCTACGACGATCGCGCCGAGGGTTATGTGGGCTTGGCTCAAATAGCCGCCAGCCGTAAGGACCGGGAGATAGCGGCTACGTGTTGGCAAGATTGTTTCGATCGATTCATCGAACAGGCCAGACCGTTTTGGTTTGTTGAAGCGGGGCGAGTCTTGGCGGTTCTTGAGCGGATTGATGAGGCTGAAGCCGTTTACCAATCGGCAACCGAGCGCTACCCCAATCGTGTTGAAGGTTATATCGGCTTGGCTCGGATAGCCGCTCAGCGAATGGACTGGCAGTGTAGCTTGGAACGTTGGGATTTTGTCTTTGAGACTTATAGGGACAAAATGTCGGATTCTGATCTCGTGTCACGAGCGCAGGCATGCACCAAAACAGGTCATTTTGATTTAGCCGAAGAAATTCTGGAGGCATTGATCGTCAAACGTCCCGACTGGCGGCTTTGTTGGATACAGCGCGCAAACAATGCAGCCACGCGAAGAGATGAAGCGAGTGCCCGCCAATATTGGTCGGCAGCCCGTATGAGGTTTCGCAGGATTACAGAGGAGAACTTGGGCTATAAGCGTTTTCAGAATAGTCTTTCGGACAAAATGCACCACATCGTTGATGATTATAGGGATGTTGCGGGGGATCCTCATAAAGCATTGCGTCATATCGACGAGTTGAATGTTTCTGAAAATGGACCAAGACCCCTAGTGGCGGCGCGCCATTATGCAGGACTTTTTCCAGATTCTGTAAAAATCCATATAGCCTTGGCGGGGCACATGCGTAATAATATTCGATTTGCCAACGATCTTACCGAGTTACTGGAGACAACGAAAGGGATATGTCAGCGTTTTCCGATTTCCAGGGACGCGTGGATAGAACAAGCGCGGGCTTTGATCTGTGCCAACCGACTTGAAGAAACGGCGAGCATCACTAAGCACATCGAGAAAGCTTTTGGGCGATGCTCCCACACCGATGAGCTTAATGCTTGGATTACTCAGGCAGAGGGTGATCACATTCGCGCAAAACAAATTTCTAAACAGTTGCTGAGGGAACAGTATTCCTTCGCAGTTCATGGCCAGCTGAAACGATTTGAACGTATCGATTCCAATCAGGCTCCCAGTTTGTGCGAAAAAATCCTCTTGTTTTGTGTAATCCGGGATGAGATCGATTTATTGCCCTGGTTTTTTGAATATTATCGATCGATTGGGGTTGATTGGTTTTTCTTTGTCGACAACGGCTCCAGTGATGAATCAAAGGAATTTCTTTGCAGTCAAGCCGACACAACCGTTTATTGGACTGATGACAACTTCCACCAGGCTTCCTCTGGTATGCGGTGGATCAATGAACTGATTGAACGACATGGCGACGGCAACTGGTGCATTTTTGTCGATGCGGACGAGCAATTGGTAGTTCCTGGCCCAAGGGATAAAGGTTTGCGGCAAGTTGTTGATCACATGCGCGACCATGGTGATGAAGTCATGTTCGGGTTCATGTTGGATATGTACCCAGATAAAGGGGACGCGTATTCATTGTTTAAAAGCGGAGATGATCCGCAGAGTTTCTCGCCCCTTTTTGATAGCGACTACTTGGTTTTTGGCGACTGGCAATCGCCCTATAGGAGCATTGAGGGGGGCGCGCGCGATCGACTTTTTAACACGACGCATAGACTGAGAAAGGCTCCTATTGTATGGGGTGGAGCGGATGTTCGCTACCTTACCAATCATACAACGACGGCCGCACAGGTCAGCGAAGTAACGGGAGCGTTGCTTCACTATAAAATTCTTCGGGAAAGCCGGGCGGTTGGTACGCCTCGGGCACTCGATGTTCAGGGGCGCCTGAAGAACAGGAGCCCGCATTGCAAGGTCTCCCATGATCGCTATCGTCAGGTGCTTGAAAATATCGACCTTTCGGATTTCCCGAAATCACCAAGCACCTTGGCTTTTGAATCTGCCAGTCAATTGGTAGAATGTGGATTGATCAATGCTATACCTGATTCAGAACCGGTAACGCGAAAGCATAAACTGCAAAAACGATTCGATTTTATCGAAGGGGGAGGGCAAGGGCAAAGATGGGCTTATCAAACAGAAAATTCGATTGTCATTGCATCACGAGCACGTGTCTTGGCAATGAATGAAAATTGGGCGGCTGCAGCAACCCAATGGAAAAATTGTTTCGATCGTTTCCCCGCTCAAGCTCAGCTGAACTGGTATGGAGGCTTGGCTCATGCACTCATGTTTTCGGAGCGGCACAAGGAAGCTATCCAGATTTATCGACAGCTGGTAGATATTCAAGGAGGTGTAACGCCCTATATAATACAGGGGTTAAGTCGGGTATTTCTTGATTCTGGAAATTCGGAAGATCTAGTCAAAGAGTATCAATCGGGGGCGCTAAAAAGTGATGTGGGGACTGTTGATGATCTGGATGTGGTGACTTCACTCGTGCGGAGCAATAGGATTACCAATGCGAGAGTGATTTTTGACCTTGTGACCAAACGATTGAAAGACGCGTTGGCCTTAGACCGATGCCTGTCGTTGATCCCTATTTTATTCGATGGCTCCGAGCGAACCCGGCGACTGTTGAAATGTGAGGAGGCGGTAAGTGAACGATTGGATAAGTTTCCAAAAAATTTCGAATCGGACTTGCTTTTAATCGTCCAGTTGGGTGCCCTATTGGCTTTACGTGATTACGAGAGGTTCAAGTCTTGCTCGGCGAAACTCGATGATTCGTCAAATATATCGGGGAGACTCCGGTCCTTTGTGGAAGTTAGGCGGCGACTGTGCAATCAAGGCCTTTCTACATTCAAACCTGCCAAGGTTTTTGTAATAGGGCTTTCGAAAACAGGCACCAGTTCATTGTCGACAGCTCTTGATATACTTGGGTTCTCTACAGTGCATTTCGTTAACCCGTTGACACGGGAAATTATTTCCTATGATGATTTTCATCTATTTGATGCCTTTGCTGATACACCTGTCAGTTTTCAATTTGAAGAGATTTTCGAGCAATACCCAGATGCAAAATTTGTCTATACGAAAAGGCCCATACAAAGTTGGGTCGCATCCTTCACTAAACATTTCGCGAACAATCTAGATGCCCCTGACTGGGATGCGTTACAAGCAAGAATAAATCACCCTGAGGGCTGCCGTCACGGCGAGATCTACCGAGCGATACATAATAATCTATACTGTGAGCATGCTGATGCAATGGAGGCATATCAGCATCACGATAAACGGGTGAATTTGTTTTTTCAAGGTGAGCGGTGCGATCAATTGTTGAAATTTGATATATTTTCCGGCGACGGCTGGTCCAAACTTTGCGATTTTGTTGGAAAACCGGTTCCAAGTTCCCCTTTCCCATGGAAAAACAAAACAACAATTGAAGATACGCAACAGGACTGACTCTCTGGTGGAGGAGGGATATTTCCTAGTATAGATCTTAGCAGTGACGCGGAAGCTCCTTAATTTCGATTAAGCGGCGGATATACTTTTACGGAATATGTGCAAAGCTATTTTTTCTAGCTTATCTATTTTGTTAGTATCAATTGCGACTGCTTGTTGATTTTTTTTCAATGAATCAAGCTCGTTCTTTACTGAAAGTTCAGGGCAATAACGTTTCAGTAGTTTAGTATTGCTATCGCGTGTTGTGGTATCGATTTCCTCTATCAATGAGGGGCTAAGAGATACTTTGCTGCCTAGTACACCTTGTCTATGGGCTTTACTTAGAAAATTTCCTGAAAAATTTATATTGCCCCAACCGAGAGAATTAAGTCGCTCCAGTATTACTAAGGCTTCTCGGCCGGGTGTTGGGTTGATTATTTTGTCCTCCTCGTCAAGGCAATCATTTGGCAATGATACGCCCAGCCAGTTCATTGTCGTTTTTACTACGCTGGGTGATTGGGTGCGAAGCACTGCAGGGTACCACTTAGTCGTTATATTTTGATCTCCAAATGCTTTGGCGAGTTTTTGTGCTAAGATATACCAATTACACACACGGTCAAATCTATCGGGACTTAGCATATGGGCAATATAATCATCGAGTGTTTTGTTATAAGTCTTATTTCCTTTGACCTTTTGCAAATACCGAGAAACAAGCGATTCCGCTTGAGGGCGAAAAAATACCAAGCACCGAATGTCATATCCCAAAATGTCTAGTCCATGTGCCAACTCTTCCAGACATGCAAAGGGTAGCCTGGAGAAGCCTTCGCATGATAGAACCAAATTTTCTGGACGAGCAGAAAATGGGCTAAGTAGCCGCATTACATCTTTACGCCCGTTATGTTTTAGAATTTTCCGTAATTTTCCTGCGTTCCCAGCCGTTGTTTTGTATTTAAGCACTTGCTTGAAATTGTTGGAAATATCAGGGTAGTGTAATCCGCAGCTTAACAAATGGTCGTGGGCCTTCGTCAGTGCATATTGAATCGCCGAAGACCCAGTTTTACCTATTCCTACGTGTAAATAACAAATTGGTTTACTCATAATATGTAGGTAGGCTTGATTAGAGGTTGAGTTTCGGGGGTTTAGAGGTCCATTATACATGGATTAATGATTGACACATTATATATTCACGCGGGCTCACACAAAACCGGGTCCTCATCTATCCAAAGCTTTTTGCGGTTAAACCGGAAGGAATTATTGGGGCAAAATATTCTCGTATCCAATATAAAAGGTATGATTGGTGGGGGTGTTGATCAGTCATCAATCGGGGTGAATTTTCAGGCCTTTAAGCGGTTAAGTAAATTAAAAGCCGAGCGTGTAATTATTTCCCGAGAAATGCTTTTTTGGGTAAATGATATCGATTCTCTAATAGGTCTCAAAGACGCACTCCAAAGAGTGGCCCGAGAGGTTCGAATCATCTTCTATTTGAGGCGTCAGGATTATTTGGCTGTCTCGCACAAACAGGAAGGTGCTAAACATGTAGAAAAAAGATCAAAAACCTTAAGGGCTTACGGAAACACTGTGACTGCATTGCCTGAAACGCTTACACCTCTGGCAGCTGGTTTTCTTGATTATGAAACCAGACTCAGCATGTGGGCCGAGGTATTTGGTGTAGAGCGAATGGTTGTTCGGGTTTTTGAAAATGAGAGGTTAAAAGGAGGCGATGTGGTGGAAGACTTTTGCGATATTTTCGACTTTAATCCTCATGATTACAGATTAGCCGGGAAGAAAAATGAATCCTTTACTAGAACAAGCCAACTGTTTTTACACCAAAGTGGGGAGCAATTTAATAGTTGCGAGGCAGAAAAAAAACTCTTGGTCAAAGCTGTCCGGCGAGTAGATGAAAAACTGAAAGACAGGGAGAAGTTGTTGCCTTCCCGCAAACAGGCGATGGATTTTTACCAACAATTCAAAGAGGGGAATATAAGGCTGAATGAGTTCTTAAAAATATCCCCAACCGAGGCCATTTTTAATGATGATTTCAGCCAATATCCCGAGATAGCGAACGAGCAAAGACTTACCGAGCAGCAATTGCATCAGATGTATGCGAAAGTCTTTTCGCATTTGTCTCTGAAAAAACAGGCAAAAACCAGAGTTAGAGACATCAGATTGTCACGTCGAATAAGAGATGTTTCTCTAACACTGCCGGTGGAGTATAGGCAGCAGACCGTTGAACTATTGAAAATAGCTAGAAAATTAAACAGCAAAGATCCTACTATCCGGAAAAAATTACAGGAATTAAACAGTTCGGAAAATTCGACTTGAGTCGATTACAAACGCTTGGCCGAAACGATAATATTTCCATGCAGAAAAGTGTAGCAGGCTTCCAATATCGTATACAACCGGAACATGCGGATAATCTGAGATGCCGCATCCGTAGTTTCGCTTGCTTGCGGGGAAAGATCACCCTTCTCCCACGTGCGCATCGTATGATCGGCAAGATGTTATTCGACCCCGAGCGAAAGGTGATCATGGACTGGTCCGGCAAAGCAGGTTGCACGATCGGAACGATGATGTTTTTCCGTCACATGGGACTGCTTGATGAAGCTCGGGAGCACCATCCCTGGGTTCACAATTACCGGGGAGAGGTCTTTTACGAGCGCTATCCCGTGACAGTGAATGACTTGTTGTCCAGAAAGAACACCTTGATCAAGGTGGTTCGCAACCCCTATACCCGAGTGATCAGCTCTCTGCAAAACAAGGTTCGTGCGCTGGGTAAAAACTGGAGAATCCTGGATGTCCTCAAATTGAAATCCATTGAAGAAATCACCTTCCGGCAATTTGTCAGTTTTCTAGAATCGACCGATCTACGGGTGAAGTGTGATATTCATTATCAGGAGCAAGTTCAGGATTATGAACTGCTCAACTTGCGTCATCCGATTATTTGTCGGCTTGAGAACCTAGCGGAAGATATCGCCTGGGTGAACCAGCGTTATGGATTTGACTTCGATCTGGAGGGATTGACTTCCGACCATCACGCCAAAGTGAATCAGAAATGGAAGGGCTTCGCGGCGGATGTTCCCTGGAGCGAGTTCGCCGAAGGCGTTCCGGAGTATGGCAACTTTTATGATGCTGAGCTGCGCACTCGGGTGAGCCGTCTCTATCAAGGGGATATCAAGGCTTATCAGTACACCTTTCCCTGGTCGGAAAATTTGTGAGCTTTCAGCTTCAACGGTGATCAGCCACTGTGCGAATGACCAAGCGGAAAATTTGTAGCAGCATGATACCCAGGACGGCAAAGGTGATGCTCCAGTAGAGTCGTCGTGGACGAACTGAATCTTCTGGAAGGAAGGGCTGTTGCACGACAGAGAGAAAGCGGTGTTGTTGAAGGGTCTGAACCCGCATTTCTTCAACGACGCGTAGGCTTTGGCCATAACGTTCGGTAGCAAAGGTGATGTCCTGGCGGAGTTTCGAATACTGGGCGAATAATTGGTTGAGTTGGTCAGGACCTTCACCGGTGAGCTCATTTGATTCGCGTGTCATCTCGTCTTCGATTGCGGAGATCTCTGCGGCCAGTTCCTTGATGCGGGGTGCCAGTGGGGATTCCCGGGTCAGGCGGACCAGTTCAGCCTGTTTAAAGACTTTGGCTTTTTTCAGTTCCTGAATCAATCCGAGACGCGCCTGGATGTCAGCTTCAGGATCGACAATCAGTTTTTCGTTCTGAAAAGCGATCAGTTTTTTGCGTGCTTCATCCAGCTTGTCCTCACTCAAATCCAATTCCTCTATCACAAAAACCAACCGTTGATTGGCAATATCTCGATTCAACTCGTTGAGATATGCTTCGGAACGTTTTAGAATCGCGATAGCGAGGTGCTCTGCAAATTCTGGGTTGAAACCTTCAGTGTCCATAGTGACGATGCCTTCAACATCATCAAAAAAGGCAGTTACCCGTTTCTGGTAGAATCTGTGGGATTGCTCAATTTGCGCATCTGCAGGTAGTTGATGAAAAATATCCAGCCCTGCGTCTTTGAAGTGTTGCTTGAAGTTAATATCGCCGTCCTTTTCGAGCCAGCGAAGCATGTCGATAGACAGGAGGTAGGCGATAGCAGTGTAGGCATCCTGTTGTGTCTGGCTGGTGCCAACCATGAGGGACATCGCTCCACCGGAGATGGCGGTTTCTCCGCCACGGGTGACCACAAATCGCGCTTCGCTCACATAACGGTCTTTTGAAATGAAAGTAAAATAGGTGGCTACGGTCAAGAGGTAAATAACATAGGCGGCCGGCCACAGATTGATGCGTTTTTTCCGCTTGTGTTTGCGGACTTGAATAGGAGAAAGTGACTGGGAGGATGTGGATGTGCTTGGGGAGGATTCCTGGCCTTCCTCGGCAAGAGTAAATGGGCTGGGTTCCGGTGGCGACAGCTCGGCGGTTTCTTTTTCGGTGGGCATGGATTTAAAGTGCGAAATTTTAGTTTAAAAAGGAGGCTCATTTTTTTGAGCCCGGCTGTTTTTTTTGTTGCGGCGTTTTAAATTTCGGCGTTTCCCTTTGTTCCCTTTGTTTGAAGATTTTTTCCCCTCAAAAGCTTTCTGCCCCTGGAGACTGAAAGTGTTTTTATAGGCTTCAATTGCTTCTTTGATATCATCAAAATATTGCAGGCGTCCATTGTAAACGATGAGGGCAACATCGCAACTTTGGACCACTGTATTGAGATTGTGGGAGGCAAAAATGAGGGATGCGCGCTCACGGAGCTTTTTGAACTCCTCGGTGGCTTTTTGGCGGAAGGCGACATCTCCGACCGAGGTCAGTTCGTCAACCAGGTAATAGTCAAATTTGAAGGCCAGGGACAGACCAAAACGCAGGCGGCCTGCCATGCCGCTGGAATAGGTTTTAACGGGCATGAAAAAGTAAGACTCGAGCTCGCTGAAGCGGCGGACAAAATCAATGACTGCCTGGGTTTGGTCCTCGTCGAGCCCGTGGACCTGGCAGACAAATTCCGAGTTCTCCAATCCCGTCATCGAGCCTTGGAATCCGCCAATGTTGCCGAGCGGCCACGAGACGTCACCCTCCCGATAAATGTCGCCTGAGTTGGGTTTTTCGGAGCCTGCAAGCAGACGAATCAAGGTGCTTTTCCCAGCGCCGTTTTTCCCCAATAGCGCATAATGTTTACCTAGTTGAAAAGTGAAACTCACATCACGCAGGATGTAACGCCGTCCTTCATCCGTGTCATAGTATTTGGTAACGTGGTCCAGTACAATCATGAAGGGATGTTTTTAGACGCGACTAGGAAGGTAGAGGATGTCGAACTTTTTGTAGTAGTAGGCTAGACCGATCCACAGGCTGACGATTCCGCAGCAGAGTGGGTAAAAAATCGGAAGATCAGGTGTGGGGTAATGTGAATAAAGCCCCATTCGAAAGCTCTCAAAAATAACCACCAGAGGATTCCAGATGAATAAATACTGGTAGTTGGAGGGAACTCTACTCAAGGGGTAAAGCACACACGAAATGAGCAGCAGCGGAGTTGTCAGCATTGGCACGATTTTCTCTAGTTCTTTGTGTGTGTGGCCAAGCACTCCCAGGAAAATCCCCAGGCCGGAGGACATCATGATCAGGGAGGTGAGTGATATCAGGATCATCAAGGGACGTTTGAAATCGGGAGCAGCCAAAAGCCAGGCAGCAGCGAAGAGAAAGATTCCACCGATCAGCACTGATACGACGATTTCCTGTAACAGGCGGGCGATAAAAGGATCCAAAGGTTTGATTTGCCGATAGACGAGCAGAGCCTGATTCGAGGAAATAGCCGTTACGCTACGGTTGACCATGCCGGTAAAAAAACGAAAGGGAATAAAGCCTGCTGCTAGAAATATGGGATAGGGAATGGAGGGAATGGTTACTTTTAAAATAAACCCGAAGAGGGCCGCTTTGACTGCGATCATCGACATCGGCTCGATAAGCGCCCAGATCAAGCCGAGGTTATACTTGCCGAAGCGGGTCCGAGTTTCACGCAAATAGAGCGCCCAGATCACCGAGACCTGGGTTTTCCACGCGGAGTGATCGGGCAGTTTTATCGGGATCGAGGGCATGGTGAATCACTGGAGGAAATGAAGCGATGATCGGATCAGGGAATGGGGATACCTGTGGTGGCGGTTGCCCCCATCTTAGCAGCTTGTCCGAATGGCAGCACTGTTCCTATGAAGCGGTTCCAATGGGTGAGAGGGGCTTCGCTGACATAAATGGTGTCACCGCCCTCGATCGGAAAGCGGCTGGCCAGGTAGGCTGCATTGGCTTTATTCATATCGATTGCGTAGGCAGTTTCAACCTTATTACCGCGGTTGCGAAATACGAAAACTCCTTCGGGATCGGATTTGTGTTCGTTGAGGCCTGCACCATAGGCTAAGGCATCTGCCAGGGTTGGGGCTTCGTTGGGGAATTCAAATTTGCCCGGTCGGTTGACAGCGCCGCTCACAAAAATAACCCGGCGTGGGTTTTTGGTGACTCGGATTAAATCCCCGTCTTCGACCAGAAACGGTTTTTTGCGGAGAGCGAGGGAGTCGTATTGGTATTCCTTATTGTCCCGCATCAGGGAGTAAATATAATTGTGGGCCTGGCCATTGGTGCCCCCGGCAGCGGCCAGCACATCAAGCACCGTGAATCTTTTGCGATCAATTTCCACCGGTCCCGGCAAGCGAACATCCCCAAGGATATTGGCTCGTTTTTGCAGGCGGAACGGTCGGGTAATGGTGACTTCCGCACTGGCGGATACCTCCTTCACTTTCACGCTGACCTCTCTGGAGACATCAGCGAGGCTTTTGTTAAGCACATCCACTTCTCCAATATAGGGAAATTTTATCTTGCCGGAGTTTGGGACTTCGACTGGTCCATAAGTGTAAGAGGCTCCTGGACGGTAAAAGGGACTGCTGGTGGAAGAGGCGTCAGTAATGAGGACTTGTAACTGGTCGCGTGGAGTCAGGGTCTCAAGGTAACTACGGTCGGGATGGCGAGGGGGAGAACTGGCTGACGCAAAGGTATTGTTCGCCACCGGGATTTGGCTGACAGATTGAATTTCAATCAGTTGGTATCCGGAATTTTTTGAACGAATAGCTGAAGCACTAGGCCCTTGGCCGCTCATACTGCTGCATCCGGACAACAGGACTCCCGTGAGAGTGATCAGTGTCGTGGCAACAAGAGTTCGGGTCAATTTTGACATAGTAAATTTGATATTGCTTTGAAAGGCTTCAGTATTCACGGAAATCAAATATATTACAAATATTCTTTGGCCAAATAATCCCTGTTTCTTCGGCGTCCGTAAAACATCTGCGGGAAAGCGTTCCTCGTCCCTGAATGGTGGATTCCAATACTTTTACGAATAATTGTACGGTGTCCATGCAGGGGCGATTTTTCGATTTCCAAAAGTTGTCCAGACTAGAGCGGAAGGTCAGTTCTTTCAGGTCGTAGATCGCTTGCCCAAGAGCTTTGACAGGGGTGCCGTGCCGTAAGGCGGTGAGTCCCAGCGTGCTGTTGATCGTGACGACTCCTTGTGCATTTTCCAGTAACTGGTCGAGATTGACCCGGTCAATCAAGTGGATGCGATCATTTCCTAGTCGCTGCTTCAACTCTGTGATGGTGGCGGTGTAATCGCGATAGCCTCGATCCACTGGGTGGATTTTAAAAATCAATTTTTGATTGCTGCCAGCTTCACGCTCAAATGATTCGGCCACTTTGTTGATGAATTCATTCATGTCAGAAAACTCAGAGTGCAGCAAAATCTGCTTGTCGTAAGGAACCTGCAGCGGAACGAGGAAAAAATCCCGTTCCCAGTCTTTTGAAATCAGGGATTGAATTTTCCGATCATTGGAGGCTGATTTCAAAAGCCTCCATAAGCTTCTCAATTGAGCTTTGGCATGAAACAGCAGCCCCATTTGTTGTTGTTCTCGATAATTGGGGAAAAGTGGGCGGGTCAGTGCCGAGATCATTCCGAAAAACCCAAAACGCAAGAACTTATAGGCACTTGAAACGGGCACTTTCTGGTGAGGAATGGTGGGGTAACCTTCTGGAATCCAATTGCCTGACAAGCTTCGCTGCCAGAGTTCGGGGATTTCCTCTAATGGTTGCTGCTTCGTCGAGTAGGCCGTCACATGAAGAGGGCGAATTAGGCCCTGCTCGAGGGTGATGACTTCGATCCCGAGTTCGTCTGCCAGCTCTTCGGCGATCGCATTGTAGGTTCTTTTGTTATTGTATAAAACGTAGGTATCGATTCCATTTTCCTCGCTATGGGCTTTGAGCCAGTTTTTCCAGGTTTCAACCTTTCCGCGATAGGGGCTGACAGGCACGGCCCAGAGTCGAAAGTAATAATCGGCGCTGTGGAACGCTACTTTGAACACCTCGTGTCCGTGTGACCGCATTTGGCGGGCCAGTCGGCACGAACCCATCTCCCAATCGGTCTGGAGGAATAGGACGGTGCGCAGAGCTGGCTCGGAGTTATTGTCGGGGCTGCTTGATTTTAAATTGTCAGTTTGCCTGATTTCAGGTTCCAGTTCAGGATCCTTTGAAAAATCTAATTCGATTTGATGCGTCATCTAGGCGTAAAATAGCAAATCATGTAATTTTCTCAGCAGGCCAGAGCAGTTTGGGGGTAGCATAGATTAAGTCAAAAAGTGGCTGGAAAAAACAGGTATGTCAATGAAAGTAGCAAGGTCTGTGTGAGCATGTCAAGGAGCGCCAACTGAATAGCGTAGCTGATTCCCGAGGGAAAAGGTAATATAAATTCAGGTAGGAGTATTTTTTGTTCGAAACTTTTATGGAAACGCATTCGACTCACAGAGCCAGCCAAGAAATGAGAGCCGAGCCAATTTTGTCTTCACTAGTCGGGCCAGAGAATAGTATTTCTGTTTCTTTCCGCAGGGATGCCGCTGACTGCAAGCCCTTTGGCCATATTTATGTCGAAACCTTCAAGGTCATGCGGCGGGAAATTTGTGTCTCCGGGTGGGCTTATTGCCCGGGTGCTATCATTGAGGAAATTCGTTTTTCCGATCCGTGGGCATCGCGGGTTATTTCACTTCGAACAGGCGTGGAAAGGGGCGACATTCAAGCGCGTTTTGGGGGGGGGCGGGACGCTCTGTTGTCAGGTTTTTCCTTTACGGTGGAAATCCCTACATGGTTTAGGTCGCTGGCATTCGAAATCGTTTTTGATAATGCCCGTTCAATGTTCGTAAAGGATCGCGGCGAAACCAGTGGTGAGTTGAGAGATCGGTTCTGGAGCAATCTGGGGCACCGTTATTATTCCTGGGCCAAGCCTTTCAAGCAAATTTTTAGAAACAAAATTGGAAAATCCCAAGTTGTTTCTTCGGCGGCGGCAGTTTTGTTAAGAAACTGCCAAGCCGGTTCCACTTCGGGTCAGGTGATCGTTCCTATTTATAACGGCTTGAATTATCTGACCACGTTGTTGCCCAAATTGTGTGAAGATGCAGACATCAACCGCCTTATTCTGATCGATGACGGCAGCTCGGATCCTGCAGTTATTAGTCTGCTGGACGAAATTGCCGAGCAGCACTCGCGGGTTGAATTGATTCGCAATAAAAAAAATCTAGGTTTTGTCAAAACCGTCAACAAGGGCTTACGGCGGGTTACGGATGATTGCGTTGTGCTGAACACGGATGTGGATGTTCCGGACGGTTGGGTGGGGCGCTTGCTTGAACCGATCCGGCGAGACCCTTCCGTTGCTACCACTACGCCTTTCACCAATGCCGGCACGATTCTTAGTTTTCCTGAATGGCTGGTCGACAATGATGTGTTCAACGACTTGCCGGTAGGAAAAATTGATGAGCAATTTCAGAAGCTTCGCCCTGTGGAGCCAGTTCCCGAGTTGCCTTCCGGGATTGGATTCTGCATGGGAATGTCGCTGCAGGCAATTCGTGAAGTCGGGGTATTTGACGAAGCGAGTTTTGGACGGGGCTACGGCGAGGAAAACGATTGGTGTCAGCGGGCGATTAAAATGGGTTATCGAAATCTACCGGTTTTAAATCTATATGTGTATCACAAGCATGGGGGGAGCTACGCTCCTGCAGAAAAAGAGAATTTGCTGAACGCGCATCTAAAATTAATGGGGCGTAAGCATCCAACTTATCATCATGAAGTGCAGAGCTTCGTTAAGAGTGACCCTTTACGGCGACATCGCGAAGTCGCTCTATTGCAAATTTTGTCATGGCAATGTTCAAAGGGCGCGTGTGTTGTTTTTGATCACCAGGAGGGAGGGGGAGCCAATTTGTTTTGTCAGCGCCGCATTGCCGAAGAGCAGGACGGAGGATATTTTCCTGTAAGTATCACTCATGAGCGCAGGGGTGGTGTTATCCGATTAAAGGCCCACCATCCGCGGTGGTCGGGAACCATTTCATTTACGGACGAGTTGGATTGTTTTCATGTGATTCGATCTCTGAATCTGCACAAAATTCTGCTGAATAGCATCGCATTTTCCCCCCATCCTATTTTGCTGTTGCGGCAGATACGGGATTTGGCCGCATCTTCCCCGGAGGTATCGATGGAGGTTTTTCTGCACGATTACCATGGGATTTGCCCTTCCCACAATCTGATTAGTAAGGATGGAAAATTCTGCAATATCCCGGACGAATCGGTATGTCAGGAATGCCTAAAATCGAACATTCATGCGCTGGATGTGAGAATCACGGACATCAACGGTTGGCGAAATGCATGGCGCCGGGTGTTTGAGGCGGCGGACAGGATCAGGGCATTTTCGACGGAATCAGCGGATTTGATTTTAAAAGTGTTTCCCGAAATTTCAGACTGCTTGCACACAGAACCTCACGGGCAGCATTTTTATTCCAATCCGGTCACTTTTCCAGAGGCAGTCGAATCGGAGCAGTTGGTTGTGGCAGTGGTCGGGAGCATCGGGCAGGCCAAGGGGGCTTCGGTGATTGTCGAGTTGGCTCGCGAGGGGAGCTGTCGAGTGGTGGTGATTGGAAAACTCGCGCCTGGTTTTGAATCACTGCCTGGGCTTTGTGTGCATGGGAGTTATGAACGTGAGGAACTGAGAGGGTTGCTGGAGCGCTACAAGGTTTCGGTCTGTCTCATTTCATCCATTTGGCCGGAAACTTATAACTTCGTCGCTGACGAGTTGATGACGCTTGCGATGCCGCTCATCAGTTTTGATATTGGCGCCCATGCTGAACGAATTAAAAAATACGCCAAGGGGAAAGTGATACCTTTGGCTTTGGCTGATGATCCTGTAGCTTTGGCTAGCGAAATAGCTGCATTCAGCGATGAGTCTGTAGTGGATACTGAGCCATTCAAGCGCAAGAGAGCCGTATGAACGATCCGTTTTTTATTATTGGGGCACCTCGCTCAGGGACAACTTTGCTGCGGGACCTGCTACGCCAGCACCCTTTACTGGAGTGTCCTGAAGAAACGTCGTTTTATCGCTGGAGCGATCCTTTTGGAACCAAGGCCTATACCAGAACCTACCGTCGCAATGCAGTGCTCTGCGAGCACCGGGAAAAGGACGGTTTTTCCAATGACGAGTTCTGGAAAATTTACCGCAAGGCCAAAAACCGCAGGCAGCTTCAGGATTCGTATATGGAGCAATTTTTGGTTAAGAAAGGAAATTCAGGCGGTCGATGGTTTGAGAAAACCCCGCAACATTCAGCCGGCTTGTTGCGACTGTTGAGCGATTATCCTGAAGCGCGGATTATACACCTTTACCGCAGTCCTTTGAATGTCGTGGCTAGCATTAAGGAGGGAAGCACCGTGGGACCTCAGAATATTCGTGGTGCTGCCAATATTTGGCTGGAAGCGGTTCAGGCAGCACAGCTGGTTTCCCGGCAGTGGCCAGAGAAGATCCGTCAGGTTTGCTACGAGGATCTGACGGTTTCCCCGGAATCAGTGCTTGCCGGAATTCTCGACTTTGTCGAAGCTCCTCAATTTGAGGTGTGGCCTGCCGAGCCGAAAGTCTGGCCAATGAATTTGCGCTATCTGGAGCGATTGAAACCTAGGGAACAGGATAAGGTGCTGTCTTTTTGCGGGGAGACGCTTAGGGATTATGCTTATCCCGCTGACCGGGCGGGTCACGAAGCCTATCTTCGTGAGCAGACATCGCTGGCCAAAGGTCGGCCTGCGACGACTTTTAAAAAAAAGCTGGCAAGGTTGCGGCGGAGTCTGGCAAAAGAGGGACAGGGGCACGATGATTCAGCAGTCAAATAACGCTCCATACAGGGATCTTCCCACGACCAGTCTGTATTTGCAGGATTGCTTGAATACTGAAGGTTTATGCAGTGATTGGGAAAATTGTCGGGCCGGGCCGTTTAGCTTCCGATTTGATGACCGACTGCTTATCATTCGTTACGCCACTGATGCAGAAGTTGACCTTGCCCGGACGATTCGAGCTGAGGGAGGTCGGGTGATCTATCTGATAGATGATGATCTGGGAGCCATTGTAAATGACTTGCAGCTTCCAGAGGATTATCGAGGTAGAATTGAGGGGTTTGTTTCGGGTCTCTGGCAAGAGCTGAAAGAACTCATCGACGAAGTGGTGGTTTCGAGTAATGCTCTTTTGGAAAAAATGCAGTGCTATGAGTTTGAGATGGTGACTCAATTGGATCCCCTGTGGTCGATTCCTTCTGATACGATCCAGCGCCCTTCAAACCATCAATCACCCTTGAAAATCGCATGGCTTTGCAGTCGCTCTCATATTGCTGACCTTGAATCCATTTCAGCAGAGTTAGTGGATTTTTTTTCAAGGCATCAGGATGTCAGACTAACGGTTTTATTTGGCAAAAATAGGCCGACATGGATTAAGCGCTTGCATCAGGTTGAGAATATCAATCCCATGTCATGGAACGAATATCGCTCATGGGTCGGATCTCGACAATTTGATTTGGCTCTTTATCCTTTACTGGATAGTGAAGTGAATCAAAGCCGGTCGATTAACAAGTTTCTTGAGCACGCAGTGGTAGGGGCGGCTTCAATTATTTCCACAAATGCACCTTTTGCCGATAGGCTTCAGCTGGGAGATTGTTTTTTTGCCCAGCCCGGTGAATGGATCGATTGTCTTGAAATGCTCATGGCTGATCGCAGTCGGATTTTGGAAATGGCGAATCAAGCGAGGAGGCGTGCCCTCATCATTTCTGAGAAAGCACAAATTCAGCAGATCGAGTTTTGGAAAAAAAGACTCCCTTTAGTTAAAGCTGGTAGCAGCACTTCCGGCGTTCGGGTTTGAATAATGGCACGTTGGATTTCCCAGAACCGATCGATTGCCGGGCATCCGCTGCTTGCTGAAACGGCTCGGCTAGCAGGGGCAGAAGTTTTATCGGGCTTGGCAAAGGGTGAATTGAACCAGTCAGATGTGTTCATAGGTTGGGGATATAAATCCAGTGGGATTTGGGCGAAGAAACAGGCACAAGACCATTCGGCGTCATTCCGTCTTTTCGAAGACGGTTTTGTGCGCTCACTGAAACCTGGATACAGTAAGGGCGCTTTGTATTCTTTGGTGGAGGATCGCGGAGGGATTTATTATGACGGGTCGGGGGGCAGTGATCTGGTCAGTGGATTGAATGGAAGAGGGGCGATTGGGTCGAAGCTGGACGAAGCCGGATGGAAGCGGGAGGCGCAGGCGGATCTCGATCAATATCTTAGGATAGGGGCTTCAAAATATAATTGGTATCCTGATGAGTTCAATCGCGGGGCGCTAGATCAATTCATACCGACTCCAGGCGTTCTTGTGGTGGATCAGACTTCTGGCGATGCTTCCATTCGGTATGGAAATTTAAAGTCATCCGATTTCCATAGAATGTTGGAAGCGGCTCTTGAGGAGAATCCGGGCAAGCCTGTCTATGTGCGTGGCCATCCGGATCACATCTATCGTTCAAAGCGCTCATGCCTGAGATCGCCCTTGCTCGATGATTCGAGGGTGCATCTTCTTGCAGCAAACCTGGCGCCATGGCAGGTCTTCGAACGGATCGAACGCGTTTATGTGGGAACGTCTCTGTTTGGCTTTGAGGCTTTGTTGCATGGATTGCCGGTAGTGACTTTCGGCTGTTCTTTTTATGCGGGTTGGGGGTTGTCTGATGGTCGCAACTCTTTGTTGCCTGTGAGAGATCGGTCCAGGTCGGTGTTGGAGTTGTTCCATGCTGCCTTCCGTTGTTATTCCCGGTGTTTTGATCCGGACACTTTGGAGCCATGCCGCTTATCTCGTATTTTGGATCATTTGGAGTTGCAGAAGGAGATGTTTTCGAAAAACGCGGGATCTTGGGTGGCATATGGTATGTCGCCGTGGAAGAGGCCTTTGATGAATAGTTATCTGTCCTCTCCGGCGGTAGCCCTACGACATACTCGGTCTCGCCGCAAAGCCGAGCGTTGGATTGAGAATGACAGGGAAAGTAAATTGCTGGTATGGGGGCGGAAGGATGCGCCCTCGATGTCTGATTCAAGCGTCCTTTGCCGAGTTGAGGACGGGTTTCTTCGCTCGGAGGGATTAGGTGCAGAGTTTCACTCGCCACTTTCATTGATCTTCGACCGAAAGGGGATCTACTATGACAGCACCTGTTCGAGCGATTTGGAATCGATTTTGCTGAACCATAAATTTTCTATTGAAGAACTTGCGTTGGCAGAAAAACTTATCCAAATCATTCGATCAAATGCTCTGACTAAATATAATTTAGGCAAAGAGATAGGGGGGCAGATTGATTGGCCACAAAATTCAGAAGGGCGACGAATTTTGGTTCCCGGTCAAGTGGAAGGTGATGCTTCGATTCACTGGGGTAGCCCACAGTGGCAGAGTAATGTTGAGTTGCTGCGTGAAGTTCGCCGGCTTCGACCGGATGGAGTGATTGCTTATAAACCCCATCCTGATGTGATTAAGCGTCTTCGCCCTGGGCATGCTTATACTGACGAGATCAAGCAGCTTTGTGATGTGATGGTGAGCGATCTTGACATAGTTCCTTGGCTGGAAAGTTGCGATGAGCTTCATACGCTTACTTCGCTTTCCGGTTTTGAAGCTTTGCTGAGAGAAAAAAAAGTTATCTGTTATGGTGCTCCGTTTTACTCCGGCTGGGGATTGACTGAAGATCTTTCGCCGGTTTTGCGCCGAGATCGCAGGTTGGAGCTTGAGCAACTTGTCTGCGCAGCGTTGATTATTTACCCTACTTATGTGAATCCAGTAACCGGCGAATTCACTACAGCCTTCGGGGCGGCTGAGTTGATTGTCAAAAGAGGCGCGCCATTGTTTGCGCGTCCTTGGTATCTGCGTTTGATAGCTTCAATGAAAACCTTGTTGTTCCGGCGGTAAATGATCTATTGTTTGTGGATTGATGACTCAAGAATATCAGGATTCCATTTCCCGCCTTAGCGGCAAAACTTGTTTTGTCGGCATCGGTTCCCAGAAGGCAGGAACGAGTTGGTTGGGGAATTATTTTTCTAAGCATCCTGAAATCTGCTTCAGTCCTATCAAAGAGTTGCATTATTTTGACTGGCGTTTTTCTCCAGAAAACTGTGGAGGCTGGCATCAGGAGTTTTGCCGACGCTTGCGAAAGGTAGAGCGGCGATTGAGTGAGGATGGCGGGCCAGGAGTTAAAAGAATGGTGAATTTATTGAGGAAACGACTTGAGATGGCTGATTGCCCGGACGCTTACCTTGAGTATTTCGAACAAGTGGTGCGTCCGAAGCATAAGGCTTTCGGTGAGATCAGCCCATCCTACTCAATGATGCCGGCCGCTGGGTTTACTTCAATGAAGCGCATGCTGCCGAACCCAAAGCTTATCTGGATGTTACGCAATCCTGCTGATCGTTACTGGTCACAGTTACGATTTACGATGAAGTGGAAAGAGGGGTTTTCTGCGGAAGACCAATTCATGAAAAAACTGAACGATCCTCAGTTTGTATTGCGAACCGATTATGCCAGAACAATGAACCATTTGTTCTCCGAATTTAACCGCGACGAAGTGTTGGTAATTTTTTATGAGCAACTTTTTCTCGGTGACCATCGAGATGACGAAGTTCGCAGAATCACGGACTTTCTTGGTGCGAGTAACAAAGCGGCAAATTTTGAAAAGCGCATTAATGTTTCGGATGAAATGGTTCTTGATGCGAAGCTTCGACAAAAGGCCGTTAGGCGCTTCGCTCACGTTTACCGTGCGGTTGCCGAATATTTTGGTGATATCCCGGAAAGCTGGCAGGAGGATCTTAGGTTCCTGGAAGGGGGAAGTTGATTGGCTATGGTTGATAAAAAAATGAGAACAAGCTTTTGCCGCGGTGGCATTCGGGGTTAATTTTACTGTATTCATGAAACCTTCAGCCCAGGAAAAAAAATGGATCTCAGCGATCAAAAAATCGGGTCGTTTTGATCGTGATTTTTATCAGCACTGGTATGGGGACGATTCCAATGTTGGGCGTAATTTAGAACAGCATTATATCCTTACAGGAGAAATGAGGGGTTATTGGCCCAGTCGCGAATTCTGTCCGGAGCTTTATCTCGATGCGAACCCTGATGTTTTGGAAGCTGGAGTTCCCCCGTTTTTTCATTACGTCACCAGCGGTGAGAAGGAGGATCGTTTGCTTCGCCCGCAAGCGCAGTATTGGAATGATGAAGATGACGAAATGAAGTTTTCGACGATCGATCTATCTGCTGCGCCGGTGAGCAAGGCGCGGTATGCCATCGTTGTTCATGTTTACCACTACGGGATGTGGCCGAGTATAGCAGAAAAAATCGATTCACTGGAGATCGAATATGATCTTTATGTCACAGTGACTTATCGTGGAGATCAGGACTTTAATGAACTGTCTGTAACGATAAAAAGTATATTTTCGGGGGCCGTAGTTTGGTTAGTGCCAAATCGCGGCAGGGACATTTCGCCCTTTTTTCAACTCGTTAATGGAGAGGTATTGTCGGCTTATCAAGCCGTTTGTAAAATTCACACTAAAAAAAGCCCTCACCTCAAAGCGGGGCAGGCCTGGGGTGAGCACTTGCTTGCCTCCCTATTGCCTAGAGCTGAGGCAAGTCGTGAGTTGTTGAAGCGATTTTTGAATGCTGCTGAATGTGGTATTCTTACGGCTACAGGTCAGAAAAAGTCGGGGCAGCAATGGTGGTATGGGAATCGCGGGAGGGCTTTGAATTTGCTGGCTCGTGCTGGGGTGATCACCGATCCCGATCAGTTGTGTTTCGCCGCAGGTTCCATGTATTGGATTAAGCCTCAGGTGCTGCAAGCACTGGGACGATTGCAACTGAGTGCGGAAGATTTTGAGCCAGAATTGGGCCAGGGTGATGGGACCACTGCTCACGCGCTGGAACGGGTTGTAGGGTGTCTGGCTGGAAACGAAGGAATGAAAATTGAAGAGATTGCCAAGCAACCTCTTGCAAAAGAAAATCACCAAAACTACGATTTTTGTGAGTCGGATGATTCATGTTTTAGCGTAAGTAGGGATTTCTCTAGTGAGGAGAAAATGAAACCGAGGCGACCCGCCGTTTCCCGTAATGTTCATTACGAGGGAGTGCTTGAATGTTGCTCTCTGCGAGGAGTCGTTGGTTGGATTCGGGAATTGAGCGACCGGGAGATCGCTTGCCGATTACTGCTCACAATTGACGGAGTGACTGTCACCGAGGGCTTTGCTGATCAATACCGTTCTGATTTAGGTGAGCGTGATGATGTGAGTGCTTATTGTGGGTTCATCCTTCCCGTCCCAGATTGTTTTTTTGATGGCGGAATTCATGGTTTTCAGGTTTCTGTCCTCGGAGATGCATGGCTATATCGCTCCTTACGTTTTCAAACCAGGCTTACGAGGATAGAGGAGATGGGCGCGGTGACGGAAATATCCCGAGATGAAGTGATAGGATGGTGTCATGATCCATTTGATCAAAAATTCAAACAAGAAGTGGATTTATTGATTGATGGCTATTTTGCCGGGGGCAGCGAAGCGGCGGAGGGAAGTGACGGTGGGAATGGGTTTCGATTGGAGATTCCCCCCTCTTTTCGGGACGGAGAAGCGCATGACATTAAAGTGGTCGTGCGAGGATCCCGGATTTGCCTCGCTGACAAAGGAATCTGATGAGTAAAGAAAAGTCATCTGCTCCAAATTCGGAATCGGGGGCCGCATCACCGGTTCGCCAAAGGAGGGTGTTCTATTTCAGCGGGTTTGATCCTCGCGGGCCTGCGCCGTATCATGCCTTATATTTGGAAGAGGGGAAAAAGCAGGCTGCGCTTAATGGCCTGGATCTGTCAGTGAAGAAGCGGAGTCGCAAAAACCGGCTTTCAAGTGTCTGGGAAATATCTGCGGTTTCCCCCGGGAATGTCCGCATCGAAACCACCTACGAATTTCTACGCTGGGACGATATCATTCGGCGTAATTGGCCCAAGAATGAGATGACCATGTTCCTCAGGGCATTGAAAGCCTACTGGGTGTTTCTGAGCTCGGGTTTGATTGGAAAATTTTTACACACTTCCTGGCCGCCTTCACTGACTTTGATATACCCGCTGCTGTACATAATAGCGGTTCTCATTGGGGGTGCGGGAATAAGCGTGGCGGCAGCGGTGGGTATGGTGCACTTTTTTAGTTTGAGCTGGTGGGTGGCTTTGATTTCATCGCTTGCGACGGTTGCGGGTTTCATTGCGATTGGGCGAATCCTTGATCAGAGATTCCACGCCTACTGGCTTTTGCGGACTTATACATTCATGTTGAAATGGGCCACTGGAGGGGCGCCTGAATTAAGTCAACGAATTGAGGATTTCGCCCAATATATAGCGGACTATATTGCAGAGGGCGAAGATGATGAGGTGCTGATCGTTTCGCACAGCGTCGGCACTATTCTTGTGATTCCATTGGTGGCCAAACTTCTAAAACAGAACAGAGAGACGGGTAAAGGGCGGTGCAGGTTAGGCCTTGTTACTTTGGGGAACAGTATTCCTTTGGTCAGTTATCTTTCAGGTGCACGGGCATTTCGCGAGGATTTGAAAGAGGTGGCTTTTGCGGCAGAGATCGATTGGGTGGATTTTTCCGCTCGCCGGGATGGAGCCTGTTTTGCCAGAGCGGACCCGGTTACCAGTTCAGGGATCGAACGTCCACCTGATTGTCCTATCCGTCCGGTGATGTTGCCGGCACGGTTTGTGCAGATGTTTTCAGAGAGTTCTTATAATCAGATCAAGCGAGATATTTTCCGGATTCACTTTCAATATTTAATGGCTGGAGAAAAATTGACCAAATACGATTTTTTTGCAATAAGCGCAGGTCCGCAAACACTAAGTGAGCGATATATCGAGCACACTTCATCTATTTCACACTGAATCTATGGCTTACGAACCTCCTTATCCCAAACCATTGCAACCGACTGACAAGCGGTCATTATGGAATTTATTTAAACGAGGCAAAAGGTCATGGCTCGAAACGCTTTACGAGGGAGCCTACAACGGTAAGCTTTCTCGAATCCGCCTGCCGGGCACCCAGATTTTTCTGGTGCGCTTTCCGAATTTGGTTCGGGAAGTTCTAATAGACCGTTACGAAAATTTCCCTAAACACGAACTGATAGAGGAGGCTCTCAAACCCTTGCTCGGAGAAAGTATATTCACTACCAACGGGCCGACTTGGGAACGCCAACGCCGAATGTTGGATCCGGCATTCGAGCAGGCAAGGTTAAAGGAGGTCTTTCCAATGATGCATGGTGCGGCTGATGATCTTCTCAAGCGTTTTGGTGAATTGAAAGATGGAGAGACAAGGGAGATTGAGGTTGAAATGACTCATGTGACGGCTGACATCATTTTACGAACGATTCTTTCAGTGCCGTTGGAAGGTGAGGGGGCTCGGGAGATTTTTCATTCATTCAAGCAATATCAGGAAAAGGCGACATTGATGATTCAACTTGGTGTTTTTCGCATACCGCTTTGGTTGATGCCGCATCATTATTTCGCATGGAAGAAATCGGGTCGAAAAATTCGAGCGCGGCTGGAGGAGGTCATTAAGCAAAGATATGAATCGTATCACGCAGGAGAGACTGGAGGGCACAAAGATATTTTAGCCTCTTTATTGGAGGCGAGGGATACTGAAACCGGCACCTCATTCTCCCAGACTGAGTTAGTTGATCAAGTGGCGATGCTTTTCCTGGCAGGTCACGAAACTTCTGCCTCGGCGCTTTCCTGGACCTTGTTTCTTATCGCAAAATGCCCTGATATTCAGGAGCAGATTTTTCAGGAAACGCAGGAGGTGATAGGAGATCGCCTGCCGGAGTTTCGAGATGTTTCCAAGCTTAAGATGATTCGCAATGTCTTCCGCGAAACGATGCGTTTGTATCCGCCGGTAGGTTTTTTAACCATGAGAAAGGCGGATAATGTTGGATGTCTTCACAATCGGGAGGTGCCCGACGGTTCGCCTGTGGTCGTCTCTCCCTGGCTGATGCATCGTCATCGTGAACTTTGGGAAGAGCCTGACGCGTTCATTCCGGAACGTTTTGAAGGAGGGTTGGATCAGGAAAAATGCGCCTACATCCCCTTTGGTGCGGGTCCGCGCATTTGTATTGGGGCGGCCTTTGCGATGCAGGAAGCGATGCTCATTCTGGCTTCGTTGGTCAGCCGATTTCGCTTCGAGGCGACCCCTGGCCAGGATCCAACGCCGATTTCCCGTTTAACGATCAGATCGGAGAACGGCATTCCTCTGCAGATTTTCAAGCGATAGTGTTGAAATGAGGCATTCAGATGTCGCGTTGCAACACCTCGAGGGATTGCCTTCCCTTGACCAGGTAACGGATTCCCGACCAGCTTATTTTTCGGCCAAAAGCTGTGCTGAGCATGATCAAGAGATGTAAACCATGCACAAAAGGGTCCAGCAAAAAGCTTCCTCTCAAGCTTCGGTCGAGTTTTTTTTGTGTTTCAGGCTCTGCAAATCGTTCATGAATGATTTGCAGACGGACTGAGTCTCTGGCCATGCCGAAACCGGCGGCCATCGACAGGGGAATCAACATTAGCAAATTTCCCATCGTCAATTGAATAACGCAGGCGGAGAACCCTGCGACATAAATTGCCAAGATCAGCACGAGAGTCCACCAGAGTGGCGGTCGGTATATTCGCAGTTGAAAATACTGCCGACGGCCAAATTTGATCAGTCCAGCCCAGTTGTAATTGATCGGCGTCAGAGTGGCAACCGAGCGGGCGTAGCGCATGCATTTGTTTGATTGAATGGCTAGGTGGGTGATTTGGATGTCATCATTCAGGCTTCCCGAGATGCCGGAGTAAAGATCCAGCTCATCATAAACAGCACGCGTCATGGCCATTGATCCTCCCCAAAGGAGCATTCGGCGACCTGGTTTTAGCAGGGCGTCAGCCGATATGGCGATTAAGGTGGGGATACGAGTTGCCAGTGTTGGCCTCATCGGCAGAAACCAGCGATTGCTTGATGTGAAATCGGCTTGTCCGGCATTCAATGAAAATACCAGACAGGCAAGCCAGTTGTTAGGGCCATTGGTGTCGGAATCAATTAAGGCGATGATGTCATCCTCCTCCGTCAGTATTTTCAGGGCTGCGAGTTGGTTGTGAACCTTTTGACCGCAATGTTGCGATAGACCTGCAACGACCAGCGATGCTTCACACGGGTTCGAACTATCGAGATCAAGTCGTGCTTTAATTGCCTGGTGGGCTGTGTCCGCTGTTGATTCGGTCACAAAAATGACCCGATAATCTGAGTAGTCTTGATTCAATACAAAATCGAGGAAACTCTTAAGGTGGGGCGTATGTCCTTTAACGGGGGCAATGATCACTACCGGGCGCTGGGGCTGTTGTTTGAGGGCGTCCTTGATCCAAGTGAGATGATTTGTCAGTAAATGGCGGCCACGGAAAGATTTATACCAACCGCAAGCTGGCTGTAGCACCCATAGCCAGCTGATAAGTGAAAGAGCTGTTTTTATAAATAGATCCATTGGTCAACTGTGTAATAGGACGGGTCATTTTCCAGTATGCTTTTGTGGGAGTTGTAATGATACGGTTAAAGAGGGGGGGCTGCAAGGATGGTAAAGCGCTGCAGGAAAAAGGAGTCAAAAATGCATTCGAACTTTTGCTTCAGGGGCAAAATAGAGCGCTTATGATTGACACGGAAAGGTGGAGTTGTTACGCCTTTATCCATGAGGAATAGAAATAAAGTGAGCTGCGTTTTGGGCGCGTTATGGATGATAAGTTTGACGCTGTTTGTGTTTGCCGATGAGCCCAAGGATCTCAACTGTGATTTTGAAAGTGGTATGGAAAAATGGCGTGGTGACGGTCGGTTGAAAGATGACGGAAAGGGCAACAAGGTCTGTCAGCTGAAAAAGAAGGGCAGCCGGCGTAGGGAGATCACTCACAAGATTGAACTGCCCGGCAATCTGGCCTTTGATATTCATTACCGGGTGCGTGCCATGCCGGGGAGTACCAATGTGAAAGTCAGGCACTCGGTGAGAAATCCCAAGGGGGCGGGTTTTGTTACCAAGGATCTCAAAGCCGATGGCCAATGGGTGGATATGAAGTTCAGTGCCAAAGCGGCGGAGGGCGATCGGAAAAGTGACCGTATCATTGGCATCACTTTTCATGAAGGCGAAGGTATCATACAAATCGATGACATCAAGGTGGTCGCCAAGTAGGCTGCCAGATTCACTTACAGCTTTGGCGGCACCCAGTCGGGAATGCCTCCATTCGCAGATTGTTTTTTGAACAATTCGTGGAAGGGGCGGGTGGGGGACATCGGTGCGTCTTCGTTGACCATCAAGGGGCGTGTTTCTTTCCACCAGGCATCGTAGGCCTTGCGCATTTTTTCTGCCAACTCTCCGTGCGCTTCGATCACATTGGTTTTCTGTGAGGGGTCTTTTTCCATGTCGTAGAGAAACTTGTTATCGACAAAACGATAGCGTTGGTTGCGCACCGCAAAACCTTTCCACTGGAAGTC
>JASFYY010000064.1:0-10743 GCA_045046875.1 Verrucomicrobiota bacterium | reverse complement strand
ATGGTATTGCGTGGGGTTGGGATGGTTTGGGGGGAACACGGATTGCCAATCCATGCCACGTGGTGGAAGTGAGACGTAATGGTATTGCGTGGGGTTGGGGTGGTTTTGAGGGGGAAACACGGATTGCCAATCCGTGCCACGTGGTGGATGTGGGAGGTGAATATTAGCTGTATAGGCTTAGGGATTATGTTATGTTAAATCCGGAAAGGCGGGCAGACAGAGTGACCTCTCTGCAAAATCACAGATCAGCTTCTTTTTGTTCCCGGAAGTATAGGAGGAATACGATTAGGCCGATGAGTGAGATGGTTCCGAGCGAATACCAGAAGGGTTGGAACTCGGCGAGAACAAACCTTTTTCCTTGGGCAAAAAACTTGGCAAGCAGGCTATTCATCAGGACGGCGAGCAGTGGGCCGATGCCGTACCAGATGAAATTAAAAATGGATTGCGCGGAATTGGCCACATCCTTGGCGGCGACTTTGTTCATGTAGATGAAACAGGTGCTGGTGAAAAATGCATAACAGAGTCCGTGAATGCCCAGACCCGCAATGATGATCCACATAGGGATCCCGATGGTGCCAAATAGGAAAAAACGGAAGGCATAAGCTGTGATTCCGATGCTTAGGATGACTTTGAATCCAAGCTTGGGCAGCAACCTGCCGAGAACGATGTACATCAATATTTCAAAGATTTGACCGAGTGCCATGGCGGGCAAGAGGTAACCGTCACTCAGACCCGCTTCGCCCAGAAACTTGGCGCATTGCATGAAATAAAGATGATTCATCGGACTGATGATGAGGGTAACACCGAGCAAAATAGCAATGGATGGGATTTTCAATAAAGCAAAGGCATCGGCAATCGCAGGACGTTTTGATTTTGATTTGAAGGGAGGGGCTTTGGGCAAAAAGAAGAATGCCCAGATCCCGTAAAAGAAGGCGATGATTCCAGACCACATCACGGACTTTTTCATTTCTGCGGCCACCATCGGCACGTCGTCTCCTCTGAAAAACGGAGGCAACCAGCTCGGCTCTACATTTGTTTTTAGCACCAAAAAGGAGAACGTCCACCCGCAGAGAACCCAACCCACCGCTGTCCATAGTCTGACTCCGGGGAACTGGCGATCCGGGTCTTCGAGGTTGCGCATCGCCAGAGCATTGCAAATGGCGGCAGCGGGCATGAACATCAAGGTGAATGAAACGGAGAGCAGTAACCAGGCGATAAAAGTGGACTGGGGGTAAACGGCGATTTTTAACAGCCCGCCGATCATCATCAGTAATCCGAGAACCCGTTGCGCAGGAAAGCGGCGGTCGGCAAACTGAACGATCAAGGGAGAGCAAAGTGCGCCGATCGACGCAGCAAAACCGACGATCATGCCCATCTGGCCTTCGGAAAAACCGAGGCCGCCTTTGGTGATGGGATCGGCGGTCAGGAATTTGCCGGCAATGGGTAACCAGAGGCCGTAGATGCCGAACTGGAAAAACATCATGGCGCTGAGTTTGATGTAGGTTCGATTCATTGGGGTAGGGGGGGGGAGAATTCAGGATTCAGGAGTCGGGATTCAGGAGGTAGGAGGTAGGAGTCAGTTTTTTGCGAAAATGGGGGAGGACCAGGCCCATTGTTCGTTTTTTTGGCGGACCCGGGTGTAGTAGAAATCTCCGTCATGGCTTTGATCTTCGAATTGGCAGTGCCAGTTGAGTTCTTCGGGTAGAGCGGCGCGGTGGATGCGCAGGGCGGGGGACTCGATGCCGTTGGTGAGGTCGGAGCGTGCGCCCTCGATTAATGTGGCGAGCGGCCACTGCCAGGTTTGACCGTTGATCACGGCATAGACGATGCTTTCGGGGGTGGCTTCGATTTCCAGACACATGCCTTGCATGCTGGGACTGAAGTTGTTGGCATTGCCCTCGCTCACTGCAGTGAATTGAACCGCGGTGTCGGAGCGGTGGTTCACATGGGCGCTGTGGCAGGATTTGTTTTCACCGTCGGCTTCCAAGGGGGAGACCACTTGTTGCCCTCTGAAGCGGGGTTCGACCTGGAGGATTTTGCCTTCACGGATGCCAAATTCAACTTCCCAGTGCTGGGTCTTTTTGCGCGGTCCCCAACCGAGTTCGAGATGCAGTTTGGTGCGGATGCTCTGATTGTCGGACTTGGTTTCAGGGGCGGCGAAATCACATTGGGAGAAGCGTTTTAACAAACGGTTGTTTTTGATGATGTCCACATAGTCGATGGCGGCACCCGCGGCGACCTCGATGTCGATTTGTTTTTTTGCCCCAGGTTTGATGACCGATCCCATGGCTTGACCGTCGATTGCAAATTTCAGATCAATGCGGTCACCAGTCATCGCCCAGGTGCGGCGCTGATACATGGCGTCCCAGATGCCGTCGCGACTAAGATCGTTTGCCCACACACCGGTCAGGCCATGACCATAACTTCCAGGATGTCCGCTGTGGTGATCGGTGCCTCCGGTGAAACCGAAAATGTTGCCTTGAGCGAGTCCGTATTGAATCGTACTTTCCCAATCCGAGGGTCCCATCACATGCAGGAAGGGCAGGGGATTTTCGTTACTCTCCGAGCAGCCGTGCATCGATAACATCTCAGCGACGGGTGCAAATTCGGGATCGAAGGATTTCCAGTCAATGCCCCGGGTGCCGGTTTTGTAACCGACGTGATGAGGCTGCGCCAGAGAGTCGTGCCCTTGTTCTCTCAGGACTCGCAGCTGCTTGTTGAGATCGGCGAGATCTTGTGGATACAGAATGTCACCCTGCAGATCTTTGTAGAGCACATTGCGGTCACCCGTGGCGCAGAAGTGAACTTCAAAAGCGGGGTAAATGATAAAACTTCCTTCTTCGTCCGTTTCCCGCAGCGTTTCCATCATCGCTTGCCAGCCTTTTTTTAGCTTGGCAAAACCTTCTTCATGGAAGTCGATGATATGTTGAACCCGTGCATTCGGTTCGGGCATGTCCGGCCAGTGGGCATGTCCGGTGATCGAGACAAAATCCAGTCGCTCCCGCGCATTGGCCAGGGCGTCTTCCAGCGAACCCAGACCATAGGAAATAGCGCAGTGATTATGAATATCACCGTAATAGGCGTGAAGATCAGAGTAAGCGGCCATGGTTAAAAAATGTTAAATGCTAAATCAAAAATGTTAAATCAAATGATTCCATGTTGACCGGGCATGGCGACTTTCCACTTGGGCAGTTCCATGTCCCAGCTGAGCTTGGTGGGAACCAGGCGTTGGGGGTCTTTGATCATTTCATCCCAGATGATTTCCTTGCCACTGTAAGCGGAGTCCCGCGCCATGATTGCCATCAAGGTAGATTTGGCCAGGTAGTCGCCGTTGTTGATGTAGCCTCCCGAGCGCAAGGCCGCATACATGGCGTCGTGTTCGAGTTGGTGGCCTTGCTGTCCACTGGCTTTGCGTTTTCTACGGGAGCCGCTTTTATCAATCGATGCCCAGGCCTTGTCACCGGTAATGGTGAAATCAACTTTGCCATTGCCGATGCAGCGCCCTTTGCTGCCGTTGACCACCATTTCAAAAGTGCGGTCGCAGCCGAGTTGCTGACGGGTTGAGGCATAAAGCTCCAGCCCACTGGCAAATTTATAACAAGCGGCAAAATGATCAAAAACATGGCCGTGTTTTTCTTCGATCCTGGTCTGCCGGCCACCGGTGGCCAGGCAGCTCACCGGGTATTCTCCGGCGATCCACGCCATCCGGTCGATTTCGTGGATGAACAATTCCACCATGCCGTCACCAGAGAGCCAGGTGAAATACTGCCAGTTGGCGATCTGGTATTCCAGTTCGCTCATGCCCTCCAGACGCTGACGAACTTTCACTGGTCCAAGGTAGCGGGTCATGCGCATCGCCATGAGGTCTCCTATGTCACCACCGTGCAGACGTTTGACCATTTCCCTAGGTTGGGCTTCGTAACGCCCTTGTAAACCGGCGACCAGAAAGAGACCTTTTTCCTCTGCTTTTTTGGTGGACTCTAAAATACTCAGTGCACCCGCCACATCGGTCGCGCCCGGTTTTTCTGCAAAAACGTGTTTGCCGGCATCAATCGCGGCGGCGATGAAGGGAGCGCGGAAGGCTGGGGGAGTTGCCAGGATGACAATGTCGATATCACTGGCTAGCATTTTTTCATAGGCATCGAGACCGAGGTATTGCCGGTCTTGCTTGACCTTGACCCGTTCGCCGACGGTGGTTTTTTGCAGGGTTTGCAGACTGTTTTGCAATTGTTTCTCAAAAACATCGGCCATCGCTACCAACTCCACTTTGTCATCGGCAAGCAAAGCCTGACGAGCCGCACCCGATCCCCGTCCGCCGCAGCCGATGAGTCCGAGTTTCAAGGTTTTGTTGTCCGCCGCGTGACCGGTAACGGATGCATTGGCGAATCCAGCAAAAGCGGCGGCCCCTGCCAAAGTGGATGATTTTTTGATGAAATCGCGGCGGCTGTTTTTTGAGTCGTTGTTATCAGGCATGGTTAAGAAGGAGTTGAGGTTTATACATCCAATGAATAAGGTAATATACACATGTATAATTCATGTCAAACACCATTTATACAGGATTTTGAGTTGGGTAGCTTAAAAGTCGGCCATTGTTGTGTTGAACTGTTCAGGTCTATACAGGTCAATTAAAAGAAACTAACCGCGGATAGCGCGGATGGACGCGGATAAGATAAGAAAATAAAAAATAAAAATTAATGCAGATTTAGAAACAACTCCTCACATCCCATTGATTATTACGATTTAAAACAAACCAGCTATACAACAAAGTATGCCATCCGCGTTATCCGCGGTCTATTCTAAAAAAGAATTTGGAGCAGTCAGAGGCATACCTGAATAGTTACGTTGTGTTTTTGAATGATAGCCTTCTTCCATCGACAGATTAATAATCCTTGATCATTTCCTTATACATAATGTATAGTGGTGACAAATAATTGATCAATAATCATGTCGATGACACAAGTTGCAGAATTGGCCGGGGTTTCCCAGGCGACCGTATCACGGGTAGTGGAGGGCTCGCCCAAGGTATCCGAGGCGACTCGCCTAAAAGTCGAGCGCGCGATGAAAGAAATTGGCTACGTGCCATCGCCACCTCGTCGACGTAGAAGACGCAGTCGCAAACAAGACGGTTTGAGTGGATCAAAGGTGAAGTTGATTGCGGTTTTGGTGACCGAGCATTCACTGGAGCGTCACCCGGGTTTTGTATTAAAGATGTTTCGCGGAGCCAGGGAGGCCGCTGAGCGTGAGGGGATTTCGGTGTGGTTGGGTAACATCCGTGATGAGAAAGATGTGACGGCGATGGTCAAGGCGGTCGATGCCGATGGGGTTTTATTGGCAGGGGTGGAGTCCTTGCCGGGTATTTCCCGTCAATCGATCGGCAGGCCGGTGGTGTGGTTGACTTCGCATGCCGACGCCGGAGCGGACGCGATTTTGCCAGGCAATGAAGCGGCGGGAAAAATGGCGGCTGATTATTTACTGGGTAGGGATCACCAGACCCTGGCTTTTCTAAATGTGGATGACCTTAATCCTTCCTATCAGGCGAGGGGCGAGGCTTTTGTAAGGAGCGCTAAAGCGGGAGCCTGTAAAATTCATCAAGTGACCTTCACTGGAGATTGTTCTGTTGATGAAGAGCAAAGCCTGCCCCAGCTGGATGAGCGGGTGAAAGAAGCGGTTGAAAAACTTTTAGCAGCCAAACCACGGGCGACGGGTTTGTTTGTGCCTTCCGATTTGATGACCGCTTTGGTCTATCGTGAGCTGAACCGCTGCGGGGTGAAACCTGGAAAGGATATCGATATTATTTCCTGTGATAACGAAGAGGCTTATTTGACCGGTTTGTCTCCGCGTCCGGCTACGATCGATATCGCAGGGGAAGAACGCGGCAGGCGTGCCGTTTACGAGTTGCTGGTGCAGTCCCGCTTTCCAGAGGAACAACGTCCGGTGCAGTTGACGGTTGAGCCTCAGTTGGTGGTGAGGGAGTGAACGGATTAGAAGAGGTGCTATTTTCCAGCTTGGGAAGCGGGCCTGTTCGTTTGGGATTTCTGTCGTTTGAGGTTGGCGGTAAACCACTCTTGAGATGAAATCAGGCCGTTTTTGTCGCTATCGGAGCGTTGCATGACTTTCCAGCGGGTTTCTCCGGCTTCGGGGGCAGACACTTTTCTCAGCTATATGTGACGGGTATCCACCTCGACCACATCCCCCAAAAGAGATTCCCCGGTTTACGAAGAGATGCGCAAAATCAAACCTCCGAACTTGAAAACGGATCTCCTCAAATTAAAATGGCGGCCCGACCGACTTTTTCAGGAAGTCCTAAATTGGGAGGAATTACCGCCGCTGTTATTTGCTGCCACTTACACGATGAACCAAGCCAAACAGGCTATAAAGGGTGAAAATAAGGTGAAAATAAGGTGAAAATAAGGTGAAAATAAGGTGAAAAATATCTTGCAATTATTTTTTAAAAACAATATTATCTGCATGAGAGTGAAAAAAGTATTATAAAAGGGTGATTAATTGTAAGTCCACAACTAATAAGTGAGCTGTAATTTTCCAGGTGTCCAACGACCGCAGTTTTAATTAAAAAATATTATTACATAAAGATGGATACATGGAATTGAATCAATAGCCCTCACATAATCATAACCCCCCAAATTGAGATATATGAAAATAGTAATAACCTTATGCGCAGCCGTTGGAATAGGAACTCCTGGCGTTTTAGCATATAAAAAAAGCACATCTCATACGGTGTGTATAACCAAGGTGAAGATCATGCAGAAAGTAGTGCGCATGTATGCCCTCTCGAACCAACACGAACCTGGCGAACCCATACCCGTTACCTTGAAGCAACTCATTGGTATAAGGGGTTTTGTTTTGAAGGATCCGGACTGTCCAGGTGGCGGATCTTACAGGACTCTGGGAGTTTTCCCCGACTACTCACAGCAGTTTCTAGTTTGTGATTTAAAAGAACACGCCCTGACTCCTCCTCTCCGGGAGTAATGAAAGGGCAAGGGGGGGGGGGAAGCAGATTCCTAGGAGCCTGTCGGGCTTTGAATAAGCATGGAAATCGAGTAAGTTCAAACTCACTACTGTCCAGTTAAGCGTGGACGAGCCCGGCTTGAGGCCAGTTAACATATAGGTTTCGAGAGTTTTTAGGGTGTGACGTATTTGACAAATAGTGGGATTTCTCATTTTCTTATTGAGACTGAAGCCATGCAACAAGGTCGTCTCATTTTCAGTCAAGTCATGGATGTTTTTCATCGTGAACAATTTCAACGATGCTTTGCTCGCCACCTACACCACGTGTAAGCAAACGTTTTTTTGCCAGAGATCAATTTCTAAGCAATGGCCGCCAAACGTGATCTGCGCCTGGAACCCGAGCTCAAAAAACTCGACCGACACCAGGTGGTGATCCTCGACGACATTGGTTACGTACAGCAAAGTCGGGAGGAAATGGAGGTGCTCGGTGAGTTTGAGAATCCTGAAAATTCGCCTAGACCGGCCCTTATCCTGCTTGACCTGAATATGCCGGGAACGGACGGGCGGGAGGTGTTGGCTATACTTAAGCAAGATGAGGTGATGAAGAAAATTCCTGTTCTTGTGCTGATCACCTCGACCGATGAGCGCGATATCAGGAAATGCTACGAAGCTGGAGCCAATAGCTACGTTCAGAAGCCGGTCAACCGCGACGGCTTTATGGACGCGGTACAACGGCTCACGGATTTCTGGTTTCAGCTTGCCCTCATACCCAAGGCTTATGATGAGTAAAGGCCACTTTCATGGCGAGAATTCTCACCAATCAGATAAAGCTCTAAACAGGTTCAGTCTTACTCGCTTTCGAGGAGTTTGCCAGGCGCAAGCACTAGTAGTCGCCTATGAAGGGTGCTGAGATTTTCCAGCAGCGCGATCTGGTCGTGCAGTTTGTTTTTCATAAGCTCCTCCGTCTGCGATATCTGGTCAGGTTTCCCAGTGGAAGTGGAGGCCATGCCGGCCAGAACTAATTGCTGTTCTTGAAGGGCAGTAAGAATACCAAGCAGCGCTCCCTGATTACGCACTTCGTTTTTCAGAACCGTCTCTGGTTTGATCTGGTCATCTTTTTCATTGGAGGAGATGGTCAGGCCACCTAATATTTCTGAACTGTTGATCTCCTTGAGATTCTCACTTTGGAATCGTAATATTTTTTGGGAACCGGTTTCTTCAGGGTGTTTCGAAGGGGAATTCATGGATTTGGCATTTTATACGATGTGATTGTTTGTTGCGCAAATTTTTTAATAGGGGATAAAGGGGGGGCACCCCCCCCTTAAGGGAGGGGTGTCCAGAATGTCGAGAGATTCCGCTTTGGCGATGTCCTTAGAGGACTTAAGCGGGTAGTAACAGCGCTCGTAAAACTTTTTTTCCTGGATGTGAAGGGGTCTCCAACTCAATTACATTATACAGGATTGATTTCCCGGTTTCAATCATGTGGCAAGGTTCTTTTCGACGTTTTCTGCCACTGTCGGAAGCAGCTCACCGATTGTCTGTCCGAGATGATCTTCCACCGAGATGCTGTAGATTGTGGACAGCCACTTGTTGCCGCTGATGTATCGCAGATCTGTGTCGGAATAGGCCGAGCTTACCGGGGCGTCCCGGTAAACACTCGCCAAGGTTTCCCACTCCTGATTCGCTTTTTTACGCCTTTTGATCTTTGGCGAGTGATCGGATTTTAGAGCTTGTCTGTCTAAATACATTTAATTCTAAGACTGTCCGGCTCTATTGATACTTAGAGTTTATTTTAGTAATTATGTATAGATAAGCATATAGCCGAATAACTATCAAATCTAAAAAAGGGAGGAAATAGGGTGGTTCGAAACTAAACCTCAAGTGAGGTTATCCAGAATTTTCAGGGATTTTATTTTAGCGACGGCCTGTCTGCGATTTTTCACATAAAGCTTTTTGTAAATGTGCTTTAGATGCGATTTTACTGTCTCGATTGAAATAGACAGCTGGCTGGCGATTTCCTTGTCGTAAAGACGCTTTGCGACAAGATCCAGCACGTCCTGTTCGCGGTGGGTCAACTGATCAATGAGTAGAACGTTGAGCGCCGCTTTTTTCACCTTTTCCCGAAGTATCTCGCGCTCGGTGACGTCCTGCACAACAACCCCCACTCCGATTATGGTGTCTTTAGAGGATTTGATCGGGTAGTAACTACGCTTGTAATGTCTTTTCTCGCCTATATGTGAAGGGGTCTCCACCTCGATCACATCCCCCAAAAGAGATTCCCCGGTTTCAAGCACTTTGAGAAGATCCTTTTTGATTATGTTAGCAAGCTCTGGAAGTATTTGGTCTATTTTTTGTCCTAGCGTTCTTTCCAGTGGGAGGTCATGGAGCCTGACTAGCCACTCGTTGCAGTGTGTGAAGCGCAGTTCTGTATCAAAGCAAGCCAAACCTATCGGTGCTTCTGCATAAGCACTCATCAAGGTTGATAGCTCAAGGTTACTTGTTTTTTTCCGTAAAGAGTGTTCGGATTTTTGTTTTTGCCTTGATGATTTCATTTTGCGGGCACAATAACCCATGCAGGGTCACTTGGGATCAAGTGACCCTGCATGGGTAACAACAGCTTATGCAGATTAGCCTGTGGAGTCTAGCTTTGCCAGCGCATCTAAGGGTCACAACGTGCTGGACGCATTGTCTGAAGTGATGGCGCAACGAGGTATGCCTCAATACATCCGCAGTGACAACGGGTCGGAGTTCATTGCGAAGGAAGTGCAGCATTGGCTCAGAGAGATGGGTATCAAGACCATATACATCGATCCTGGTAGCCCATGGCAAAATGGACACGTGGAGAGCTTCCATAATCGCTTGCGTGACGAATGCCTGAACCAGGAACTGTTCCCGAGCGTGACCGAAGCTCGGGTTGTTATTGAGGAATGGAGGCACTTATACAGCCGCGTCCATCCGCATAGTAAATTGAGCTTTCAAAGCCCGGATGAATTTGCTACAACACAAATCGAACTGGGACTGATCTCCGCTTCGGCTACGCCTACGCTCCGATCAATCCCGACTTAACCAGAACAAAAGCCGGCTCTGGTAACCTAGCACTTAAAGTGGCCCAGAAAGGGTGTTCAGCTCAGTGATGACCTGAAAAAATGCTCAAGAGAGGTCGTCATCCAGGATTCCAAGGGATCTCAACTTGGCTGCGGCACTCCTGCTATTATTCACCCCGAGTTTCCGATAAATATTCCTTAAGTGAGTTTTCACAGTCTGAGGAGAAATGGACAGTTGATCAGCAATCTGCCTGCCTTTAAGGCGTTTTACAGTCAGTCCCAGGACATCCATTTCACGGTTGGTCAGATGATCGAGGTTCAACATTTTATCCTCCTCTTTTTTCACCTCCTCTTTCGTCACCACCTTTCGAAAGTAATCGCGGTTAACAGCATATTGAACAACACAGCTCACTCCAATGGTGGTGCCATCATCGGACTTGACCGGATAGTAACAATGTTCAAACAGTTTTTTTCTCCCTGGCTCTGCTAGTGTTTCAGCCTCGGCTATCCCATACAGGACCGGTTCTCCGGTATCAATCACTTGGAGAATTTGCCATATGACACCTGTTGGCACCTGCGGTAGCACCTCGGTGATTACCTTTCCCATGTGCTCTTCTACCGGGAGACCATTGACTTCGGCGAGCCATTCATTAATTTGGACGTATCTCAGATCTAGATCGAAACAGCACAGGCCTATCGGGGCCTCTCTGTATACACGCTCCACGGTTTTCCA
>JASFYY010000063.1:0-45181 GCA_045046875.1 Verrucomicrobiota bacterium | reverse complement strand
TTGCCCAAATACAAATTCAACTTAACCACAGACTTCAAATCCGTGTCATACGCACGGGCAATGCCCGCAAGTTGCCCAATCAAATCAGCGATCTCGCCATCGTAATTGCCATCATCCGTGTCGAGAGCAGAAAACAAGCGCGTATGAACCAGACCTCCCCTTTTGACTTTCACCGCATGAGCCGCTGGCAAGGAATTTTCACCCGGCAATGAGTGATAAATAACTTCCTGCCCCCTTAGTGGGAGCAAACAAACAATGCTCCATAAGATAACGACGAGACCTATGCGATTTTTCATAGTCATAGTGAACTTACTTCAAACCAGTGCCATCATCAAATTCCCTCTACACATAACACACCCATTTGTTTTACTCCGATCGTGAAAACATTTTCTTCAAAAAAGCGACCACCGCGATGACACCCACAATCAAAAATTTCTTCATCGCCAGCAAACCCAACAACAGACCTTTCAGCAATCCTGTTTTAGCCGCCACGCCACCCGCAACCAGAGCAGCCAGACCATAACCCGCCACTTTATCCACCCCTGGCGAATAATCGGCGTAGCGTTTGCCTTCGTCAAAATCAATCATAGCGAGAATCTCTGGCGTAGCCTGCTCGATTTCATCCAATTGGGGCATGCTCGCAATAGCATTGAGCACCATCACCCCGTGACGCCCCAACAAGCGTAAGTTGTAGTTCAAAGTATTCATTTCGCCTTCTTCGCCAAACTTGATCTCCTTGGCCCAGTACATTTTGTGAGTCTCTTTATCGTAATGCGGAGGGCTGGCCCAACCCACCAAATCAATTGCCGGGTACCCTTCTTTCACTCTTTCTTTACTGGCCTCTTTGATCCCTGCCTGCATGTCTTTCAACAGCTTGGAATAATCAATGCTCTCCGCATCGTCATCCGTAACATAACCATCTTCTTCATAATCGATCACCACGCACCAGGCCTCATCGGATAAAGGGTCAAAACCAGCCGCCACAATCATCCCCAACGGCTGTGCATCAGAAGGCGGATTGCCCCATAGCTGGTTAAGAACGATTTCCGTACCAGCCCCATCGACATAGCGATACGCTGACGGCAAATTAATCGTAGCCAAACCTTCACCTATGGCGATCGTGCCGTCCTGATATTTGATCTTTGCCAGAATAGCATCGAGCTGTTTCTGCTGATCAGCCTTTTCATCGGCATGCAAAAAACTTGAGCTGAGGCTGATAATACAAATTAATGAGCTTAGGAGAATATTTTTCATAGCTACCTCTAGTCATAAGGTATTATTTAATCAAGCTAACAATTTTTCTGCCCCTGGCAATCAGCTCACATCTTCTACCCCTTGATTCACACATTAATTCCGCCGCTTAATTGAAAGACTCAATATTTATCAAATCTTCGCCATCGTACTGCGATAATTTCCGGGCGTCTGTTTGCTGAATTTACTAAAAGCGGCGTACAGCCGTGGAGGTGAACCAAAACCACTCTGACTGGCAATCCCTTCCATGGTAAGATCACTGGTCAACAACAGCTGCTTGGCATGCTCGACACGAAGCGACGTCATGAATTCGTGAATACTCAAACCGGACACCTGACGGAAAAGGCGCATGGCCGATGAATGATGCATACCCGCACTTGCTGCGATTTCAGCTCCGTGAATTGGACGCATATAATTTTCTGTGATCGTCCGGGTCAACTTTTCAAAACGAGCAATTGCTGAAGCAGGCAAGTTACGCTGCTTATTCCCATTACTTTTATTTTTAGAAAATTCAGCTACAACCTGGAGGACACGAGCCTGCACTTGTAACAATATCGCTTCTTTTTCCAGCAAGCCCCCTTCCAGTAGATTTTTCCAGGACTTGATCAAGTCAATATCCGAACAAGGCTCGCTACGAACTTCGCAAACCATCATCTTTCCTCGTAACAAATCGTTGAAAAACGGACGCGGAAGATTCCATGGCAACACCCAGGCAATCGGCAATCTGAACCCATGGGAAATTGCCCCCGATTCGGCAACTACCACCTGATGCTCCCGCATTCCCCAAAAAAGAACTAAATGATCGGGCTCAATTTCATGAACCTCATCACCATACCTCAACCGAACCCCCGCATGCTCCAAAATCATGATTTCGATCTCAGGATGATAGTGCATGAGGTCTCGCCCCACATTCAATTCAACATCCCAACTAAATACAGAAAGGCCATAATTTTCTAAATTGTCAGGTTTCATTAGCCAATAAACAAGGTTTTTCAGTAAAAGAACAAGGGACCTCTGATGAAAAGTGCAAGGAAACAATAGTAAAGAAAAGCCTGAACAGATTGTCAACGAACAGATGCCCTGCCTTATTACCCCATGCGACAGGAAAGAACATCTGCAGTGCTGATCCTCGCAGCACTGTGCCTCCCCCAGTTCATCTCGGCAATCCCCCCGGAGGCTGACCTGCAACTATTCGAGAGCAAAGTGCGCCCGCTTTTTGCCACTCGTTGTGTATCCTGTCATGGCTCCGACAAAAGTGATGCCGGACTGCGACTCGATTCGCGCGAAGCCATTTTGCAAGGCGGATCAAAAGGAGCCGCCGCCGCGTTGGGCAGAAATGCGGCTTCCAGCCGACTGATCCAAACCGTCAGCGGAAAATTACCTGCCCCCGCTCCTTGCCGTTTGAAGTCCGCAGAAATTGCCAGCTTAGTCCAGTGGATCAATAGTGGCCTGCCGTGGCCGGAAAATTCAAAACCAATTTCCTCAAGTGGAAAAAACCACTGGGCTTTCCAACCTGTCCAAGATCCGGATATCCCGACCACCAAACACACTGATTGGATTTCGACTCCCGTAGACGCTTTTGTTTTGGCGCAACTGGAACAAGCTCAACTGCTCCCCTCACCACAAGCGGATCGCCGCACTTTGATCCGCCGCGCATCGTATACTCTGACCGGACTCGCTCCCACTGCCAAAGAAGTGCAAAACTTCGTCGATGACAAAAATCCCCGTGCTTACGAAAAACTCGTCGAACGGCTGCTTGAATCAGAACACTATGGTGAGCAGTGGGCGCGACACTGGCTCGACGTGGCGCGTTATTCCGATACCAAGGGTTACGTCTATGCACGGGAAGAAAGGTTCTGGACTCACGCCTGGTCTTACCGGGACTGGGTTGTCGACTCTCTGAACAAAGACCTCCCCTATGACCGTTTTCTGCTACTGCAAGTGGCCGCAGATCAGGCCAACAAGAGCAAGCAGAGTGACTTGGCGGCGATGGGATTTCTCACCTTAGGCCGCAGATTTCTTGGAGTCACCCACGACATCATCGATGACCGCATCGACGTGCTCACCCGTGGCACGATGGGACTGACGGTGGCCTGTGCCCGTTGCCACGACCACATGTATGACCCGATCCCCACCCAGGACTATTATTCTCTCTACAGTATTTTTGCCAGCTCCGCAGAAAAACAAATCGCCCTGGATGACAAATCCATCGGCGATGAAGCCTTCTGGAAAGAACTGCACAAGCGTCAGGACGCCCTACAGAAAAAAACCACTGGCAGCCATCAGCAATCATCCGGCCGCGCCCGCAAACGCATCGCCGACTACCTGCATGCCCAGACAGAACTGGAAAAATACCCCGCCGAAGGTTTTGACCAGATATTTTCCAAAGACGATTTACTCCCCTCTTTTGCCCACCGTTGGAACACTTATTTGAAACAAGCCGATCTACGTCAGGATCCGGTATTTGTTCCCTGGAATGCTTATGCCAAACTTTCGCAAAAATCATTTGAGGACGAAGCAAAAAAAATAAGCCTCGAACTGGATTCCAAAACTCAGGGAGAAATCAATCCTCTCGTCGCACATGCTTTTGCAACAGCTCCCACCTCGTTCAAAGAAGTCATCGCCCGTTATGGCACCTTGTTCACCGACGTGGACAGCCAATGGAAAGCCGCATTAAAAAAAGCGCATGATGAAAAATCAAAGCTACCTATACAACTGGAAAACTCCGAAGCCGAAGCCCTGCGTCTTGTTCTCTACGGAGCCACCTCCCCCTGCGAAGTTCCTGATCAACCCATCATTCACACGGAGACCTACTTCGACAGCAGCACTGTAAGCGCACTGTGGAAACTTCAGGGCGAAATCGATCGCTGGATCGTGAAATCCAAACTCCCCGCCCACTTCGCCCTGGCTCTGACCGATCGCCCCGTTCCGGTGACCTCCCGCGTGCTGCTACGTGGCAACTCACTCAACAAAGGTGACAAAGCCCCACGTCGTTTCCTCTCGCTCCTGACCGGTGAAAAACGTCAGGCTTTTCAACATGGCAGTGGACGACTCGAACTGGCGCAAGCCATCATCGATCCCGCCAACCCCCTCACCGCACGCGTCATGGTGAATCGCGTCTGGGCGCATCACTTTGGCAAGGGCCTGGTTCTGACTCCCAGTGATTTCGGCACCCGCGCAGATCCACCGTCACATCCCGAACTGCTCGACTGGCTGGCAGCGAGTTTTGTCGCCGAAGGCTGGAGCCTGAAAAAACTGCACCGCTGGATCCTGCTGTCATCCACCTTCCGTCAATCCTCGAAGGGATCCGACCAGGCAGTTATTCAAAACCACGCTTTAACGATTGATCCCTCCAACCGTCTGTTGTGGCGGATGAATACCCATCGTCTCAGCTACGAAGAATTCCGGGATTCGATGATGGCCAGCTCAAACGAGCTGGATCGGAGGGTTGGCGGCAAACCCAGCGATTTTTTCAAAAAACCCTTTCCCAAACGACGCGCCTTATACGGCTTGGTCGACCGGCAGTTTGTCCCCACCACCCTGCGCATGTTCGACTTTGCCAATCCTGATCTGCACATTCCAAAAAGAATCGAAACGACGGTTCCCCAGCAGGCTTTGTTTTTCATGAACCATCCACTGGTTTTGGAACGCGCCCGGGCACTCGCCACTCTCGCCGGAAAACAATCGGATCCCGAAAACAAAATCCGCGTATTATTCCAACAAAGCCTGCAACGAAACCCTACGGATCTGGAAATTGCAGAATCCCTGGCCCTGATCGGAGCCATCAAACAAGCACCTGAAGCACAGATCCCCCCAACTGCCCAGGACTGGCAATATGGATATGGCAATTTTGACGAAAAAACCCAACGCATTGCCGGATTCACCCGACTACCACATTTCACCGGCAGCGCCTGGCAAGGGAGCGCGAAATGGCCTGATGCAAAACTGGGCTGGGTTCAACTAACCGCTACAGGAGGTCATCCCGGCAACGATCGAAAACACGCCGCGATCCGGCGTTGGACAGCACCTCATGCGATGACCATCAAGATCAAATCAAAGCTGACCCATGAACCCAACGCCGGGGATGGCATCCGCGCTTTTGTGATCAACTCCCGAGCCGGAAAATTACTCGCAGTCAAAATTCATAACCAATCCGAAGACTTAAGTCTGAAATCAATCACCGTCGAAAAAGAGGAGACCATCGACTTCATCGTCGACATCGATGAAGTCCTCAATAGCGACCAGTATCTGTGGGAAGTTTCTCTCACTGAAAGTGAAGGTAATGAAAATGCGGTCAGTTGGAATTCCAAAACAGACTTCCCTCAACAAACCCCCAAGCAACTCACCGCCTGGGAACAGCTCGCACAAACCCTGCTCTGTTCCAACGAGTTCCTGTTTATTGATTAAAGCTATCCCCCTCTTTTTTAGATCAGATGAAAAAACAACCTGACTTTTCAGACATACTCAGTCGCCGGTCCTTGCTACAAAACTCCGCACTCGGACTCGGCGCGCTCGGGCTATCCGATCTCATGCACGGCAATGGCCTGCTCGCCGCTACTGGAAAATCAAGCGCCGGACCTCTCGCTTCACACCCTTCCCACTTCGCCCCGCGCGCCAAACGGGTGATCCATTTTTTCCTCAACGGCGGCCCCTCCCATGTTGACACCTTCGATCACAAACCCGCACTAGCTAAGTATGCCGGTAAAATCCTGGACACCAATCTGACCACCGAACGCAAAACCGGAGCCGCTTTCCCCTCACCTTTCAGCTTCGACCGTTATGGGGAATCTGGTCTCGAAATCAGTGAGCTCTTTTCCAAGACCGCACAACACGCGGACGACATCGCCGTCATTCGCTCGATGCAGGCCCAGGTTCCTAATCACGAACCCTCCCTCATGCTGATGAATTGCGGCGACTCGGTGCAGGCACGCCCCAGCATGGGAGCCTGGACCACTTACGGACTGGGCAGCGAAAACGAAAACCTGCCGGGCTTCATTTCCATGTGCCCCGGCGGCCTACCGATCAAAGGCAACGAAAACTGGCAGTCCTCTTTCCTGCCCGGCGCTTATCAAGGGACTTATATTGATTCCCAACAGCAGGAGATCAGTCGTTTGATCGAAAACATTGACCACCCACAACTGACGGATGCCGCACAACGTCGCCAGCTTAATCTGCTCGAGCGCTGGAACCAACGCCACCAGACCACACGTCTCGACGATCGCCTGAATGCCCGCATCCAATCCTACGAACTCGCCTACCGCATGCAGACCGAAGCCAGTGATGCTTTTGATATATCACGTGAACCCAAACACATCCGCGAAGCCTACGGCTCCGAAGTGCACGGACGCCAGACCCTCATCGCGCGACGCCTGCTTGAGCGAGGTGTGCGTTATGTGCAACTCTGGCACGGCGCAGGGCAGCCCTGGGACAATCACGAAAAAATCGAAATCACTCATCGAAAAAATGCAGCGCAGATTGATCAACCTATCGCCGCTCTGCTGACCGACCTCAAACAACGCGGTATGCTGGAAGATACGCTCGTCCTGTGGGGCGGCGAATTCGGCCGCACTCCGACCGTCGAACTCGCCGGAGGCAAATCCAAACTCGGCCGTGATCACAATCATTACGGCTTCAGTGTGTGGATGGCCGGCGGCGGCATCAAAGGTGGAACCACTTACGGAGCCACCGACGAATTTGGGTTCAAAGCCGTTGAAAACCCGGTCAGCGTGCATGACCTGCACGCCACCATGCTGCACCTGCTTGGCCTCGACCACGAACGTTTGACCTACCGTTACGCCGGACGTGACTTCAGACTAACTGATGTGCACGGAAAAGTAATCCGCGACATCCTTGCGTAATTGCCATCACCGGGCACCCTGCTCAGTTCTCGCTTCGTATGGCAGGCCAGTCATCCGCCACCACAAACACACGTTCGCACTCTTGCCAGCTATCGTCCCGCTGCGTCAACACACTGATCAAAACCGGCTGCTTCTGTTGTGAGAAATGGGTCTGTAAATGCTCTTTAATTGTTTGAAAATCCAGCAGCGAATTTTCATAGTTACTCTCACAAAAATCAGCCAGCCAATGAGGTTTCTCAATCAAATGATAGGCTGCTTTTCCAGCTTCCGCCCCGCTCTCCAGCCATGACAATTCCGAACTCCTGATCCAAGTGCCCCGCAAATGTCCAGCCATCAAACCCAGAGGCCGTTCATCTGCAACCACGGTCTGGGGATGATAAAAAATCCGCCCTTTCACAAAAGCCTGGCGAACTTCCAGTTCGGGGAACAATTTTTCACTCAAGGGTAATTGCCTGGCAAAAACCTTATCCCGTTTCAGCTCAAACGTATCTCCGGCATTAGGCCCGATGTAGTGACTGCCTTTCACTTCAATCTCTGAACAATAAAGGTAAAACTTGACCGCCACCTCCCAATGAGTCAGCACCCCCTGTTCATCCCGAAAAACAAAATCCAATTCACCCAGCGTCCTTCCATTCTCCACGATCTGATGCCCCTGAGCCAGGATCTCCACTTTGCGCATGGCCTTCAGCCAATAATGCACCAGACTTTCAAAATAATATCCCACCCGACGTCCTGCATATTGCCCAAGCAATACCTCCGCCTCCTGACGCTTGAGCTCCCGCTCCATCCCATGACCGAATACAGGGAGCTCCTCGCCCCCACCCCCCCCCGAATTCATCAAAAACGGGCTATTGATCACCCATTGCAAATCCCTCAGCCAAGGGCTGTTTTCAGGTCTTTCCGCTTTGTTCATCTCATTCACAAGCCTACACATCACTACGGCATCCTCCGACCTGCAAGGGTTCTTACGATTTTTCTCGCCAAACACCGGTCAAATTGATAATATTTAATCAAATACAACGGTTCAACCCAACCCATCTTAACTCTATAGTTTCCCATGAGCACCAAACGCAAACCCCTCCCCGCCGCCGACAATGACCCAAAATTGGACATGTCATCCATGATCGACGTCAGCTTCCTGCTGTTGATTTTCTTCCTCATCACCTCAACCCTCGACCCCAAGGAAACCGACTTAGGAATGTCCTTACCGACACCCAACGCTTTACCAGGCGAGCCCACACCAATCGATGAAGTCCATATTGCTATTCAAAGCGACGGCAGCATCTCTTGGGAAAAAAGCATATTGGATATCGACAATGACCGCAGAGACCTTCCTTTGTTAAATGACAAACTCACCCAATACAAAATAGCCTCAGACTTAATGCGCACCCAGCCGCTGATTATTGTCAATGCTGATGACAACGTCCCCAGCCAACGCTTCATCGATGTCCTCAATGCTCTCGCCAAAGTTGAAATTCATAACGTCACTATCGCAGATATAACGAATAACTAAACGCTCTCTTCTCCGAGCCTCTCTTCTTTCTTATCCGCGTTCATCCGCGAAATCCGCGGTAAAAAAACTCAACTAAGGAAAAGATAAGCAAAGTGCCTCAGTCTCTTAATGCCCTGCCATTTATGACTGATCGCAAAACGGATAATTCGTAATCTCCATAATCCTACGCTCTTCAACTAGCGCGATCTAGCTTCCTGTGCTTGTTTACCAACAACACATGAAATCCCCGATCCCCACCCTCCTGCGTCTCGCCACACTGACCTTTGCCCTTTTTGCTCTCTTCCCAGGCGCACAAGCCGCTGACAAAAAGCCCCACCAAATCCGTGTGCTCTGTTACAACATCCACTACGGCCAAGGCACCGACGGCATCTACGACATCGCACGCCTCGCCGAGGTCATCAATAAAACCCAACCCGATCTGGTCGCCCTGCAGGAAATGGACGTGCATGTCAAACGCTCCGGCCGGGTTCACCAACTCCAGGAACTCGCCAAACTCACCGGACTGCACGCCCGCTTCGGCCCGACCCAACACTACGAGGGCGGCCTGTTCGGCAACGCCGTGCTGTCCCGCTTCCCCATACTCAACGTAGTCATCCAACCCCTGCCCTACACCGAAAGCACGGCGGAAAAAGTAACTTACCCACGCGCCACCGTCGCGGTCACCGTCGAAGGACCCAACGGCAAGCCTCTGCGCATCATCAGCACCCACTTCCAACACAACCTCGCCGAAGACCGAGTCGCCGAAGCCAAAGCGGTCAATGCTCTTTTCACTTGGAAAGACCAGACCATCCCCACCATTCTTGCCGGCGACATGAATGCCAAGCCTGAAGCCGAACCGGTGCAGATCCTGTTGAAAAAATGGACCAACTCGATGGATAAAAACGCCACCCCCACCGTGCCGTCCACCAAGCCCAAATCACGCATCGATTACATTTTCTGTCGCCCGGCAACAGCCTTCAAAGTGATCGAATCAAAAGTGATCCCCGAATCCATCGCCTCCGATCACCGCCCGGTATTCGCCATCCTGGAGATTCCTGCCAACTAAGCAGCTCCTCTTTCTCAATTTACACATCACCATATTGTAGGGCGAGCGCTCCGCTTGCCCACCCATCTTTTACTCCGCCTGCCTATCCAGCCCCCTCATGTTTGCTTCTCATCAGATACGGGTCGCGACCCTCTTCCTAACCACCCTCATCGCACTAGCTCCCCTCTGCTTAGCCGAACAACTTTCCAACCAGAAAAAACTTCGCATCGTTTTCATCGGCGACAGCATCACCGGACAAGGCGGAGGGTGGCTCAATACCGGCTTTGTGTTCCAGATCAAAAAGGCACTGAAAAAAGTCTCTCCACAGCAAGCAACCGAACTCATCCCACTCGGCGGCAGTGGCAGTGGGGTCCACTCCTGGATCGGTCATGAAAAAAGATCCCGCGAGAGTGAACAAGAAGTATTCCTCGACATCAAAAAATACGGTTTGAAAGAAAACCTCGGCAAATCCACCGACATCATGGTCATCATGTTAGGTATGAATGACGTGCTCGCCCCCTATGTCGGTGATGACAAAATCTCGCTCAAAAAATGGCAGGCCGACTACCTCTCCCTGATCACCTCACTGCAAGCCCGCATCCATCCCAAAACCACCGCCATCGCCACCATCAGCATGGCAACCGAAGACCCGGCTTCGCCAAAAAACCAGCTGATCCAGCGCATGAACCAACTCATCCGCGAAATGGCAGCACAACATCATTGGCTCGTCCTGCCGGTCAATACCTCGGTTCGGAAAACCCTGGATCATGGCAGGCGGATCAACCCCCGCTTCCATGTCACCAACGATTTTGTCCATCCCAACCTCGCCGGTCATATCGCCGTGGCCATAGGCATGTTGCAGGGTCTAGGAGAAAACAAAGCCGCCGCTTTTCTTGAAAACGAAACACTGCAAGCCGTATGGCAAAACGAAGTAAAACGGGCGAAAAAAATCACCTCCCCTACGGTTTCAACCCCTTGGTTGTTAGCTTCCAAACTGAATCAGCCCTATTGGAAAGGTTACCAATTCCAGCCAGACAAAGCCCGCACGCCCATCGACGATGCCATTGAATCTCATACCGACTTCACCGCCGCGATCGATGTCGGCCAAGGCCAGTTACTGCAATGGAAAAAATACCAACCGAGCATCAATTACACCGGCCAGGATCAAGCCGGCAGTGCCGACTTTTCAGCCATCACCCACGCAAAAATATTCGAAGGCGGCTACGGCGCCCAGTGGATCCACATCCCCCAGGCCGCTCCCGTGCAAATCAAGCTCTCCAGCGACATCTTCGCCGGCAACATCCATCTCACCCTGTGGTTAAATGGAAAACAACTTCACCAAAGCTTGATAAAAGCAAAGTCCCCCGTCACCACCATCGATGCCACCCTACAGCAAGGCTGGAATACCCTGGTTTTCAAAGCCAACCACCGCGCCTGGCAATGGCAAATCGTCGTCGATGTTCTTTCTGCCACCGGCACCCGTCTGGCAGATCTTGAATACTCAGCCGAACCGCATCCAACCACTCGCAAGTGATACTATCGCTTCATTCACCAGCAACAACTGGAGCCATGATTTAATAGCCGCGCCCCTTAAGTGTATTTTTCAACGGCGGATTGAATACTTGCAGACGCTCCCGAAATCTTCCGGTAATATCACCGGTAATAAATCCCCCACTCCTGCTAACAAGGCCGTTTGACCGTCACCACATCCTCTTTCAAATCCCGAAGCACCCGTAAATCCCCCCACTGCGCCCCGCGCATTCGCCGCCCACCATCCTTACGCCGTGCACCAAAACTCTCCCTCTTACTCTCAAAAAAGTCATCCACATAACGTTGACTTCCCAACACTGCTCCATCGGTAAAATACCTCACCCGACACCGCAAAGCCTCCGCCACCGGCAAACGCCCACCCGATTCCAACACCTCCTTGATCTCCGCCCGACTAAAACCTGCCCTGCCCTTGTTGTAACCATCCACCGTTTGATCAGCCTTCACCGTTTTCCCTTTTGCATACAACAAACAACGATATTCCTGCGCCACCTTTTTCCACGCCACCCGACTGCGCCCCATCACAGCATAACACAAACCCTGTCGCGCGTCGCGAACCCCGGCCACCGCCGCCGCATACGAACACCAGCGATAACCCTCCGGCTCCCGCGCCAACCCCGCCCGAATCGGATTCAGATCGATATAAGCCGCCACCATACGCAACGCATCACTACTCTCTCCACTCTCACCATCCGTCTCCCCTGACCGCCGAAGCCTCTTGTTCGCCGTAGCTTTAGCGAAGGAGAATGGCGAAGGAGGTTGCAGCAACACACTCTTAAACGGTCCCTCCCACAAAGTCCCCACCCGACCGTGTTTCCGGTTGTAAGCCAGTGTCATCTTCAGCTTCAGCTCCTTCATAAACATCGATAGATCAAACAGCCGCGCCTTCACCGATTCTGCAACCTCATTCACCTTTTCATCCGCACCGTTCTCCCTAAACATCTCTACCTCATCCAATACCAACTTGCTCGACCACTCATACTTAAACACCTCCAAACGCTTAATATAATCCTCATCCTTCCACCCCTCTGTCGCCAACTCCCTGTCCGGCACCTCCAACAGCAAATGAAAATGATTGCCCATAAAACACCATGCCAGTGCCCGCAGTCCACTGAACTTCAACTGTTTAAGCATCAAAATCCGAAAAGTTTCCTTCTCATCATCCTCAAACAAAATATCCCTCCCCGCCGTCCGGCTCACCACATGGTAATAGTTCGTTTGCCCCTCCGGCCCCAACAAAAACTCCCGTATTTTCCTCATAATTGATCTCGTTTTTTAAGCATTTTGCCCCCTCCAAATATGTCCCCTCCCTCCATAATACAACGACATCCGCTCCACACAAGAACTTTTTTACATGGGGATCCTCCCTTAAATATAACTATTAAATATACCAAGAATAAAACAGCCAACCTGTAAACATCCCCTCAGCCCTGTCGGCTATCAGGAAAAATTTCCATCCCCACCTCTCTCCCAGTTCACCCTCCACTTGCAATCGTCCATTTATCCCTTACGCATAGTTAAAAACCCAAACTAGCCATTCATGAAAACCAGACTATTCACTCTCCTCGTCGCCACTTTTTCCTTGCTCGCATTGTCCAACAGCCGGGCCGAAGAAATCAAAGTCGGCATCATCGGCCTCGACACTTCTCACGTCATCGCCTTCACCAAAGCATTCAATGATCCCAAGGCCACTGGCGATCTGGCCAATTGCAAATTGGTGGCCGCTTACCCCAAAGGCAGCCCCGACATCGAGTCGAGCACCAGCCGGGTGCCGAAATACACCGCCCAGTTGAAAGAAATGGGCATCGAAATCGTGCCTTCCATCGAGGCTCTACTGGAAAAAGTTGATGCAGTCTGTCTGGAAACCAATGACGGACGCCCTCACCTCGCCCAGGTATTGCCAGTATTGAAAGCCAAAAAACGAGTTTTCATCGACAAGCCCATCGCTGCCTCTCTGGAAGATTCAATTGCCATTTTTGCTGCATCCAAAAAATACGGTGTGCCGCTGTTTTCCTCGTCTTCACTACGTTTTTCTGCGCAAAACCAAGCGGTGCGCAATGGCTCTATTGGCAAAGTCCACTACGCCAAAACCGGCAGTCCGGCATCAATTGAAAAAACCCACCCCGATCTATACTGGTACGGCATCCACGGTGTAGAATCACTGTTCACTCTGATGGGACCTGGTTGTGAATCCGTTGTTCGCAGCACCACCGACGATGGCAAAATCCGCGTCACCGGCAAATGGAGCGGTGGCCGCACTGGCATCTTCGAAGAACGCAAAGGATACGGAGGCATCGCCAAAGGCGACAAAGGCGAAGCCGAAATCGGCAAATACGACGGTTACAAACCTCTGGTAGTTGCGATTGCCAAATATTTCCGCACCGGCAAGGTTCCTGTCAGCCAGGAAGAAACACTCGAAATCTACGCATTCATGGAAGCCGCTGACGAAAGTAAACGTCAAGGCGGCAAGGAAGTCACCCTCGCCAGTGTGATGCAAAGCGCTCAAGCCAAGCTCGATAAGTGATTGTCTTTTAGCGTTTTTTGACCTAATCCTTTTGCTGCAAAGCTTTTATCTGAATTTCCACCTATACAAACTATGTCATTTCAATTTACCGGATTCGCCGACGAAGCAGAAAAATCACTCGCTGAACAAATTTCTACTCTCAAGGAAGTAGGCTGGTCGGCCATCGAGCTACGCTTGATTGACGGAAAAAATATCGTTGACCAAACGGACGACGAATGGTCTGCGACCTGGGACAAGCTCCAAGCCGAAAGTATCGAAGTAGTAGGATTCGGCGGCCAGATCGCCAACTGGGCACGCCCCATCACCTCCGACTTCCAAGTCGATCTCGACGAATTGAAACGTGTCGCTCCACGCATGCGCCAGGCGAACACCCAATTCCTTCGCACCATGTCCTATCCCAACGATGCGGACAGCCCACTCGAACGCGACGCTTGGCTGACAGAAGCTGTGCGCCGCTTTAAAGAACTAGCAGTCATCGCCGAAGCCGAAGGCATTATCCTCGCTCACGAAAACTGCAGTGGCATTGGTGCAGATCCTGAAGGTTATCTCGAACTGGTCGAGAAAGTCAACAGCCCCGCCTTACAGCTCATTTTTGACACCGGCAATAACAGCCTGCATGCCAACAGTACCGACGCCACTTGGGATTATTATCAAAAATGCCGTGACCAGATCACCCACGTTCACATCAAATGCGCCAAAGCCGGCCCCGATGGAAAAGAGTTCGTGACCTGTCATGTTGACGAAGATCCCGTGCAGAGAAAAATCATCCAGGATTTGAAAGACACCGGCTACGAAGGCTGGCTGTCAATCGAGCCGCACATCAAAGCAGCGATCCACGCCGGGCAAGATGTTGATGACTCAGGAGAAGGGCGCACCGTGTGGGTGGACTTCGCCAAACGTCTCGAGGTGCTGGTAGCCGACATCGACGGCTGAGCTCATTGGAGCGAAAAATCGATCGGAAACAAACTATTACTGATTCAACTCAAAATCATTGAGGCCGGACGTTAGTTAGAGATGGCAATCGAAATAAAATTTTGCGGCCTCACTGATATCGGGCGTCTGCGCCCGGAAAACGAAGATAATTTTCTCGCTGACCCAAGACTGGATTTGTTTGTGGTTTGTGATGGCATGGGCGGGCATGCCGCTGGTGAAGTTGCGAGTAAAATCGCCGTGCAAGTTTTTCACAATGAAATTTGGAAAGAACAAGACTTGCTTAGCCGCTACCTCGATAAAAACGAAAACACAACCAAACTGGACTTAGTCAACTTGATGTCCTTCGCTGCCAACCGGGCGTCCAGCGAAGTCCATGCGGAATCCCTCAAAAACCCAGGATGCAGCGGCATGGGCACCACTTTGGTCGCCATCCTGATTGTTGGTGCCAAAGCATTCATCCTCAACGTTGGAGATAGCCGTGCCTACATCCTACGCAACCATTCACTCGAACAGCTCACCACGGATCATACGGTCTACAACGAGTTGGTCAGCAGTGGGCAACTGGCACAAGAGCATGCCGAACAACTTGGACTCGGCAACTCGATCACCCGGGCTATCGGAACCTTTGAACACGCCAAACCGGAAACCCTGATTGTCGATTTGTTGGATAGTGACCGATTCCTGCTCTGCTCGGACGGACTTTCCCATTATTTTGAGGAGGAGCCTGAGATGCTTGGGGAAATTCTGGCGATCAGCGATATTGATTGTGCCGCGCAAACGATGATCGATGCAGCCAATGATGCTGGTGGCGGGGACAATATCACTGCCATTGCAATATCGGTCAGCGAAGGTGACCATCCGGATGAAGAGCGTGCCCGCACATTGCAATTGAAACACGACCTGCTCTCCAAAATGGCACTCTTCAAACAACTGGATGAACGCGAGTTATTACACGTCCTGCAAATCACGGCCGTGGTTAATTTCCGGGACGAAGAAAACATCATTAATGAGGGCGAAGAAGGTGACAGCCTTTTTGTCATCCTCGACGGACAAGCATCAGTGCGTAAGGGCAATAATGAGATCGCCCAACTGAGCGTCGGAGATCATTTTGGAGAAATGGCCCTGGTTCGTGGAGAACCCCGTTCCGCTTCCGTCATCAGCAAAGGATCTACTGAACTCATGGTTATCCGCCGCGCAGAGTTTTTCGAAATCCTTCGTCAGGAACACCAACTCGCAGTAAAGCTGTTATGGCAGTTTCTCGGGGTGATCTCCCATCGTTTTGCCAATACCAATACAGAACTCGACAAGGCCAAAGAAGCCCTGTCTGCCGGAAATACTAACTGGCAACAAATATTCAACCCGGAAGAACCCTCATAAAATAACAAGTGTAACCCACTCCATCCAAACTCCCTCCCCGATGCACCTCCCCCCCCTCCTTTCCTCCAAATCCATCCGAACTTTCTGTTCACTGGCCATCGTTTTGTTTTTCACCTTTGTAGCAGCCCCCGCACAAAGTGTCGAACAGGAGAAACCATCACAACAGGAACAATGGTCTCGTTTTCGTGGCCCCAATGGATCTGGTCTGAGTGATGCCTCGACGGTTCCTACCACTTTCACCGAAGCTGACTTCAACTGGAAAACCGAGTTGCAAGGAATTGGCCACTCCTCCCCCGTCGTGTGGCAGGATCACATCTACCTGTTGGTCGCCGATCCCACCAAAGAAGGCGAACGCGCCTTAGTCTGTTATTCATCAACCGACGGCAAAAAACTATGGTCTGCAACCGACCCCTACCAGCCTCACCACACCAACAAAAAACTCAACACCTTCGCTTCCTGCACACCAGTCACCGCTGCAGCTGGCGTATATTTCATATCCAGTAGCGGCGAGCAATTGAGCATTCGAGCCCTGACTCACGATGGCAAGCCGCTCTGGAAACAGCATCTCGACGGCTACACCTCCGACCACGGCAGCGCCTCCTCCCCCATTCTGGTCAACGGAGTGCTGATCGTAAATACCGACTCCAAAGAGCAGCGCAAAAACCACATTGTCGGCGTCGATGCCGACAGCGGAAAAGTCCTCTGGAGCCGCGAACGCATCGATCCGGCATCGGAAAAACTGCCTCACAAAACCGTTTACAGCACCCCACTGGTGGTCAAGGTCGGCGATAAAAAAAGCGTAGCGCTGGTCAGCACCCATCACGGTTGGCTCGGCCTCGCCCCCCAAACTGGCAAAAACATCTGGCAGCATAAAGAAAACTACCCCAACCGCTCGGTCGGGTCACCTGTGGAAAAAGACGGCCTGCTATTTGCCACCCTCGGAGCCAGTGGCAAAGGCAAGCTCAGCGACGCTCTGCGCATCAGCGCAAACGGCCAGGTCGAAGTTCTCTACTCACTCGATAAAACCGACGGCCTGGGTTATGTGCCCACCCCGATTTTTGTCGATGACTTGCTCTACCTGTGGAGTGACAAAGGCATGCTCACCTGCCGCGAAGCCCTAACAGGGAAACAGATCTACAGCGAAAAAGTAGGCGGCGTCTATTTCAGCTCACCCATCGCCATCAATGGTCACATCTACTGCGCCACCCGCGACGGCATCATGGCCGTGATCAAGGCAGGGCGCAGTTTTGAAGTGGTTTCCCGTTACGACTTCGGCTCCGACATTTTTGCGACCCCTGCTGTCTTCGCAGGCAAGCTCATCGTCCGCAGCAAAACCCAACTGATCTCCATCGGTGGCTCAAAAAAATAGCAACCATGCCTTCATCTTCTATATCTCCGGTCATCGAAACGCTGAAAAGCCTGGTCAGCATCAACAGCGTCAACCCCGCTTACGACGGCCCTGGCGAAAAGAGAATCTCCACCTGGATCCGTAACTACTTCGAGCAAGCCGGCATCGAGGTATGGGAGAGCGAAGTGCTACCCGACCGCCCCAATATCATCGCTCGGCTGCCCAGCAAAAATCCGGAACGCCGCATCGTCTTTGAAGCTCATACAGATGTAGTTACCACTGAAGGCATGCAAATCGAACCCTTCGAAGCTCGCATCGAAGGCAATCGCCTCTATGGGCGCGGTGCCTGTGACAACAAAGGCGGAGTTGCCGCCATGATGGAAGCCTTGCGTTCGTTAAAAGCAGAAAGCTACCAGCCCAACTGTGAAATTTGGTTCTGCGCGGCGATAGATGAAGAATACCGTCACCGTGGGGTGGATCATTTGGTCAAAGAACTAAAAACCGGCCCCACCCCGCTGGCCGCCATCGTTGCCGAACCTACTGAACTGCGTGCCATCCGCGCCAACAAAGGAGTGCTCCGCTGGAGCATCGTCACCCATGGCAAAGCCGCACATAGTTCTAAGCCGCATCTGGGAATCAACGCCATCGCAGACATGGCGAGAGTCATTCTCGCGCTGGAAGCCGACGGAGTCCAGCTTGCAAAAAGCACTCCTCACCCCTTGGTCGGAGCCGCGACCTGCAATATCGGGCTGATCAATGGTGGACTGCAAGTGAACTTCGTGCCCGACCGCTGCGAGATCCAGTTGGATCGTCGCTTGTTGCCCGGAGAACAAATCGCCACCGTACTGGCTCACTATCAAGGTATACTGGACGAAGTGCGAATCCAACACCCCCAGCTGAAAGTCGAAATGTTGGCTCCCAACCTGACCGACGAAGCGATGGAAACCCCTGCAAATGCCGCCGTCGTAACGGCGGCCTCCCGAGCACTGGAAAAGATCGGACTCAACCCGGAACCCGCCGGCGTTCCCTACGGCTGCGACTGCACCAAACTTTCCCGAGCAGGCATCCCCAGCCTGATCTACGGCCCCGGCTCTATCGACCGCGCCCACGTCGCCATCGAATACGTCGAAGTTGATCAAGTAGAGAAAGCCACCACTTTCTACCGGGAATTCATCAAAAGCTTTGAGTGAAAGCAGCAGGGTTCAAACTTAAAAGCAATCACGTCTATTAACGCCCAATCGCGGCTCCCTCTCACCGTCCCTTCAAATAAGCGATCACTTCACTCGGCGACAAAGCCGCCGTGGCGGGTCCCGTGCGCACATAAAAATATTCGTCATTGTCACGGCGGAAAAATACTGGCTCTACCGAGTGCAAACATTGCACCACCAGCACCCGCTGCTCATCCACCGTATGAATCGTCGCTTTGATCAATTGCGCAAACTCACCACCCAGATGATTCATGATCAGGGTATTCAGATGCAGTAACAATTTGTCCTCATTGGAAAATTTATCCGTCTCCAATCCCAACGCCACGCCCTCGTCATCCACCCCTACCATCAATGTGCCACCACCCGAATTCAAATAAGCTGCGATGGTTTTCAGACAAGCGTTCTCCATACGCTTATCTGATTTGTTAGTATGTAAATTCCAGCGCAAAGTAGACTTGAACTCCAATTGGTCACTCTCCCCCTCGTTAATCACCGTCGCCACACTTGCATCATTTAAATCCCGAAAACCTTCCCCCAAACGAGCCTCAAGTTCCTCATTGGCCTGCTCCAACTGTCGTTCACGCGCATGAATTTCAAGGTGTTTGCGCACCCGCGCCAGCACCTCTTCAAACTGGAAAGGTTTGTCGATATAATCCACCGCCCCTATTTCCAACCCCCTCACCTTGTCCGCCGTATCTCCTCTAGCCGAGAGGAAAACAATCACACTATCCCGGGTTTTCTCATCCTCTTTCAACTGGACGCAGGTCTGATAGCCATCGATACCCGGCATATTGATATCCAATAGGATCAGGTCAGGACAAGCCTCCCTGGCTATATCCAGCGCCTCTTCACCCGATTGAGCTACCAACAATTCGTAACCCTCCTGTTCCAAAGCCTGAAACAGCACCTGCAAATTGGTTAGATTATCGTCCACCAACAATACGCGACTTTTCCTCTCAACGGTATTTTCAGAAACACTGCTCATATCACTTTATTTTTTCGACCAAATTTCCTAATTCTTTAAAATCAAAAGCTGCGGATAATTTCAAAATTTCTTGTGCCAAAGCGGAATGATCCCCGTCCGCCTCCAACTCTTTCGCAAGTTCTTTAATCGCCGTCAAATTACGAATCTTCATCGCCGCATTTAATTTCTCCACCAAGGATCTGGATACTCCGCTCAACTCCAGCTCAGCTAAATCCCCACCCTCCTCGATGGAGTCACAATCCCCCTCCTCGTTTTCATCACATTCGAACTCCACATCCAGATGCCTTTGTAAAATGCGCATCAGTTCACCGACCCAAAAAGGCTTGCCCATGAAATCATCAAATCCGGCATCCTGGGCTTTCTGGCGAAACTCAAGCGAAACACTGGCCGTCACCGCCACGATCTTGATCCCCTTCAAATCCTCATCCTGACGAATAATCTGCACCGCCCGCATACCGCTCATCCTGGGCATATAAACATCCATCAAAATGAGATCCACTCCGCCTTTTTTAGCCTCTTCCACCGCCACATCTCCATCATCGGCCATCAACACATCAAATCCGGCACTGAGCAATAATTGATTCAAAATCTCCCGATTCTCAAAACGATCATCCGCAACCAAAATGGTCGCCTTTTGCCCAGGTGCCAATCTCGATACCTGACGATTCCTGTCACTCTCTGCTTCCAGTCGAGCCAACTCTTCCTCGGGCGCTCGCTGCAAAGGGATCACCACACTAAAAGTGCTACCCTCGCCCACCTCGCTGACCACGCTGACCTCCCCCCCCAACAAGGCTACCAATCGCTCAGTGATTGCCAACCCCAATCCTGTACCACCCGCTGCCTTGCCCGCCTTCACCTGTTTGAAAGGATCAAAAATCTGTCCCATCTCTTTTTTGCTCATCCCCACCCCGGTATCCGTAATATCGAATTGCAGCAACTCCTCTGTTGATTTAAACACACGCAACTTCACACTACCTCTTGCAGTGAACTTCACAGCATTACCCAACAAATTCACCAGTATCTGACGAATCTTAGCCGCATCGGAAATAATGGTGCGTGGAACTCCCTCTGAAACCTCCACGGCAAAATCTACCCGCTTGTTGCGAGCGCGCTGCCCCACAATATCGCCCACCTCTGTGGTGAGCTTTTTCAAATCACAAGGGGCCAAATCCAATTCAAGATGACCCGCTTTGCTTTTTGATAAATCCAACACGTCATTGATCAATGACAACAAGTGATCCCCACAATTGATAATCGAATCCACACTGCCACGTTGTCTCGTTGGCAGGTCTTTATCTCTTTGCAAAATCTGCGCGTAACCAAGAATCCCATTCAGCGGGGTACGCAATTCATGACTCATGTGAGATAAAAAATCACTGTTCGCCCGACTCTCCTCCTCGGCTTCTTCACGCCCCGCTTCCTCACGAGCGAGGCGCAACACCTGCCCCTTCAGTTCGGTGGTCATGCGATTGAAATTTTTCGCCAAATCGCCAATCTCATCATTGGCAAAATTACCGTCCACTTGAGCATCCAAATCTCCGTCCGCCACCTTCAACACCGTATCCCTAAGTTTTTCAATCGGTTGGGTGAGACGTTTTGAGACAATCCATATCGTCGTCAGAATCAACAGCAGAGCGGCCACAAAAGCGCTCACCACATACACCATATTCTGGCGAAAACCTGACAAAGCCTCGGACTCAGGCATGTAGGCAACAAAGGTCCAATCCGTCGAAGGGATCGGAGCATAAGCATACATGTGACGCTCACTCTCAAACAAAGCCCCTACCGTCACTATTCCACTTTCCCCTTTCAGCATTTGTTGAAGTTCGTCAGCAAGATCTGAACGACCTTCACTCTCCAGCACCTCAAAAGCACTCTTATTCATGATCTCCTCCGTGTGCGGTGAAAACACAAACCTCCCGTCCTTGGACAAAATATAAAACTCACGCTTGCCGGCAATTTTATGCCCTACATTTTCATACAGCGTTTCCAGATCTATATCGGTAGTGGCCACTCCGTAAAATTTACCCTCCTTATAAAAAGGGGTTGAATAAGTTATCATCAGCACATCTCCTGCGCCCTTGTCAAAATAAGGCTCGGTCCACACCCCTTTGCCTAACTTCTTAGGCAAATGCCACCACTGCCATTTTTCATCCCCATACCAGTCATACACCTCCTTGCTGATATTCTTGCTCACCGCCTTACCATCCACTCTGTAGGCGTAAGGACTGAATAAGGTGCCCTCAGGCTTCAAAGTCCCCGGTTCAAAAGCCAAACCTGCCCCATAAATCCGGCTATTCTCCGATACCAGATCTTCGACGATGCCAAACACCTGCTCATCTGAAAGTTCCGGCACCCAGGAGACAAAACCCGCAGTGATCTCGCTCACTCTCGCAACCTTGGAAATATAATCATCAAAACGCGAGGCTGCCGTCTCCGCCCGGTCTTTCATTTCCTGATGATGAAAACGATGAGCCTGTCCTTTCGAAAATACCATGATCCACACCATCACCCCGATATAAATCGCGACGGTGGGAACCGCGATGAACAGCATCATTTTATTGCGAATAGATTGTGTCATTTTCAGTTCCCGTCTCTCACGCTTTTTTATTCAGCAAATAATAAGTCTCCATTTCCCCCTTGCCTTTAATCGTCACATTACCGCGTTGCTCAAATTCATAAACATCCGCCAACAAATCATGAGTCACCCGGCTGATATGTATACGATTCTCTCCACCACTTGATTCCATCCGACTCGCTGTGTTCACCGTGTCACCCCATAGATCATAAGCAAACTTCTTCTCACCAATCACCCCAGCCACCACCGGCCCACTATGAATGCCTATCCGCAACTTCACCGGCAGATCCATGCGTTCAGACAAAGAGGGTAAACGCTGCAGCAACTCCAGCGCAAAATCCGCCACTGCTGTCGCATGATCGGGACGAGGGTCGGGCACCCCGCCCGCCGCCATGTAGGCATCACCTATCGTTTTGATCTTCTCCAATCCGTATTTGCCCGCCAGTTGATCCAGTTCAGAAAAAATACCGTTCAAAAATTGCACCAACTCCCTCGGTGTGGTCTGCGAAGCCATAGGTGTGAATCCCACCAGATCACAAAACAAAATCGTCGCCTCGGGGAAACTATCCACAATGTTACGCTCACTTTCCTTCAAACGTTCGGCAATCGAACGCGGCAAGATGTTCAACAACAACGAATCCGCTTGCTGATGCATCCTGCGTAGCTCCTCCTTCGCCCGCCTCAGCTCGAGCTGGGTATTTACCCGCGCCACCACTTCTTCGAATTGAAACGGCTTGCTGACATAATCCACCGCCCCCAGTTGCAGCCCCTTCACCTTGTCCTGCACCTGATCCCTTGCCGACAGAAAAATAATCACAATCTCCTTGGTCGCCTCATCAGCCTTCAGTCGCTCACAGGTTTCAAAACCATCCATGCCCGGCATATTGATATCGAGCAAAATGAGCGCAGGTTTCGCAGCGCCTGCAATCTCCAATGCCTCCTCGCCGCTCTGCGCAATCAGCAATTCATACCCTTGCTCCTCCAAAGCCTGATACAAAACCTGCAAGTTGGTCGGATTATCATCCACCAACAGCACCCGGTTCAGATTCAGCATCTCAGCTTCTCCCACTCCCTCCTTTTGCACGCTGTGATCATCTGCCATCGTTGTGAATATATACATGAAATTTCATGCGACCAGTCCGTATTTTTTTCATTAAACACTGCTGGACAATTTGTCACCAACCAAGACACTGTCTCCATGAATCCTATCCAAACCGAACCAGCGCCGAGTGATCCCTCGCAAGAGCTATCCAAAGTTGTTAAAAAAAGCGCTGGTTGGGTCGTCGCCCTCGGCATCATCACTATCCTGCTGGGCATGTTTGCCATCAGCTCCCCCCTCTTCGCCGGAGTGGCGATCCAATATTTTGTCGGTGCAGCCATTTTGTTCGGCGGTATTTTCCAAACCCTGCACGCCTTCCAGGGTGGTGGACAGAACAAACCCGTTTTTGCCTTCCTCAGTGGACTGCTGGCGATCCTCTGCGGTGGCCTGATGTTTGCCAAACCCCTTCTTGGTCTCAGCCTGCTCACCCTCATCCTGATCGGCTACTTCGTCGCCGACGGGCTGGTTAAAATCATGTATGCCTTCAAACATAAACCCGAATCCGGCTGGGGCTGGGTTCTTTTCAGCGGTATCATCACCCTGCTGCTCGGCCTGATGTTATGGAGAGACTGGCCACTCTCCGGAGCCTGGGCGATCGGCGTTCTGTTCGGTATCAACCTGATCTTCGACGGCTGGGCGATGATCTTCACCGGCTCTGTGGTTCGTGGTGCCATCTCTACCCTGGCCGACAAAAATGAAAACATGGAAGAATGAAACAACTGCATTCCATCTGCTGGGCAATCGCCGCCCTCAGCCTACTGATATCCTGTGATTCGGAATCAGAAAAAACAAACAGCGCCCCTGCTGCCGAATCAAAAGTCTTCGTTTCCAACTACCCGCTCGCTTATTTCGCTCGCCGCCTCAGCGCCGATCCCGGACAAATCTACTTCCCGAAAATCAGCGGTGACCCCGCATTCTGGCAACCGACCGCTGAAGACATCTCCATCGTCCAGCAATGCAATCCCCTGATCCTCAACGGAGCGACCTATGAGAAGTGGCTCAACACCGTCACCGTGCCACGCCGCCGCATCGTAGACACCTCTGCCTCATTTCAGGATCAATGGATCAATATTGAAAATGAAGTCACCCACCAACATGGCCCCAAAGGCCCGCACAGCCACAACGGCATTGTTTTCACCACCTGGATTGATCTTTCATTAGCCGCCCGCCAAGCCCAATCATTAGCAGGTGCCCTCGATCCAACTGCCAACCCAGATTGGGCCCACCATCTCAAAAGCCTGATCAGCGACCTAGACGGCTTGGATACAAAACTCAAAAAACTCACCAATAACAAACCCCAACTGCAACTCGTCGCCTCACACCCCATTTATCAATATTTTGCCCGCGCTTACAATCTCGATATTCAAGCCGTGCTGTGGGAGCCCGATGTTTACCCTGATGAAGAGCAATGGCAAGCTCTTGAAAAAATTCTCACCACCCATCCCGCCCAATGGATGATATGGGAAGGCCCTCCACTGGAAAAAAGCGTGCAACGTTTGAAAAAAATGGGACTTGGCAGTGTGGTCTTCGAACCCTGTGCCAATCAACCTGGCTCAGGTGATTTTCTCAGCGTCATGCAGCAAAACATCAAAAACCTGCGCCCTGTATTTGTCCCGTGATCCAGCTTTCGTCAGTCGAATTCCAGTACGGAGAAGGCCGCTCAGGTGATTTTAAAATCGCCTCCGCAGACCTCAAAATCCCATCGACGCAAAGCACCGCACTGATCGGACCCAGTGGCTGTGGCAAGACCACCCTGCTCCACCTCATCGCCGGCATCCTACCCGCTCGCAATGGGCAAATTTTGATCAACGACACCCGCATCGACCAGCTCAACGACCGCCAACGGCGGCTCTTCCGCATCAGTAAAATCGGCTTTGTTTTCCAAGACTTTGCTCTGCTCGATTACCTCAATCTCTTCGACAACATCCTCCACCCCTACCGCATCAACGCCAGTCTCAGCCTCACCCGCGAAGTGAAAGACCGGGCGCGCAGCCTCGCAGAGCAAATGGGGATCGGCGAAAAGCTTTACCGCCATCCTGCACAAACCTCACAAGGCGAGCAACAACGCGCCGCCATCTGCCGCGCTTTGGTCACTCAACCTTCGATCATTCTCGCTGACGAACCCACCGGCAACCTCGATCCCTCCAACAAGTCCGCCATCCTCGACATTCTGCTCGACCACGCTAGGGAGAATCAAGCCGCCCTCATCGTAGCCACCCACGATCACGACCTGTTGCCCTCATTCGACCAGGTCGTCGATTTCCCAAAACTCATCGGATCATGATCAAAGCCATTGTGAACAGCTTTTTCATCGCCGGGCGCTACCTGGTGTATCACAAAGGGCGTAGCCTGATCCTGATCATCGCTCTCGCCATCATTCTCTTTGTTCCTGTTTTTCTTAATATCATAGTCAACCAAAGTCGCGAGCAACTCAGTTCACGTGCCGACGACACCCCGCTCATCCTCGGTGCCCCCGGCAGCTCGCTCGACCTGGCAATGAGCAATCTCTACTTTGTCGCCAAACAGCCCGCCTCCATCACCTATCAAGACGCCATCAACATCGATCAAAGCGGACTCGCCACCGCCATTCCCTTGCACACCGGCTTTCGTGTCGGTGACTTCCGCATCGTAGGGACCACTCTCGACTATTTCGACCACCGCCAACTAAGTCTCAAAGACGGACGCTTGATGGCGATGCTCGGCGAAGCCGTCGTCGGCGCAACCGCCGCCCGCAGGCTCAACTGCAGCGCCGGGGATTCACTGGTCTCCACCCCCGAAAACTTCATCGACATCGCCGGACAATACCCGCTGAAAATGAAAGTCACCGGTGTGCTCGCCGCCACCGGCACCGCAGACGACGAAGCCGTGTTTGTCGATCTTCGCACCTCCTGGGTTATCGCCGGCCTCGGCCACGGGCATCAGGATCTCAACAAAAACAAAGATCCCGACCTCACCTTGAAATCCGCTGATAAAAACACTGTCACCGCCAATGCCAAGCTGATCACTTACATCGAAATCACTGCCGAAAATCTAGCCAGCTTTCACTTCCACGGCAACGATGCAGGTTTCCCCATCAGCTCGGCGATCATCGTTCCCAAGGATGATAAATCCAAAGCCCTGTTACTCGGACGTTATCAAAGCCCGTCCCAGACTCAAACCCTGCAACTCATTCGTCCCCCGCTCATCATGCAGGAACTGATCGATGCCATCTTCCGCATCAAAACCGTGCTCGACCTCGTCATCGTGGTCGTCGCCATCTCCACCGCCCTCACTATCTTGTTAGTATTCATCCTCAGCCTACGCCTGCGCGCACGGGAACTCACCACCATCTTCCGCCTCGGATGCGGACGCCTCACCACCGCCGGTTTTGTCATCGCCGAACTTTTCCTCATCGCCACCGCCAGCCTAATACTTGCCGCGTTGTTGATCACCCTAACCAACCACTGGGGCAATACCCTACTGATCCAAATGCTGCAAGAGCGTTAAGCATCCCTAGAACCCCCTTCTAGTGGGTGTAAGACAAAAAAGTTAATGCTGTCTGCTATGCGTTTCGCCCTTGCAGGACTGGAAGAATTGGATTTTTTACCCAGCGCTTCGCACCGGGCTGTCTCATTTTGTCCTTACAGGACAGTTTGCTTTCATCTCTTTTGCACCAACGGTGCTCAATGATATAGCCCAGTGCGAAGCGCTGGGGTTAAATCGTCTTTATTGCCAGCCCTAAAAGGGCGAAAGGAGAATAATAATGGACACTAAAAAACTTGCCGCGAGTTATGCGAAAACCATACGCTGGAGTGAAGAAGATAACGCTTACATCGGAAGCGTCCACGATTTAGTGGGTGATTGCTGCCATGGAAATGATCCGATCGAAGTGTATCGAGAATGCGAAGAAATCGCCATTGAATGCGTTGAGTCGGCAGCTCAAATTAGCAGAAAACTGCCCACTCCTATTTCTCCCGCCACATCACCTGATCCTATTGCAATTCGGCACATGCTGAAAATGACCCAAACAAAATTTGCCTCATTCCTAAGAATCAGCCCAAAAACCCTGCATAAATGGGAGCATGGCACCAGTAAGCCAAGCGGAGCTGCCCGATCTCTCCTGAAAATCGTGCTTGAAGTCCTGGGTTAACTCCGCGCCAACCCGTCAATAAACTGCAACATATCCAAACGTCCGTCTTCGGATTTAGCGGAGGTGGTAAACATCAATGGCTCGCCGTCAGTGTATTCGCTCAGCGCTTCGAGGAACAGCTTCTGGTTGGTTTTCATCCGACCCGGTTTGACCTTGTCGGACTTTGTGAATACGAGGGAAAAAGCAACCTTACGCTCAACCAGCCAGGTCACGTGATCTATGTCGATCGTCATCGGTTCATGACGAGAATCAATCAGCATAAACACGTGCTTGAGCCCCTCCCTGAACTCAATGTAATCCGCCACAAAATCATTGAAACGCTGTCGCTCAGACTTAGCAGCTTTTGCATAACCGTAGCCAGGTAAATCGACGAAACAACAGTCTTCGTTGATCACAAAAAAATTAATCAACCTCGTGCGTCCCGGCTTGCTGGAAACCTTCGCCAGCAGCTTCTGATTACAGAGCAAATTCAAAAGCGACGATTTGCCCACATTTGATCGACCGATGAAGGCAAATTCCGGCATCTCGGATTGCGGACAATCATCGAGGCCCACGGCACTGGTGATAAATCTAGCTGAAGTGATTTTCATTTTCTAACTTCTACCTCCTGAATCCTGAATTTTACCTCCTGAATCCCCCCCTAAAGCTCCTCATTATAAAACAGCTTCACAAACTTCATCTTCTTCCCTTCATCAAAGCCCTGCTCCACCATCCCACCAGGTGTTTCGATCAAAGCTGATGACAAACGGATCACCGCTCCGGTATCCAGCTTCATCCGGCTTTTGAGTTTTTTCTCTTCGCGTTTGGCGATCTTCTTGGACACCTTGAATTGATCGTCCAGAGGCACATCGTTCTCCTTCTCGAACTCCTCTTTGAACTGAGCGAATTGCTCGATCATCTCCGGTTCCACCAACACCTCTTTTTCAAACTCTTCCCGATTGAATTCCTCAGTGGCAGAAATATGGCTAACCGCCTTTTTAGCCAATTCCAATCGCTCCTCCTGCATGACCCCCTCGGGCAAACCCTCGTCCGCAAATTCCACACACAGTTCGGTATAACGTTTGGTCAAATAATCGTCATCCTTGACCGGAGTCGCCCCGAGAAAATCGCGGTTCCAGAAATAGGTGTTACCCCCGGACTTATCAAAAACATAAACCGCATAACCTCCCTCGCGGTTGTGATTCAATATCAAACAACCCTTGTCAATTTTATCAGGGTAAATGCCTTGTTGGGTCGAAAGAGTCAAATCCCCATCCTGCTCAGTCACCTGCATGAAGGGCACCTTGCTCTCTGATTTGATGATGCTGATCGCGTCAGTCACCTGCCCCGCTACTTTGACCCCCTTGAGCAAACCAATGCAAAGATCCCCGTTTTTGATATTGGGATGATTCGATGAGCTGTGCAGATGTTTTGCGATCAACGCGCCCTTTTCCAACAACGCCTGCTCTTTCTCCTCTGACTCAAAAATATCACTCACATACGAATAAACCTCGTTCTTGCTGATATCCGAATGGTGATGCAGACTATGCACCTCCAGAGCTCTGAACGATTTTAAAAAACAAGCCGTCAGCCAGTCCGTATCCTCCTCGGCAAAACGGCAGAGCGTTTTCGAAGTCTGCAAAACCTCCCCTTTTTGGGCATTGCCCACCTTAGCCAGCGTCATTGCCGACAGAACTGCTTCTTTGAAATTTGTAAACAAGGCCATGTTGCCGAGTCCCTACACGCTACTCTCTAAGTCGGCAACCGGTAGAGCGATTGGATATGCGTTTTTTTTCCCAAGCTTAATTCCAACTCGATGCTTGCGTTTGTCGCCTTGTCCTGCGATACAATGGCAGTAACTGGCTGCGCTACACACCACGGCCAGTTGAACTTTTAATCGCTACCTTATGAAACTTCTTATTCCCGTTCTCGCACTCACTCTCTTCACCGTTGGCTGTTCAACCATAACTGTCAGCCATCGCCATGACGAAACTGAAGACTTCTCCCGCCTTCTCACCTACGCCTGGATGCCTAAAGCCACCGTATCCGGCAATATCGCCATTGATGAACCCACCGTAGATCGCAGAGTCAAACGAAGTGTGGAAGAGCAGCTTCACTTCAAAGGTTTTCGCAAAACAGACGCCGCTGAGGCTGACTTCCTGATCGGCTACCAGGTCGCTGCCGACACCCAGCTTTCTGCCAATGATGTCGCCACCAACTACGACTTCAACCTCAATGCCACCGACCCTGAATTAATCGGATCAGCGGAGGGCGTCTCTTCCGCCGACACCTTCAGCTACATCCGCTCCTACGAACAAGGCACCCTGGTACTCAATATAGCCGACGCAAAAAGCAAGGAACTGGTGTGGTGGAGTTCCGCTCAAGCTGAAATTCATGCCGGAGATAGCGCCGAAGTGCGTAAAAAACGCATCAACAAGGCCGTCGCTCAAATGCTGAAAGATTTCCCGCCCAAATAAAACAACGCGACAAATAAAAACCCAACCCTCAAATAAGTCACTGCATGAAACGTCCCAACTTTCGACTTCTGAGCCTTATTCTCGTCACATTGACGGCCATAAGTAGCCATTCATGCTCAAGCCTCAAGGTGAATTCCGATCTGGCTAGTAGCAGTGATTTTTCAAAATACTCTACTTACCGCTGGATCCCGGCTCCAGCAGGTGCTGGCGCAGGCAAAGCTCGCTTTGACAGCCCGCTACTGAGAAAACAAGTTCGCCTTCTAGTCGATGCTGAAATGCAAAAACGAGGCTTCCGTCTGGTTGAACAAGGTTCGAGTGACTTATTGGTTGCCTACTTTGCCTCGGTTGTCAGCCAAGCCCGGGTGACCCAAGTTGACACCTCGATGGGTTTTAATTCCGGCCTGCCACACTATGTCCGCCCCGAATACATGATGTCCACCACCACCACCTTGGTGGATCGTTTTGAAAAAGGTGACCTCATTGTCGGAGTCGGTGATGCCAGAACCCGCCAATTACTCTGGCGCGGATCCGCCGAAGCCGAAATCGGCTTGGATGACAGCAAACGCCGACGCCAATCCAGAATCGAAACCGCCATTGCCAAAATGTTCCGCTCTTTCCCTAAAAAGTGAGCTCATAGCTACGGCCTGAATCCGGCTGCTATACCGCCAATCGGCTGATCACTCTGGAGTTTTATTTCCAGCCGCCACAAAAGCCAGCGCGACCTTAACCAGCTCTTCGGGAGCATCCACACAGAAATCCGGATCCTCAGTCAACATCGCTTCGCGCTCGTTGGCTCCCCAACAAACCGCCACTCCATGGATACCGGCGTCGCGAGCCGCCTCCATGTCGCGGGTTTCATCCCCGACATACATCACCGCAGGTGCCTCGCGCCGCTCACGTTTGAGAATGCTGCGCAATCGTGATCCTTTGCCAAATAAACTCGCACCCGCTTCGACAAAATGAAAACAATTCTCCAAATCATAATGTGCCAAAAAACGGCGCACATTGTCCACCGCGTTTGAGCTCAATATCCCCATTCCAAAACCCGCATCAGACAGGTCACGAATCATTTTTTCAGCACCCGGCATCAAGGGGACCTCGTCGATGCGCTTGCTCAGCAAATGTCGAATCCGAGCCGCCATCTTGACCGCCATCAGCCGGGATATGCCCAAACGGTCCAGCAAAGCCCGGGTATTGAGCTTACGCAACTCCTCCACCTCCTCAGCACTCACGGTCTTTAGTCCGTAGTCCCCGGCAACGTCATTAAAAATTTCGACCCCTACGGCGAGAGTGTCCGCCAAAGTACCGTCGAAATCAAAGATCAACAAAGGTTTCTGGTGACTGGTGCTGGAAGCTGACATTTGGAACTTATCGATTAGCTCTGCTCGACTGTGCGCGACACCGCCCGCATCTGCAAGATTTCACTTCAGAAATGGTGGATTTTTCAACTCTCTCATTTAGCCGTCAAACACTTGGCTGCCGCTTTAGCAAAGTAGGTCAAGATCATATCCGCCCCCGCACGTTTGATCCCCAACAGGCTCTCCATCATCACCGCCTCCTCGTCAATCCAACCGTCTGCCGCCGCCGATTTGATCATCAAATACTCACCGCTGACCTGATAGGCTGCCATCGGCAACTCCAAGGCCTCGCGCAAAACCCGGATCACATCCAAATACGGTCCCGCCGGTTTAACCATAATGATATCCGCGCCCTCCATCACATCCAACTCAGCTTCTCGAAGCGCCTCCCTCCAATTGGCAGGATCCATTTGATAGGTTTTTTTATCCCCCGATTTGGGCGCTGATTCCAAAGCTCCGCGAAAAGGCCCATAATAAGCCGATGCATATTTCGCGGTGTAACTCATAATGAGAACATTTTCAAAACCTGCATCATCCAAAGCGCCGCGAATCTCGCCCACCCTTCCGTCCATCATATCACTGGGAGATACCACATCGGCACCTGCACGAGCATGACACAAAGCCTGCTGACACAGCACATGCACCGTTTCATCATTCAATACCCCCGCTTGCCCCGCAGCATCTTTCACCACCAATCCGTCATGCCCGTCCGAGTTATAAGGATCCAGAGCCACATCAGTGATCACCGCCACATCTGGATACGCGGCTTTGATAGCCGCCACCACTTTCGGCACCAAACCTTCGGCATTAAAACATTCTTCGGCGCCCGGTGTTTTTAACGCATCGTCAATCGCCGGAAACAATACCACCGCCTTCACCCCTGCCTCTCGCGCTTCCCCCACCTCTACCAACAAACCCTCAAGGCTCCAACGTTTGCAACCGGGCATCGAATCGATCGGCTCATCCTCCAACTTATCATGAACAAACAGCGGGTAGATCAGATCAGCTGGCAACAAAGCCGTCTCCCTGACCAAACTTCTGATCGATTCATTCTGGCGATTGCGCCTGGGCCTGATTGGTAAATCTAACTTCTTGGACATAATTGATACCCTTCCTTATCATCTTTGATTTCCCATCCTTTCCCCAACAGTTCATCCCGCAGCGCATCCGACTGCGCCCACTCTTTAGCCTGCTTGGCCTGCCAACGTTTCTCAGCGAGATCGCGGATATCTTCAGGCACTTCAACTTGTTTTTCCTCCTCCACTTCCGGCAAAGACAAACCCAGAGCCAGCAAAATATATTCCAGATCCTGCAGCGCTGCCTGCGCGTCCTCTGCCGACAGTTGATCCGCTTTCAACTCCCGCAGCTCAGAAAATATTCGCCCCAAAGCTTCCGGTGAGTTCAAATCCTGCAACAACGACTCAAAGGCGGATTTGAAATAAACAAAGTCATGGCCGCGTGAGATCTGCTGGTCAGGTTCATCCGCATCGCCTCCTGCCCGCTCACGCAAAGCCCCTCCCGCTTTTCCGATCCGCAACAAGGCCTTCTTAGCGTCATCCATCGACTGCAGAGTGAAATTCAAAGGGTGACGGTAGTGCCCGGAAATCAACACGTAGCGCAATTCATTCGCCGTGAACCCCCGCTCTTCCAAATCAGCCAGCGTATACATATTGCCCAGGCTCTTGCTCATCTTGCCCCCGTCGACCATCAAATGAGTGATATGGAACCAGTGCCGCGCAAAAGTTTCCCCCGAAGCGGCTTCACTCTGGGCGATCTCGTTTTCGTGATGAGGAAAAACCAAGTCCACCCCCCCTGAGTGCAAATCAAAAGTATCCCCCAGGTATTCCTTACACATCGCCGAGCATTCCAAATGCCAGCCCGGGCGCCCCTCCCCCCATGGACTCAACCAGAAATTATCGCCGTCCTCTTGCTTACGTCCTTTCCACAAGGCAAAATCAGCCACCGCGTCTTTTTCATACTCATCATCAGCCACCGCCGCGCCACCGGCTCCATCACGCAACTCACGCTGGTCCAAATGGGAAAGACAGCCATATTGATCAAAAGACGTCACTTTAAAATAAACCGATCCATCATCGCTCTGATAAGCATGACCCTTTGCCATCAACTGCTCGATCAAAGCGATCTGTTGGGGAATGTGCTCCACCGCACTCGGTTCGTCGTGTGGAGCCAATAAATTCAGAGCTTCACAATCCGCCCGGAATTTGACCGTCCACGCCTCGGTGAATTCACCCAGACTTTTACCGGCTGCCCGGGAATCCCTGATCGTCTTGTCATCCACATCCGTGATATTGCGCACATGCTGCGTCGATTGGCCTGACAATTGCAACACCCGCCGAAACACATCCTGCAGCACAAAAGTCCGAAAATTCCCAATGTGGGCCGGCCCGTAAACCGTCGGGCCACAGCAGTAAAAACGGAAGTTTTCACCGTCTTCCGCAGTCAATTCACGCATTTCGCGCGCCATGGTATCGTAAAGCTTCATCGCAAATATAAGAATCCTAAAGCCTATTACTCGCGTGAACCACTTTGATTTGCAAGGAAACGAAGAGCTTAACGACCCGTTCACTCTTAAATTTGATTGATTCTTTAAAAAAATTTGGGAGAAGGCACAGTTTTTACTCGATTTTAATCATAAAAATTTATAATATGCAAAAACGTCTCACCTAGTAAATCACTCTAGCGAAAACTACTTTCGCTAGGGCTGCATAGGGACTATAAAGACCATAACAAATAAATTTTCCTTAATTTATGCTGAAATTAACGATTGATACAGGCGAAGCGGATCTCGAAACCTTTCTGATTTCCGACGACAAAACCACTATCGGCAGACATCACGATTGCGACGTTCGGATCAAGAATCGCTTTATGTCTGCTTTTCACGCGGAAATCAACTGCTCTGACAGTGGGAACTACGAAATCATCGACAAAGACTCCTTTAATGGAACTTTCATCAATGGCGAGAGAATCCAGCGATGTATCATCAAAGCCGGAGATGAGATCAAATTTGGCGTTTTGCGCGGGCGCTTCCTCGAAGCGGAGCCCTCTAAAAAAGCATCCACGGTTAATGTCACACCACTGAAAAACCGCACAGGATCGCAAAAAATCCAACTGGCAGCGGCCGCTAAAAACAAAGAAAAATCCGAGAGCCCCAAAGCAAAATCATCTGAGCCTAAAAGCTCAATCATCAAAAAACCTACGATCCGCAAATCCCGCGTTCAAGGTAACCTTTCCAGCGGGCTTAACAAAGCGCCGGAAACCACTGAAAAAGATGCCGAAATTGCAGAGCTGCAGGCCAAATTACGCAAACAGCAGCTGAAACAAGCTGAAGCAGCCACCCGCATCAAGGAATTGAGTGGTGACAAATCTTCTTCCGAAGATGAAGTCGAAAAAATGCGCGGTGAAATTGCGGCCTCCAAAGAATCTCTCAACAAACTCGAAGAAGAAGCCGAACAAGAGGCGCTGGAAAAAGTAGCCAAAGCGCGTGCCGAAGCCAAAGCGGCTGCTCGCGCAGAATTAGAAAAAGTAAGCAAAGCGGCCCGGGAAAAAGCCGACAAAGCCCAGCAGGATACCGAGAAAAAAGAGGCTGAAATTATAGCCTTACGGGATGAACTGCAAGGGCAAATCGACAAACAAGCTCAACAACAAAGTAATGCGGAAAACAAACTGCGCACACTTATCAGCGATAAGTCCAATGATGGCGAACAACTGGAAAAACTCCGCGATGAAATCCGCTCATCACAGGGAAAAGTCAGCAAATTGCAAAAAAGTGCTGACGACCGGGTAGCCGAAAAGGAAAACGAAGTGAAAGCCCTTCGTGACAAGCTTGAAGAGGCAGTCGATACCGTACGCTCGGAAGCCAAGGAAGAACTCGACAAAGCACGTAAGGCCACTGACCAAAAAGAATCTGAAATTGCCAACCTGAGAGCTAAGCTAGAGGCTCAAATCGGCAAGCAAGAACAAGAGCAAGCCGACGCAGAAAAACAACTGCAAGAGCTCAGTGGCGACAAGTCGGCATCCGAAGATCAGTTGGATAAATTGCGCGACGAAATCCGCGCTTCCCAAGGCAAAGTTTCCGACCTACAACAAAGTGCGCACGATACCGTTGCAGAGAAAGAAGCTGAGATGGATTCCCTCCGCAGCAAGCTTGAAGCCGCTGCTCAAGCCACACGGGATGAAGCCAAGGCAGAAGTGGAGCGGGCACAAAAAGCCGCCGCCGCCAAAGAAGCCGAAATGGCCACTTTACAAGAGAAACTCGACGAGCAGCTCAAACGGCAAGAACAACAGCAGGCTGAAGCCGAGCAGCGTTTAAAAATGCTCAGTGGAGATAAATCCGCTTCCGAAGAAGAAATTCAGAAATTACGTGACGAGGTTGCCTCCTCGCAGAGCTCGGTCGACGAGCTGCAGCAAAAGGCCGATGACGCCGTTGCTCGTAAAGAAGCCGAAATGGATAAACTGCGGGCCAAATTGGAAGCCGCTGCACAGGATGCCCGCGAAGAAGCCAAAGCGGAAGTAGCACGGGCACAACAAGCCGCTGCTGCCAAAGAGTCGGAAATGGCCACCCTGCAGGAAAAACTCGACGAGCAACTCAAACGGCAAGAGCAACAACAGGCAGAAGCCGAAGAACGCCTGCTTGCCCTCAGTGGAGACCAATCCGCCTCCGAAGAGGAAATCCAAAAACTCAAAGATGAAGTGGCTTCATCCCAAGGTTCTGTAGCCGAGCTTCAGCAAAAAGCGAACGAAGCGGTCAAACAGAAAGAAGCCGAAAAAGAAGCCCTACGCCTGGAGCTGGAAGAAGCAGCGCAAACCGCACGTGAAGAGGCCAAAATCGAAGTGCGCCGTGCACAAAAAGCCGCTGAGGCCAAAGAATCGGAGATCGAATCCCTGCAGGAGAAACTACAGGAGCAAATCAACCGCCAAGAACAGCAACAGGCTGATGCCGAAGCCAAACTTAAAGAACTGAGTGGCGACAAATCCGCATCCGAAGAAGAGATGCAAAAGCTGAAAGATCAAGTCAGCGCATCACAAAGCTCCGTCAGTGAGTTACAGAGTAAAGCCGACGATGCCGTCGCTCGCAAGGAAGCTGAAGTCGAGGCGATGCAGGAGAAACTCGAACAGGCCGCACAAGACGCCAAGGTCGAAATCGAAAAAGCCAATCAAGAAGCCAAGGAAAAAGCCAAAGCAGAGATCGAAAGAGCCAATCAGGAAGCCCGGGAAAAAGCTGAAGTCGAAATCAACAAAGCGAATCAAGCTACCTCTGAAAAAGAGTCTAAAATTTCAGAACTGCAGGATTCATTAAAAAAACAACAGCTTCAACAAGCCGAAGCTGAGCAGAAACTTCGCGACCAGCAAAAGACCTTGGAAGAACGCGCGGCAGCCCTAAACGAAGCGGCAGGCAAAGAGGAGGAGCTCAAGGAAAAGCTCAGTGGAAGCGGTGATTCCGGCGATCGCCTAAAAGCAATCGCCGCTGAAAAATCCGCGGCTTTCGCTCGACTCGAAACCATGAAAATCAGAGTCATCCAGTCGGAGAAATCCGCCAAAAGCATGAAAGATGAAGCTCAACACTTGGCCTCTGAAAAACAAGCCGAGATCGATGCCCTGCACAAACAGCTGGAAACAGCCTCGATGATGGCCGGAGCCGAAGGTGGCGACGCCCAAGCTGAACTCAGTAAAGCTTTTGAGGATAAAAACGAAAAAGAATCCAGAATTGCAGAACTCGAGGAAAAATTGGCGAAAGCCGCGTCCCTTGAAAACAAGCTGCGCAGCAGCCTGACCAACAAAGGCAAGGAAATCGCTGCTGTGAGCGGTCGAATGGCGGATATGCAACGTAAAATTGCTGAAAGCGACGCCAATTCCCCGCCAAAAGTGGAAACCGCCAGTCATTGATAACGAAAGCATTCTCTGATATTCCAAGTATCAGTCGGCAGACCCAGCTAAAGGCTCTCTTTTGATGCCTCGTCTTTATGCTTTCCGATGGGGCTTACGAATGTGAGTGTTGTGCAGCTTAACGCAAGTTCCGGCCAGTCTTCTTGAAAATTATCTCAAAGAAGGCAAATCTGGCTTTCTGTTTGTCGGATTTGCATTATTAAAAGGCAGGCACCTTTACAGAAAAAGGTTTCACTCATTGTCATGGCTCAGGAAAAATATATTGGCATCGATCTAGGCACCTCGACTTCCGGCCTGGCACACGTCAAAGCGGACGGCACTCCGGAAATCGTGCCCAATTGTGACGGCGAGCGCCTTACTCCTTCGATTGTCTTTTTTGATCGTTTTGACGGCGTCAAGTTGATCGGCTCCGCCGCCCGTGACGGTGGCGACCCCGACCGCACCGTTCACAACATCAAAAAACACATGGATGACCCCTCCTTCTTCATCGAGATGGATGGTCAGAAGTGGACACCAACTGAAATTTCCGCCCTGATCCTTGCCAAACTCAAACAAGATTGCTCCAATATTATCGGTGAGATCAATGAAGTGGTGATCACCGTGCCAGCCAATTTTAACGAGCTGGCACGCAACGCCACCACCACTGCCTGCCGACTGGCGGGCATGAAAGTCTCCCGCCTGGTCAACGAGCCCACTGCCGCCGCTCTCTATTACGCCCATACCCGTGACATCTCAGGTAAAGTCATGGTTTATGATCTGGGCGGAGGCACTCTCGACATCACCATACTGAATATCGAGGGCGAAAAAATAGATATCCTGCTATCCGAAGGAGCACGCCACCTCGGCGGCTCGAATTTTGACGAAATTCTGATCGAAATCCTGGCTCAGGAATATCACAAACAAAACGGCGCCGATCTTTTTCAAGATGAACGCCAACGTCGACGTGCCATGATCACCAGCGAGGACGCAAAAAAAATGCTCTCCAAACTGCAGCGGATCACTGAGACCGTCGGTAACGACACCGACGGCTCCGCGCGCATCAACCTAACCCGGGATTCTTTCGAAGAAGCCATCTCCCGCCTGCTGACCCGCACCGTGATGCTGGTCGAGCAAGCCTTGGACGCTCTTGAGCTCAAACCTTCTGACATCGACCACGTCGTTCTCGTCGGCGGCAGTACCCGCATGCCTATTGTGCCACAGACCTTACGCGATCAATTTGGCTTCGATCCCATTTCCTGCGGCAACGTTGACGAATGTGTCCCCCTCGGAGCAGCACTGTTCGCCAAACAAGCGCGCCAGGTTTCCGAAGTCTGCAACCAAAGCTACGGCACCATCGCCATCATCGAGGACGCCTCCACCGGCAAATCCGAATTACGCAATTCCATCGTCATCCCTAAAAACACCCCCATCCCCTGCTCGATGTCGCAGACCTACATCACCTCGGAAGACAACGAGGAACTGATCGAAGTCGAAATCACCCAGGGAGAAGACCCTGATCCACGTTATGTCGATATTGTTGGCAAAATCTCTCTCAAAGTCCCACCCGGTCGACCTGCTGGTTGTGAAGTGGTGGTCACCTACAGTTACGATGAAAACCAACGGGTCAAAGCCAAGATCCTGGATGAAGAATCCGGGCAGAGCCAAAACATCGACATCGAATACGAAGGTGAAGGGGTGCTCTCCGAGAAAGACATCGAACGTAAGTCCGCCTATCTCAAACAGATCACCATCGTTTGACCCCCAACCCAACCTCCGTCCTGACATGATCCGCAATCTTTTCAAACGCAAAAAAAACAAAAGCAAAGCACAGCCAAGTGCAAGCTCTTCAAGTCCAGAAGAAAAAAACAAAGAACTTTTTTTTAAGGCCGTCACCCCACTACCCAGCCCGGAAAAACTGTGTGAGATAGATCCTGAAACAATGGACAAAAAGGCCATTTCAGCCCACCTCAAAATACTCTATAAACGCCACAACGAAGCCGCGTCCAGCCTGAACAAAGAATTGCGTAACGAAGCTGAAACCATGCTCGATGCCATCGTCGAATGTCGTAGTAAATACGTCGACTCCTGAATTCAAAAACTATCTTAAATATTAAATTTCCATGTCTCAAATAACTAATATCCTAGCAGAACGTTACGCATCCACCGCCATGAAGTCGATCTGGTCGACCGAAGGCAAAATTCGTCTGGAGCGACAGTTCTGGATCGCAGTGATGGAAGGCCAGCGTGAGCTTGGCCTCGACATTCCCGCAGAAGCCATCGATGCCTACAAAAAAGTAGTCGACCAAATCGATCTGGACTCCATCAACGAACGCGAACGCATCACCCGACATGATGTGAAATCCCGTATCGAAGAATTTTGCGATTTGGCCGGCCACGAACACATTCACAAAGGCATGACCAGCCGGGATCTCACCGAGAATGTCGAGCAACTCCAGGTTTATCGGGGTTTGCAGGAAATTCACAAAAAATCGATCGCAGCTCTCATTCGGATATCCGCCCGCAGCCAGGAATTCTCGGATTTGGTGATCACCGCCCGCACCCACAACGTCGCCGCCCAAGTCACGACCTTCGGCCGACGTCTGGCTGAATTTGGCGAAGAATTATTGGGCGCAACCCAACAACTGCAACACATCCTCGACAGCTATCCTGTGCGCGGACTCAAAGGTGCCGTCGGAACACAACTCGATCAGCTCAGCCTGTTTGATGGCGACGCCCAGAAAGTCGCCGAACTGGAAAACAAGGTAGTCGCTCATCTAGGACTGCCTGCTAAGTTGGTCAACCCCGGCCAGGTTTATCCTCGCAGCCTCGACTTGCGTGTGGTCTCCAACCTCAATGAAATTGCCTCGGGGCCTTCCAGTTTTGCCAAGACCCTACGCCTGATGGCAGGCCACGAACTCGCCTCCGAAGGTTTTGCCAAAGGTCAGGTCGGTTCCTCTGCCATGCCGCACAAAATGAACAGCCGCTCCTGTGAACGCATCAATGGTTTCACCACCTTGCTAGGAGGTTATTTGACAATGGCTTCCTCCCTCGCCGGCGACCAGTGGAACGAAGGCGATGTCTCCTGCTCTGTGGTGCGCCGTGTTTTGTTGCCTGACAGTTTTTTCTCCGCTGACGGCCTGCTCGAAACTTTCATCACCGTGCTGGATCAAATGGCAGCCTATCCAGCGGTCATCGAACGGGAAAACGATCACTACCTACCTTTCCTACTGTCCACCACCTTCCTGATGGAAGCCACCAAAGCCGGTGTGGGTCGCGAAACCGCTCACGAAGTCATCAAGGAACACGCCGTCGCCGCAGCCCAGGCTTACCGCAGTGGAGAAAGCGAAAAAAACGACCTGCTTGAGCGTCTGGCCGGAGATGAGCGTATTGGTTTTTCCGAAGAAAAAATCGCGCAAATCCTCAAATTCGGCCGCAACGCTACCGGTGCGGCTGCCAGCCAGATCGACTACTTTGCCGCCTCAGTTGAGCAACTCGCTAAACAGTTTCCCGAAGCTGCCGCCTATCAAGCGGGAGATATTCTCTAGTTTCCGATACTATACAGGGTCGTGTGCGACCGGGCATAAATACGATCTCCAATCGGAGCCAAGGTGGCTCGGAAAATCTCTTTTTTATCCGCGCCCAAGGAGTTCTTGGACACGATTTCTATTTTTTTACCAGGTTTGATCACAAAGGTTTCGCCTCCATCTTCACTCTGAATATAGAGCAAGCCGTTCACTTCCAGAGGTGCTGCAGCAAAATGCCCGCCTTTTTCAATCAGCTTTTGCGACGACACCGTCTCACCTGTTTTAGCGTCATAACAGGTGACTTCGCCCAACATATTAACAACCACTAGATAATCGCCTACCACAGATGGCGAAGGAAGATCTCTCCCCCTAGGTCGTTTGGCATGCCACTTCATTTTGCTATCAGTCACATCGCCAGATCCACCAGGCTCAACCGCGTAGGTATCGCCCGGTTTGCCGTTAACCGTATACACCAGTCCGTTGGCAAAATCGGGAACAGGAGCCCCTCGACCATTAAAAGATTTACAAAACCACAGTTCTTTTCCCGTCTTAGGATCATAAGCTCGAACGCCGAACTCACCATTCAATACCAATTCCGCCCTCTTCCCCGAATCGATCAAAATTGGAGTGCTCCACCCGCCACGAGGTTTGTCCTCACGCTTAACCTTCCAAACTTGTTTGCCAGTATTTTTATCCAACGCGACCAAGACCGACGGTCCGGTGCAATCCGTATTCTGAATCACCAGGTTTTCAAAAATCACCGGTGAAGCCGCTACTCCCCAATTGCCAGGGAAATCCCCCATATCCTGAGACCACATCTCCTTGCCGCCCAAATCAAAACAGTGCAAACCCGCTGGGCCGAAAAAAGCAATGACCCGTTCGCCATCAGTGACACAAGATGGCGTCGCCCATGAATTCATTTTATGGTTTTTTTCAGGGTTTTCACAAGGGATCGTTTTTTGCCAAAGAATTTTGCCGCCCTTGGCATTCACACAATACACATATCGCTCCCTGCCATCATCAGACGAGCTGGTGAGAAACAACTTATCACCCCAATTTACTGGTGACGATTGCCCAACCCCTTTCAATTTGGTTTTCCAAACAATCGATCCCGAATCCCATTTTGTCGGAATATTCTTGGCATTTGAATGACCGGTACCATTTGGTCCGCGGAATCGCGCCCAATTGTCCTCCGCCCTAAGATTCAAAACACTTGATCCTAATAAAATCATTAATCCAGCTAACAGCAAGCTCGGCAAAGGACGGAAGTAGATGTTCATTTTCATAATTTTGAATCAGATAAGAAACACCCTGCCCCTGCAGAGGCAACCGGAATCTTCAAAATGCCGCTGGTCATATCTATCCAGCGCTTCCAGATCAAACGCAACGGCTACAAAGGCAACCCTTTTGCAACACTTGTCAGACAAGCCAATATCAGTTAAAGTGAGCGCTTGCTCGATTTAAAATGATAATCAAACAACAGTCTTACGCCCGAGCCGGATTGATCGGCAATCCATCCGACGGATATTTTGGCAAAACCATCTCCTTCATTGTTAGAAATTTTCAAGCCGAAGTAGTCCTGTGGCAAAGCCCTCAACTGGAGATCCTGCCCGCCGCCCGCGACCATTCGGTATTCAATAGCATCCAGGGACTTAAAGATGATGTCAGTTCTTTTGGCTATTATGGCGGAGTGCGCTTGCTCAAAGCCACCATCAAACGTTTCTATGATTACTGTCTGGAAAACGACCTTTCGCTTGCCCAGCGTAATTTCACCATTCAATACCATAGCAATATTCCCTCCCAAGTGGGTATGGCCGGCTCCAGCGCCATTATCACGGCCTGCCTGCGCGCGCTGATGAGCTTTTATGACATCACCATTCCCAAAGCGATTCAAGCTGGGCTAATTCTTGCGGTAGAGAACAATGAACTTCAAATCCCTGCCGGGCTGCAAGATCGAGTTATTCAAGCTTATGAAGGCGTGGTTTTTATGGACTTCGACAAAGATTTGATGAACAGCCGCGGTTACGGGGAATATGAAGAGCTCGATCCCAACCTTTTACCCCCTCTCTACATCGCCTATTCCAGCGGGCTCTCCGAAGGTACCGAAATTTTCCACAACGACATCCGCGGTCGCTTCGAACGCGGGGAACCTGAAATCATTGACGCTATGAACCAATGGGCTGATCTAGCCGAACAATCACGCGATTTACTAATGAATGGGCAAGGAGATAAAATCGGCTCTCTCATCGACGCCAATTTTGATCTGCGCACAAAAAACTACCAAATGAGCAAAGGCAATACCCGCATGGTTCAAGCCGCAAGAGCCTGTGGAGCATCGGCCAAATTCACTGGCTCGGGAGGCGCCATTGTCGGCACTTACGAAGATGAAAAAATGTACCAAACACTGGTTTCGAAACTCATCCCGCTCGGCCTGCAAGTGATCAAACCCATCATCACTGCCCCGCCTACCAAGCAAAACAAGGAACAGCCAAGTCCAATCGCCCCCTTGACTCAATAATCCTGAACTTAATATGAATCCCACGTCAGTACGCAAAGCAGTAATCCCAGCCGCTGGTTTTGGCACACGTTTTTTGCCCAGCGCAAAATCCCTCCCCAAAGAGATGTTGCCCATCATCGACACCCCGACCATTCAACACGTGGTCGAAGAGGCGGTCGAATCCGGTATCACCGACATCCTCATGATCATCGGCAAAAGCAAGCGTGCAATCGAAGAACACTTTTACCCTAACCTTGACCTGGAAAAAGAATTGTCTGACAAAGGCAAAATAGAAGAACTTGAAAAAATTCAAAAGATCTCAGGTCTGGCCAATATTCACTTCATCTGGCAACAAGAGCTCAAAGGTCTCGGTGACGCGGTATCCTACGCTCGCAGTTTTGTCGGCAACGAAGCTTTTGCCCTCTTGCTCGGTGACACCCTGCTTGGAGTTCCCGGGGAAGGCACCGCGGTCACAGGGCAGCTGATCGAAGTATTCTGTCAACATGGCCAAAACGTTGTCGCCCTGGAAGAAGTGCCTGAAGAAAAAGTCAACCGCTACGGCATCGCCGGCGGTGATTGGCTGAGCGAAAATAACGCCGTTTTAAAAATCGATGCCTTGATCGAAAAACCCTCCCCTGACGAAGCCCCTTCCCGACTTGCTATTGCCAGCCGTTATGTCTTCCGCCCGGAGATCTTTGAATACCTCGCCAATACTCCCCGTGGCAAAAACAATGAAGTGCAACTCACCGACGCCATGGTGAGCATGATGGCCGATCATGCCATGTACGGACTCAAGCTGACAGAAAAGCGCTACGATATTGGCAATAAATTGGATTTCATTAAAACCAATATCGAATTCGCCCTGCGCCGTGATGACATCGGCCCCGAACTACGTGATTACATCAAAAAACTCGCTGAAGACTTATAACCATCTCCACAAAATCTGATGTTGAAAAAATTTCAATCCCCCCCCCTGTGACCTCCAATGCCTGCATCACCCGTTTTGCCCCAAGCCCTACGGGCTACCTGCACGAAGGCCACGCTTACTCTGCACTATTTTCACAACAAGCAGCCCAAGGTGCCTGTGGGAAGTTTTTGCTGAGGATAGAAGACATCGACTACACTCGCTGTCGCGCCAAATACGAAACTGCCATCTACCAAGACTTGGCATGGCTCGGCTTGCAATGGGAAACTCCAGTGCGCCGCCAATCCGATCACCTTACAGAATACCAACTCGCTTTGGACAAACTTCGGCAGCAGCAATGGATCTATCCCTGTTTTTGTACCCGTAAAGACATCCTAACGGAAATTGAACAATCGAACACCGCCCTTCCCCATTCAAGCGAACTGCTCTACCCTGGTATCTGCCGCAAACTGTCAGCAGACGAACAAGAAACTCGTATAGGCAATGGAGAAGAGTTTGCCTTACGCTTGAATCTCAAAAAAGCCCTCGCCTCACTTAACGGCAAAAAACTCACTTGGCACGATCGAATACACGGCCCGCAAACAGCCCGTCCAGAATTACTTGGTGACGCAATTTTAGCTCGCAAAGATATCCACTGCAGCTATCACTTAGCAGTTGTGCTGGATGATTCCCTACAACAAATCAGCCTTGTAACCAGGGGGCAAGACCTTTTCGAATCCACCCACCTCCACCGTCTGCTACAAGCCCTGCTCAACTTGCCCGTGCCCGAATACGCACACCACCCCCTGATCAAAGATGCCGCAGGCACCCGCCTGGCCAAACGAAAAAAATCTCCCGCCTTAAAAGACCTGAGAACCTCCGGCCTCAACGCAAAAAATTTCCTGAAAAGTCTACCCAGCTTTAAGTTCGATGGTTGAAAACTCGAGGTAATATCTCACCCCCATTATCTCAATCGTTAATTTTTCTCAACCGCACGAAGCACCCCTGCTCCCAAATCCCGCAGCACTCGCAATTCCCCCCACTGCGCCCCTCGCATCTTCCTACCTCCATCTTTTCGTCTCTGCCCAAAACACTCCCGTCGTCCCGCAAAAAACTCATCCACAAATCCCTGACTCCCCAACACCGCCCCATCCGTAAAATACCGCACCCGACAGCGCAAAGCC
>JASFYY010000062.1:0-26528 GCA_045046875.1 Verrucomicrobiota bacterium | reverse complement strand
GTGGGGATCTGGGTGTCGCGTGTCACCCCTACCTTCACCCCACTGGTCTTGGATAAATACACCACGTGGGGTTTGAGATGATGTTCGCGCTCCCATTCCGCATCGCGCAAGGCAATGCCCTCGTGAATGAGGCTCAGCTCCGGGCGAATGATGCTCGGCACCGCCATCGGCGAATTCATGAATGCGTCATAGCTCATGCCATCACCGAAGGCCTTATTGATCCGCTTTCCCGATACCACACAGTTGATCTGATTTTGAAACTCGATTCGTATCGTGCCACCGATCAAATCATTCATATCCACCTCACAGCCCGGCTCGAGCACATCATACAAGGGCAAGCGGTAAGCAACCTCCCCCTGCTGCGGCAAAGAGGCCTTCATTTTACGTATATTACCCTGGTATATCATGTCGTGTGTATTCGAAGAAAAAAAGAACCACTAATGAACACCAATACACACTAATGAAGAGAAAAAATAGGGAAAGTTGATCAGCTCAACACCAAAATTAGAGCTGATTCTTTGAGCTGATATTTCTAAAAATAGAGGGGATGAAACATCCCCCCGGCATTCTTATCCGCGTTCATCCACGCAATTTGTCTTTGAGCCCGGCGGCGATTTTATACCCCTATTTTTATATCAAGGGTCACACCCCAATGGCATTCGCTCCAATGGCACTTTGTTAAGTGATCTCCCCGTGTTTTTTAGTAAACCGCTCCCTACATTAGCCGACTCACATCCGTAATCACACTACATTCCATTTTTTAAAATTTGAAGAATTGAACCACTGATGAACACTAAGAAACACTGATTCATAATATTTTCACGACTTATTTCTTCCTCTTTATCAGTGAAAATCAGTGTGATCAGTGGTTGGAATATTTTTTTTCGTGTAGTGTGATGCAAAAATAAAAAGCCGACATAGTAGCTTAACCAAGTGCCATTGGGGTCATGGCTCTAACCTCACCGCCTCATTTCATCATGTTCACGGCGATGGCAATTGGGGCAGAGCAACTTCAGGTTTGAAAATTCATTATTACCGCCTTCGGACAATGGCAGTTTGTGATGGATGTCCAAAGTCAAACCACCTTCCCCGCAGATTTCGCAATAGTCGGTGGAATTGCCCCCCAGCCGATAGACTTCGAGTAGTTTCTTGCGACTGATGCGGCGGCTATCACCCAGCCCGCTCTGTGCGAGCATTTCCTGATAACGCCTTCGATAAGCCTGGTAAGCAAAGGCGTTTAAAGTGAACACGCTCAGAATCCCAACCGCTGCAGATGACATCGGATCGAGATAACGCTTGGCTGCCAAATACGCTGCCAGCCCCAGCAATATATAAACCGCCACCCACAACATTCGCCGCCACAAATAACTGAGCAAACACAGCACCTCCCTAAAAGTGAGCACCAACAGAGCCAGCACAAAAAAGGCAACGAGGGCAAAAAGAATGGCGAGGAGAGTCCCCATGAACAACAAATAGTGAGCTTGGAGAAAAAAGCGCCGCTCACCCCATCAATTTCAGGGCGATATAGGGGGTGACATTAAAAACGATGATCAAGATCTTAAACTGAGCCAAATACTGAAAATAAGCACGGTTCAGGTCTTTTCCATCGAGACCAAACATCTTGCTGTGCATTTTAACCACCACCGGTTTCAAGGAAAAAAGCAAGACGGTGGATAATAACAGCAGGCTCATGTTAATGAGGCTGATCCAGCCAAAAAGTTCACCAAGTGTATTTATCGTTTCAATCGTCATGGGATCCACGGGTAAGGGTTTATTTTCGAAGCTGCGGGAAACCTTCATCTAACAAGCATGCCCCTCCAGCTCCACTGAACAGCTTACTAAATCCGCGCTCGTTTGACCACCTTTTTCAAGCTCACTCCGCTTTTTGAGCAGCGGCAAAAAAAACGGACACCCGGGGGTGTCCGTTAGAAATCAATTTAATAACGATAATGTTAACCAGCTGCGCCAATGGCGAATCTGGAGAAACGGCGAATTTCAAGCTCATCGCCAAAATCGGCAGAACTGCTTGCCAGCAGCTCTTTGATCGTTTTGTCAGAGTCTTTGATGAAAGCCTGCTCCAACAAACAAGAACCGCTGTAAAATTTATCGAGTTTGCCCTCGACGATTTTATCAATGATGTTTTCAGGCTTGCCTTTGACTTGATCGCGGTAAACGTCTTTTTCCTTCTCGACCACGTCGGCAGGAACTTCATCGCGATTCAAACAAATAGGGTGAGCTGCTGCAATGTGCAGGCAAATATCTTTCGCCAGTGCGGAGAAAGCTTCGTTTTTCTCAGTATCAGCCGACTGGCATCCCAGTTCGATCAATACCCCGATTTTGCCATCCATGTGGATGTAAGAACCCACCACACCGTTTCCGGCAACCTCATAACGCACGATGTTTCCAACGCCCATGTTTTCCCCCACCGAGCCAACTTTGGCTTTCACAATCTCTTCGATGCTGCCCTCATTACCGGGGCTGAGAGCAAGGTAAGCTTCCAGCGAATCCGCTGAACCCGTCTCCGAGGCAAAACCCAAAAGCTCTGCCACAAACGAGCGGAAGTCATCGTTTTTCGACAGAAAGTCCGTCTCACAACTCACTTCAATCATGACGCCGGACTTAGCGTCGTCGGCGATCGATGTAGCGACTATGCCCTCGGTCGTGGTGCGCGATGCTTTTTTATCAGCAGCGGCCATGCCTTTTTTGCGCAAGATAATTTCAGCTGCTTCGAGGTCGCCGTCGGCTTCCTGGAGAGCTCCTTTACAGTTCATCATTCCTACGTTGGTTTTTTCACGTAGTCGTTTGATCAATTCGAGTGTTACTTCAGCCATAGTTCAATAATGGTTTATCGGTGATTTACAGTGTGATTGTTAAAATATTCAAAAAAGCCCACCAGGTTTTGGTCATGACCTTTGTTTCAGTCAGTGACAATTTCAAACCCAGTCAGGCGGTTTGTGCGCTCCCTCTTTTAGAAAACGCACACGCGCCACTTAAAAAGCGACGCGTGGGTCAGTGTTAGCAAAGTTGCTTGTCGCTTACTTGCCGCCACCTGCTGCGATCATGGGTTCGACCAATTTACGTAAAATAGTCCGAACAGAGCGAATCGCGTCATCATTAGCAGCGATCGGATAATCAATGATATCCGGGTTCGCATTGGAATCCACCAAAGCAACGATGGGGATACCTATCTTGCGTGCCTCGGCAACTGCGATCGATTCTCTTGCCGAGTCAACGATCACCAAAGCATCCGGCGCTTTATCCATCAAACGGATTCCGTTGAGGTTACGGAACAATTTGGCCCGCTCACGGTTGAGTGATGCGAGTTCTTTTTTACCCATTTTTTTGAAATCCGGAGATTTCTCAATGTCCTCGAGGAAAGCCATGCGGTTGACGCTTTTACGAATCGTTTCCAGATTGGTCAAAGTGCCACCCAACCAGCGGTGATTGACAAAAAATTGTCCGGTTTCTTCAGCGGCCTGCTGCACAGCTTCTTGCGCTTGACGTTTGCAGCCAACAAAAAGGATTTTTTTCCCTCCGCGAGTCAGTTTAGACAAAAATTCAGCAGCACTTTCGATTTGATCGACCGTCTTGCTCAGGTCAAGCAGATGAATTTTGTTACGTTCCTCCAGAAGGTAGGGCTTCATGCGAGGATCCCACTTCTGTCTCTGGTGGCCAAAATGCACACCCGCTTCTACCAGTTCGATTATTAGTTCTTGTGACATCGCTTTGTAAGTTTGTGCTCCCTTTAAATCAAGAGAGCGCTTTGTCTAGTTATTCGGTATTAACCGTTGTTTGTTTATTTTATTTTCCTGCCACGTCTCATGGCAAAATTCTTCCCCCCTTTATCAAGAGGGCGCCCAGTATTCGTCAGGGATGCTTTAAAATCAAGGCGCAATCCTCAGAATCGACCAAAAAAGTCTATTCTGAGAAAAAACACCTTTAATTCATCAGGCTCCTTCGCCGATTTCGATTTCCGCGGCCTCTTCGATTTCGAGTTCTTCGTCACCTTCGTAATCGAGCGGATCAACCGTTTCGATCACCTGGATGTCACGCACATTCTCGAAGCCCGTGCCTGCAGGGATCAAATGACCCATGATCACGTTTTCCTTGAATCCACGAAGTTCGTCGATGCGTCCCAGCGTTGCCGCTTCGGTAAGCACCCGCGTCGTATCCTGGAAAGAAGCTGCCGAAATAAAGCTGTCCGTTTCAAGAGATGCTTTGGTGATGCCCAACAGAACAGGTTCCCCTTCTGCAGGTTTACCCCCCTGGTCGACCATATCCCGATTCACTTCTTCAAAGGTGGTTTTTTCAACCTGGTCTCCCCAAAGGAAGCTGGTATCACCCGGATCCGTAATCTTAATCTTACGCAACATCTGACGCACAATGATCTCGATGTGTTTATCATTGATCTCCACACCCTGCAGACGATAAACGTCCTGCACATTGTTCACCAAATGCTCCATGAGCTCGTGGGGCCCGAGGACCTCCAGAATCTCTTGACTGGTCACCGAACCTTCAGTCAGCTGTTGTCCCTTGGTCACCAAATCACCTTCTTGCACCAGGTAATGTTTGCCCAGGGCGATCAAATGCTCTTCCTGTTCTCCAGTCTCCGGATCGGTCACGATCAGCTTGCGTTTGTTGCGCACCGTTCCACCCAATTCCATCACCCCTGCGATCTTAGCGATCTGGGCAGCGTCCTTCGGTTTACGGGCTTCAAACAACTCGGCCACACGTGGCAGACCACCGGTAATATCCTTGGTCACCGAAACTTTACGCGGCGTTCTAGCGAGCTGCTCACCCGCTTTGACTTTTTTACCTTCTTTCACCGAAAGGTGAGCGCCGGTTGGAATGGAGTAACTGGCAAGAACTTCCTTGGTCTTCGCATCGACGACCACCAACTGCGGGTGCAAGTCCTCTCTATGCTCGATGACCACATGGCCTTTCTTGTTGGTTTCTTTGTCCAGTTCCGTTTCAATCGTGATACCTTGGATCATGTCGCGGAACTCAATCGCTCCGGCTTTCTCCGTGATAATCGGCACGTTGTAAGGATCCCAGGTCACTACCGTTTCCCCCTTCTTGATGTCGGAGTTGTCCGCTTTATGCAGCACCGCACCTACCACCACATCATGGGATTCGATTTCACGTCCATCTTTGTCATGGATCGTGATATTGCCTGATTTATTAAGCGCGACAAAAGTTCCCTCGGTAGTAGCCACCACTTTCAAGCTATTGTAATGCAACTGGCCTTTTTCCTTGGCTTTGACAATCGGCTGTTTGAATGACTGCGTCGCTACCCCACCCACGTGGAAAGTACGCATCGTCAACTGTGTGCCGGGCTCACCAATACTCTGCGCAGCGATGATGCCCACCGCTTCGCCAATTTTGGATGGCTCGTTGGTAGCCAGGCTCATGCCGTAACATGTAGCACAACACCCGCGTGGAGATTCACAAGTCAGCACCGAGCGAATCTTCAAACGCTCATGACCGATGTCTTCCAATCTCAAAGCCACGTCTTCGTCGATGAGCTGACCCGCTTTCACGATCACCTCTTTGCCGTTGACCACTTTTTCAGCAGAACTACGACCATAAACACGGGTTTTCAAATCCACCGTCTCTTCATCGCCTTCGTAAATCGACGATACCACGATGCCATTGACCGTGCCGCAATCCTCTTCGGTAATAATGACATCTTGCGATACATCAACCAGCTTACGAGTCATGTAACCCGAGTCAGCCGTTTTCAATGCGGTATCAGCCAGACCTTTACGAGCTCCGTGAGTCGAGATGAAATACTCGAGCACTGAAAGGCCCTCGCGGAAGTTTGACGTAATCGGACGTTCGATAATCTCACCAGAAGGTTTTGCCATCAATCCGCGCATACCGGAAAGCTGCTTGATCTGCTGACGGTTACCACGCGCACCTGAGTCCACCATGATGAACAACGGACTCGGCAAATCCTTGCCTTCGTTGTAATCAATCGTTCTGAACAAGTCCTTGGTGATCTGGTCACCTGCGTGAGTCCAGATATCAATAACCTTGTTGTAACGTTCTTTATTGGTGATGATACCCGACTGATATTGTTTGTTGGCTTTAGCCACTTCAGCAAAAGCCGTTTTTAGTTCAGCTTTTTTGTTAGCAGGAATCACCATGTCAGTGATACCGATCGAACAACCTGAACGGGTGGCTTCCTTGAAACCAAGTGCTTTCATGTCATCCAAAGCTTGAGCGGTACGATCTTTGCCCGCCATTTTGTATGATCTCCAAATGATATCGCCCAACTGCTTCTTAGCAATAGAGGTGTTCACAAAGCCGATCTCATCGGGCCAGATTTCGTTAAATCTCACACGACCAGGAGTGGTGATGATCACCTTGGATTCACGATCACCAAAATAAGCGTCGCCATCTTTTTTGCCATAATCCGGATTACGCAAACGCACCGCGTCATGCATGTCGATCCGACGATTCGCAATCGCAAATTCCACCTCAGTGGTATCAGCGAACAAGGATAAGGTTTTCTCTTTGTCTTTTTCGCGGATTGGAATCTGACGAGTGTAAGTCAGGAAATAACATCCCAGCGCAATATCCTGCGAAGGAGTCATCACCGGACGACCACTAGAAGGTGTGAAGATATTATTCGGAGCCAGCATCAACAAGCGGGCTTCCATTTGTGCTTCCACGGAAAGCGGCACGTGCACCGCCATCTGGTCACCATCAAAGTCAGCATTGTAAGCAGTACAAACCAGCGGGTGAACTCGAATCGCTTCCCCCTCGATCAATACCGGATCAAAAGCCTGAATCGACAATCTGTGCAAAGTCGGCGCACGGTTGAGCAACACTGGGTGACCAGTGGTGACTTCTTCCAGAATATCCCACACTTCGGTGGTTTTGCGCTCAATCAGCTTTTTGGCACTGCGCACCGTGTGCACATAACCCAGCTCTTTGAGACGACGAATAATGAATGGTTCAAACAGCACCAGTGCCATTTTTTTCGGCAGACCACACTGACTCAATTTCAGGTCAGGTCCCACCACAATCACCGAACGTCCGGAGTAATCGACTCGTTTACCGAGCAAGTTCTGACGGAAACGCCCACCTTTACCTTTGAGCATATCGCTCAGAGATTTCAGCGCGCGGTTGCCTGCACCGGTGACCGCACGGCCGTGACGGCCGTTGTCAAACAATGCATCCACAGCTTCCTGCAACATGCGTTTTTCATTGCGGATGATCACATCGGGAGTCTTCAGCAACAGCAGGTTTTTCAAGCGGTTGTTACGGTTGATCACCCGGCGATAAAGGTCATTCAAATCAGAAGTCGCAAAACGTCCGCCTTCCAGTGGAACCAAAGGACGCAGATCCGGTGGCAATACCGGCAACACATCAATGATCATCCACTCGGGGCGAGTGTGCGATTGGGCAAAACCCTGGGCAAGCTTGAGACGCTTGGCCAATTTTTTACGCACCTGTTTGGAGCGTGTTTTGGTCATCGCTTCTTCCAGCTCTTCAATGTTCTCAGCCAGATTCACCTGAGAGAGCAAATCCTGAACTGCTTCGGCACCCATGCCAGCCCGGAAGCTGCCTTCGCCGTATTCGTCCTCGGCTTCACGGTGCTCCAATTCTGTCAACAACTGGCCTTTTTCCAAAGGAGTGTTGCGAGGATCAGTCACGATGTAGTCTTCGTAATAGATCACCCGTTCCAAAGAACGTGCGCTCATGTCAAGCATCAGACCGATGCGCGATGGCATACATTTGTAAAACCAGATGTGCGAAACAGGAACCGCCAATTCAATGTGGCCCATGCGCTCACGCCGCACACGGGAGAGAGTCACCTCCACCCCGCAACGGTCGCAGACCATGCCTTTGTATTTGATCCGCTTGTATTTTCCACAAGTACATTCCCAGTCTTTGGTAGGACCAAAAATACGTTCACAGAACAAACCTCCTTTTTCAGGTTTGAATGTGCGGTAGTTGATGGTCTCCGGGTTCTTGACTTCGCCACTGCTCCAGGAGCGCACCGTGTCCGCTGCCGCTACTGTGATTTGAACAGAGTCGAAACCCTCCTCCTTTTTTTCTAGACCGAAGATTTCGTCGAGGTGCGTTTCTGCGCTCATAACGATGGATATGTGAGATTGATGATTGAGTGAGTGATTAAAATTAAAACAGACAAGTTATGCTGACAGGCTTTCGTCCAGCAAATCGCTGGCATCCGGTCCCGACGACCTGCCGACGGCTACATTGAGACCCAGGCTTTGCATTTCCTTGATCAAAACGTTGAACGATTCAGGCGTGCCTGCATCAAGGGTATTATCCCCCTTGACGATGGCTTCGTAAATCCGGGTCCGCCCTTGAACGTCATCAGATTTAACTGTCAACAGTTCCTGCAGAGTGTAGGCGGCGCCATAAGCTTCGAGCGCCCACACCTCCATCTCTCCGAAACGCTGACCACCATACTGAGCTTTACCGCCCAATGGTTGCTGCGTAACCAGCGAGTAAGGTCCAACCGCACGAGCGTGGATTTTATCCTGAACCAAGTGACCCAGTTTCAGCATGTAGATGTAACCCACCACGATGTCCTGGTAAAAAGCTTCACCAGTGCGTCCATCATAGAGTGTGGACTTACCGTTCAAGCCGATCCATGAATACCCCTCTTTGGCTTTTGCCTCTTTCAGGTATTCCATGATCCGGCTCTCGGGAATACCGTCGAACACGGGAGTAGCCACTTTGAAGCCAAGCGCTTTGGCAGCCACACCCAGGTGAGTCTCCAAAACCTGTCCTACGTTCATTCGACTTGGCACCCCGAGCGGGTTCAAGCAAATGTCCACTGGAGTTCCGTCATCGAGGAAAGGCATGTCTTCTTCCGGCACGATGGTCGCGACCACCCCTTTGTTTCCGTGACGTCCGGCCATTTTGTCACCCACGCTCAATTTGCGTTTTTTGGCGACATAAACTTTCACCTGCTTGATCACACCAGCTTCAGCTTCGTCACCACTTTCGAGGCGATCCAACTGACGTTCACGATCCAAATCGATTTCAGCAAATTTAGCTTCAAACGTCGATACGATCTCAAAGATCTTGTTACGGATCGGACTTGGATCAATTTCGATGTTATCATAAACCGCTGCCAACTTACGCAACAGGGTTTTGGTGATCTTGCGGTTTGCAGAAATGATGATCTCACCGGTGCGGCCATTGACCACATCCAGAGGGATCTTTTCTCCCAACAAAATATCTGACAATTTTTCAGTCAACTGATCGGTCAACTCATCACGTCCTTTGCGATGGGTCTCTACGATCTGCTTCTGCTGCTTCTGAATCTCTTTCGGATCCAACTGCTCGTCTTCAGGAATGCTTCTGGAAGAAACACGCACGTCCATGACGATGCCAACACAACCGGAAGGCACTCTCAATGAAGTGTCTTTCACGTCAGCGGCTTTTTCACCAAAGATCGCTCTCAACAAACGCTCCTCTGGAGCCAGTTCAGTTTCGCTCTTCGGTGTGATTTTACCCACCAGGATATCTCCCGGAGCAACTTCCGCACCCACCCGGATCACACCGTCAGGTCCGAGGTCGCTCAGCGCCTCTTCACCCACGTTGGGAATATCACGAGTGATTTCCTCTGGTCCCAGTTTGGTATCACGAGCATTGATATCGAACACCGAAATGTGGATCGATGTGTAAACATCATCTTTCACCACTCGTTCGGAGATCACAATCGCATCCTCGAAGTTGTATCCGTTCCACGGCATGAAAGCCACCAGCACATTACGTCCCAGCGCCAACTCCCCGTCTTCCGTATTCGGTCCATCTGCCAACACCGTGCCCAGCTTCACCTTCTGACCACGATCTACGATCGGCTTCTGGTTGATGCAAGTGCCTGAGTTGGAGCGCATGAACTTACGCAGCGGATAAACATAACAACCCTTTTCAGGATCGCCCTTCAGCTTGTTCGGGTTGGTCAGGAATTCTGCATCCGTAAAAGGAAGCTTGCCGTCCTTGGTAACCACGATCACTTCAGCCGAGGCAGCGGCGACCACTCCGGGCCCCTCCGATACCACCACCGCACGTGAATCTTCAGCCACACTGCCCTCAACACCGGTTCCCACCAGTGGTGCTTCGGAGATCAACAAAGGAACACCTTGGCGTTGCATGTTTGATCCCATCAACGCGCGGTTCGCATCATCATGCTCAAGGAAAGGAATCAAACTCGCACCCACCGAAATCAGCTGCTTCGGCGAAACGTCCATGTATTGCGACTCGGTTGGATCTACTTCGATAAAGTCACCACGATAACGAACCGTGATTTGTTCCTCAACAAAGATCCCTTTCTCATCAATAATGTTATTGGCCTGGGCGATCTGGTAGTTTTCTTCCTGATCAGCAGTCAAATATTCGATTTTCTTGGTTGCCACCCCTTTGACGATCTTGCGATACGGAGTTTCAATAAAACCGAAATCGTTGATCCGGGCGAAACTACTCATCGAGTTGATCAAACCAATGTTCGGTCCCTCAGGAGTTTCAATCGGACAAATACGACCGTAGTGAGAAGCGTGAACGTCACGCACTTCAAAACCGGCACGGTCACGGTTCAAACCACCGGGTCCCAGAGCCGAAAGACGACGTTTGTGAGTCAGCTCAGCCAGAGGATTGATCTGATCCATGAACTGCGAAAGCTGCGAGCGACCAAAGAAGTCACGCACCACAGCGCTCAGCGCTTTAGGATTCACCAACTTGGATGGCGTCATGCCATCGATGTTGATGTCGAACATGGTCATACGCTCTTTCACCAGACGTTCGGTACGAGCCAAACCAACCCGGCACTGGTTGCCCAGCAATTCACCCACCGCACGAACACGGCGACTGCCCAAGTGATCAATGTCATCGAGCACACCTTCACCCCTCTTGAGGTTCAGCAAATATTTAAGCGAAGCCAAAAAGTCTTCCGGACGCATGGTGCGATCGGTGTGTTTGTCTCCCAGCACCAACTTCTGATTGATCTTATAACGACCCACACGAGTGAGGTCGTATTTTTTGGGATCAAAGAACAAACGCTTCAGCAATGCACGGGCATTGGCCACGGTTGGCGGATCACCAGGACGCAAACGACGGTAGATGTCTTTAAGCGCCTCCTCCTCATTGCTGGCAGGATCTTTCTTCAAAGATTTGATCAATACGTCTTCGTGAGAAGCTTCGATCACATTGACTTGCTTGATCTTCAGTTCCAACAACTGGTTCACCACTCCTTGAGTGAGCGGCTCGTAAGCTTTAGCTACGATGATTTCATCATCGAGGATGTCTACATAAAGCACCTTCGAGTTCAAAAGCGCCTCATCCATTTTGGACTTCAACTTCATCTTTTCGATGTCGTAGAACTCACGGATGATGTCTTCGTCTTTTGGATATCCGATCGCACGCAGGAAAGTGGTCGCAAGGAACTTACGACGACGACGACGACGGTCGAGATAGACGTGCAACAGATCATTGGTATCGAACTGCACCTCCAACCATGAACCACGGTCAGGGATGATACGGAATCCAAACAACACCTTGCCGTTCAAGTGCAAACTGGTTTCAAAACACACACCCGGTGAACGGTGCAACTGACTGACCACCACACGTTCCGCGCCGTTGATCACAAAAGTTCCACGACGGGTCATCAGGGGAATTTCACCCATGTAAACTTTTTCTTCCTTGGTCGGACCTTCTTTATCCTGAAGAATGAAAGTCACATACAGAGGCGCACTGAAAGTCTCTCCATCACGCAAAGCTTCCAAAGACGTCAGCTTAGGCGGTCCCACCTCATACTTGGAAAAATTAAGAGTGAAATTCTCGTCGTAACTAACGATCGGAAAAACCTCCTGGAATACAGCCTGCAAACCACTGCTTTTGCGTTCGTTTTCTGCAACATCCTGCTGCAAAAATTCGTCATATGATTTCAGCTGAATCTCGATCAGATTCGGTGGCTTGATCACTTCGTTGATTTTTCCGAAATAGAGTCTCTTTGACATATCGAACTAGGTTGGGTCGGTGACTGATAATGAACCGCTCTTAAAACCAGATACCTGTGGTTTTAAGCCGGATGATGTTGCTATTTTTTCTATAAACGAAAAGACAACAAAGCCTGATCACTCAATGAGTAATCAGGATTTGGCGTCCTTTAAACACCCTCACCTGTCCAGCAGCCACCTCTTTCCTTAGCGGAAAAAGGTAAAGCTACCAGCAAATGATTAGGTTCTTGCAAAATCAAAATAATTTGTGCAATAAACAAGTTTAAATGAATTACTTGAGCTCGATAGTCGCTCCTGCGCCTTCGAGTTTCGTTTTGAGTTCTTCAGCCTCTTCTTTCGAAACTGCTTCTTTCAGAGTTGATGGAGCTTCTTCAACCAACTTCTTCGCGTCAGCCAATCCAAGACCGTCGATGGAACCGCGAACTTCTTTAATCACGGCGATTTTGTTTTCACCGAAAGAAGTCAACACCACGTCGAACTCTGTCTTTTCTTCTGCTGCAGCTTCACCTGCGGGACCTGCTACTGCGACTGCTGCGGGAGCTGCTGCGCTCACGCCCCATTTATCTTCCAGAGCTTTCACAAGATCTGCAACTTCAAGAACGGTCAGGCCGCTCAACTCTTCTACCAATTTATCTGTATCTGCCATTTTTCTAGTGGGTATCGTCGTTTTGAAAAGCGCTTCAATATTTAAGAGACATCGCCATGCCCCCGACAAGGAACCCGGTTTGTTGTTGTTTTGTTTTAGCTTACCCAGCGTTTCTTATTAGAAACCTGCAGCGAGCTTCGTGCAATAGCACTGACCCGCCGCTGAGTAAAATTTTTTCGTTCCCTCGAATGATTATCCCTGCTCCGCTTTGGCGGCAAACACTCTTGCCAATGCCGATGCGGGTTCGTTCAATGTTCTCACCAACTTCGTGCCAGGCTGCAACAGCACACCAAGCAAAGTTGCCTGCAAGACTTCCATCGGTGGCAGCGAAGCCAAGGCATCGATCTGTTCCGCATCCAGTGCCGCTCCGTCCAATGAACCCACCTTAACGGTTGGTTTTTCACATTCCTTACGGAAATCTTTCAATACCTTGGCGGCAGCACATACGTCCTGCTCGCCAGTGACCAAAGCATTTTGCCCAGTCAACACGGCTCCAATTTCCTCTGGCAATCCAGCTGTATCAGCGGCTCGTTTGACCAAGGCATTTTTGCTGACGTGAATTTCCGCACCCACTGCCTCCAGCCGTGTCCTGAGGTCTGAAAATTGCGGCACCGTCATTCCCGTGTACTCGGCAACCAAGGTGAAAGGCGAATTATTGATCCGTTCGAGGATCTCATCGATGATAATTTGTTTGTCTGCTTTCATCGTTATATTAATTTTTATCCCCTGATTCCTTACGCTTGGTATGGAGTTAACAATACTTTCACTCCAGCACCCATCGTTGCTGAAATACCACCCGATAACAGGTAGATGCCCTTAGCCGTAGCTGGCTTGGCACCGTTGATCGCTTCCAGCGCAGCTTCGGTGTTTTCCAACAACTTCTGCTCGTCAAAAGAAACCTTGCCCACTGGAACAGAAATGTTTCCGTTTTTATCCAGTTTGAAATCCACTCGTCCAGCTTTCACCGCTTTCACCGCTTCTGCCGTGTCATCAGTCACTGTTCCTGTTTTAGGGTTAGGCATCAGACCCCTTGGTCCCAGCTGCCTACCTAATTTACGAACCTCGGCCATTGCGTCCGGAGTCGCAACCACCACATCAAATTCCATGAAGCCGCCCTGGACCTTTTTGATCATTTCGTCCATGCCGACAAAATCTGCACCGGCGTTCTTCGCCGCCGTTGCCGCTTCACCATTGGCGAATACCAGAACCTTCACGTCCTTACCACTGCCGTGAGGCAAAGGGCAAGTTCCGCGAACCATTTGATCCGACTGCTTGGGGTTCACTCCTAATTTCATGGAGATCGTCACCGTTTCGTCAAACTTCGGAGCTGGTAAGCTCTTCACCAAAGCCACCGCCTCTGCAAGAGGGTATAGCTTGTCTTCTTCCACCAATTTGGCGCCTTTTTCGTATCTTTTGCTTCTTTTATTTCCCATGGTTCTGTTTGCAGTTCAAGCGGCTCTCCCCGTTTCCGGTTTTCTCCTCCTGCGTCTCAGGTTTTGGTTTGAAAATTTCTATTACCGCTTCTCTAATTAAGCGACAATCTCAATGCCCATCTGACGAGCCGTTCCTTCAAGAATGCGACAAGCCATTTCTTCGTCGTTGGTATTCAAGTCTTCAATCTTGATTTTAACCACTTCCAAAAGTTGCGCACGTGTCAAGGTCGCCACTTTCTCTTTGTTTGGCTCCCCTGAGCCCGAGGCGATGTTCGCTGCTTTTTTCAACAAGATCGCTGCAGGCGGCCTCTTAGTGACAAAAGTAAAACTCTTGTCAGCATAAACACTGATCACCACTGGCAGAATATCGCCGCCCTGACTTTGTGTTTTAGCGTTAAATTCCTTACAGAAATCCATGATGTTGACCCCTGCCTGTCCCAAAGCAGGACCCACAGGAGGCGCGGGGTTTGCTTGACCCGCTGGAATCTGAAGTTTCAATGTGCTGGTGATTTCTTTAGCCATTTTTTTCGTCCTTTAAATTATTTTTTATTTTATCGCCCGGCCTGCCCTTGCTCATTCAAGCCTGCTGCCACCGGTTGTTTTTACCCCTCTACCAAAATCAATCTCTCTCCACCTGCCAGTATTCCAACGGCACTGGTGTCGAACGTCCAAAAATGTCCACCGATACCAACAGCTCGCCTTTGTCCTGATCGATCTCCTCAACCACACCCGTCTGCCCCTCGAAAGGTCCATCCGCGACCTTCACCGTATCACCCACTTCAAACTGGATCTTAGGCGTCACGCCCTCTTCGCGCTCTTGAATCTGCGACAGCATGCTTTCCACTTCGCTCGCACGCATCGGCACCGGACGGTTCTTTGCTCCGGCAAAATTGATCACCCCTGGAGTATCCTGAATGAAATACCAGGATTTTTCCTCTAAACGCCCGTCATCATTGAGCAGGTGCATGTTGATCAAAATGTAACCCGGATAAAATTTCCGTTTGGTTTCAATCTTTTTACCCCGACGCACTTCGGACACCGTCTCCGTTGGCACGAGAGCCTCATAAATAAAATCAGCCATCTCCTCACTCTCAATGCGACGAGCGATGCTTCTCTGCACCTTCATCTCCTGTCCTGAGAGGACCTGAACGACATACCACTGATCTTTTGGTTCCGGCACTTGCGCCATAACTAAATTCCTTTTATCAAATCCGTTAAAAATTCCACACTCAACTGCTTGTCTCTGTTTTCTCTAGAAAGAAAACGAAGTCAACGCCCGCATCACATTCACCATCAGAAAATCCGCAACCGCGATATAACCGCCCAAAAGCAGTGTAGCAATCAGAACCACAATCGTTGAATCAATCAACTGTTTGTATTTTTTAAACCCCCGCTCTTTGGGATCCCATGGCCAGGTTGCTTTCTGCAACTCGGTTTTGACTTCTCCAAAAAATTTACGTGATTTATCAAACATTGTGAAACTTTCTCCTTTTATCTCTGCTGATCTTTCGTTGCTCGCAATCCGCACTCGCGAATTTCAAAGCATTTATTCCAGACCAATTATTGCTTCAATTTCTAAATCCTTGTCTAATCGATACTCATTCAGAAATCTTAAAATATTCACTTAGCTTGATGAGTGGCAGGGCAGGAGGGACTCGAACCCACAACCAACGGTTTTGGAGACCGCTACTCTACCAATTGAGCTACTACCCTTTTTCCCATTCCCGAACTCAGCAGCCTTTCGACAACAGCTCATCCGTTCTTTGGCTAGTCTATCTTACCTAGTGAAAATTTCCAGTTACTTCTCAGTGTATTATTAAACAAAGTCTCCGCTCATTGATTCAACGAGCAGAGCCTCCATTCAAACGCTTTCCCTTTTTACAAAGCGTCGCCAAAGAATCAAGTTCAGTGGCAACACCTCGATTTGAGAAAATGCTCTTTTAAGTATTAATCAAGCAGATCAGCCACACGGCCAGCACCCACTGTTCGGCCACCTTCACGGATAGCAAAACGCATGTGTTTTTCCATAGCGATGGGGTTGATCAGCTCAGCCTCGATGGTGACATTGTCACCAGGCATCACCATTTCCACACCTTCCGGCAGGTTGACCATTCCAGTCACATCCGTCGTGCGGAAGTAAAACTGCGGACGATAATTAGCGAAGAAAGGCGTGTGACGGCCACCTTCGTCTTTGCTCAAGATGTAAACCTCAGCACTGAATTTTTTGTGCGGAGTGATGGTGCCGGGCTTAGCGATCACCTGTCCACGCTCAATCTCTTCTTTCTTAGTTCCACGAAGCAACAAACCAACGTTGTCACCTGCACGACCTTCGTCGAGCAATTTGCGGAACATCTCGATGTCAGTCACCGTGGTTTTAGTGGTGTCGCGGATCCCCACGATTTCAACCTCTTCCATTTTGTGGACGATACCACGCTCAACACGACCAGTAGCCACCGTTCCACGTCCCTCAATCGAGAACACGTCTTCAACTGGCAACAAGAAGTCCAGATCAACCGGACGCTCAGGCATTGGGATGTATTCATCCACTGCTGCCATCAACTTCATGATGTTCGCTTTCTGATCAGCGTCCCCTTCAAGAGCCTTCAACGCACTTCCTCGAACGATTGGAATGTCGTCACCAGGGAATTCGTATTTGGACAAAAGGTCGCGGATTTCCATTTCCACCAAGTCGAGCAACTCATCGTCGTCCACCTGATCAACTTTGTTCATGAATACGACCAAAGCAGGAACACCCACCTGACGAGCAAGCAAGATGTGCTCACGAGTCTGTGGCATTGGGCCGTCAGCTGCGCTCACCACCAAAATTCCGCCATCCATCTGAGCCGCACCAGTGATCATGTTTTTGACATAATCGGCGTGACCTGGGCAATCAACGTGTGCGTAGTGACGTTTTTCAGTCTCATACTCTACGTGAGCAGTTGAGATCGTGATACCACGCTCTCTCTCTTCCGGAGCAGCGTCAATATCCGCGTAATCCTTCTTCTCTGCAAATCCAAAATCGGACAGAGCGTCAGTGATTGCTGCTGTCAATGTGGTTTTACCGTGGTCAACGTGACCGATGGTCCCGATGTTGACGTGATCTTTGTTTCTTTCGAATGCTTCTTTAGCCATGGTTTCTCAGTTTCAGGTTGTGAAATTATTACGACTGCTTCAGCAGCCTTTGTTACTCTCTATCTTACTTTTTGATGCTTTTGATACTCTGGAGCTCTTGACGGGAATTGAACCCGTGACCTCTTCCTTACCAAGGAAGTGCTCTACCCCTGAGCTACAAGAGCCTGGATTTCTATCACGAAACCGCCAAAACGAGAAAAACGAGTCAAGGCGATCACTTTCTAAAAATCCCGCTCTGATTCTTAAGAGAGGCTGGAACCCCCTGTAATCCTGCTTTGGAGCGGAATTTGCAAGGCGTGCTAGTCTCTTTGAAGAGTCAAAAACGCCGCGCAATTTAGCCGAATCGGATTTTCTGTCAAAAACTATTCCCGGAAATTTTCATTTAACTGAAAAAAGACTGGAAAAGGCCTATTTCTCCTCATTTCTCCTCGGCACCGAACGCATATCAAACAAAGCCACCACGGTTCGCAAGATCAACTTGAAATCCTGCCAGCAATTGGCGACTTCGGCGTATTTCAAATTCAATTCAATCTTACGCGGTATCACCTCATTGAGATACACCCTCTCCGGATCCTCCACCTCTCCCAACCAGTGCTCCTCATTGCGAAACTCCAAAGTCGCCAATCCAGTGATCCCCGGTGCATACCTCAACACCTCTTTTTGCTCTTCACTGAACAGTTCAACATACTCCGGCACTTCAGGACGTGGCCCGACCATACTCATCTCACCCCTGGCCACATTCCATAACTGCGGAAGCTCATCAATCTTGGAGCGCCTTAGCACTTTACCTAAGTCAGTCACCCGGGCATCGCCCATGATCGTGAATTTCGGTCCGTTTTTGCCCCGTCCCGCTTTCATAGTTCTGAACTTCAGAATCTGGAACCGCTTACCCAGATGCCCCACCCTCTCCTGCAGAAACAAAACAGGCCCACCGTCCCGCCATTTAATCAAGCCTGCCACCAGCAACAACAGCGGGGCAAGAAGTAACAACCCTGTAACGGCGTACAGAAGATCGAGAATACGTTTCAAAACGAAAGGGAAAACCGGATACGGCCTTCATTAAAAATTATTACGAGCCCAGGCTCCCCATTGTTTCACCCCAACGATGGCAGGCAAGCGCTCAGTGGATTCTTTATCCCCCGCAACCCAGGCGATTTCTACCACCGCCATTGCCAAACGGCCATTGGCTAACTTGGTGGTAATACCCAGACTGTCTGCAAGAGGTTTTTTCACCAGAACCGAATACCAGCTCGAACTGATCATCGGAACCTGCATTTCCACCCTCACCGCATCATCAAACCATGGGCTGTCATCCGCAGGAACCCGATCACCCAATTTCAACAGCATATGAAAACTCTGTGCCCCTTCGCCTGCAGGCTTGCGCAAAAACTCCCCCAACCGAGACGCTACAATCTGGCGGTACAAAATCCAATCGACCTGATAAAGCCCCGTGCCAGGATCCACCACGCACCACCGATGCGGCGCATCATTTTCATTTTCAGTCACATCAAAGACACCGTAATAATGACCGGTTTCCGAATCACGCGCGCCGCCACGAAACAGAACCGAACGAACCGTAGCGAGCTTACTCTCGTCAGAAAAATATTGTTCCATGTCGGTACGGGCGCCTTCAGCATCAACCACAAAGGCCAGCTTTTCATCTACCGAGGAAGCTCCATAAAAGCGCCGAATCACCTGCTCCCCCTCCTGGCTCAACAATTTTTGCAAAGCCGCATCACTCTCACGAGTATGCATCGGAGTCATGTCCACCGCCTTAACCTCTCCTCCTGTTGCCGCATCACCTTTCAAAGGCGGAAACACCGCCCCTCCGGAACCATCACCCTGACTTACCTCCGCACCAACACCACCAGTAGAACCAGACGACGAGTCACCGCTCATCGCACGTTGAGCCAAAAACCCCTCAACCTGCCCTCTGGCTTCATCAATTTTACCATCAACAAATTCCCTTGCTTCCAAACCACGGGGGATCAGACCTGGAGCCACAATGAATACAGCCAATGCCACCATCACCAACAAAAATACAAACATCATAAACACCAAGCCTTTACGACTTTTAGGTCGGCGTCTGATTTTCACCTTTTTATTGGTAGCCGGTTCAGAAGCCTTGTTGCCAAAAGGATTACTTTTCTTTTGCTTGGCGACCACCTCTTTCTTTTTAGCGGCTTTCTCCTCCGCCGCCTTTTCGGCTGGTGCTGCCGGGCCCTTACCCAACGGTTTGCTCAAGCCTGGCGGTTGCCATGCCGGCAGTTCTTCCTTCCGAGCCTCCTGCCTCGCACTCACTTGACCCGAGTCCAATGTCGGCACAGAACCTGTAGTCGGAGCTGGCGCTTTGGTCGGCGGAGTGGTCACCGTCGGCACCGCTCCCGAAGTAGGTGCCGGAGCCTTTGGCCCAACTTTGCCTGATTTCTCTCCCGGAGGTGCCAACTTCACCCCCTGCCTACCCGTAGCTTCTTTACCCCAAAGTCCCCCGGGTGAACTTGAAGGCGCTCTGGGTGCCATCGACTGGGCCTTACCAGGGGCCGTCATTTCCCAATCTTCATCCACCTCGGCAGGAGCTGCCCCCTTGGCTACAGCTGGTATCGGCATTGTTGCCCCCAGACCTCGGTAATCCTTATCACTTTTGCCCACGGTAGGCACCGGCATGGTGACCCCTAAATCCATCTCGTCATCCTCCATTTTGCCCATGGTGGGAATTGGCATGGTGGCCCCCAAGTCCATTTCGTCATCGTCCATCTTACCCACTGTCGGAATCGGCATGGTCGCGCCCAAGTCCATGTCATCATCCTCCATCACCGATTTGTCCTTTGCCGAACCTGCCCACATTTTCACCGGCCGGGTATTTTCCCAATCCTCCTCCATTGCCGGACCGCCTACTTCAGGCGCAGACGTCGCAGCAGAATCGGATATTTTCTCCCCCGTCATTTTATCCACTTTTTCTGCCACCACAGCCATTTCCCCGCCATAAGCTTTTTTCAAGCTCACCAGCATCAGCTCATCACACACCGAACACAGGCAATGCCCACCAAGATACTCCCTACCAAGCGCCAAAGCCTGACCACAATGCGGGCAGGGCACTTGAAGCAAATTTGATGTGTCGCCAAGTCCGGCTCCCGAGGGTTTTTCATCATCTCCTCCCCCTTGTTGACCCCAAGGCGTGCTGACTTTCACCTTGTCGCTCATTTTTTAGACTCCTTTTTAGGTTTGCCTGTAGGCATGGTTTTAGAAAATCCCTCAGGCACCCACTTATTCCCACCCGGTTCAATCACTCCCCCGTCCGGCATCACCAATGCCCGGCTAGCACTGCCTTCCAAAACCGATTCATACTGCCTCACCATAGTCTCAAGAACAGAAAAGGGAACATGGCCTTCTGCTTTGGCCAGCTCTTTGCCTTGATAAAATAAACGGTAATCCGGGATAACCCCGACTTTTTCTTTTTTTGCCAAAGCCTGCTCTTCATCAATGTGGATATCCAGGATCACCACCTTGTCTCCATATTTCCACGCCAGCCTTTCCAACTCCGGTTTCATCTGCCGACTGGGCTCAAACCAATCAGCCGAATAACTCACCAATACCAACATGTCATCACGCTGCAGCTCTTCTTGCAATTTTTGCGCATCGGCTTGCTGTATCTTACCCGCATTGCCAGAAAATCCTTTGCCTGATTCTGCATTCTGCACCGCTCGATTGATTTGCTTTTGAGCCTCCTCCAGCGAAGGAATTTCCATCCCGATCATCTCGCCCACTTGCTCACGGTTCATATAAATCACCGCGCCCGTAGCACCCAGTAACATCGTCGCTATCACCCCCAGTAAAAACAAGGTCACCAAGCAACTCATGCAGCCGTTTTTCTTCTTTTCTGCCATGCGAAATCTCTATTTAGAAAGGAAAGCGTACCAAAAGAAAACCCATCCGGCAATAGCCGATTACAAATTTTATGCTTTTTTCGCAGGGATGAGAAAAGCAGCTTTTTTCAAACCTTGTTTCAGGAAAACAAACCGAGCAGCACTTTGGGGTTCACGCCAAAATAGAAAATCGCCACTACCAACAAAATAATAGCCACCCGAACAGGCCAAATCACCACGATCGAAGTCGCTGCGGCGCTACCCGCCTCGGCTGGAGCATCCCAATACATCGCTTTGACAATTTTCAGATAATAATAAAAACCCGCCGCCGCACCGACCACCGCTGCTGTCACCAGATAATAATGCCCGGCCTGCAGAGCCAACACAAACACCCAGAACTTACCCACAAAACCCGCTGTCAAGGGAACCCCGGCCAGCGAAGCCATGGCCACCAACATCGCGAAGGCCAACAAGGGAGATGTTTTGGCCAGGCCCTTGTAGTCATCCAAAGTCTCTCCTCCACGCTGAACTCTAACCAGGTTCATAATCAAAAATGCCAGCATCGTCATCAACAAATAAGCCGCTAAATAATAAGCCACCGCATCCACTGGAGTCACCGCCACCGCATGGCTGGGTGCACTGGCCACTGCCATCAGCAAAAATCCCGCATGGGAAACACTCGAATAAGCCAGCAAACGTTTGAAATTGGTCTGCGACAGGGCTGCCAGATTTCCGTAAATAATCGTCGCCCCAGCGATGATCACCAATACCAGCACCACCTTTTCATTAAGCGCCGCACTGCCCATGAAAGGCTCCAGCAAACGCAGTAAAATCACAAAGCCCGCTGCCTTTGAACCGACTGAAAGAAAAGCCGTCACCGGCATCGGCGCGCCCTGATACACATCAGGTATCCACAACTGGAAAGGCACTGCTCCGATTTTGAAACACAGCGCAATCAAGATCAAAGCAAAAGCGAACAAAGCTCCCGTGCGGTGCAGATCCGGGGAGTTCAAGGCCTCGGCAATCGCGGGCAGCTCCATCGACCCCGTCACACCGAACAACCAGGCAAAACCGTAAACCAGAAAGCCGGTCGAAAGCGCACCAAGAATGAGGTATTTCACCCCCGCCTCCAAAGATCCCACATTACGACGCATGAACGCAACCATGACATAGAACCCAATCGTCACCGTTTCCAAAGCCACAAAAATACTAACCAGGTGCTGCGCCGAAGCCATCCACATCAAACCCGCGCAGATGAATATAGGCAGTGCAAAAAACTCACCCAGCGCCACTTGTTTACCGATTCCATCAGCCTTTTCATCACCATCAGGAGCGATGCCCTGGCTCAATACCTTACTGAAATCCACCGACATCAGAATGACAAAAATGGTCGTCAGCAAAGCAATGCCCTTGAACCACTGCGCCAAAGCGTCATCAGCATAAAATTTCCAGAACGGCGTATCTCCCCCACCCGATCCTGTAGCCGTGAAGTTCAGAACCAATACCACCAGCAGCCCTAGAATGGCCAACCAGCCAAGCGAACGTTTGTCACGCAAGGGAACGAAGGTTTCGACCATCAACACGGTCAAACCCAATACAACAACGATGATTTCCAAATAATAAGCAGGCATGTCTTTTATCCAGCTAAGTGGGAAATGTTTTCAATGCTAGGAACGAGATACTTGATTAACAATCCGGGAGCGAAGCCAATCACCAACAAAGCCACAATCAACAAAAGCAGTGGCAACTTCTCGGCCAGAGTCAGATCCACCAACTCGCGGCCTTTAGTAGAATCCGGCAGCGGCCCCATGAACAGATTGCGGTAGGCTCGCAAACCGTAGACCGCCGAAATAACCACTCCCCAGATCGCGCACATTGTCGCAATCTGCACGGGTCCGAGGCTGATACCCTCGCCACTCTGCTGCGCAAACAGTCCGGCAAAACCACCAAAAAAGATCATCACTTCCGCAGAGAAGTTGGCAAAACCCGGCAGCCCAATCGCCGCCATGATGGCAAAACCGAAGAGCAAACCCAGCGATGGCAACAACTTGCCCAGCCCACCGCCGATGCGATCAAATTCGAGCGTGCCAAAACGTTTGCGCAAGTGACCGTTCAGAGCAAACAACAGCGCGATCGAAATCCCGTGGGCAAACATCAGCAACACCGCTCCCTGCACCCCGATGGTGTTCATCGCCGCAATACCGAGGAAAGCGTAACCCATGTGCATCACCGAGGAATTCCCCAGCATCAGATCAAAACGCTTCTGCGCCATCGTCACATAACCGACGTAGAGAATATTCCCCACCAACAGCACCAGCAACAATGTCTGCCAGTGTGCCGCTCCGTTGGGCAGCATCGGCAAGGCGATGCGAATCAAACCGTAAAGACCGAACTTTTTCAAAACTCCGGCATGCAACATCGCCGTCGGTGTCGGTGCGGTGGCGTAAGCCTCCGGTGCCCAGGTGTGGAAAGGGAACAACGAAACCAAAATGCCAAATCCGATCAGCAAGGTCAGGAAAATCCAGTTCTCCAACGAAGCGCTGGCAATCGCCGCAGGCGCATCCGCCCATGCCTGCAGGTCCGCAAATTGCAAACTCTGACCACCCAAGGCCACAAACAAAGCCACCAAACCGGCCAGCAAAATCATACTGCCCACGCCAAGGTAAATCGTCATTTTCCACGCCACCCTTACTCGGTTCGGCCCACTGCCAAAAATACCGATCATCAGGAAAGTTGGAATCAAGGCCAACTCATGAAAAGCGAAAAAGAAAAACAAATCGGTCGAACAGAAGGCACCCAAAGCACCCGCCGAGATCAACAGCGATGACAAATAATACAAACGCTTGCTGCCCTTGATCTGATCCTCAGCCGGACTGACCCACACCGCAGCCAGAGTCACTAATCCAGTGAGCAATAACAGCACCAGACTGATGCCATCCACTCCGGTGGAAAGCCCGAACAAAGTCGTTTCAGCACCCGGATTGGCCACATCAGGCACAGTGATAATCGGATGCGATCCCGTCAGTTGATACACGCCTTCCAGAGTCAAATCATACTGACCAAAAGTCATCAAGATCAATACCAGATTGATCGCCGCTGCGGCCATGGCTGTCGGACGCGTCGGTGAGCCAAACGCAATCGCGATGGCGGCAACGATGGGAACAGCTATGATGGCTTCTAGTAAGGTCACAGTATTATAAGAATAAAAATCACTTAGGAAAATTCGAGTCCGTCATTTATTTGAATACCACCAGGTAAATCACCAAAACCGCACCCAAAGCAAAAAGAAAACCGTAGGACTGCAAGTTACCGCTTTGCAAACGCCGCATCGCATCTCCCAGACGCAAAGCCCCAGCCGCCGGCAAGCGTGCGACCAAGCCGTCCACCACCACCTTGTCGACAAAATTGGCCACTCCAGCCAGACCGTCTTGAAAAATCTTGATCAGCCAGGCGTAAGCTTCATCCACGTAGAACTTGTTAGCAAACCAGCGCGTCACCCGATAACCGTTCAGCGGATCGGACTCCTCCCCCTTGTAACCCCAGAATGCCATGCCAATTCCCAATACCAACAACCCTGCAGAAGCTATTATCAACCCGACGCTGGCAGGCCCTTCATGCTCATAAAAAGCAGGGCTCAATTTCATACCCTTGTAGAAAAACTCGTAACCCGCGATCACCGACGGCACCGCCAGCAAAACCAGCGGCAGCCACATCAGCAGCGGAACCTCTTTGGCTTTTTTGGCATTCTCACTGCGATCTTCCCCGAGGAAAGCCACCACAATCAGACGAGTCATATAAAAAGCCGTCAGCAAAACAATAAAAGCAGCGATCACAAACAAAGCTCTATGCCCATGCAGTGCCGCGCCTAGAATCGCCTCCTTACTGAAAAAGCCTGAGGTCACAAAAGGCAAGCCCATCAGCGCCGCCGTGCCGATAACAAAAGTCACAAAAGTGATCGGCATCTTTTTGGCCAGACCACCCATTTTCCAAATATCCTGCTCGTGATGGCAAGCGTAAATCACCGCCCCCGATCCGAGAAACAACAGCGCTTTGAAAAACGCGTGCGTGAACAAGTGAAACATCGCCGCGTCCGCCGCATTGATCCCCACCGCCATCACCATGTAACCCAGTTGCGAGAGAGTTGAATAAGCCAGAATGCGTTTGATGTCATTCTGCTGCAAGGCCATCAACGCAGCGATCAACGACGTGATCGCCCCGATCCAAGCGATCACTTCGCCAGCTCCTGCTGACATTGGAATCAAAAAGGCAATGCGCGCCAGCATGTAAACCCCGGCCGCCACCATCGTCGCCGCATGAATCAAAGCCGATACCGGCGTCGGGCCCTCCATCGCGTCCGGCAACCACACGTGCAGCGGCAACTGCGCCGATTTACCAATCGCCCCGCAGAACACACACAAGACCATCGCCATCAACAATCCATTCGACACCCCATTCAAAATCTGGTCATCCACCACCGCCGTTGCGATTTGTGTGAAATAAATCGACTTGGTCAGCCCCCAGACCAGCAGGATGCCAATCATGAAACCGAAGTCCCCGATGCGGTTAGTGAGAAAAGCTTTTTTCGCCGCATCCGCCGCCGAGTCTTTTTCGAACCAATGCCCGATCAACACATACGAGCTGAATCCCACCAACTCCCAGAAAACAAACATCATCACGAAGTTGTTGGCAAAAACAATGCCCGTCATCGAGAACATGAAAAAAGACAGCCCGGCAAAATAACGTGCCTTGCCCTCGTCATCCTTCATGTAAGCCAGCGAAAACACATGCACCGCCGCACCGATCGCCGTCACCACAAACATCATGCCGCGGCTCAGTTGATCGATCTGGAAACCAATCTCGACCACAAAATTCGAACTCAAATTCAGCCACGGAAAAGCCTGCACATGAACACCGTCCGGCAGTCTCAGCAAAGCCACCCCCAGCAACAGCGTGATCAAAGAAGCACCCGTGGAAATCAGCGCACTGATGTTGCCACTGCGTCTCGTCAACAACAGGATCGTCGCTGCCGAAAGCAAGGGCAGCAATAAAATGATCCAAGGTAAATTCTGAGCTTCCATAAAAATAATCCGATCAGTTCTTCATCGAGTTGATCTGTGTGACATCCGTCGTCTGTTTGGCACGATACAAAGCCACGATAATCGCCAGCCCCACCGCCACTTCGGCAGCCGCCACTGTGATGATAAAAAACAAAAACACCTGAGCGTTGTAGTCCGCATCGCCCGCTGGCGTCAGGTTGAAACGAGAAAATGCCACCAGCGAAAGATTAGCCGCAGACAACATCAGCTCCAGGCACATGAAAATCACGATCACATTCCGTCGCACCAAGACACCCGCCAGCCCGATTGCAAAAAGCAATCCGCTAACAAATAGAAAATGATTCAGTGTGACTTCCATCGTTATTAAAAATTCTTTCTTTATTCTTATCCGCGCC
>JASFYY010000061.1:0-13799 GCA_045046875.1 Verrucomicrobiota bacterium | reverse complement strand
AATTCGTCTGCCCCGCCTCACCCAACAAAAATCCCCGCGTCTTTCTCATAAAAACCACCCTATCAACCCCCTCCCAACAACACAAGCACAAAGTATGAATGGAGTCAGACCCCAATCATTAAAAAATATTTGAATGCCATAAACTCAATCTTTGTCATCTTCCCTACTTCGCAAAAATAATGCATCCCACAAAAAAAGCCGCTTGCGAAGTCTCACAAGCTGTTTATGCTCGCGAACGCTTAAATGCGCCACACGACCAGCATGAAACTGGCAGAATTATTATCGCCCAAGCGGGTGATCGCAAACATGAAGGCCGCTGAACACTGGCCTGCGATCGAAGAACTGGTAGATCATCTCATTAAATGTGATGATCTTTCCTCGGCTAAGCGCGCTCCTGTGCTCGAAGCTTTCCGCAACCGTGAAGACCAATGCAGCACAGGGATCGGTGCGGGCATCGCCATTCCTCACGCTTTTCTAGATGATATCGACGATGTCATTGCTGTTTTTGGAAGATCCAACGAAGGAATCGATTTTTGTGCTTTGGACAATGCTCCGGTTCACTACGTAGTGCTTTTCATTGTGCCGCGCAGTCAATACACTCTTCACTTGAAAACTCTGGCCGCCATTGCTAAAAAGCTCAACAATGGCGATGTGCGCAAGCAACTGGCCGCAGCACGGGGAGCCCATGACATTATCCGGGTTCTCGCCGAACCCGCTCCAGCCCGAGTGTAAAAACTCAGCCACTGTCTAAATCGCCTGGGAAAGCCCTCAGAGCTTACATCAGACACCTCCTTTTTTCTAATCACCTACAGCCTGAACCGCTACCGCCTCTTGCCATGACCTATCCCGACCAAATCGAAACGCTCCTCCGCGCCGCTCTCGAAAAAACCAGCATCGCTGCTGATTTGCCGGCCGACCTCGCTATTCAAGTCGGCGCAGCCACCGACGCCCGCTTCGGTGACTACCAAAGCAATGTCGCCATGGTGCTAGCCAAGCGCCTGAAAACCAATCCGCGTGCGCTAGCAACGGAGATCATCGAACACTTTGAACCCGGCGAGCTATGCCAACCCGCTGAAATCGCCGGCCCCGGATTCATCAACCTCCGTATCACCGCCGCCTCACTCGAAGCGGGTCTGATAGCACAAATCAACGATCCCGAGCGCCTCGGACTCCCCCAACTAAGTGCCGATCTCAGCAAGACCATTGTCATAGATTTTTCCGCGCCCAACATCGCCAAACCCATGCATGTCGGCCACATCCGCAGCACCATCATCGGCGATTGCCTGGCTCGCGTTTCGCGTGCGCTGGGACACACGATCATCACCGATAATCACATCGGCGACTGGGGCACCCAGTTTGGCATGATCATTTATGGCTGGAAAAACTTCCTCGATCAAGACGCACTCGACGCAGATCCCATCGAAGCACTGCTCGAGATTTATAAAAAAGTCAACGAAGCCTGCAGCGACGACAGCGTGCGTGAATCCTGCCGCACCGAACTGGTCAAGCTTCAACAAGGTGACGAAGAAAATCTCGCTATTTGGAATCAATGCGTCGAACTCTCGCGCAATAGTTTGGAAAAAATCTACGCCCTGCTCGATGTGAAATTTGATCACTGGTTAGGCGAATCTTTTTATAACGATCGCCTCGCCCCCTTGGTCGAGGAATTAAAAAACACTGGTCTGGCGGAAGAATCCGACGGCGCCCTGTGCATCTTTTTTCCCGACGATCCCAACCTGGCAGAGCGCGCACCCTGCATGATCCAAAAACGCGACGGCGGCTTCAACTACGCCACCACTGACATCGCCACCATCGAATACCGGGTCGAGTCCTTCTCCGCCGATGATATCTGGTACGTCGTCGGAGCCGAACAAAAACTGCACTTCGACCAGATCTTCGCGGTGGCAAAAAAACGCGAACTCGATACTAAGCTCAACTTCATCCCCTTCGGCTCGATCATGGGCAAAGACGGCAAACGTTTCAAGACCCGCTCCGGCGATACCGTCAGTCTGACCGACGTATTGAACGAAGCTGTCGAACGCGCAGGTAAAATCATCGGTGAAAAAAACCCCGACCTTTCCGCTGATGAAATGGAGGAAATCTCAAAAATTATCGGCATCGGTTCAGTCAAATACGCCGAGCTCTCCCAAAACCGCCTAACCAACTACATCTTCGATTGGGACAACATGCTGGCGCTCAAAGGCAATACCGCGCCTTACTTGATCAACGCCTACGTGCGCACCCGCGCCATTTTCAGAAAACTCGGTAGCGAGTTCGAAGGCATCGACTCGGTGCAACTCACCGAACCCGCCGAAAAAACGCTGGCTCTGAAACTTGCCCAATACGCCGAAGCTGTGCCAACTGTGCTCACCGACTTCCGCCCCAACCTGCTCGCCAACTACCTCTACGAACTGGCCAACACCTTTCACTCTTTTTACGAACATTGCCCCGTATTACGCTCGGAAGACCAGGTTCGCGAAACCCGTCTTGCGCTCTGCGATACCACCAGCAAAGTGCTCAAAAAAGGGCTCGACCTGCTCGGCATCCAGACCACTGAGAGAATGTGAGCCGTGCTAAAATTTAGAATTCAAACCAATCTTCACCTGCTGGCGTTCATAGTCCCGCAAAGGATCTGCTGAATCATAAGTCGTGAAGTCATAAACCAAATACAGATCCGTATTTGGCAACAAAGCGTAACTCAACCCCAGTTGCAGCATCAGCGCATCATCCGTGTACCCGGAGACGCCCTCCGCTCCGCTATCAAACTCACTGCGCAGATAGAAAAAACCAAGCGACGCCTTTAACCGATCACTCAACTGCTGATCCACCGACAAGCCGGTACGGAAACTATAACGATCCCTAAAATCTCCCAACTCAGCATCCTCAAGCCCCAACCGCGCACCCCAACGCAGCTCAGTATGCTGAGACCACTGTGATTGAAACGACGCCTGCGCATAAGGTCTCCACAAATTTGAAAAACGCTCGAAGCTGCGCCTCTCCGCTCCGCCCGCCAGCGACGCCTTCACATCAGTCGACAGCTGGTAATCCAGTCCTCCGATAAAATAATGGGACTGACTGTCATTGGCCACGTTTTGGAAATTACTTTGCCCATACCGGTATTCCAAAAAAGCCACCTGCTGCTCATTCCACACATAATCAAATCGCTGACCAATCAAATGTCGCCAGCGGGCCTCCTGCAGGCTCAAGCTCCCGCTCTCATACTGAATCGTCGATACCGTGTAATAGGTGCGTGTCGCAAAATGCTCGGCCCATCGATAAACAAAGCCCAAGCGGTTGTAGGCAAAAATATACTGATCCGTCCGGAAACTCGTTGTTTCTCCAGCAAGAAAATCCGGCTCCGCATCATAAGTGATGCCCGTTTGATTCGACAAGGAGCCCCTATCATTCAGCTCATGCTGCAAAGTCGCTAATAACCGCCCGCGATAAATCAAATTCTCCAAATCCACCGGCGTGTTCTCGTTGTAACGAAAACCAAAACGCCCCCTGACATCAAAACGCGTATTTCTAGTGAAGCTCGAAAAATAACTGGCCACCCCTGCACCTACAAAATAGGAATCACGAGCATCCCCACTGGGCGCTGTATTGACGTTCGAGTCAAAACCGTTATCTGCATAAGCCGACCAGCGAGCCTGATCACTTTTTTCGGCTTGCCCTGACTCGCGAACCAATCCGCTGATCGCCGGCCATACATAGTCAAAAACAAAAGTATCATTCAAAACACCCAGAACATCCGGCGACATTTCCAAAACATCTCTCCCCTCAGTTGCAACACCCAACTCAACCGTCTCCTCTGGCGACGCCGTCCCTCCCCCCGCCTCCGCACTATGCGCATCAGCCCCCCGATCTTTTGTGTCGGCAACTTCATTCATCGGCGGCGACACCACCGCAGCTTCGCCCCTATCCTCCTCCTTGACCTCGTCTTTTGATTTCCTTCCCGGCATCCATTTTCCTATCATCCGCCCCAAACCAGACGAAGAACTTGCCGGACGCATGGTTTTATCACCAGGGTCGAATGATTTTTTTTCGCTCCCCGCCACCCCTTCCACCCTCTCCGCAAAAGCCTCTCGAATTGCCTGCATCCGGGTCGGTGCTGCGATCGCCGCGCATTCAGCGATCGCCGAAGCCATTTCTCCCGCATTCTGCAAAGCGGTGCTAACAATTCCTTTAACCGCTTTCTCACTACCATCACTAGCCGAAATAGCCGCCGCCAACAACTCGCAGGTGCAATGTTTTGATTCCAAGACCGCTTGCTTGAAAAACTCGTTCAATCGAGAAGGGTCTAATTCAATCGCTTTCAACAAAGCCTCCGCCACTTGCGAACAATCATGCCCCCCCTGCGACAACTTGGTCGCTCCGTCCTCTTGCGCCGCTGCCCGCAGAACGGGTGCCGCCCAGACTGCGCCCATCACAGTCAGGCAATAAATTAAACGCAAAGCTTTCATCACGGGGCATCGATCCAAAATCAACAGTAAAATGGAGCGGGTAGTGAGAATCGAACTCACGTAATCAGCTTGGAAGGCTGGAGCTTTACCACTAAGCTATACCCGCATTTCACTGGATGAAGTCTCAACGAAAACCACTGAAAAAGCCAAGAACAATTTAACAAAAGTTAAATATTTTCTTCGCTGAACTAAGGAAAATTCTCATTTTCCGGTCACTTCTTTGGTTTCCACTGGTCTTTCCGACCGGCGTAACGCTCTCGCGAGCTATTTCCTACGCCAAATTTACAGCCCTGCCAAGTCCTTTTTGATTCCAAATTGATCAAAAACAGCACAAAATCACCTTGTGCTGGATTCACTCTTTTCATCAACAAGCTGCAACTATCGCAAAATGTGGCTTTCCCGTGATCCTCTGGCACTGATCGCTCTGACTGCTATCGCAGGAATACTCCTGGCCGACCACTATCAACTGCCGCCCGCAGCACTCACCACAGGCATCCTGGCATTGAGTTTTTTGGGTTTTTTTTATCGGAACAACATATTGCCCATCCTGCTTTTGAGCGCCACCTGCTTCGCTTTCATCCACACTTTGCAACTACGTTGGATAGACAGTTTTCCTGCTGCGTCCCTCGTGCAAGCCAAAGCCTCCCCTGACCACCCCTCCTCTTCACAAGTTTCAGTCCGAGGACAGGTGATCAACGAACCTTCTCTCAGTCAAGGCAAACGCAGCGCCGGTTTTCTACTGCGCCTCGATTCCCTGACCCTTGGGGATCAGATTTTTTCCACCCGCCATCATCTCCGGGTTCGTATTGATCTGTTGCCCAGAGAACTACACAATCTCGCTTACGGCGACCGACTACAAATCAGCGGACAACTCCAGCCCTTAGCCCAGGCCAGAAATCCCGGGGCTTTCTCTGCAGCAGATTTTTATCGTCGCGCCAATGCCGTCGCCGCAGAACTCCACTGCCACAGCGGGCACTCCGTCCGACGCTTGTCGAGCGGAGGTGGCCATGCCATTATCCGCCTCGCTCACCGCAGCCGTGATTGGCTCGGTTCCGCCATCACCGCTGATCTCGAAAATGACCCGGAAACCGCCTCCATCATTCGCGCCATGGTGCTCGGCACCCGCGAAGACACGCCCGAAGTCATCGAAGAACAATTCCGCCTCAGCGGAGCTTTGCATATTTTTGCCGTCAGCGGCCTTCACATCGGACTGTTCGGCCTGATCGTCTGGCAGTTGCTCAAGCTCCTGCGCATTCCCCGCCGCGCCGCCATATGGCTCATCATACCCGCCATTCTTTTTTACGCCACCGTCACCGGCCTACGCCCCTCCGCCTGCCGGGCGGCGATGATGGGAACCATTGTATTGTTTTCCTTCGCCGTCGGACGTCGCCCGCGATTGATCAACAGCCTCGGTCTGGCCGCCCTGTTGTTGCTCGCTTATAACACCCAGCAATTATTCCTGCCAGGATTCCAACTCTCCTTCGCCGTATTAGCGGCCATCGCCGGTCTCACCCCTCTGTTCATGGGAATATTCGGCCGCCCTTTTGCCCTCGACCCTTTTATTCCGCGTCACCTCATCCCCCGCTCCCAGCTTTTATTCAGCCAATTCGGCCACGCCTCCAGCAACTATTTCAGCCTCTCACTAGCAGCCTGGCTGGGCTCCCTACCGCTGATCATATATCATTTCCAACTGGTCACACCGGTGTCCATCCTCGCCAACTGCTTTCTCGTCCCCGCCGCCATGGTGGTTCTCAGCCTGGCCGTGATGAGCCTCTGCACCAGCCTGGCGCAAATGAATTTTATATCCGTTTTATTCAACAACGCTAATTGGCTCGCCGCCAAAAGCTGCAGCCTGATCACCGCCTTTTTTGCCAGTCTGCCAGGCGGGCATTTTCACTTCAGCTTCACCCCACCTCCGGTGAGCGCCGAGCAACCCGTCTACATTGCCGTGATCGACACCCAATCCAGCGGCGCCTGCCAAGTCATCTCAAGCTATCGCCCCAACACTTGGTTGCCTCAACAAAACTCCTTCCTTATTGATACTGGCAATGCGCGCAACTTCCCATATGTCACTCACCCCTTCCTCAGATTTCGCAGCATCAATCGCCTGAACAGTCTCTTCCTGACTCACAACGATCATCAACACATTGGCGCCACTTCGCTGATCCTACCCCGCTACCAACTCGAGCAAATTTACCTACCTCCGCTATTGACTGATTCACAAACGCTTCGCCCTTTAATACCCAGTCTGAAAAAACAACAAATATCCCTGATCCCCCTCACTGCAGGAAACCGGCTTAACCCCGACCCGCAAATCGAATTTGAAATATTATACCCACCCAGCGACCAAGCCCCCGGTCCGCGAGCAGACGACAACCACCTTGTAATACGCATGCACTGTGAGGGATGGCGGATTTTATTGCTCGGAGATGCCGGTTTCGAAATCGAAAAATGGCTGCTTCAGCATCAAAACCAACAACTTGCCAGTGATCTGATCATCAAAGGTCACCACGCATCCGATCTGTCCGGACTGGAGGAATTCATCGCCACCGTGAACCCGCAAGCGATCATCTCGAGCCAACGGGCTTTTCCCGCCAATGAGCAGATCACCCCGGCTTGGCGAGCCATGGTGAAAAAACGCGGCATCCACTTATTCGACCAGCAACAAAGTGGATGCGTCGAAATCCTCATCGGATCCGACGCCCTGAAGCTGCAAGGCTACCTCGGCGATCAAACGCTCGTCTTGAGCAAACGCAAACCCTGAATACGACGCCCCACCTCTTTCCACTGACGCTCAAAATCCGTCTCGGCATAGAAAAAAGCATCTTCCGGCCAATCCATTACTTTGAAGTGAGGGCAAATTTCCGCCGCCTCCTGCGCAACTTCAAAGTAATCTTCGTGATCGGTCTTGAACAAAAACTCACCACCCTCTTCCAGCAAATTTGCCACCGACTTCAAGAACTCCGGTTGCGCCATCAAACGACGTTTGTGATGTTTCTTTTTCGGCCAGGGATCCGGGAACAACAAATGCACCCGCTGCGCGCAAGCACGAGGCAACAACCACTCCACCGCATAGGTGGTTTCCAGACGCAAAGCCCTTACATTTTTTAAACCCGCACGCTCACTGCGCCGGCAAACCTTACGCACCCGCCCCAGCAAGCGCTCGATGCCAAGATAATTGCTTTGCGGAAACTGCTCCGCCATCGCCTGCAAAAAACGCCCGTCCCCACAACCCAGATCAATCTCCAGCGCCGACTCCGTCTCCCCAAACAAATCTCCCACAGCAAGACGCTGAAACAAATTCTCAGGATACAACTCCAAAGCAAACGGTTTAAATTCCCCAGAACTCATCACTCACCACTCTTCATTTTTCACTCGCCATCACCGGAGCATCCACCCACTTGCCGTGTTCACGGATCAACCCCACCAACTGGTCAACCGCTTCAGCCTCGGCGATGTTAAATTTCACCGCCTCCTTGCCCACATAAAGATTGATCTTACCCGGGGCCCCTCCCACATAACCAAAATCAGCATCCGCCATTTCACCCGGTCCATTCACAATGCAACCCATCACCGCGATGCGCACGCCTTTGAGATGACCTGTAGTTTCCCTAATCCTCTGCGTAGTCGTCTGCAGATCAAATAGAGTGCGCCCGCATGAAGGACAAGCCACATAGTCGGTCTTAAAAATCCGCGTGCCCGCCGATTGCAAAATATTATACGCCAACCGCAAAGAAGCCTCAGCCTCCTTCTCACCACGAACCCAAACCGCGTCACCAATCCCATCGCACAACAGTGAGCCTATGCGCGCACTGCCCGCCAACAAAGCCGCATCAGAATCCGCCTGCTCTTCATCCGAAAAAATATCTTTCAACAAAATCGGATGCCTCACTTCAAGCACTGATGCCAAAAGCCGGTAAGCCGCTACCACCGGTAAAGCCGTTTCATCAGCCACCGCAACCAACACCTCTTCAGACAAAGCATTGATCTGCTCCACCGCCGCTGCATCGGTCGGATCAAGCATACGGATCGCAGTGCCCGCATTTTCCACAACAATCTCCGGTTGAAACTCCCCAAGAGATTCCAGTCTCCCCTTCACTTCATCAAACACCTTCGCCGTACTCACGATACGAACCGCCTGCTCACCACCCAAATCATACGCATCAACGTTCGTCTGCTTCGATGGACGGCGATTAAAAACAAACGGATCATAACTCAATTGATCTTCATCAAAATACTCTCCATCCAAATCAAATCGAGCCCCTTCCGCTCCAATCCACTTCACCAAAGCCTGCGCCACGGGAATCTCGTGAACCGAATCCTCAGTCAAACTCACCCGGATCGTATCCCCAATGCCATCCGCCAACAATGATCCTATCCCAATCGCACTTTTGATCCGCCCGTCCTCACCGTCTCCGGCTTCGGTCACCCCGAGGTGCAGTGGGTAATTCCAATCCGCCCCCTCTTCTTGCAAGCGAGCTGCCAACAAGCGATAAGCTTCGATCATCACCTTGGGATTGCTCGCTTTCATCGAAAAAATCAGCTCATGGTAATCATGGCTCCTGGCAATCCGCGCAAATTCCAAAGCGCTCTCCACCATGCCCAAGGGCGTATCACCGTAGCGATTCATAATGCGATCACTCAGGGATCCATGATTGGTGCCGATGCGCATCGCCACCCCGTTTTCCTGACAGCGTTTCACCAGCGGTGAAAAGGCCTCGTCAATGCGCTCGAGCTCCTCCTGATACTCTTCATCGGAATACTCCAGCACCTGAAACTTCTTTTTATCCGCATAATTACCCGGATTCACCCGAACTTTTTGCACCCATTTTGCCGCCTCCATCGCCGCATCCGGCTTAAAATGAATATCCGCCACAATCGGCACCTCACTGCCCGCCGCGCGAATCCCCTCCACGATGCCTTGCAAATTCTGAGCGATCTTCCTCGTCTGAGCCGTCACTCGCACGATCTCACAACCCACCTCAACCAAAGCCAAAGCCTCCTGCACACAAGCCTCCACATCCCGTGTATCGCTGGTCAGCATCGACTGCACCCGGATGGGATGATCTCCACCAATCCCCACGCCCCCCACCAACACTTCGCGAGTGGAGCGCGATGAATATTTGAAATAACTCGGACAGTATTTCATGGCTATATTTAAATCCCTGCCAAGAGCTCCCTATTACTTGGCCTCACTCGCCGCCGCTTCTTTCGGGGCAAATTTCAGCTCTACGCCCTTGCCGCTGCCTTGCACCTGGTCGCTCACATTTTTGACATCCTTGATCGAAACAAAAACCATGAAACCTAACAGTAGAATCACAAACGCCGTCTGCACCATTTCAAGCACCCGAAATTTCATCGGTTTACGACTGACCCATTCAAAAAAGGCCATCGTGATATGACCCCCGTCCAAAACAGGAAACGGCAACATATTCAAAACCGCCAGATTGATATTCATGATCACGCTGAACCACAAAACCAATCTCCAGCCACCCTCCATGCTGAATAAATTGTAATACAGGTTCATGATGCCCACCGGACCGCTCAGATGACTCACGCTCACTTCCGATTTCGGAGTAACAATCGCACCCAGAGTATTTTTCATCATACTCAGACTATTGGAGACCTGTTCTAATATGCCTGGATAAGCCATACCTCGAATGCCAGCACCATCCATAACCACCCCCCACAGAGGGTCTTTAACATCATCAGGTGCCACAGGAAGTCTGGGTTCGACTGATATCTCTAATTTTTGTTTATCCGCACCTCGAATGATGGAGTAATTCAAGGTTTTCCCGATGTTTTCTTTTCTGATAACATCATAATCAGATAGAGAAATCAGTTTCACTCCATTAACCTTATCCACAATATCGCCCGCTTTTAATCCTGCTTCCTGGCCTGGCCCCGGGTCAACAAGCTTTAGAATAATCGGTGTTATTTGAGGCCCTATCCCAATCTTTCTCAACTCAGGCCTTCCCAATAGGGACTTAAGCCAAGATACTTTTTTTGCATCAGCAGCCTTCTCCTTCTCACTAGGCATTTGAACCTTAATCGTCTTGTTGCCCTCCCCCTCACGCTCTACCTCTATGATGATGGGGTTACTGGTTCCCGAAGCAATATTCCACTGCACACTATTGATCATCCCCAAAAAACTCTCCACCTTGTGCCCATCGATTGTTAAAATCTTGTCTCCCGCTTTCAAACCCGCAAGAGCGGCAGGTTTGCCCGGAGCCGTCCCTCCCACCACCGTCGTTGAACTCGCTTCATTAACCGGTTTGCCGATGAAATGCACCGCCACCGCAAAACACACCGCCAGTAAAAAGCTGAACAAGGGGCCGGCAAAAGCCACGATGATTTTATCCAGTGGAGAAATCGGTGGCAATTCCCGCGGCTCCTCCTCTTCACCATCCTCACCCACATTCTGTCCCTCGATCGACTCCATTGGAGCCATCTGCGGCAAAGCCACAAAACCACCTGCCGGGATCGATCCCAAACCATATTGCACCCCGTTAACCGTCTTTTTCCACAGCGGTTTGCCAAACCAAATCTGAAAACGGTCCACCTGCAGCCCCCGCCAGCGCGCCGCCAAAAAATGCCCCCATTCATGCACCACAATCAGCAGATTGAAGGTCATCACCACCATAAAAATCACTCCAATCACACGGAGAATGTTCAAAATCGTATCCATAATATAAAAATTTAAAGCAGGTCGTCCAGACTCGACCGCAGCATTGCCTCCGAGTATAACACGCTCCCGTCATATCTCAATCAAGCAGAAGTTTTCCAGACAGCCGGGGCTTGTCCACTGCTCTTACCTGCTCTATATTCCACCTACGAAGCGTTGCAAGAGCCTTTATTCGTCTAGCCCATCCTCCGCATCATGAACAAAATACAAGCCATCGTCTTTTTCGGAATCATCCTGGTCGGAGCCATCACTTCGTATTTCATCTTGTTCAACAAAGATGCCAGCCCTGATCCCGCAACCACCACCACGCCCGCCGCTGCCAACTCACAACCCGCAACCAACAAAGCGCAATCCGATAAGGATCAGAACCAGCAAGCCGCAACCAAATCCAAAGCTGACAAAACCATGGCAGCGCTCAAAAACGCCGCTCAAAAACCTTTAGTCAAAAAAACACCCTCGAAAGCCCCCGCTCCGGCCAAACCGGCAGGAGGCTTCACCTCTGAAAAAGCCTTGATGGATGCCCTGGCCAAAGCAGTGCAAGACAAAAATACCGCGCTCTTTTTTGAACTCAGCGGACAAAATACCCTCAGCGCATCCGCCAAAGCCCGCTTGACCGCTCTGTTAAAACGAACGGATTTAAAAATCGACCCACAGCAGGCGCTCTCCGCCATTGGCCGCAGCCAGAACAGCACCCGCTGGGCGCTACGACTGCTCACCTCCTCTGGAGAAGTCATCGAAATCCTCACCGATCTGGATAAGGATGCCAAAGGCGCCTGGAAAGTGCTTAAAATACGTCCGCCACTCGCCATGAAAAAATCCATGGCGGCGGCCAGTTCTTCAAATCCCGCAAACAGCACCGGCACCCCCATCAAAACCGGGGCACTCACCGGCTCTGATATGGAAGACTCCGAACTACCCGACGCCATGATGGTTGCTTACGCTTTTTCCAAAGCTGTCATCAACCGCGATATCAAAACCGCCCGATCCCTCACCGATCCTGAACGGCTCAACAATGAAAAACTCGCCGCACTGCTGATCGCCCTCGAAGAAGGCGAGTTCCGGCTCAAGACCGACAAGCCACTCGTCATCACCCTCAGCCGTGATGACCTGACCTGGGCCATCACCCGGGTCGAATCGAACAAGGAAAAGTCCGAATTTGGACTGGAAATGAGCGCTGATCAAAAAGGTCGCTGGACGATTGCCGGGCTCACCTTTTCCAAACTTATCTCACTGACCGCCATGGCCGCCGGAGGCGGCGACGTCGCCTACACCCCAATCCACAAAAACCCCCAAGGAGGAGATTCCCTGGTGCTTTATTTTGAATTCGACAACGAACAAGTCAGCGCTCGCACCCGCAAACAGCTAGCCATCGTCGCCGCCATCCTCGGCGAAGACAAAAAACGCAAGCTGCACATCAACGGCCATGCCGACGCCAAAGGCGAAGACAACTACAACGTCGCCCTCAGCAAGCGTCGCACCAGCGCAGTTAGAAACGCCCTCATCGAGCTCGGCGTCGCCGCGGATCAAATCGTCACCCAAGCCTTCGGCGAAACCATGCCACTCAAACCCAACTTCAAATCCGACGGCAGCGACAACCCCGCCGGCCGCGCCCAAAACCGCAGAACAGAGATCTATTTGGATTTCTGACAAATTTCACAAGCGCGTCTCAAGCAACTGAAAACGTCGGTCGTAGCGACCGGCGCTGTATTGCCTGCAACAAGGGTAACAAGAAACATAACCCTTGATTTTCCTCACCCTTTCGATCACCGCTGTGCAGGCTGGGCAAGTATAGGCAAATTTTCTCCGTATACGCCGTCCCGGCAGAGCCAATTCGTGGCAACGTGCTTCTCCAGAAATGCCCAGATCCACACACGCTTCACGCCACTCCACTCCGTGCGGCTGCAAGCGCCGCCGCTGTAATTTGCCGCAGCGTTCATAAGCCACCAAGTGGGCCAATTCATGCTTCAACGTTTGCTCGATTTCCGCCAAATCCGCGATCTCTATCAAACGTGGGTTCAACTCAATTCGACTTTCCGCATAGTGAGCTCGTCCTGCCGTCGTTTGCAGCCGTGAATTCCATTTCACATGGACACCTCCCATCAATTCTGCAAGTTGCAGAGGCAACAGCCAGCTAGCCACATGCCTGGTTAAACAAGCCTCATCGAGCCCCGTCAGTAAAAGCTCACACGATGCCTCATCCGTTTTACTCTCCCGCTCTTCCGACGAGCCCGCTTCACTCACCAAAACGTCAGCAATTACCTCCTCGTCAGAAAAAAGCTCCAACTGACGACAAGACAACTCCATCTACTTTAACCCTTTATCATTCAAAACTCACACTTTACCACAATATACACACCTAGAGCTAATGCTGGAGGATGAGGCACATAGGCTAACTTTCACTTTCTTTTTATCCGTGTTCATCCGTGAAATCCGCGGTTTAGATCTTATGGGTAAAAATGTCGTATAGCATGCTCGAAACCAGCAAAATCAAATCGCCGGGGTATCGGAAAATTCATGCAAAATAGCACCCGTGCTTTTATTGATCACCCGCAAACACTCTCCTTCGTTGGAAACAAAAGATCCCTCCGGCACGCTCTGGCGCAGAAAAACATTCGCCCCCACCGTGCTGCCCTTACCAATCGTCGTCTGCC
>JASFYY010000060.1:0-12376 GCA_045046875.1 Verrucomicrobiota bacterium | reverse complement strand
TGAACTTCATTGTCATCCTGGTGGACGATATGGGTTGGATGGATCTTTCCTGCCAAGGCAGTGATTTTTACCAAACCCCGAATGTGGATCGCCTGGCAACTGAAGGCATGCGTTTCACCAATGCTTATGCCGCATGTGCGGTTTGTTCGCCGACACGCGCCGCTGTGCAAACCGGTCGTTATCCGGGGCGAACGGGGGTGACGGATTGGATCCGCGCTCGTTTTCAAAGGGGAGGTATCGGCACGCCGGACAAAAATCCGGTGGATTATGTTGGCGATAAGAATAAAAAATTTCTCTGTCCGCCCAATCCCTATTGGTTGGAGCATGATGAAACCACTATCGCAGAAGCTCTCAAATCGGCGGGTTATAAAAGCGCGCACATTGGCAAATGGCATTTGGGAGACGAAGCTTGGTACCCGCCGGGGCAAGGTTATGACGTGAATAAAGGTGGCTGTGACTACGGTCAGCCGCCTTCATATTTTGACCCTTTCAATCAGCCAAAAAATAAGAATGAAATGGTACGGGCGGGTATCCCTGGATTACCGGGGCGTAAGCCAGGTCAGTTTCTCACTCATCGTGAAGGTGAAGAGGCGGTTGAGTTGATTCGAAAATGGAAGGATAAACCCTTTTTTATACACATGGCGCACTATGCGGTGCACACCCCGATTCAAGCGCTTGAAGAAGTTGCCGCTAAATACAAACGTGCGGACAGAACCGTGGAGAATGCCAAATACGCGGCGATGGTGGAATCGGTGGATGATTCAACTGGGAAAATTCTCCAGGCATTGGAAGAAAATGGAATTGCTGATCGCACGGTGATTATTTTTACATCCGACAACGGAGGGCTTGACCGCAAGGGTAACCCCACCGAAAACGCACCTCTGCGCAGTGGCAAAGGATACGCCTACGAAGGCGGCATCCGGGTGCCTTTCATTGTTCGTTGGCCAGGTGTGGTTGCTGCGGGAACGCTGTCGGATACGCCGGTTTGTTCTATTGATATTTTTCCGACTATCATGGAAGCGGCGGATGTTGAGTTGTCTGAAAAGCATGAGATCGACGGGCTGTCTTTGGTCTCACATCTCAAGTCCGGCGGTAAAGCAGAGCTCGGGCGGGATGAATTGTTATGGCACTACCCACATTACCGCCATGCTCCCGGACCCTACAGCATCATTCGCAAAGGTGACTACAAGTTGATCAAATTCTGGGACGGGCAGAATGAATTGTTCGATCTGAAAGCAGACTTGAGCGAGAGCAATAATCTTGCGGGGAAAATGCCAAGCAAGACCAAAGAGTTGGAAGCGGCTTTGATGAAAAGTTTAAAAAAAATGAATGCCAAACTTCCGAAATTGAATCCGGAGTATGTGGGTAAATAACATGGTAGTTCAAAGTTGATTAAGCGGGAAAAAAGCGGGCACATAATTGACGGCTAGATTCAGTAGTTTAGATAAATAGTTATTTTTAATATTATGATTATATCGTGGGTGCGTGATAGGGAATGGAAAAGTCGGCAGGGATTTTCATTTCTGGATATTGTTAATCGTCACATTTTAGCTGAAATAGCTCTACGCAAACAGAGAGTGGCTGTTGTCAGCTGTATGTTTTTATTTCTAACGCCCTCCTATGGTGAAGGTAAGGGGTTTAAAGCTGCGGTGGTGAAGGTCGATGTAACGCCTCAAACACCTCAAAAATTGATTGGTTATGGGCCGCGGGTATCGACCGGCGTGCATGATCGAATCTATCATCGCATTTTGGCAATGCACGACGGTGAGAATCAAGCTTTCATTATATCCTCGGATTTTTGTCTTTTTTCTCCCTCGGTGTATGAATCAGTCACAAGCGTTCTGCAGAGGGAGCATGGAATTGATCCTGTACAGGTCTGGTGGTCGGTCACGCATACGCACTCAGCTCCTCAAGTGGGCCCAGGAGGGATGGCTGAAGCGTTCCATGGAGCTCGTTACGAAAAAGGAGATGACCCTGCTTACACTGCTCTTGTTAAAAAAAGCCTCATCGAAGGTGTGCTTGAAGCACAGAAAAAACTCGAGCCGGCGAAGCTGGGGGTGGGGTGGGGGTACTCGCAGGCGAACATCAATCGACGGGCGCGGGACGTGGACGGAAAAGTCCGATTAGGAATGAACCCTGACGGCCCTGTTGACCGAAGGATTGGAATTATCCGCATTGACCGTAAAAATGGAGAGGCCTTGGCTGTGGTAGCAAACTACGCCATACACGGGACGGTATTAGGCGGGGCTAATAAACTGATTAGTGGTGATGTGAGTGGGGTTGTGGCGAACTACGTGGAAGATACCACTGGGGCCACGCTTTTATTCATAAATGGTGCGGCGGGGAACCTCGCACCTATTTACAGTGTGTATCCAAATCCGGATAAAGCTCACCTCAGTCAATTTCGAGTTTTGCTGGGGGACAAAATTATCAAAGCAAGCCGGGCAATGAGCCATTTGTCTGAAAATGTTTCCCTGCAAATGAAAGAGCTTGTGGTGGAGTTGCCGGGTAAGGAGGGCTTGCATTGGCCCAAGAGTCTTTCACACTATGTTGTCACTACCGACGAAGGAAGACCGATTGTTAACATGCCTGTTCGGTTTATGAAAATCAATGGAGACACAGCCATTTGGAGCGCTCCGCTCGAACTGTTTTGTGAAATTTCAAACGAGATCAGAGACCGGTCTCCGTTTGCACATACCTTGTATTTCGGATACACCAATGGCTGGCTTGGTTATATGCTTACTGAATCAGAATACAAACAAGGAGGGTATGAAGCCGGGGTGAGTCCATTTGCTCCATCTGCGGCGCAGGATCTTATCGACGCGGTGTCGGCCTATTTGGATGGAGAAATGAAAGAGTAACAACGATGGGTTTGACTACATAGGTTTCCTTACATCTGATAGGATGTCGGTATGCAGCGTGCAGTTTTTACCCTTAACATCATTTGCTTTATAATATGACTGGAAAAATGTTATTATGAGAACAGGTTTTTTTTACTCCACTGCAGTTTTGATTTTGTCGATTTTGCTATGGATTTCACCATTTAGCCTTCTCGCTGAATCGGCTCCTGATCAATGGGAAGCCTGGTCTGCGAGGCCAGCCTTGATGCCGGCGACCCGTTACGACGAGAAGGAAAAAGCGTGGCATATTAATGCTAATGACAAAGCCAGTCATCACGGCGGCTGGGAATTGCAGTGGGACGAGGTTCAGGCAGGCAAGTGGTATCAGTTTGAGATAGAATGTCAGGTCAGCGATTTGCCCAGTGTGCATGACAATGCTCATGCCGAATTGTTCTGGTGGAAGGCGGATGGCAAACGCGCTGGATGGCAGCATGTGCGTTTTACACCGGGTGAAGGGGCTTTGAAATATCACCTGCAGGCTCAAGCGCCCGAGGGCGCGGTGCGTGCGAGTGTTCGTTTGATGTTGCGCTGGACTGATCGGGGTGAGCTGGTCTGGAAGTCTCCTTCGCTGAAAATCACCGATCCTCCCCAGGAGAGAAAAATCAAAGTTGCGATCGCGACTGGGAAATTTCCCGGCACCAGTGTGGAGGACAATCTTTCTTTTGGCATAGGTTTGATCAAAAACGCTGCCAAGGCAGGAGCTGGAGTGGTATGCTTGCCGGAGACGATCACCAACTACCGCAGCAAGGCTTCCATCGAAGAAACCGCTCGACCTATTCCTGGGCCGGAAACCGACCTGCTTTGCAAAGTCGCAAAGGGAAACAATATCGACATTGTGTTTTCAATGGACGAGATCGATGACAAGGGTCTGATTTATAACACGGGTATTTACATTGATTCCAAAAAAGGGATCACGGGAAAATACCGCAAGGTGCATCTTGCGGTTGGAGAACGTTGGGAGGGCAAAACTCCTGGCAATCAATTCCCGGTGTGGGATACCCACTACGGCAAGTCGGGTATGCTGATCTGCTATGATAATGTGCACCCAGAAGGGCACCGCATTCTTTCACAGAAAGGGGCCGGGGTTTTGTTTCTGCCAATCATGGGGGATCCGCGTGCGGTGGGGGAGAAGGCCTTTGATAAATGGCTGCAAATCATGCAAGTGCGGGCGATGGATAATCATGTCTGGTATATCGTCTGCCAGAACAAGGGAGCCTGGGGAGTGATTATTCGTCCCGACGGAGAGATCGTGGCTGAAGTCAATCCGTCGACCGGGATGGCGATCACTGAGATTGATCTTAATTTCAAACACAAGTCTTGGATTGGCTCTGATTTTGAAAATCGTAACTGGGGCGAGCGCAGGCCAAATCTCTATCGCGAATTGACCGAAGACCGGTGACGGGGAAAGTCTGGATTCGAGAAAATTGAAAAAAGTGTGTTAAATTTTTCCGACTTGTGGAGATTAATAGGTAGAAGATGACTTTATTCTGCCGAATTGCTGTTTTTGCTCTGTTTTTAGTCCTGCCTGCACTGCTTGTTGCAGCGCCGGTGGACTTTGTCCGTGATGTGCGGCCCATTTTTCAAAAGCACTGTTACGAATGCCACGGGGAGAAGAAACAGAAGTCCGAGCTGCGTTTGGATATCAAGGAGCTGGCGCTAAAGGGGGGGGATACCCATCAGCCGGATATCATTGCGGGAAAAGCGGAGCAAAGTCCGTTGATTCATCTGGTGACTTCCGCTGACGTAGATGAACGCATGCCGGCTGAGGGGGATGCTTTGTCGGCAGGGGAGATTGCGATTTTGAAAGCGTGGATCGATCAGGGCGCGCTGTGGCCGGACGGGGTGGATTTGGTTGAGTTGGAGGATCCGCGCGATCATTGGGCTTTCAAGCCACTGCCAGAGCAGGTGCTTCCGCCGGTGATAAAAAATCAATCGTGGGGAAGTGGAGATTTGGATGTTTTCATTTTAGCAAGATTGATGCAGGAGGGACTGAAGCCCTCGGCGGCGGCTGACCGTAGAACCTGGTTGCGGCGAGTAACCTTTGATCTCACCGGATTGCCGCCAACCCCGCAACAGATGGAGTCTTATTTGAATGACAAATCCACCCGTGCCAATAAAGCGGTGGTGGATCGCCTACTTGCTTCACCGCGTTATGGCGAACGCTGGGCGCAGCACTGGTTGGACGTGGTGCGTTACGCCGATACTCACGGCTTCGAGGTTAATACGTCGCGTACCAATGCCTGGCCTTACCGCGATTATGTCATCGAGGCGTTTAATCAGGATACGCCTTATGATCAGTTTATTCGCGAGCAACTCGCCGGTGATACCATGGGCAAGGATGCGGCCACGGGTTTTTTGGTGACGGCTGCTGTGTTATTGCCGGGTCAGATTGGTAAAGACGACGCTTCGAAACGTTTGGCCCGTCAGGATGAACTGGGTGAGATTGTCATCAATACGGGCGAGGCATTTTTAGGGCTTAGCATTGGTTGTGCGCGTTGTCATGATCACAAATTTGATCCGATCAGTGCTCAGGATTATTACTCCATGCAGGCATTTTTTGCTGGAGTGAAATATGGCGATCGCGCCATCAAGTCACCTGAAGCAGATGCGGTGAGAAAGGAGGCCGCAAAACTGAAAAAGCAAGCGACTCGAATGGATTTAAAACTGGCGGCTTTTGTCCCGATTGCTCAAACAGGTGCGCAGCGACCTGCTATCAATCCAGTGATCAATAAAGATCGTTTTGTTCCGGTGAAGACAAAAGCGATTCGTTTCACGATCAAAAAAAGTAATAATCCCAGAAAAACCAATAATGTTGAACCGTGCATCGATGAGTTGGAAGTGTTCAACACTGCGGGAGTGAATGTGGCTCTTAAGAGCGCGGGTGCGAAGTCATCAGCGTCGGGAAGTATCATAGTAGCTAACCGTCACGGATTGGAAAAGGTCAATGACGGGCGTTATGGGAACGCCCACAGTTGGATGTCGAATCAAAAGGACGGGGGCTGGGTGCGGATCGATTTTGCCGCTGAGCATAACATTGACCGTGTTGTCTGGGGGCGGGATCGTGAGGGCAAATTTAATGACCGTTTGGCGATTGAATATGTTATCGAGGTGCTGGGAACATCCGGTCAATGGCGGGTGGTGGCGGATTCGAGCGACCGTAAAAAATATAATGCCAAGATCAAGAAACCTACGGAGTTCACTTTGCTCGGCCTCAGCCCAGAGGAAACAAGGGCGGCGAAGGCTTTGAAAAAAGAGAAAAAGGCGTTGGAGTCCCGGATCAAAAAACTCAACAACGAGGCCTTGGTTTATGGAGGTATCTTTGGCGAACCGGAAGGGATGTTTTTATTACGTCGCGGTGATCCGGAACAACCAAAGGCGGAGGTGAGTCCCTCGGTGATCCGTTTTCTGGGGGATTTGGAATTAGCCAAAACTTCGACAGACGCTCAACGGCGAGCCGCATTAGCTGACTGGGTCGCAAGCCCGGGGAATGTGCTGACGGCGCGGGTGATGGTGAACCGGATCTGGCAGGGGCATTTTGGGATCGGATTGGTGGAGACTTCCAATGACTTTGGGCGTGCCGGGGTGAAACCCACCCACCCTGAGCTGCTTGATTGGCTGGCACGCAAATTCATCGAATCTGGCTGGTCGATCAAAGCGATGCATCGCATGATCATTCTGTCATCGACTTATGGTCAGAGCAGTGGAATTCGCGCGGCGGCTCAGGCCAAAGACGCTGATGTTCGTTTGCTGTGGCGTTTTCCATCACGGCGAGTGGAGGGTGAAAGCATCCGTGATACCATGCTGGCGGTGAGCGGTCGGTTGAATTTGAAGATGGGTGGTTCGGGTTTTGACATGTTCAAATCACGTGGGGGCTTGAGCGGCTTTCCTCCGGTGGAATCTTACCAGGATGAAGGGCGGCGGCGGATGATTTATGCTCACAAGATTCGCATGGAGCGTGAAGCGGTGTTTGGAGCCTTTGATTGCCCGGATGCGGGACAGACTTCGGCTCGCCGTCGCCAGTCCACCACGCCCTTGCAGGCACTCAACTTGTTTAACAGCCGTTTTACGATGGATGAATCCGCAGCTTTTGCCAAGCGCATCGAAGCGGAAATTGGTAGTGATTTGAAATCGCAAATCCAGCGTATTTATCAACTGGCTTACGGCCGCGAGGCTAATGCTATCGAGCTGGAGGACGCGAGTGCATTGGTATCGAGCAATGGCCTGCCCGCGCTGTGCCGGGCTATTTACAACAGCAGCGAGTTTATATTTATCCCATGAGTCACCAAGCCGAATATTTGTCATCCGTTGGTCGTCAATTTCTTGATCGGCGAAGTTTTTTATCCCAGTCAGGTACCGCGTTGGGTTCGATTGCGTTGGCAAATATGTTGGGACAAGACGGTTTGTTGGCGCAGGAACGGCCGCAGATCGATCCGGCCCAGCCTTACGCACCGCGGCTGAGTCACCAAGCGGCCAAAGCTAAAAATGTTATTGTCATTTTTTGTGCCGGGGCGGTGAGCCAGCTGGAAACCTGGGACTACAAACCGGAGTTGATCAAGCAAGACGGCAAGCCGTTGAAAGGTGGGCCGACGGTGACCTTCCAAGGGCCGGCGGGTAATCTGGCTCGACCGCAATACGAATTCAAGCCGCGTGGGCAGACGGGCAAGATGGTATCGGAGATGGTTCCTCATCTGGCAGAATTGACCGATGATATTGCCTTTATTCATTCGCTGACCAGCAAGTCCAATACCCACGGGCCGGCGGAGAATTTTCTTTCCACGGGTTTTGTCCAGGATGGTTTTCCCAGCATGGGAGCCTGGGTCAGTTACGCACTGGGCAGTGAGAACCAGGACGTGCCGGCTTTTGTTTCCATTCCCGATCCGCGAGGGGTTCCGCAGGCCAGTGTGAATAATTGGGGTCCGGGGTTTTTGCCAGCTGAGTTCCAGGGCACGCCCTTCAGTGCTAAAAATCCGATTCGCCATCTGCAGACACCGGGGGGAGTTTCGCTTTCAACGGATCAGGCGACCAGAGCGTTTCTGCAGCGTGCGAATGAACGCCATTTAGTCAGGAACCCGGGCGATAATAAACTCGCCGCTCGCATCGCTAGTTATGAGTTAGCTGCACGAATGCAACTGAGTGTTCCGGAAATCAGTGATTTGTCCACCGAACCTGATCATATCATGAAGAGTTACGGAGCCGATGATGAATCCAATCCGAACAAAGCGGCTTTTGCGCGTAACTGTATTTTGTCACGTCGTTTGATCGAAAAAGGGGTGCGCTTTGTGCAGTTGTTTAATGGAGCTTACGCCAGTGGCGGCAAGTTGAATTGGGATGGGCACAGCAAGCTCAAGGAGCAGTATGATATCCATGCCGAGATCATGGATCAACCGGCGGCGGCCTTGATTCGGGATCTCAAGCAGCGTGGACTTTTGGAAGAGACTTTGGTGGTGTGGTGCACGGAGTTCGGACGCATGCCTTTTTTCCAAAAAGGAGCCAAAGGTCGGGATCATAATCCCAATGGCTTCACTTGTTGGATGACCGGTGCCGGAGTGAAACCAGGTGTGAGCCATGGAGTCACCGATGAGCTGGGGCAAAAAGCGGTGGAAAATGTGCTCAGTCTCTACGACTTTAATGCAACGATTTTACATTTGCTGGGCATCGATCATGAGCGGCTGACTTTTTATCACAACGGCCTCGAACGACGCCTGACCAATGTGGAAGGAGAGCTGATTCACCAGGTGCTGGCGTAAAGCAAAGATGACTGCTGAAGAAAACGAACGTCACCATCAGTTCCTGCGCAGTTTCACCGCGCATGAACCTGCCGTGCGTGCTTACATCCGACGCCTGCTGCCGAGCCGGGCTGACGCGGATGATGTGATGCAGGAGGTATCGGTGGTGCTGTGGGAGAAATTTGGTGATTTTCGTGAGGGGGCCGATTTTCGTCCCTGGGCCTTTGGTGTCGCGCGTTTTGAAGTGCTCGCTTGGTTTCGTGACAAAGGGCGTGACCGCCTGGTGCTCGACGAAGATGTGGTTGGCAAGCTCGCCGATGAAACAGCAAAAGATGAAGTTCACCTCGCGCAGCAGCGAGAGGCTTTGGAGGTCTGCATGAAAAAAGTAGCACCCGAGCAGCGGGATTTATTGATGCGAGCCTATCAACCCGAATCGCAGATCCAGGAAGTGGCGAGCAGCAGTGGACGCACGGTGACGGGGTTTTATCAGTGGTTGCACCGCATGCGGCGAAGTTTGTTAAAATGCATCAAAAGTGAAATCGTCAGGGAGGTTTCATCATGAAGGCAGATTTGGAACAGCTGATCGACAACTATGTGGATGGATCCATATCCGCTGAAGAGATGCGACGTTTGAATGCGTGTTTGCGTGATGATGGCGAAGCGCGCAAAAAATTCGCTGATTCACTCAACCTCGATTCAGCACTGGGTGCGGCCGCAGCGGCTTGGGATCTGGAAAGCAGTGAGCCGGGCCATAGATCACAGCCATCGGGTCCGGTTATCAACTTTCCATCACCAGCACAGTGGCTGGCGTTGGCGGCGTGTTTGATGTTGTTTCTCGGTGGTGGTTGGTGGTGGCAGCAGCAATCGGTTTTTGCCAGGGTTCAGTCAGGCGCGGGTGTGGCCGAGCTCGCCGATGGCGCCCGGCTTGGTGGCAAGAGCTATGAGATCACTACCGGCTCACTCGAATTGATCACCCAACGTGGTGCCCGGGTGGTTATCGAAGCGCCGGCGGCTTTCCGTTTTGAATCCGCTCAACGGCTGCATTTACAATATGGTCGCATCGCCGCCGACGTGCCGCCGGCTGCGGTGGGCTTTACAGTGGTAACGGCGACGGGAGAGGCGGTTGATCTGGGCACCAAATTCGGTGTGGACGCACCGCTGGAAGGTGAGGCTGAGATTCATGTTTTCGAGGGCGAGGTCATTGCTCAATCCAGTGGTGGCAAAAAACAAAGCCTACGGGACGGCGAGGCTTTTTCCCTGCATTCGGGAGCGGGGCAGTCGCGGGAATTACGTTCTTCAGCTTTCATTCGTCCCAATGAAGTGGCCTCCTTGCACGCTGCACTGGACGCAGGGCAGCAAGCTCGTTCGGATACGGCGATGACAAAATTACGCCAGGATCCGGCACTGATCGCCTTGCTTGATTTTGAAAACGGAAATGGTGAGGATCTGCCGCAAGGCAGTTATCGTATGGTTCAGGGGCGCTGGCCGGGATCCCGTGCCCCGGAGTTTGTGAATGTGCATGATCACATGAAACTCGATGTCGGTGGCAACCGGGCGTGGCAGCAACTTACCTTGGTGGCATGGGTGCGTCTCGATCGACTTGGCGAGCCTTACCAATCGCTTTTGCATACCGATGGCTGGAGTAAAAACAAATCAGGGCAAGTGCATTGGATGGTGACAAAACACACCACTATGCGTCTGGCTTTGTTTGGCAATACCCTGCCCCCTGATTCCCGGGAACACGAAGGGCATCCCGATTCGTTAACTTCCGTGTTGCCGGAGAAAGGTCGTTGGGTGCATCTGGCGGCGGTTTATGATGCGCAAAAACATAACGTTCGATTTTATCTCAATGGCAAGTTTGACAGCGAAACGCATCAGGTGATAGCGCATCCAGCAAAGTTGGGCCCTGCGCAAATTGGTAACTGGGATCAGAATGACCGCAAGCTCAGTGGCCGTGTGGATGAGTTGCTGCTACTTGGTCGTGCGATGAGTGATGGGGAAGTGCAGGCGCTTTTTGCAGCGGGTAATCCGTATCGTTGAGGGTTTTGTGTAGGAAGCGACTCACTGTTTTTTGGGATTTCATCACTTGTGGCCATCAATGAAAATCAAACCCTGACGGCGGCGGGCATATTGATGGTTGGGCAGATTGATCTTTGCGACTTCACTGCCCACAGGGATCAAGCGACGGATCATTTCTACTTCACGGTAACCTGTTCCTTTGATGCCTCGATGGTTAAGCCATTCGCGGAGCACCCGGCCTTGCAGTGCCTCCGGCAGTGAGCGCAGGGTTTTTACAGGCAATTGTGTTTGTTGACTGAGGCCGGGATAGTCGCGTTCGAGCAGAACGTCGAGCGCATCGCTTTCGGCGCCCGCCATATGGGACAAACGGTTCACCGCTGCTCTCACATCACGTTCGAACACCTGTTCCACTTCGGGCAGCAGCCGGTGGCGGATACGGTTGCGCAGAGCAAAGTGAGATTCATTGCTCGCGTCCTCACGGTAGTCCAAGCCCTGTTCCTGCAGGTAGTTGTCTATTTGCGAACGCCACTGAGTTAAAAAAGGTCGCAGAAATTGCAAGCGCACACCGTCGACCGTGTGTTCCGAACTGGAGCGCATGCCGGCGATGCCACGAAGGCCGCTGCCACGAAATAGATTGATCAATACCGTTTCCACTTGGTCATCGGCATGATGAGCAAGAAACAAGCGCGGGCAGCGTTGGGCTTTTGCGATTTTGGCAAAAAAACGATGACGGGCTTTGCGTGCGGCCACTTCGATCGAGATTTTTTCTTCCTTGGCGAGACGCTTCACATCAACCTTTTGTATCTCGCAGTTATAACTTAGTTTTTGAGCCAGACGTTTCACAAAAGCCGCATCCTGTCCTGAAGCCCGCCCGCGCAGGGCATGGTTCAGGTGGCAAATCACCAGCTTTTTGTATCCGGCTGCGTGCAGGAAATGCAGCAGCGCCACTGAGTCGCGCCCACCCGAAACACCAATTAAATACTTTCGCCGGGGAGAATAATCTTCCCGTAGTTGAGCGAGAAAGGCCTCGGTCATCGTTTTGACAAGATTGAAGAATAGAACCACTGATAAGCACTGATAAGCACTGATTTGTTTTTATTAAGATTCATCATTTGGGTATCCAATTTTTGGAATCAAAAACTTTTATATTCTTATTTTTTTGTGTGATCTGGGAGACTATGCGTTTCGTTTTTTTATGATCTTTCCATACATTGATTTTTTTTCAATCGTAAGGATACTAAGTGTATTATCATCATAACTGTCGTTGACTGTGATTGATTGTATTCTCTCCATAGGCACTTCAAAGGAGTAAAACGCACAGTCACATAGCAATGTTCTAGAATCGGAGAGGTTAACATTGTATACGAGTTTCCAAAAAAATCGGAAACCCAATAATGAAAGCACTAAAAAAGGCACGAGGAAGACTAGAGAGTCGGCAGAATAGAAGGAGCTTACCGTTAGGATTATTGAAATTATTCCCGCTAGAATTACGCCGAGCTGCATTGATCTCTTCGTTATTCTCATAATCACTTCCCCCCATCAGTGTTTATCGGTGCTAATCAGTGGTTAGAAGATTTTCATCATTCAGTAGAGGGATATCTAACCAATCTCCGCCGCACCAAAATAAGGATGCAAAACTTCGGGCAAGCGGATCGTTCCGTCTGCTTGCTGGTAAGTTTCCAACAAGGCCACATAGAGACGCGGCAGGGCGGTTCCCGATCCGTTCAGGGT
>JASFYY010000059.1:0-49931 GCA_045046875.1 Verrucomicrobiota bacterium | reverse complement strand
GGTTTGATATGTTGGTCCAACGTGGAATCGAGGTGTTGTCGAATCTGCCGTTTTTGTATGTGGTGATTATCATAGCGTCGGTGATCAAACGACCACCGATGCCGGTTCTAGTGGGGGTATTGTGTATATTTTCCTGGATTGGCATGACCTACTATCTGCGCACGGCGACTTACCGGGAAAAAGCGAGGGACTACGTGGCGGCGGCTCGCCTGATGGGAGCGGGGACAGGGCGCATTATTTTCCGTCATATTCTGCCGAATACGATTGCGATCGTGGTGACCTTGTTGCCGTTCAGTGTGACGGGATTGATCGGGTCGTTGACCGCACTTGATTACTTGGGTTTTGGTTTACCGGTCGAGTATCCGAGCTGGGGGCGTTTGCTGGCCGAGGGGGCGGATAACTTGTCGGCTCCGTGGATAGTCAGTGGTGGTTTTTTTGGCACCGTGGTGATTTTGGTATTGGTGACCTTTGTGGGTGAAGCGGTGCGTGAGGCTTTTGATCCTAAAAAATTTACGACATACAAATGAGGTGTTTTTTTTACAGATGGATTCCGATTCTGGTGATGGTCATCGCCCTGACTTCCTGTGCGCGAATGGAAGAGCAGGAGAGCTATGACAGCGCGGCTGAAATTGAGGCTTTTTACAAAAAAGAAAAGGATTTTTTCACGTTCGCCAGTCCCGAGGACATACCCGGGGATCTTGAGTGGCAGGATGGCATGCAGCATCCGGAGATCGGTGATGATGCCGCGAGCAAAGGAGGGGTGGTCAATCAGGCGATTGCGGCTTTCCCACCGACTTACCGCACCTTTGGGCCGAACAGTAATCACAGTTTTCGTGGAGAATTCCATGACAACATTGAGATGGGTTTGGTCAACCTGCACCCGGATACGATGGAGGTGATTCCCGGTCTGGCAAAACAATGGGCGGTGAGCAAAGATCGGCAGACGGTGTATTTCCGTTTGGATCCGGAGGCGACTTATTCGGACGGCGTTCCGGTGGTGGCGGATGATTACCTGCTGACTTTTTATATCTACCGTTCGCCATACGCCAACGCGCCGTTTTATAGTCAGTATTATGGCACGCAGTATAAAAATATCACCAAATACGATGACCTGACGATTTCCATCAAGCTGGCGACGGCAAAACCGAAGACGGCTTATTTTGCGGCTTTGTCTCCGATGCCAAGGCATTTTTTCCGTGAGTTCGGTCCTGATTATCCCAGTCGTTATCAATGGCGGATCAAACCGACAACGGGTGCTTACTTGATCGACGAAAGCAAAACCCGGAAAGGCCGGGTGGTTGTATTGAAACGAATCAAAAATTGGTGGGCCAAGGACAGGAAGTATCAGAAAAACCGTTTTAACCCAGACTCTATTCGTTACCGCTTGGTGCGGAATTCTGAAAAACAGTTCGAGTTGTTTCGCAATGGGGAGATGGATCTTTATTCACTGAACGCTCCGAGGTTTTGGAATGAAAAAACTGAAATCAGTGTGGTTCACAAGGGGTACATCAAGAAGGCGGTTTTTTATAATGATTATCCCCGGGTGCCGCGTGGTTTGTATATCAATAATTCGAAACCAAACCTCGACAAAGAGGATGTGCGGATAGGTATGCAATACGCGAGCAATGTGCAGAAGCTGATTGATTTTGATTTTCGGGGGGATTACCGGCGGACGAATATTTTTTGTGAAGGTTATGGCAAGTTCAGCGAACCGACGATCCGGGCACGGGAGTTCAATCCGAAAAAAGCACGGGAACATTTTGCCAAAGCCGGGTTCACAAAAAGCGGTAAGGATGGGATTTTGGAGAAGGAGGACGGCACTCGCTTGTCGTTCACAATCAGTGTCGCCCAGGACCCATTGACTAATCGCATAGTCTTGCGCCTGAAAGAAGAGGCTGCCAAGGCGGGTTTGGAATACCAGATTGAATCTTTGGACGGCACGGGGTTTTTCAAAAAAGTGATGAGCAAACAACATGAGATTTGCTTGTGGGGTTGGGGAGCCGGGCCTCCTTACCCGCGTTATTATCAGAACTTCTTTTCTGAGAATGCTTATGAAAAAGGCACTAAAACGCCGAAGCCCAATACCAATAATATCACTGTGACGGTGGACCCACGTTTGGATAAATACAGTTTGGCGATTCGTAATGCCACCACGGAAAAAGAGATCAAGGACAATGCCTACGCGATTGAAAAAGTGATTCACGAATTGGCTCCCTGGGTGCCGGGTTATCATCGTAGCTATTATCGTTTCGGCTATTGGCGGTGGTTGAAGTTTCCAGAGAAAACTTTGAATGTCCGGGTCAGCTCGGAACCTTACGAAGCTCATGTGCATTGGGTGGATATGGAGACCAAGGAGAAAACGCTGGCGGCAAAACGCAAGGGGGAGACTTATCCCGAGAGCTTGCAGGTTTACGATCAATACCGGGTGAAATAATGGCAGACGATAAAACAGAAGCATTGCTGGTGGTGCGGGATTTGAAATCCGGTTTTGAGACGGATGCCGGTTTGCTGGTGGCGGTGGATGATGTGGATTTTTCTATCGAACGCGGCAAGACCCTGGGCATTGTCGGGGAGTCGGGCTGTGGAAAAAGTGTTTCGGCGTTGAGTTTGATCCGTCTTTTGCCCCAGCCGATGGGCAAGATTCTGGGTGGTGAGATTCTCTTTGATGGCAAGGATTTGCGCACCATCGATGATGAGGAAATGCATCATATCAGGGGCGGGGAGATCGGGATGATTTTTCAAGAGCCGATGACGGCTTTGAATCCGGTGCATACCATTGGGCGTCAGTTGATGGAGGCGGTTTTGATTCATCAACAGGTGGACAAGCGGGAGGCGCTTCGTCAGGCGGTGGAGATGTTGGAACGGGTGAAAATTCCGGCGCCGGAAATCCGGGTGGGGGAATACCCGCATCAATTGTCGGGCGGCATGCGTCAGCGGGTGATGATTGCGATGGCTTTGATCAATAAACCCAAACTTTTGATCGCGGATGAACCGACAACGGCCTTGGATGTGACGGTGCAGGCGCAGATTTTGGCTTTGATCGACGAATTGCAGCTGGAGATGGAGATGGCTGTGATATTGATCACCCATGACTTGGCAGTGATTGCCGAGAATGCGGACGAGGTGGCGGTGATGTATGCGGGCAGGGTGGTGGAACGGGCGGGAGTTGAAGAGTTGTTCAAAAATCCACTGCACCCTTATACTAGAGGATTACTGGATTCGATACCTCGAATGGATTCAAAGAGGAAGGAACATTTAAAGACGATCGAAGGCATGGTGCCAGCGCTTTCAGAGATGCCGGATGGGTGTCGATTTGCTCCGCGTTGTAGTAATCCGCATGGGGATGAGGTTTTGGAGAAACGACCCTGCATGGTGGAACCTGTGCCGGGGCATTGGGTGGAGGGCTGTGCTTGTTTTTGGGAGGAAGAATGAAGAGGGGAAAAAAGAGAACCACGAACCGCCGCCGCTAATGCTAAGGCGAGTCAAGATGGACACGAAGAGATACGAATAAGAAGGAATAGGAAGAGATTTAACCGCGGATGGCGCGGATGAACGCGGATAAGAAATTAGAATTAGAATTAGGAGTAGAATTAGAATTAGAATTAGGAGTAGGAGTAGGAGTAGGAGTAGGAGTAGGAATTTGCTTGAGGGGATTTTTTTTGTGATGGAGCCGATATTGGAGATTAGAGATTTGAAGATGCACTTTCCGGTGAAGGGGGGGGTGTTTTTGCGTCCGGTGGGTTCGGCTAAGGCGGTGGACGGGGTGTCGTTGAAGGTTTATCCGGGGGAGACGCTGGGTTTGGTGGGGGAATCCGGTTGCGGCAAGTCGACTTTGGCTAAGACGACTTGTCGTTTGCTCAACCCAACGGCGGGGCAGGTGGTTTTTGATGGGCATGACATCACCAGGATGTCACGCAAGGAGCTGATGCCTTTGCGGCGTGAGATGCAGATGATTTTTCAGGATCCGGCGGAGTCGTTGAATCCGAGGCACTCGGTGGGGCAGATTGTCGGTGAGCCTTTTGTGGTGCAGAGAATCGGCACGAGGGCGGAGCGGGAAAAGAAGGTGGCGGATCTGCTGGAGCGGGTGGGGCTGAATGAGAAAATGAGCTCACGTTTTCCGTTTGAATTTTCTGGTGGTCAGCGGCAGAGGATTGGTATTGCGCGGGCTTTAGCTTTGAATCCTAAGTTGATTCTTTGTGACGAACCGGTGTCGGCACTTGATGTATCGGTGCAGAGTCAGGTGTTGAATCTGATGATGGATTTGCAGCGGGACATGGGGCTGGCGTATTTGTTTATCGCGCATGATCTGGCGGTGGTGCGCCATGTATCGGATCGGGTGGCGATTATGTATTTGGGGAAGATCATGGAATTGGCGGATGCGGATGCGATTTATAATCATCCGCGCCACGCTTATACCAAGGCCTTGATATCGGCGATTCCGGTGGCGGATCCGAATTCCAAACGGGATAGGACTTTACTGGAGGGCGATGTGCCGTCGCCGATTGATCCGCCGCAGGGCTGTGCTTTTGGTTATCGGATGAAACATGCCAAGTGGCAGGAAAGTGTGGGCATGGATTTGGGCTTGGTGGAAGTGGAGCCGGGGCATTGGGTGCAGCCTTGTCCTTGTTGCACGGAGGTTTGAAAGAAGGCTGTAGGATAAGGAAAAGAGAACCACGAACCGCCGCCGCTAAAGCTAAGGCGCGTCAAGATGGACACTAATAAACACGAATAAGAGGAGGGGTAAATTTTTAGTTGGGAAGGAATCTAAGAAAGGATTTTTATATGAAAAGTAGATGGATTTTTAGTTGGGTTTGGGTGCTGGTATCGGCGCCGATTATTATTTTTGCGGCGGACCGGCCGAATTTGATTGTGGTTTTGGCTGATGACCTGGGTTATGGGGATATTGGCTGTTTTGGCTCGCAGGAGGTGTTGACGCCGAACTTGGATAAGTTTGCGGCAGAGGGGTTGAAGTTGACCAACTGTTATGCGGCGGCGGCGAATTGTTCTCCTTCGCGAGCGGGTTTGATGACCGGACGTACTCCGTGGCGGGTGGGAATTCACAATTGGATTCCTTTTTTATCACCGGTGCATGTGCGTGAATCAGAAATCACGGTGGCGACTTTGTTGAAAAAATCGGGTTACACAACTTGTCAGACGGGTAAGTGGCATCTCAATGGTATGTTCAATCTGCCTGGTCAACCTCAGGCCAGTGATCATGGTTTTGATTATTGGTTTTCGGTTCAGAACAATGCGCTGCCCAATCACAAGAATCCGTATAATTTTGTCCGCAATGGGATTCCGGTGGGACCGATCGAGGGCTATTCGGCGGATATTGTGGTGGACGAAACGATTCATTGGTTGCGGGATGTGAGGGACAAGGATAAGCCGTTTTTCACCTATGTTTGTTTTAATGAGCCGCATGAACCGATCGCTACGGCGGAAAAACACACGGCGCTGTATAAGAAGTTCAAGGATCCGGCCCAGCGGGCGCATCATGGTAATGTGACGCAACTCGATGCGGCCTTTGGCCGTTTGATGGATGAACTGGATCGGCAAAAATTGAGTGAGAATACGCTGGTATTTTTTACCAGTGACAATGGGCCGGCGATCACTCGTTATCATCCTTACGGTTCAACGGGGCCGTTGCGGGCCAAGAAGGGGCATATCTATGAAGGAGGGATTCGAGTGCCGGGTATTGTGCGCTGGCCGGGACATGCCAAGCCGGGTTCGATCAGTGTTGAGCCGGTGTCCGGAGTGGACGTGCTGCCGACTTTTTGTGAGATCGCCGGGGCGCAGGTTCCCACTGACAGGAAGATCGATGGCAGCAGTTTTTTGCCGGTTTTCAAAGGCGAGAAAATCGTCAGGAAAACGCCTTTGTATTGGCATTTTATCCGGTCGAGCAGTGAGGTGAAAGTGGCGATGCGCGAGGGCGATTGGAAGTTGGAAGCGAGGATCAAATTGCCTGCGGACTTGGCGCAGAAGGTGGCGGGGAAATCTAAGTCCGAACCTGTCACCGATGACAAAGGCTGGGTGACGATGGCCAAACTGCGTGCCACGGCAGATGTCACTCTTGATGACATGGAAATGTATAAAACCGCTGAACTGACAGGTTTTGAACTCTATAACCTGAAAGATGATTTGGAGGAGACCAAGGATTTGAAAGCGGTGGAGACGGCACGCTTCGAAGGCATGAAGGAGAGTCTGGTTAAACTCTACCGCGAGGTGAGGGATGAAAGTCCGGTGTGGCCGGAGTGGAAATGGCCGCGTGCGGAGAGTCAGCGCATCGAGTGGCCAAAATACAAAGCTTTGATTCGTCCACCAAAATAAGACCTTTACTGGAGCTGCTTTTTTAACTGCTGGTCGGTGGTTTTTTTGTCAGGGATCGGATCCTGGGCTCCGTGGGCAAGAGTGGTCAGGGCGCCGGCGGCATTGGCAATTTTGATCAGGTCGGCCATGGCGGTTTCGGGTTTTTCGGCGAGGCGGGCGGCGAAGGTTCCGCAAAAAGCATCGCCTGCCCCCACGGTGTCCACTGGAGTGACCGGAAAGGCGGCGATTTCGATTCGTTCAGTGGGGGAAAAAAACAGCGTGCTTTTGCTGCCTCGGGTGATGATCAGCTGGTCGATGTTTTTGGATTTGAGCAAGGCCGCGACATCGTCTGGTTTACAAGAGGCGTCGATGTGGGTTCCCAGTATGGCTTCGGCTTCGCCTTCGTTGACGATCAGGTATTGAATAGAAAGTTCCCCCCAGGGGAACTCTTCGTTGATCGGAGATGGATTAAAAATGACCGGGGTTTGGGCTTGGTTGGCTATTTGCATAGCGCTAACAACTGCGTCCAGCGGTAGTTCGAGTTGCAGTACCAGAAGGTCAGCTTGCTTGATGAGCGCTGCAAATTTCTGAATGTCCTCTGCGCAGGTTTCTCCATTGGCGCCTGCGGCGACAATGATCATGTTCTCGCCATTTTGATCAACGGCGATCATCGCCGAACCGGTATGACTGTTTTTTCTTTGGCTGACAGCCTGGGTATCAATGCCTTCTTTGTCCAAATAGGAGAGATAGGAAGAGCCTCGATCGTCATCGCCGACTGAGCCGATAAAATGCACATGCGCTCCTTGTCGGGCCGCGGCAATGGCCTGGTTGGCGCCCTTGCCTCCAAAGAGGATTTGCAGCTGTGAGGCGGCCACGGTGTCGCCGGGAGCAGGCAGGTGAGAGACGGAGCTCAGATAGTCGATATTGAGCGATCCGACAACGGTGACAATTGAGGACTTGGATTTAGGCATGGCTTGGTTACATTCAAGCTTAAATCACCATGAAGGAAATACTAAAATTAAGCTTAATTACTGCGACCTTAAAGACAAAGCTATCAGGCTTTGCCGTCACTGGGGCCGGATTGTGCATGGCCTTGTTATTTACGGTGGCCTGTGGGCCGGCAGATAAAGATGGTGAAGGGAAAACAACGGAGCAACAGGGGGATGGGGGCAAGCCCGAAGTGGCCTTGATCATGAAATCCTTGGCCAATGAATTTTTCTCTTCGATGGCGCTGGGGGCGGAAAAACATCAACAGGACTTTCCTGATCAGTATGATTTGTTGGTCAACGGGATCAAAAATGAAACTGATTTGGGTCAACAGGTGGCGCTGATCGAGCAGATGGTGGCCAAAAAGGTGGCCGCCATTGTGATCGCTCCTGCGGATTCGAAGGCGGTGGTGCCGGCGTTGAAACGCGCCAAAAAAGAGGGTGTGGTGGTGATCAATATTGACAATCAACTGGACGCGGAAGTTTTGCAGCAAGCGGGTATCAGCATTCCTTTTGTGGGGCCGGATAATCGTAAGGGCGCGCGCAAGGTGGGGGACGCCCTGGCTGCGGTTTTAAAAAAAGGGGACGAGGTGGCGATCATCGAGGGGGTGCAGACGGCCTTTAATGCCAAGCAGCGCAAGCTTGGGTTTGAAGAGGCGATGAAAGCAGCTGGAATGAAAATCGTCAGTAGCCAGAGCGCGCAATGGGAAATGGAAAAAGCCAACCGTATAGCGTCGGCAATGATCAGTGAAAATGCGAACTTAAAAGCGTTGTTATGCGCCAATGACAGCATGGCGCTCGGTGCGGTGGCGGCGGTAAAGGCGGCGGGCAAAGTGGGGGATATCCAGGTGGTGGGCTTTGATAATATTTCTGCGATTCAGGCGCTGATCAAGGATGGACGGGTGTTGGCTACGGCAGACCAACACGGCGGACAGCTGGCCGTTTATGGAATCGAAGAAGCCTTGGGCAGATTGGCGGCAGGGAACACGGGAGAGGCAAACCGGGAAACTCCGGTCGATTTGATCACGGCGGATTCTTTGAAGTGATTCTGGCTTGGTGGAAAATGCGCGCACAGTGGAGATAGGTATTTGATCATGAAAGTTTTAAAAAGTTATGCGGGGTTGCTGGTATTTTTGTTGCTGCTGATTGCTTTTTTCTCATTCAAGTCACAACATTTTTTCTCCTCGGGCACGCTCATCTCGCTGTTGAATCAAATCCCTGCGCTGATGGTTATTGCGGTGGGCATGACCTTTGTGTTGATCATTGCGGGCATTGATTTGTCCGTGGGTTCGGTCCTGGCTCTGGCCAGTAGTGTCATCGGGGTGGCGATGCTTGATTGGGGCTGGGGACTGCCAACGGCAGTGGCGTTGGCTTTACTGGTGGGCGCGCTTTGCGGAGCATTAAACGGAGTTATCACGGTGAAATGGGCGATCCCTTCTTTCATTGTCACTTTGGGCATGTTGGAGATCGCCCGTGGCGGAGCATATCTGGTTACCGGGTCGAGCACCAAATACATAGGCGCTGCGGTGGAGGGGGTGGCGACGCCGATCGGAGGATTGGGTTTATCGCCGGCTTTTATCGTAGCGGTGCTGGTGGTGGTAGCAGGGCAGTTGGTTTTGAGCAAAACGATATGGGGGCGTTACGCATTGGCGATTGGCGCGGGTGAATCGGTGGTGGTGTATTCGGGCATCAATCCACGTTCGGTGAAGGTCGGGGTGTTTGCTCTGTCAGGTTTATTAAGTGGTTTGGGTGCTTTGTTTTATGCTTCGCGACTGGGATCGGCGGATCCGAATGCGGGCATTGGTTTGGAGTTGCAGGCGATCGCTGCGGTGGTGATCGGGGGAACCAGTCTGATGGGAGGGCGTGGCTCGGTGGTGCGCAGTTTCATCGGGGTGCTGATCATTGCTATTTTGGAAACCGGCTTGGCGCAGATCGGAGCTTCGGAACCAACCAAAAGATTGATCACGGGTTTTGTGATTGTGATCGCGGTGATAGCAGATGTTTACAGAGTGCGTTTGGCAGGGAAGAGTAAAAATTAACAATCACGATGAGGATATTAATATGAACAAAGCATTAGAATTTTATAGGCAGGGATTTCAGAGCTGGGGAAAGCACGTGGTGGGTATGATGGTGCTGGTGGCTTTGTTCATCGGGGCGTTTGCCTCGCAGGCAGCCGAGCCAGTGAAACTTATTTTTGATACGGACATCGGCAATGATGTGGATGATGCCCTGGCGCTGGCGGTGATCCATGCGCTGCAGGATCGTGGAGAGTGTGAGTTGTTGGCGGTGACGGTGAGCAAGCAGAGCCCCTATGCCGCTACCTATGTGGATGCGGTGAACACTTATTATGGTCGGCCGGACATCCCTATTGGGCGGGTCAAGGATGGGCGGACTCCCGAGTCAGGCAAATATGTTGAAGCCGTGGTGATGACAAAAAACAAACAGGGAGAGTTGTTGTATCCCTACGATCTCGGCCCGCAACAAAAGGCTCCGGAGGCGGTGGCTTTACTGCGCAAAACCCTTGCCGCCCAGCCGGATGCTTCGGTGGTATTGCTGGTGGTGGGGTTCAGCACCAATGTGGTGCGTTTGATGGATACTCCGGCGGATGAATATTCTGAACTCAACGGCGTCGAATTGATCAAGAAGAAGGTGCGACTGATGTCGATGATGGCGGGGTCGTTTGGTTTTGAGCCTAGAGGTCCCGGCAAAGAGCGCATTGAATATAACGTGAAGGTGGATATCCCCTCAGCAAAAAAAGTGATCGAAAACTGGCCGACGGAGCTGGTCTTGAGTCCGTGGTATTTAGGCAACAGTATTAAGATTCCGGCTGTGAGCATGGAACGGGATTACGGGGATAGTGGGCCGAGCCCGGTGCAGCATGCTTATCGCCTGTATGGCAAGATGCCCTATGACCGCCCTTGTTATGATTTGACCAGTGTGCTGCAGGCGGTTCGTCCGAATCGCGGGTATTTTTCCCTGACTTTGCCAGGTAAAGTCAAGGTGTCGGATGCGGGGCGGACATTTTTTGCCGGAGATGAGCAGGGCCAGACACGGGTAATGCTTGCCAACGAAGAACAGCGGATCCGGGTTCGGGAGGCTTTTGTATTTCTTTGTTCTCAACCGCCATTGCGGAAATGATTGTAGCGATCCTAAGAGTAAATTTTTAAGCAAGATCGGATGATAAAGAGAATAATGAAAATGGATAAATTTTGTGGTGTATTTGTTTTGCTGGTGTGTTTGTTGAGCATGGGCAGCGCCGAGTTAAAGGCGCAGTCATCAGGCTCGCCTTTTGCGGGTAAAACACTGGCGGATCTCAATGGGGATGATGTGCTCAGACTGGTTCGTTACAGTTACACCAAAGTGAACCGGAGTTTTAAGGGGCAGCTGCGTCATGATAAAAAGAAGATTCCTTTTTTGTTAACTTTGAAACCTGATTCGATTATGTTTCAGTTCAGTTCGCCTTACCAGATGATCGAGTTGACGACGAAAAACGATCAATTGGTTCTGAAGGAGAGTTTTGGTGCGGAGGGGAAGTTGAAGGTGGTGAAGTCGGAGTGGTACCGCCAACGTATTCGTGGAACTGACGTCACCTTTGATGATATCTCGATGCGGTTCCTATATTGGCCCAAAGCAAAAATTCTCAAGGAGGAAAAACTACTGCGCCGGGATGCCTGGTTGGTGCAGGTGATGAACCCCAGCGGTCTGGGTGATTATGGCTCGGCCTGGGTGTGGGTGGACAAAGGCAGTGGCAGCATGTTGAGGATGGAAGGTTTTGAGCCCAAAAAAGGAAAAAAAATCAAAACCTTTAGGGTTCAGAGTGTCAAAAAGATGGGCGATATCTGGATGGTGGATCAGATGCTGATCGAAACATTGAACCCGGCAACAGGGAAAAGAGTGAGCCGCACTTATTTGGACATACTGGAAGAGGTTAAATAATTCTGGAAAGATTCAGGGTGTTTGTCAGCTATTATCCTCAGCATCCGTCTGCTCGCCATAGTGAGAGTCGGGGATGGTCCAGCAGAGGATCATGCCGAGGCCGTCGGACCAGGATTGGGAGCCATCGTTGTTGCGGTGGGGGAAGGGGATGAGATTGAAGATGGCGCCAAAGAGGGCAGCGAGGCAAAAGCTTTGCGTGGCGATGATGGCGATGGATTCGCTGAGCTGCAGCAGGGTTGAAAAACCGATGGTCAGAGCGATGATCAAGACCAAAAGGATTTCGATGCCGGGTCCGGCGGCGTAGATGAGAAAGTTTTTCAAGTGTGGGGAAATGTGATCCAGTGGGCGGGGGCGAACAAATCCAGACAGGGGAATGGTGCGGATTTCCACATCCATGCCTAGCACTCTCAGTCTGCGACGAATCTTTCCCGAGCCGAGTGAAATGAGATCAACTTCCCAACCAAGCGCCCGGGCCATCAAGGCGTGTCCAAACTCATGAACCGCCAGGAGTATTACCCAGGAGATTAGGAAGAACGGTAGGGACAATTTGGCAACTTGGAAGTCACGGGCGATTTCTGCGGTGAATAGACCGAAAAATATTAAAGAAAACAAGCTGATCGTCCATTTCTCCGGCGCGTTGGCCGGAGGGCGATCAGGGATGTGCTCTGGTTCAAACAGAAGTTCTGAGAGTGGCAGGTTAGCGAGCGGAGGCCACTTTGGCGCCGTCTCCGATGCAGACCAGTTGGCCATCAGCGGTGCTGAGGAAAAGCTTGCCCTGGGCCAAAGCGAGTCCATCCCACATCGGGGCGGGAACGGAGTGGCTGGAGATCAGTGATCCATCTTCAGCATTGATGATTTTCAGGTCGCCGTTTTTGTGAATGACGTAAGCGTTTTTGGCTTTGTCCAAAACGATGCCGTAGATTTTGTTTTCCATCTGACGGCTTTTTTCTTCGACCGGAGTCAGTTTCAGCAAATCTTCGGGGGCATCGCTTTTGCTCCATGGATTGACTTTCCACTTGGCGTCTGCGGCGACCCGGTCACTGCGGAAAGGGCGGGGCCCTGCTCCTTTGGATTTCATCAGTTTGCTGCCTTCCTGGGCTGCCTGCCAGCCGGTGATCCATTTGCGATTAAAAGCTTTGACGCTTTTTTCATCGAAATCCTTGCGGAAGAGGGCGGTGGTGCTGTCATAAGCCCCGACGACTGTATTGTCTTTCCACGCGCTCAGTGAGCGACGGTAAGCTTCTCCGCCAAAACGGTGAACCTGACGGAAACCATAAGTCCAGGTTCCGCGAGGTACTACGGCAGTGCCGTTGCCAGTATTGAGTTTGGCAAATCCGTTCCAAGTGTCAACATCAACACTTTTGCCGTCCATCGAAATCATCCAACGGGACATGGCGATGCGGTCGCCTTCTTTGTGCAGCAGATCGACGGGATCAAATTCGAGTCCCGAGTTTTTGTAAAAACCGAAGGATTCGTCGTTTTTCCCATCGTAGCTTTTCTGTGGGATGTTGTTGATTTTTTGCGCCCAATGTTTTTCTCCAGTCATGGGATCGACAGAAAAGATAAACACGCCACCATCGGAGAGCTGTTGGCGTCCGGCGACGAAATAAGCGTTGTCATCGATTACCAGAACCGATCCGGCAACCGGCCAGGCGGATTCGAGTTGGCCGTAAGCTCCCATGCGCTCATCGATGGGGGAGGCTTGAAAACGCCAAACCGCTTTGCCGTTGTCAGCTCTCAGGGCATGCACATAACCACCGTGGTCACCGAAGAGAACCAGACCGTTGTGAATCGTCGGTGGAGTGTCCACTCGTCCGCGTGCAGTGAAACGCCAGGCGACTTTGCCGCTAGCGGTATCAATAGCGACCACTTCATGGGCGTCGGGACGGGCCACATAAGCGATGCCATTGGCAATCGTCGGCGGGCTGATGGGGCCTTTGACAAAAGGGTTGTCGTTCCAGTCGAATTTCAAGGGGCTGGAATCTGCCAGAGCTGGTTTTTCGGTGAGGGCAGCCGTCCAGAGAACATTGCCTTGTTTGGGGCCGGCACTGGCGGAGCTGGAGCTGCGCCAGGCATCATGACGATACATCGGCCAGTCTGATGCCGAGGTTTTGGCTGCTTTGGCATCTGCCTGGGCGCCTTCTTTGGTCAATTTGAATTGGATTTTGTCAGCGGGCAGATCGGGCGGGTAAGTGCCTTTTTTCAGTCCGGGATGTTCGGGCGCCATGGCGACGTAACCCCGCAACATTGGCCAGCAGGTGCAATGTTTGGGAGTGGCGTAGATCAGCCCGTTTGCAGGGATGAAGCCGTTTTCGCTAGAGCAGTTGGATTTGGTGATCGAGTTGGTGACCAGTTCACCAGTGATCAGGTTGGTCATTTCGACCACCCCGGAGAAGATCATGTTAACGGTGGCCACTGGCGGAGCGCAATGCCCGAGGCCGGCGGCGAAGCTTTTTTTGGTTTCACCGGTCTTGCGGTCGATGGATACCACTTCAACTGCCTGGAATTTGGATTTTTCCTTATCGTCGTAATCGACTTTGCCACCTTGTTGAATCCAAAGATCATCGCCGATGAACATGGCACGCGCCTGGCGAGCGTGATTCATGCCGGGGGCGTAAGTTTTCTCCCAGGACAGCTTGCCGTTTTTGGCATCAACGATGTGGATGCCGTTATCAGTATCACTGTTACTGAAGCTGGAGACTTCGTAAGTCAGTTGATCGCCGTAGAGCACGCTGCGTTTTACTTTGTCGAGCCAGGGAAATTCTGAGTTTTTCCACAATACTTTGCCGGAGTATAGGTCGACGGTGACGGCTTCGGATTTTTCTCCCTTGCGCGGTTCTCCCTGGATGTAACTGACCCGGTCACTGCCCGCAACGATGGTGCGCGGCGCGGAGGATTCTTTTTTCCACAGGATGTCTCCGGTTTCAGTGCTGAAGGCATAGATGCCGCTCTGGGCGGTTGCGACCACCGTGCCTTTATGTTGGATGAGTTCCTTCGGGCTTTTGATTTCGGGAAAAGTGCGGATGATCTCACCGGTCACCGCATCGATGGCGACCAGGTTTTTGGTAGGAAAAGCGACGGCAAAAAGGTATTTCTCCGTAGCAATGGGGCGGGCAAAGCTCCGGTTCAAGCGTTTCATGTCGAAGGTGGCCGGATCCATTTTGTCTTGAGCCAGTCCCAGGTCACGGTGCCACAGGCGGAAGCCGTTGAAGCTATCGCGGGTGAGGGTATTGCCGTAAAAGTTGCGTCCATCGTCGCTGACCATGCCTTCGACTTCGTTGCCCGAGTGCCCCGCGATCCAGCGGATGCGGCGGGGTTCGCCGACGGCGGTATCCGGTGAGACGGCATTGCCGTTGGAATCATGTCGCGGGTGGGTCCAGTGCCCCATGTTGCCGGGCCAGGGTTTGTGTGCTACCAGCCATTTTTTATCGGCGTCATCAGGTGATGTCATTTCCTGAATGTTAAGAAATCCGGCTTTTTTCAAGCGGTCGTTGTTGATCGCCCCAGGATCGGTAACAACGATGGCTCCGTCGGGCACCAATACCCGGAAAATTTCGCCAAGGTCGGCGGCTACCGGGCCGGCAATGATCAGGTTGATCAGGTTTTCGGAGTAGGGCAGATGGGTGTAGTCGGGTAGGGTTTCGGCGGCGGCGACTCCGTAGATATGATTTTGATGCAGAGCTGTCTGGGCTTTGGCCACGGCGTCTTTTTTGGTGTCGAGCAGGTTGATGACGTAACGACCGGTTTTGGCCAGGGCGATCGCATCGGAGGTTTTTGCCGCTCCCAGTTGAACCACGGCTCCGCCATGGATTTTTGCCAGAGTAGCGGGATTTTCCTTTTCAGCAGCGGAAGCCGAGAGCTGGCAAAAACTGGCAGTGAGAAGAACGAGTAAGGGAGCGGGCAAGCTGAAGCGGCGTTTTTTCATAAAAGGTGGTTTTTCTTGGAGGAACCGAAGTTTCAACGCTTTGAGCGCTGGTGTCAACTGCCCGCTAGGTGCAATGCATTTAGGAGGGGAACCTGGCAAAGTAAAAAAGCTTATAGTGGACAAGTTCGGCTTGAACTTGGCGGTGATGCGAAGGAATCTACGGAGGATGTATTCTGTGCCGTCGCTGTCACACGAATTAAAGTATGACTTTGCACAACCAGAGAATGCTATTATCGTCACATATGATCGTCGAAAATTATCCGGAACTGGCTGACTTAGACGCGGAGCAAAAGCTGATTCTGGCAGGAGAACTCTGGAGGAGTGCGACAGGCTCTGATACGGATTCGCCGGAGTTGTCCCTTGAAGCCGTCCGAATGCTTGAAAAGCGTCTCGCCCACTTTGAAGAAAATCCTGATACTGGAATAAAATGGGAGGATCTCCGGGATGGTGAAATAGCAAAGTAATGGAGGTTATTTGGACAAGCTCTGCTGCGGAGGACTTTCTGAATACTGAGACGAGTCGGCCCGTCGAATTTGCCGCAGCTCTCGACGGCGCTCTAAGTTTACTCAGCGCTTTTCCAGAAATGGGGAGCAGGGTTGGGCATTCTTCAAATTTGCGCAGACTTCTGGTTGGCAGAAAAAGGCGATATGGCATCTATTACGGTCACACTGCCAAGCGGATTACTGTGGTGGCTCTTGTCGATTTGATACAAGATGCAGACTCTATTGAAAAAATCATCCATGAACGCCAACCATGAGCGAAACGTAGCAGTGCAATCAGCTAGTCGCTTTCAAAGTTGATTTTTTAACCGTCAGTAAAAAAATGGATGCGGCTCCCTTGATAACATCTGAAATTGATTTGATTGCGGAGAAGAAAAAGAGTGGTCGATGGGTCGCGGTTGGTTGGCGTCACCCTTTTTACCGGTCCAATCTGGGGATTTGCGCTCACAGCTTATGGCATGGTTGGTGCCTTCAATGCACTTGAAGAACCGTCAGCCGAGGCTATATCGCAAAATGTTGGTATTGCGCTGGAGGCTGCAATGATTGGAATCTTGACTGGAAGCGTAGGGGCACTGCTGATTTTGTTAGCCTTTTTCGGATTCAAAAATCGAGAGAGATGGTTTTATCAGTGGTCGGTCACTATCGCGTTAGGTTGGAGCGTGATGACGTTTCCGTTGGGATGGGTTTTCGCTTTACCTATAATAGTAATGTTTCTATCAAAACGGGTAGAATTTCGAAAGCTGACCTAGGCAAACCAAGGGAATCAGGCAATTTTTTCTGCTGATGAGTTCTCTTGCTTTCTGTCTTCGATTGGATCATCATTTTATTTAAAAGCGGCAGGGTTTCGTTTTAGGAATCACCAGGTCGCTGAACATTTAAAAAAATGAAGGCGCTTATTCATAACAAAAGCACCAGATCGATGGTCGTCGTTTTTGGGATGGTGCTTTGGTTGATCTGCGCTATTTCGTTGTCCTCGTTATTTGGAGAGAATTCGATTATTTTCTTTCTTCCCGGCTACTTCATCTTATTTCTGATTGCGTGTTTTCTTCCAGAGCTTCCGGTAAAATCTTTTTCTAGCCGCCAATCGGTATTGGGGGGTGCATCGGTTTTGATTTACTTGTCTTTTGGCAGTTGGAAGCTAAAGGACGGGATCGCAAGTTCCTCTTCGAACCCTATGTGGCATAGTACGGTAACGATCATTTTCCCCGCAATGTTACCTATAATAGTGGCTGTTATTGTCTATTGGGTTGGATTTTATTTTATTCGAGGATTGAGAAAGGGCTGCTGAATCAGGAAAAAACAAAAAAAGACCTTTACAGACCGGTCTGTCTGTATATCTTGTTTTCAGGATGGCAAAAAAAGCAGACGCAAAAGGAAGGATTCTCGAAACGGCAGGCAGGCTGTTTTATGAGCAGGGTTATTCCGGGGTGGGGGTGAACCAGATCATTGGTGAGGCGTGCACCGCAAAAGCGACTTTTTACCAGCATTACCCATCCAAGGAGCAGTTGTGTGTGGCTTGGCTGGATTCGATGCACGAAAACTCCAAGCTAGCTCGTGCTGAAATTTTGAGTTCTGCTGACGATCCAGCGGAGAAGATTGAGGAGTATTTCACTGCTCTGGAGAATTTCCTGGAGCAAAGCCATTTTCGCGGCTGTCCGTTCACTAATACCAGTTCGGTCACAGGTGAGGGCTGCGAGTCGATTCACACTAAAATCGAAGCTCACAAAGGGTCCATCCGGGATTTTTTCAGGGATTTGGCCCGGCAATTCACTGCCTGCGATAGCCGTGCCCGGGAAGTGGGGGATGAGTTTTTCCTTTTGTATTCAGGGGCGACCATGGAAGCGCAGAATTTACGTGCGATCTGGCCAGTGCAGGCGGCAAGAAGAGCTGCATTGGAACGCTGCGAACAGGAAAAGCTGAGATAAGCCAGATGCTTAAAAAAATTTACCCGAAAAAAAACAGACTGGTCTGTATAGAAAAATAAAGCCTGCGAAATGATGAAAAAACACACTGCTCAATCAAAAAACAAACATCAGCTTAAGCCTGATAGTTGGATTCGCGACTACCGGGATTACCTGGTGAATTACGCTCGCCAGAAAGTGTCGGATCATGGCATCGCCGAAGATTTGGCGCAGGACACCTTTTTGTCGGCGTGGTCGGCACGGGAGCGTTTTCGCGGGGATTGCACTGAGCGTACCTGGTTGACTGGCGTTTTGCGTAATAAGATCATTGATCACTACCGCAAGACCTCGCGCCGACCGTTGATGATGGAGACGGATTTGGAAAGTTATGCTGCGGATGAGAGTCGTGGCAATGAAAAGTGGTTGGATCAACACGCGGTGGCGGGGGATCGTTTTGATCCGTCTAAAAATGCCGAGCGTTATGAATTCATCGAGCAGTTGGACGAGGGCATCGCTTTATTACCTGACCTTTCGGGCAAAGCGTTTCACATGCGCGAGATCCAGGGTTTGTCCACGGAGGAGATCACGCGTTCGCTGAATATCACCAAGAGCAACCTGTGGGTATTGATCCACCGGGCGAAGTCTGGTTTGCAGCAGCATTTCAACGGGGTGTGGTGTGAGGAAGAGATGAGGTCTGCGGCGTAGGGTGGGTTGATCTGCGAGCCTAAGGTTTTGTTTAGATGCTCTAAAAACGGCTCACACCTCACGATAAAAAATCATAAGCACTGATTCCACTGAAGGTCGCTGATGGGAAAGAGGCGCAAAAGGGCAATAAACTGGAGTTCTCTCCTTAAAAGACAAACAAGTGGATCATCACCTGCACTTTGAATGTCCGGCCGGACAATTGAAGTGCAGATGTAATTTGGTCGTTTTGGGGATTTACTAGAATTATTTGAAAATATCATAAATTTAGGGTAAACTGGATTTATGAAAGAGTGCTGGGCGGCAGTTGGGAATCACAGGGTATGGTTGGGTTTTGTGTGTGTTTGGATGTGGGGTGGCTTGGCTTTTGGGCAGAATCAGCGGGGTGGTGCGGTGACTCCACTAACTGCGGTGGCGACGGCAGCGGTTTTGGGGCCGGACTTTTCGCAGATGTCGCGGGTGGATGAATTGCGTTGGCGTTGCCATGCGCTGGCGGCGAAAAAGTTGACTTACCGTTTTGGCGGAGCGGATCCTTCGTCTGGAGGGTTGGATTGTTCGGCTACGGTGCAGCATATTTTAAAAACCATGGGAATCCACGATGTGCCGCGGACTTCCTACACCCAGTATCAGTGGTTGGCTAAAAAGGGAGCTTTGAAAAAACTGCGCTTCTGGAGTTCGCCGCAAAAAGCCTACGCCAAGATGAAACCCGGCGACCTGGTTTTCTGGGGCAAGACTTATCGGTCGGGGAACAAGGTGACGCATGTGATGATTTATCTCGGTCAGAATCCAAAAACGGGACGGCAGTATATGTTTGGAGCGAGAGGATCGGGAGTGGAGGGCTACCATGGGGCGGGAGTGGATGTGTTTGAGATGAATCCCAACAGCAAAAGCAAGCTGGTGGCTTACGGGCCGATTCCCGGAATTCGTAAATGATGGTTTTTTTTGAGCTGAGCGAGCGTATCTTGTTGCAGGTATGCGAGCTTTTTCCATAGTTTTTTTTGCGCTGCATCTGGTCTTGTTTCTGGTGGCACAGGCTGCTGAAGGCGAAGCCGAGCCAGATCGTTCCCGTCTCGTTGTCGATGCGCTGCCGGTGGCTTTGCACGCTGATTTGCAGCGTTATTGTTTTGATTGTCACGGGGAGAAAAAAGCTAAAAAAAAGCTCAGGTTGGATCAGTTTGATACGGTTGAATCCGTGTTGAAGGGAAAACGGGTGTGGGATCGGGTATTGTTTCACATTCGTGAGGGGCAGATGCCACCCGATGATGCTGAGTTGGTACCGGGCTCAAGCGAACGGCAGGTTTTGCTGGGACGCATCGAGAAAATGTTGGATGAGGTGGATTGGGAAGACTATCGACGTCCTGGGCGCGAGGTGTTGGCGCGACTTTCCCGTCAACAGTATCGTTTCACTATGAGGGATTTGCTTGGTATCGATTTGCAAGTGGGGGAAACTTTCGGGGAAGAGGGAGAGGGAGCGAGTGGTTTTCGCAATGATCGCAGTGGTTTGAGTGCTGATGGAGCCAAGGTGGAAAAATACCTCGATGCGGCGGAACGGGCGGTGGATGCGGTGATGGCCTTGGTTTTTTCGCCGCTCAAAGAATCCCAGCGGTATAGCGCGGTGGAGATGGAGCGCAGCATGGAGGATCGAATGAAACCTCATAAGGGTGGGATGGTTCTTGCCAACCCGGGTCAGGAGTTGAGTGCTGATTTCGACTTTCCTGTTGATGGTTATTACCGGGTGCAAATACAAGCATCGGTGATGGGGAAACCGACGGTCGCGTCGCTTAGGGTAGAGGGACGGGTGGCGGCAGAGCTTCCGGTTTCAGCGACCACAAGAGAGGGGAAGTTGGAAGATGCGGTGATGTATGTGCGCCGGGGGCGGCAACGTTTTTCAATTGAAAACAAAAACCTATTTCCTCACCACAGGGAACTGCCGCTCAACGCGGCGGGTTTGGCGGTTCAACGCGGGCAGGAAAATGCGCCGCGTTTGCAGGTTTTGCCTAATGAGAATGCCCAGCTGAAAACTGCGAGAGATCTGTATAATGAGCGTTCGGCGGGAGTGCAGGAAGCTTATGAGTGGTTGCGTCTTTTGGGGGTCGAGGGAGACTCCCGCGAGATCGATCGTTTTGTGACTTATGCGGTAAAAAGGGACAAGGCGCTGCGGCTCGCCCGCATGGATCTGGCGCTGAAGGCGGGATTGGGGAAGGGGGGCTTGGAGAGCTTGTGGAAAAAACAAAATCAAACGAGGTTGGAGGATAATGCCCTGCTGTTAAAACAAGTGAGTGCGGTGCAGTGGAGAGACTGGATGGATTATCAGGGTAAGGTTTATTTGCGCACGGTGAAAATAGAAGGGCCGGTTTTGCCCGATGAAGGGGGCTTGATTGCTGGAGTCATAGCTTCACCGGGGTCTTTGTTGAACTTGTTACGGGCTTGGGATCAGAGTGACGAGGGGGTGAGAGACTTGTTAGCGGTTTTTTTGCCACGGGCTTTCCGCAGGAACTTGGGCGAGCAGGAATTGAATCGTTATGAGGAATTGTATCAGAGCTTGAGGGAGGGAAAGGAATCTGTGAGAGATGCTTTGCGACTGACTTTGATCGCGAGTCTGGGCTCGCCGGATTTTTTGTTTCGTGAGGAGTATGGTGTTGGTAGTGGGGAGGGGGCGGTTGAGCGATTGGATGATTTCACCCTGGCTTCGCGCTTGTCTTATTTTTTGTGGTCAACGATGCCGGATGACCATTTGTTTGATTTGGCAAAATCGGGTGATTTGAGTGATGACGTCGTATTGGATCAGGTGGTGGATAACATGTTGGATGGCGGGCGCGCCGGTAGCTTTTACCGTTCTTTTGCCGGTCAGTGGTTGGGGATTGATTCGTTGGGCAAGACGGTGGTTCCCGATGCTCAGCGTTTTCCGGAGTTTACGGCTGATTTGGGGGAATTGATGAAGGAGGAAACGCTACGTTTTTTTGAAACCATTTTTACCGAGAACCGTCCGCTGACTGAGTTTTTGGATTCTGACTGGACCTATTTGAATGAACGTCTAGCGCAACATTATGGTATCGCCGGGGTGAAAGGTGAGGCCTTACAGCGAGTATCGTTGAATGATAGAAGGCGAGGAGGTTTGTTAGGGATGGGCAGTGTGTTGACGGTTACTTCCTCGCCGGCCAGAACCAATCCGATGCGACGGGGGTTCTGGGTGTTGGAGGGACTGTTGGGGGATCATCTGGGCGAGCCTCCGGGGGATGCGGGGGAATTGCCGGGAGATGCGGGAGAGGCCCGGGGCAAAAGCTTGCGTGAGGAGATTGAGCTGCATAGAACCCGCAAGTCTTGTATGAGCTGTCACGTGAAGCTGGATCCGATTGGTTTTGGGCTGCAGAATTTTGATGCCATCGGCAGGTGGCGGGATGAGGAGGCGGGTAAGGCGGTGGACAGTTCAGGCGTGATGCCCGACGGCAAGGCTTTTGACGGACCGGTGGAGCTCAAGCAAGTTTTGTTGCAGCGTCAGGATGAGTTTGTGAAAAATCTCTGCGCGCGGATGTTGAGTTATGCGCTGGGGCGCAAGCTGGAGTATTACGACGAAGCTGAGCTGCGTCGTATTTTTGAGCAAGTCAAAGATGACAACTACCACGCCCGGACTTTGATCCGGGAAGTGGTGAAGTCTTATCCCTTTAGATACCGGGACGGGGGAGGTTGAATTCAGGGAGTGGGAGTCGCTTGCCCCTGTTGCTCCATTTGCTGCTGAGCATTTTCTATTTGCTCTTGGGCATTTTTCATGAGGGTGGGCATGAGCATTGCTGTTCCAATGCCGTAGATCAAAGCTCCACCAAGCATGCTAAGAAAAGGTTTTTTGCACATCGGCCAGTTCATGATGACAAAAACCAGGCTGACAAAAGGGACAAACAGGCTGCCGAGCCCCCACCAGATGGATGTTTTGAAAGCTTTGATGATGATGATGATGCTAAAGATGACCATGATGATGCCACCTATAGCCATTAAAATTCCGCCGATTATAGACATAGTATTAAGGAGTATTGAGTTGGGAGAGAGATGGAAAAACCAGAGTGGAGAATCAATCTCAGATTCATGTTAATAGGCAAGAATAATGCTAGGGGTCAATAGAAAAGGCATATTTTTTGCGGAGAGATAGGCATTTGGCTGTATATTGTCCAGCGATGGCAAGTTCATGGAAAATTTCCCGGAGACGAATGTTGCGCGGTTTGGGCGCGACTCTGGCTTTGCCTTATTTGGAAGTGATGGGCAATGACGGTTTGTCCAACAAGGCTCCGCCCCGGCGATTGTGTTGTGTGTTTCAGCCAAACGGTATGTACCCTGCGGCGTGGGACGCGGGCTTGCCTCGGGGTGGTGATAGAGCGGCTGCGTCACTGCTGTCCCCTTTGTCAAAATTGGCAGATCAAATCAGTTTGGTTCGTGGTTTGGATAATACCGGGCGAGGGCATGTGCAGTTGACGAGTTCGTTTCTGTCAGGGGTGCCGGTGACGGGGAAAAAAGCGGCTATTTCACTGGATCAGATGGCGGCTCGTCACTTGGGGGAGGCTACTTTGTTTCCTTCGATCACATTGGGAACGGAATCACCGCGACAGGGTAATGCCAGCGGGGAGCCGATTTCTTACGCCAATACGGTGTCCTGGTCTTCGTCGACAAGCCGGATCTCGCCTGAAATTCATCCGTATTTGGTTTTTGATCGCTTGTTTCGTCGCCAGACCCAAGCTTCGGCGAAGCAGCAGGATGAGAACCGTAAAAGTGTGGTTGATTTTGTGCTGGAGGACACCCGACGGTTGCAAAAAAGGGTGAGCGCAGCGGATCGTGAAAAAATCGATGAGTATCTGGAGGGGGTTCGGCAAGTGGAGGTGAGAATAGAGAAATCCTTGAATCCACCTCAGCGGGATTGGATTCCTCCCACGACTCCTGAACTCAAGCGTCCACCGACGAGTATTCCGCAGGATCGCGCGGAATATTTGCAGATGATGGCGGATTTAATGGTGCTGGCTTTGCAGACGGATTCGACGCGGGTGGCAACTTTTATGATGGCTCATGGTTTCAGTCGTTTGAACTTCAGTTTTTTGCAGGGAGTGAACGGGGATCACCATGCGATGTCCCATCACAAAAACAAAGCAGAGGTGATTGATGAATATTTGATCGTGAGTCGCTGGTATGTGCAGCAGTTCGCTTATTTGTTGGAGAAGATGGATGCGGTGGATGAGGGCAATGGCAGTCTATTGCATAACAGTGTGGTGTTGTTTGGATCGGGGATGAAAGATGGGAATGGGCATGTGGCTAAAAATATCCCGCTGTTGTTGGCAGGTGGAGCGGGGGGGGGATTGAAACATCGGCAGGAGGTGATTGAGAACGTGGCAGGTACGCCGCATGCAAATCTGTTGTTGTCGTTGGCGCAGTTGATGGGGGTGGAGACGGACGATTTTAATGGGGTGAGCACGGGCAAGGTGGGGATTTGAGAGGGGGAGAGCGGGTTGAGTGAGGGTTGTTTGTGAATTGTTGGGGCCGCGTGGACAGATTTGGAAATCTATCCTACGGGCTTGATGAGTGGGGCAGGCGTGGCATGTTGGCGGGATGATGATGAGAGTGCTGCCTTTTTGCCTGTTGGTTGTTCTATTGCCTGCTTTGACGGGGCATGCCGAAGATGAGTGGCCGCAATGGCGAGGGGAGGATGGACAGGGGCATGCGCCTGGAGCCAGTGATTTGCCGGTCAAGTGGTCGACAACTGAAAGCGTGGTGTGGAAAGCGGCTTTGCCGGGACGCGGGTATTCATCGCCGGTGTTCAGCGGGGGCAAGATTTGGGTGACCACGGCGATCGAAACGCAGGCGAGCGAGGAACAGGCCAAGGAACGCAAAAAAGACAATGTAGGGGATCAACCTCTGACACTTTTGTCCCACGTTAGTTTGCGCGCGATCGCAGTGGATCAAGCGACGGGAAAGATTCTGCATGATATTGAGTTGCTGGGGCTGGATGATCCGCAATGGGTGCATAAACTTAACAGTTATGCTTCGCCGTCACCGGTGGTGTCCAAGGGGCGTTTGTTTTGTCATTTCGGAGCGCTGGGAAGCGCCTGTGTGGATATCAAAACGGCTAAGGTGTTGTGGACAAACACCAAGCTCAAAGTGAATCACGAAAATGGCCCGGGCAGCACGCCGGTGGTTTGGCAGGATTTGATGATTTTTCACATGGACGGCAGCGATGAGCAATACATCGTTGCGGTGGGGGCGGAAGATGGAAAAGTGGTTTGGAAAACTCCGCGCAGTGGAGATTTGCGGGACAACCCGCAACTGCGGAAGTCTTATGCCACGCCTTTATTGGTGGAGGTCGACGGCAAAACCCAACTGATATCCCCGGCTGCGGACTGGCTGTATGCTTACGATCCTGCGACGGGGCGGGAGCTGTGGAAATTCCAGTATGGAAAGTTGGGTTTTTCCAATGTGCCGCGTCCGGTTTTTGCCGAGGGCATGTTGTTTCTGTCGACGGGTTTTGGCAAGACTGAGATGTTGGCGTTGAAGCTGAAGGGAGAAAATAAACCGGAGGAAGTGTGGCGTCACAAAAAAGGGGTGCCCAGGATGCCTTCGCCGGTCCTGGTGGGCAAGCAGCTTTATTTTGTCAGCGATAACGGGATTTTGTCCTGTCTGGATGCAATGAGTGGCAAAGTGGTTTGGCAGCAGCGCTTGAATGGCAATTATTCAGCTTCTCCTTTGTTTGCTGATGGGCTCCTTTATTTGTGCAGTCAGGAAGGCAAGGTGCAGGTGGTCAAGCCGGGCGATACTTATCAAAATCTGGCGGAAAATGATATGGGCACTGCGGTGATGGCGAGTCCGGTGGCTTTGGGCAAGGCAATTTATTTGCGTAATGGAGAGGGCCTGTATCGGATTGAAAAATGAATCGCAGCGCGGTGGCAGGATGTAAAATAAAAAACGGGGCTTTTGTCGGCAGCCTGTTTGTTTGTCTGGGTTTGATGTTCAGCCAACCTCCTGCTGTTTTGGCGGAGGTGGATGAGAATGGTGAGGATGAGGAGGTTCCGGTTGAAATGCCGTCTGATTTGTTGGAGCCAGCGCTGCGCTCAAGGTCGGGACTGGGAGACCGTTTGGCGCGAATGATCAGCTCTGAATTGCGTCATTTGGAGTTGCGTCAATCGGTGATTGTGGGTGAGCTTGAAAATTTGCCTCAGTTTGCGATGCAGTCGGTCAAACCGGTGGAGTTTGGTTATCACGCCAACCCCAACCGCAAGCGCCCCAAGTGGGTGCAGTTGGATTTCGGGCGTGAGATCGAACCTGATGCTTTGGCTTTGATTCCGGTGACGGTGCAGTTTCAAGGGCGTTCGGTGCCGGGTTATGGTTTCCCTAAAGCTTTTCGGGTGGACATTTCGGATGATGAAAGTTTCGCCACTTATGAAACCCTGGTGGAGTACAACAACGAAGGGGCTGAGGTTTTTCGTCAGGCTCCGTTTTTTGTCAAAACTCCGCCCAGCATGACCGGGCGATATGTGCGCCTGACGGTGACCCGGTTATGGGGTTCAGGCGATGGAGGTTCGGGTGGCGAGTTGTTTGCGCTGGCGGAGTTGATGGTATTAAAAGGGGCGCGTAACCTTAGTTGTCGTAAGCGGGTTACTTCACGTGACAGTGTGGAACGCGGCGCTTTGTGGTCGCGGCGTTTTGTGAATGATGGGCGCACGCCTCTCGGCATAGCTTATTCGCCTGAGGTCAGTCCTAGTTTTGGTTATTCTTCCCAGGCGAGCAAAAAGGTTGATAAAAAATGGGTGCAGGTGGATCTGGGGCAGGAACAGGTGATCGATGAGGTGAATTTGATCCCGGCCAATCCGGATAATTTTGTGTTTGATTTGAATACCGGTTTTCCGGAAAAATTCGAAATTCAGATTTCGAGTGACCCGGATTTTCGTGAGAGTGTGACGGTGGCGTCTTTTGCTCCTTTTAATTTCAGGAACCCGGGGGACAATCCGGTGACCTGTCCGGTGGACGGGGTGAGCGGGCGTTATGTCCGTGTATTGGTGAAGCGTCATCGTGCGAACGGAGGCCTGACTTTCGCCTTGGCTGAGCTGCAGGTTTATTCGGGTAATGAGAACGTGGCTCTGGGCAAAAAAGTGAGAGCAATGGATAGTTTGGAACGAGGCAAGTGGGGCGGGCGTTTTCTGGTTGATGGGTATAGCAGTCGTTTTCTTCTTTCTCCATTGAATGTGTGGTTGGAGAATTTGAATCTCCGGGGGAATTTGATCGAGGAGTGGCGGGCCTTGGACGAACGGCGGGAGGCTCTGGTCGAGCGGGCGGTTTTTCTGGGTTTTCGTATTTCGATAGCTGCGCTGGCTGCGGTGGGTTTGCTGTTGGTGGTGGGGATGCTGCGGTCGCGGGTGAAACAACTAAAGAAGATGGAATCGTTGCGCAATCAAATCGCCAGCGATTTGCATGATGACATTGGTAGTAATCTGAGCAGTATCGCTTTGCTCGCTGAATTGGGAGGATCCGAGCTGGATGATCCGGTTTTGGCCCGGTCGGAATTTGAGCAAATCAAACTGACCGCGGACCAGACGGTGGAATCGATGCGGGACATTGTTTGGTTGATTCGGCCCGGGGATGAAAGTTGGAAGGATTTTTTGCGGCATTTCCGCGAAACGGCGGCGCGGATGTTGAAAAATACGGAGTATGATTTTGTGATTGAAGGGGTGGAGGATGCCGGAGCGGTGCCTTTGGGTTTTCGCCGGGATTTGTTTTTGATCTTCAAGGAGGTGCTCAACAATACGGTCAAACACGCTAAGGCGAGTAAGGTGGAGATCCGTTTGACTTTGGAAAAGAAAAACCTGTCTTTGATCGTCAAAGACAATGGACAGGGGTTTTCTGAAGACGGTGAGGATTTCCGCCGTGGCAATGGTTTGTTCAATATCCGGCAACGTGCTGAGCATCTCGGAGCTGAGATTGAAGTGAAGAGCGGGCAAGGTGAGGGCACGATGATTATCTTGTCCGCTTTGCTGCCCTAGAGCAGTAGATTGTTGAATAAATACCGAGCGATGAATGTTGATGTTTGTGTTATAGTCCCAGCAAGTCATGAGCAAAACCGAAAAAAAAGCACCGATAGATGTCTGGGTGATCGAGGATAATGAGACCTTGCGCCGAACGGTGGCGCGAGTATTGGGGCGGGAGAAGGACATGGAATGCAGCAACCAATTTGATCGCTGTGAGGATGCGTTCAAGGTGTTGGTGGATGGTGCGCGGCCGCAGGTGATCCTGCTTGATTTAGGCTTGCCAGGCATGAGCGGTATCGAAGGGATTGAGCGGATCAAAGCGAGTTTGCCGGATATTGAAATATTGGTTTTTTCTGTGTTTGATGACAATGACCGGGTTTTCCGGGCGATTTGTGCGGGGGCTTCCGGGTACTTGCTCAAGACTTCGAGCATGACGGAGATCCCTGAAGCGATCAGGGAAGTGATGGCTGGTGGAGCGCCGATGAATGCACGCATCGCACGACGGGTGCTGGAGATGTTCAGCAAGGTGGCGCCATCGAACAAGGACTATGGCTTGACCGTCAGGGAAACCGAGGTGCTGGATCAGATGGTGGAGGGTTTGACTAAAAAGGAGATCGCCGATCGTTTGGATCTGAGTTTTCATACCGTGGACAAACACATCCGTGGGATTTACAGCAAATTGCATGTTAATACGATGACCGGTGCGGTGGCCAAGGCGCTGAAAGAAGGTTTGTTGAATGGCTGAGATTTAGGGCTCAGGATTCAGTAGATAGAATTCAGGAGATAGGAGATATGTATTTTATTGGGATTGATAGTGGTACGCAGAGCACTAAGGCTTTGGTTTTGGATGTGGAGTCGGGAGAGATTGTGATTTCGGCGCAAGAGGCCTACGATTTGATCGAGGGTTTGCCTGCGGGACACATGGAGCAGCATCCGCAGGATTGGTGGCAGGCGGTGGACAGCACGGTGCGCTCTTGTTTGAGTCAGTTGGGGGATAAAAAAGACCAGGTGCGTGGCATCGGGGTGAGCGGCCAGCAACATGGTTTGGTGGTATTGGATGAAAACGATGAGGTGATCCGTCCGGCTAAACTTTGGTGCGATACATCGACGGTGGATCAATGCGAACAATTTGCAGCGGCTTTTGCTGGCTCGGCGGGATTGATTGAGTTGGCAGGCAATCCGATTTTGCCCGGTTACACCGCACCCAAGCTTTTGTGGCTGAAACAAAACGAGCCTGAAAATTTTGAGCGGGTGAAGACGGTGTTGTTGCCACATGATTACCTCAACTTTAAATTGAGTGGGGTGAAGCGGATGGAGTATGGCGACGCTTCGGGCACCGGACTGATGAATGTGCGCAGTCGGGAGTGGTGTGATGAGCTGATGGATTTTATCGACCCTAGGGTGAGGGAAATGTTGCCAGAGCTGGCTTCATCCAATGAACGCAACGGTCTGTTGAGCGCAGAATGCAGTGAAGCCTGGGGGCTCAGTGGAGAGGTCGTGATCAGCGCGGGTGGCGGGGACAACATGATGGGCGCGATTGGGACCGGTAATGTGAAACCGGGAGTGATCACAGCGAGTCTGGGGACTTCGGGCACTTTGTATGGCTGTATGGATTCGCCGGTGATCGATCCCAAGGGGGAGATCGCGGCTTTTTGTGACAGCAGCGACCAGTGGTTGCCATTGGTCTGTGTGATGAACGTCACGGTGGTGACCGAGCAAGTGCGGGCGATGTTTGGTTGGGAACTGGATGAGCTGGAGGCGCAGATCACGGCGGCGGAACCAGGCGCTCAAGGTTTGCAGTTTTTGCCTTATTTGACCGGTGAACGCACACCAAATTTGCCGGACGGTTGCGGGGTGATTCATGGCTTAACAACGGAGAACATGACACCGGGAAATATCGGACGGGCGGCGATGGAGGGCGCGACTCTGGGTCTGGCTTATGGTTTGAAACGATTCCGCGAGCAGGGCATGAGTCCGGCCGAGATCCGCATGACCGGTGGCGGCAGCAAAAGTGCGGCGTGGCGTCAGATCGCGGCCAATGTGTTTGGCGTGCCGGTGGTGGCACTGGCGACGGCGGAAGGAGCGGGACTGGGAGCGGCGATTCAGGTGGCGGCATTGGTGGCGAGGGAGCAGGGCAGTGAAGAAAGTTATCAGAGCCTGGTGGCTCGTTTGGTGGAGCTGGATGAGTCCACCCGTTGCCAACCCGATCCGCAGTGGGTGGATTTTTACCAAGAAAAACTGGAGCGGCAGGTGAAGCTGACGACTCATTTGAAGCAGGCGGGATTGCTGTGAAGAAGAATTCAGGACTTGGGAGATAACGTTCAGAATGAGTTCCGAGATGAAGCCTGAAAAACCTTTGCGGCCAGAGAATTTGCCATTCAAGACGCGGGTGACGGGTTTTTTGATTGCGTCGGTGATCCGGGTGATCTCGTTTTCCTTGAGGATAAAGGTAAAGGATCAGAGCGGTATTCTGGATCAACGACCATCGGGGGCATTGATCTGGGCCTTTTGGCACAACCGGATACTGGTGACGCCGTGGCTCTATCGAAAACATTTGAGTGACCGTAATGGGGCGGTGCTGACCAGCGCGAGCAGGGATGGTGCTGTGTTGGCTGAGACGATGCGCAATTTTGGAGTTTCTTCTGTGCGCGGTTCGAGTTCACGGCGAGGTGGTCAGGCGATGGTGGAGCTGGTGAAATGGATTCGGGACGGGCGCGATGTGGTGATCATTCCGGATGGGCCGCGTGGGCCAAGTTACCAATTGCAGCCGGGCATTATCAAGTTGGCGCAAAAAACGGGGGCGGCGATTTTTCCGATTCTGGTGGATTACCAAAGTTACTGGCAACTCAAGTCCTGGGATCGTTTTCGGATACCCAAGCCTTTTTCTGAAGTGCAGATCACTTTGGGGAAGTATCAGCCGATTGATTCTGCTATTGACGATGAAAGGTTTGAGTCGGAAAGGTTACGCATTGAAAAAGTGTTGAGCGGCAAACAAGAGCAATAAAAAGATCATGGACACACAACAGATAAAAGGGAAACCGATCGCGGCGAAGGTGTATGAGGAATGTTTGCAAGAGCTCGAGCTTCTGAAATCCGAGGGGCATTTGCCGGGTTTGGCGGTGGTGCTGGTGGGGGACGATCCCGCTTCACGTGCTTATGTCGGATCGAAGGAACGCAAGTGTGAGGAGCTGGGTTTGCATTCGGTGAAGATTGAATTGCCGGAAGACTGCAGCCAGGAGACTTTGATTGCTGAGATTGAAAAGTTGAACGCCGATGATGCCATTCACGGAATCTTGGTTCAGTTGCCATTGCCTGGTCATCTGGCTGAGGATGAGGTGATCCTTAAAATATCCCCGGCTAAGGATGTCGATGGTTTGCATCCCATCAATATTGGCAAACTGGCGATGGATGATGCGACGGGTTTTGCCCCTTGCACCCCTTTGGGTTGTCAGCGCATGTTGATCGAAAACGGCATGGGCATCAGTGGAAAAAACGTGGTCATCATTGGACGTAGTTTGTTGGTGGGGAAATCCCTGGGATTGTTGTTATTGCAAAAAGGCGAAGGCGGCAACGCCACGGTGACGATTGCGCATTCACGCACGGAGAATTTGGCCCAGGTGGCGAGTGAGGCTGATATCCTGGTGGCGGCGATTGGACGTCCGGGATTTGTCACGGAAGATTTTGTTAAAGAAGGAGCGGTGGTGATCGATGTGGGCATCAACCGGGTGGAGGATGCGAGCGCCAAGCGGGGTTATCGTTTGGTCGGGGATGTGGACTATGAAAAAGTCGCGCCGAAGTGTGCGGCGATCACACCGGTGCCGGGCGGGGTGGGGGTGATGACGATTGCGATGTTGATGGCGAATACGATTCGTGCTTGTCGGATGGCGGAGGGAGATAGGAGATAGGAGATAGGAGGGAAAATGTGCTTGCGCTTCGGCTGAGTGGTGACACAGTGAGCATCGTTCGCAGGAGCGTTTTAGGTTCTGCATGATTTCGGGCTGTAGCGCAGCTTGGTAGCGCGCTTCACTGGGGGTGAAGAGGTCGCAGGTTCAAATCCTGTCAGCCCGACCAGCCTACGCTTCGAATGGTAATTCGAAACGGAGGTTTTCGCGCCGAAGCCTGTAAGGTGTAGGTGGACTGAGAGAGAGTTGCGGGAGTCTGAAGCTACGGCTCGGCAGGCCGGTGAGCCCTTTATAAAGGTGGGGTCAATTTTGCGATGTGAGGATGGAGGGAGTATCGACAGGCGGAGATAGGGCAAAGAACTACGATTTGGCAGACCCTTGTAGGATTAGGGGGCTTTTAATATCGAGTGTGAGAGGAGGGGTTTAAGAGGGGTGGAATTTTTTTAAATTAGAACGATGGTGAAACGATGAGTGAGAAGAAAATCAAAGTGGCGATTGTGGGGGCGAGCGGGTATTCTGGTAAGGAGTTGCTGCGTTTGTTGTTGATGCATGAAAATGTCGATTTGGTCTGCGCGACTTCCCGTCAGAGTGCGGGGCAGAAGTTGACGGAGGTTTTCCCGCGCTTCCGTGGTGGCAAGGCGGATGATTTGTTTTTTGTTCAGCCGGATATCGATAGCATCGTGGCTTCGGGGGCCGAGTGTGCTTTTTTGGCTTTGCCGCATGGAGTGGCGGTGGAATACGCTGAGGATCTGGTTGAAAAAGGATTGCGGGTGATTGATTTGAGCGCGGATTTTCGTCTTGAGGATGTCGAGGTGTACTTGGAATATTACGACAAAAAACACCCGTCGCCGGAGCTGATGAAAGAGGCGGTTTACGGATTGCCGGAGGTCTATGCGGATGAAATCAAAGCAGCGCGTTTGGTGGCCTCGCCAGGATGTTATCCGACCAGTATTATTTTGCCTTTGATCCCGCTGTTGAAGGCGGGCTTGCTTGAGCTCTCATCGATCGCAGTAGCGAGCATGAGCGGGGCGAGTGGAGCAGGGAAAAAAGCGGACACCAGTTTGTTGTTTGTAGAGATCAATGAAAGCATCCGGGCATACGGTGCCCCCAAACATCGTCACCTGAGCGAGATCGAACAGGAATTGAGTCATGCGGCGGGTGCTGAGGTGCAGATTTCTTTTGTGCCGCATTTGATGCCGGTGACGGCGGGCATTAATAGCACGATTTTTTCTGGTCTTAAGGAGGGGGTTAGTGGTGAGGAGGTGAATAAGGTATTGTGTGAAGCTTATCAGGATTCGGCTTTTGTCAGAGTATTGGGTGAGGGCATTTTTCCGGATAGCAAGAATGTGGTGGGAACCAATTTCATTGATATCGGTTGGGTGATCGATGCGCGGACCGGGCGTTTGATCTTATTCAGTGCGGAAGATAATCTGGGTAAGGGGGCATCGAGTCAAGCTCTGCAAAGTTTCAACTTGATGTTCGATTTGCCGGAAAATGCAGGTTTGTTGCATTTTTAATCCGCTTTTTATCCGTTTCGAATTAATTGCGCTTGCACACTTTGCCCGAGATGGGATAAAAGAGGCACTCAATCTCCCTCTCATGGATTCACCATTTGTTATTAAGAGCGGCGGCGTATGTGCTGCTACAGGATTTCAGGCCGCAGCTGTTAGCTGTGGTATCAAAGATCCGTCATCGCCCAAATTGGATCTGGCGATGATCTGGTCGGACAGTCCTTCGATTGCGGCTGCGGTGTTTACCCAGAATCGTGTGAAAGCAGCGCCGGTGCAATTGTGTGCAAATTATCTGCGTGCCGATGACCCGCAGGCGATCATTGTGAACAGTGGTAATGCTAACGCTTGCACTGGACCTGTAGGTATGGAGCATGCCCGGCAGATGGCGGATGTGACGGCGAAATCGCTGGGGATTCGCAGACGGCAAGTGATGGTGGCATCGACGGGCATCATTGGAGTGCCTTTACCGATTGATCGCATTTTGCCGAAGATTAAGGAACTGCCGACGATGAACGGCAAGAAGGATTGCCGCATGGCCGCGGAGGCGATCATGACCAGTGATACGGTACCCAAGAGTGCGATGGTCGAGCTTGAGATTGGCGGGAAAAAGGTCAGTATTGGGGCGATTGCCAAAGGGTCGGGCATGATCAATCCGAACATGGCGACGATGTTGTGTTTCATCACTACCGATGCTTGCATTTCCAAAACTGAATTGCAGCGTGCGACTCGCGAGGCGACAGACCTTTCTTTTAACCGGATCACGATCGATGGTGACATGAGCACTAACGATACAGTGATAGTGATGGCAAACTGCCGTGCGGAGAACCGGCGGATCACGGCTCGGGGGCCGGGCAGCCGTTTGTTTCGCGATGCTTTGACCGCTTTGATGCTGAAAATGGCCAAAAAGATGGTCGCAGACGGAGAGCGGGTGACCAAACTGGTGGAGGTGCGGGTCAATGGGGCGTCATCGCAGCGGGATGCGGAGTTGGTGGCGCGTGCGGTGGCTAATTCGTCCTTGGTGAAATGTTCCTGGAATGGTAATGATCCCAACTGGGGCAGGATCATTCATGCGGTGGGGTATTCAGGGGCAAAAATCAAACCGGAGCTGGTGGATATTTATTTTGATGGTTTGTGTGCGGCCAAGCATGGCATTGCGCATCACAATGGTATATCGTTCAAGGAATTGGAGAAGGTGGTGGCTAAAAGAAAGTTCACCATTGGCATCGAGTTGAACCAGGGGCGGGCGGAGTATCATATTTATACCAGCGACTTGTCTCCCGAATACGTGGACTTCAATCGGCGCGAATACGCGGCACCGCAGAGCTGAACAGGGCTCTTAATGGCATTCTTCGCTTGCTGATTGGCGAAAAATGGCGAGGTTAGGCGCTTTTCTTTCGCCTACTCGTGAACACATCAGGATTACAGAACCCAATTGATAAAGCGGCGGTGCTGCTTGAAGCGCTGCCTTATTTGCAGAATTTTCGTGGCTCGACTTTTTTGATCAAAGTCGGGGGATCGGCGATGGAGGACCCTGCTTTGGTGCGGCGTTTGCTGCGTGATGTGGTATTCCTTGAGGTGGTCGGGGTGAATCCGGTGCTGGTGCATGGTGGAGGCAAGGCGATTTCTGCAGCGATGAAGGAATCAGGACTGGAGGCGGTGTTTTCTGGCGGGCAAAGGGTGACGACTGACGAAGCGATGGAGATCGTGGATGAGACTTTGAACGGGAAAATTAATCCAGGTCTGGTGAAAATGATCGAGGAGTATGGCGGACGTTCGGTGGGGATTCCTGGCAACGGAGTGTTTGTAGGTGAGCGTTTGACCGGTTGGTCGGAAGAAGAGGGGCGTGAAGTTTCGTTGGGACGGGTGGGGCAGGCGGTGGACTTTAATTTGGAAAAAATCGAAAAAGCGATTGAGGATGAAATCGTGCCGGTGGTTTCTCCGGTGGCATCCGAGCGGGATACGGGTTTGGCGTTGAATGTGAACGCGGATTTGGCAGCCAGCGCTCTGGCGAAGGCGATCAAGGCATCGAAACTGGTATTTCTCAGCGATGTGCTGGGAGTGTTGGGGGATTATAAAGATGAGAGTACTTTGATCCCGACGATCAAGGCGGGGGAAGTCGAAAAGATGATCGAAGAAGGCACGATCCATGGAGGCATGATTCCTAAAATGCGTTCGGCGGTGGATGCTCTGGATGCGGGAGTGGGGAAGGTGCACATGATTGATGGCAGGTTGTCGCATTCACTTTTGTTGGAAATTTTCACTGAGTCGGGTGTGGGAACGGAAATTGTGAAATGAGTGGATCAAACAAAAGTGAGATAGCGACTTCTGATTTGATGAAGCAATTCGTGATGCCGAACTATGGTCGTTTTGCGATTGAGTTGGTGCGCGGAGAAGGTTCGTGGGTGGAGGATGTTAAAGGGGGTCGTTATTTGGATTTTGCCACGGGCATTGCGGTGTGTTCACTGGGGCATTGCCATTCGGTGATTCAGCAGGCTTTGCGGGAGCAGGGTGAAAAATTGATTCATTGTTCCAATCTGTATCAGATACGTGAACAGGCATTGTTGGCCCGGCATTTGGTGGAGAAGGTGATGGGTGCGGCGGGCAAGGTTTTTTTCTGTAACAGTGGCGCGGAGGCAAATGATACGCTGATCAAGCTGGCGCGAAAATACGGCAACCATTTATCGAAACCGGGCGGGCGTTATGAAATCATCACTTGTGAGGGATCATTCCACGGTCGCACCCTGGGTGGGATCGCGGCGACGGGGCAGGATAAGGTTAAAGCGGGTTTTGAGCCGATGTTGGAGGGATTCAAACATGTGCCCTACAATGATGTTGAGGCTTTGGAGAATGCGGTGGGTGATCGCACGGTGGCTATTTTGATCGAGGTGGTACAAGGGGAAGGGGGGATTCATGTGGTCAGTGAAGAATTTTTACAAACGGCACTGCGTTTGCGTGATGAACACGATTTGCTTTTGATGTTCGATGAAGTGCAGTGTGGGCTGGGACGCACGGGGGATAAACGAACCTGGGATGCGGTGATCGAGCAGCTTGAGCCGGATGCGGTGAGCTGGGCGAAAGGTTTGGCCGGAGGTTTTCCGATGGGTGCGGTGTGGGTGCGGGCGAACCGGACTACGAAAAATGCTGCTGGAGATGAAGAGCAGGGGCAACTTTGTGATGCACTGGGACCGGGCAGTCATGGTTCGACTTTTGGCGGCACACCGCTCGGTTCGGCGGTGGCTTTGGCGGTATTGGAGGAGATCGAGAAAGAGCGCTTGTGGGAAAATGCCGCACAGCTGGGGGGTTATATCAAGCAGACGCTTGGCGAATGGGGTTTGGATTTGATTCAGTCGGTGCGAGGTCGCGGATTGATGCTGGGTTTTGTGTTCAATGTGGCAAAGTTGGAACAAAATGAAGCTTTTAAACAGAGCGGGCAGACGCCAGCTTTGTTTGTGGTCAGTCGTCTGATGGATAAAGGGCTGTTGACCGTGCCGGCGGGAACGGATGTGGTGCGCTGGTTGCCGGCTTTGAATGTGAGTCAGGAAGATGTCGATTTGGCATTGAATAAGCTAAAGGAATTATTAAACGAGCTTGCTGAGTGAGCTCGCTGTTATTGATTTGAATTGAGATGAAAAATTTGTTGTCACTGGAAGCCGCGTCAGCGGATGAGATCGAAGCTTTGTTGATGTCAGCCGAGGAGCTGAAGCATAAACGTTGGGCAAAGGATTTATCAGACGATGATCTGAGGGATCAGTGCTGGGCTTTGATGTTCAGTAAGTCGTCCACCCGTACGCGGGTGAGTTTTGAAGTTGGGATTCGCGAGTTGGGGGGATCGGTGATGTTTTTGTCATCGAACCAGTCGCAGTTGGGACGTGGGGAGCCGATCAAGGACACCGCCCGGGTGATGGGGCGGATGGTGCATGGGGCTGTGATCCGGACTTTTGCCCAGGATGATGTGGAGCAGTTTGCCGAATTCAGCGGTATACCGACGATCAATGCGTTGACCGATGACGAACATCCCTGCCAGATTTTGGCGGACTTGTTGACGATGAAAGAAAAACTCGGCGGCTGGGATCGTCGCAAGGTGGTATTTTTTGGCGACGGTGACTGCAACGTGGCCAAGTCCTGGATGTGGGCTGCGGAGCATATGGGATTCGAGTTGGTGATTGCAGCCCCGGAGGCTTTCATGCCTTCGGCGGAATACCAACAACAATTCAGTGCCAGCGGGGTGGTGAGTTTCACCAGCGACGCCACGGCAGCGGCGACCAATGCGGATGTGCTTTACACCGATGTGTGGGTGAGCATGGGCAAGGAAGATGAATCGGCGGACCGGTTGGATGTGTTCCAGCCGTATCAGATCAATGACGGTATCGTGACTGCGGCAAAATCATCAGCTTTGGTGATGCATTGCCTGCCGGCTTATCGGGAAAAAGAGATCACCGAGAAAGTGCTCGAAGCGAATGCGGATACGATTTTCCAGCAAGCTGAGAATAGATTGCACGCACAGAAAGCGGTATTGAAAGCGGTGGCGGGGAGTGGGGAATGAAGAATGAAAAGTGAAGAATGAAGAATGGGATGAGTAGGGGAGAGGTGGCTTTGTTGTTGGTTTTTACATTGCAACTGGTCGGCTGTGGCGGTGGGCCGACGATTAAAAAGCTTAACAGTTCTTCGGTCATCGTTGCTTTTGGTGACAGCTTGACTTTTGGATATGGAGCGGGGCAGGATGATAGCTATCCTGTTGTGTTATCTGGCTTGATGGCGGGGCAGGTGTTTAATGCGGGAGTTCCCGGAGAAGACAGCAGCGCGGCTTTGCGGCGTTTGCCGGGGGTGTTGGAACGGGAGTCAGCTGATTTGGTTATTCTTTGTTCGGGTGGCAATGACATGTTGCAAAAACAATCCCGGCAAAAAATGAAAGCGAATCTGGAGCAGATGATTCGATTGATAAAAGAGAGCGGAGCGGAAGTGGTTTTGATTGGAGTGCCGGAACCCGGTTTGCGGCTCAAAGTGCCCGACTTGTATGAGGATTTGGCGCAGCAGCATCAATTGCCTTATGATGGGGAAACGATCAGCGAAATTTTGTCATCAGCTGCACTGAAAAGTGATCTGGTTCATCCGAATGAAGAAGGTTATAAACTGATGGCCGAGGCGTTTTTTTCCTTGATCCGGAAATCGACTGGAGATTGAATGGGGGGCGGGCTGGTGTCATGGGATATTTGACCACCAAGAATGAAATGGATGTAGATATTCTTGATGCGGGAAGGCAAGCCTTTATAGCTCTAAATCTGTGTTCATCTGCGCAATGGGGGTAAGGCAAAATAGTTAAGCTGCTGACCGCTATGCATTTCGCCCTTTGCAGGGCTGGGAGAATTGGATTTTTTACCCAGCGCTTCGCACTGGGCTATATCATTGAGCCCCGTTGGTGCAGAAGAGATGGAAGTAAGCTGTCCTGAAAGGACAAAATGTGGTAGCCCAGTGCGAAGCGCTGGGGTTAAATTGTTTTTATTGTCAGCCCTAAAAGGGCGGAATGATGCTGAGGGGTGATAAGGTAGCTTTCAATAAATAATGGCTAAGTTTTTTGTCCCGCACCTTTACGAAATCGGGGGTTTGCCTTTTTAGTTTTTTCCGTAGATCTGCTTATCCAGATAGGCGCTGACTTGTTGGATGATGCCGTCAAGTTGAGGGTCGTCGGCGGTGCGGAAGCCGTGGTTGCCGTTTTTGACTTCGAGGTATTTGATTTTTGCTCCGATGTTTTTGGCTTGGTCCACAAACAGGCGGGAGCTCAAGACGGGCAGTACAGGGTCGGCATCGCCGTGTAGGATGAATAGCGCAGGGGCGTTTTTATGCAGCAGGAAGATCGGGCTGAGTTGGCGGGCGAGCTCTTCGTTTTCTTCCAGGGGGCCACCGAGCATGAGGTCAAAACGGCCGGGTTTGCTGTATTGTGTCTCTCCCATGATGAGGGGATCTCCAAAATGGCACAAGGGGTAAAAAGGCACGGCGGCGAGTAAGGGCGGTAGTTTTTGTTCGAACTGTTGATCGCTGGCGGGGTAATCCTGATCACGGGCGAGAGCGGTCATCAGGGTCAAATGTCCTCCCGCTGAGCCTCCCATCAATACGATGCGTTGGGGATCAATGGCAAAACGTTTGGCATTGGCGGCAAAATAACGCACTGCGTCTTTGCAATCCGTTACGCTGTCGACTGTGGTGGGGCCGTCTTTTTTGGCGAGACGGTAATTGATGGTGGCGACTTTCATGCCTTTGTTCATCAGCGGTAAAACGGAGTCAAAAAACAAGTGACGGTAAAAGGCTTCTTTGTTGCCACCTCGCCATCCTCCGCCGTGAATGAAGATGAGTAGGGGAGCGGGTTTGTCTGTGGTTTTGGCGGGGGTGATGAAGTCGAAGGTGAGCTTCTGACCATTGATGGTTTTATACACCAGGTTATATTCAGATTTAAAGGTGTCGGGAGGTTTGACCACTTTGAGTGAGCCGTTGTCGGCAGGAGGCTGGGCTGGAGTTTGAGCGGGGGAATGGTGTGCTGTAAACAATAACATGCAGGCGAACAGGGTATGGATATGAGGTAGTTTCATTTGGAAATAATTCATTTGAAAGTTTTGTTCCAAGTATTGAACTCGTTAAGGATCTCCTCTCGCGAACATTTTTTCCGCAGCGCAGCCCGGGCGCTGAAGGTGTAGTCCACCATCACTTCGTAATCGGGGACGATGTATTGGAAATCCCAGGCGCAGTTGGTGGTTTGCCGTTTGTTGTTCAATCCACCACCCGAAGGCGAGTGGGCGAAACGGATGTGTCCGTGTTGGGGTGGTTTGAACATCATTAACCAGACCAGTTCGTCAAAGTGACCGTAATAGAAGTGCTGGTCAAAACGCATTGGGGAGTGGTTGCGGTAGAGAGTGTTTCTCTGGATGGCGCTGAAGCTCAGGGCGAAGTTGTCGTCGCGGTGGCGCAGGGTGCTCTCGTCGTCGTGAGCCTGGGTGCAAAATTGGCTCCAGGTGTCTGCATGGGATTCCATGCCGCCGCGGAAGTAGAGACTTTTATCTTCAGCGGCGTTGATGTAACTGGCCCAGAAGAGGCCGATATAATCGTAATCAAAAACGTGTTGGGTGGCGCGGCAACGAAAAGTCATGTCGATGTAATGGGGGGCGACCAGTTCGAAGCGTGTCCAGCTTTCGAGGTGATGAGTGGGGGTGGGCGGTTGGTATAACTCGGCGACTGAGTCGGATATTTTTTTGAAAGTCATCGGTGCATTGCGCGGTTCGAAAAACACCTTGCTGTCTTCATCCTCATGGACGCCGGAAAAAATATGTTCGAGGTTGAGCCCGGTGAGACCGGGTGCAAACAGATCCCGTTGTGCGTCTTTGTGTCGTAGCGACCACATCCCGTTGTAACCCGCCCGGTGGGAGTCGTGAGCGGCGTTGTTGCCGATCACGGCAGTGAGGTCACCTATTTTGAATGTAGCATGATTCATAATGGGAAAAAGATAGCATGAAATGGCTTTTTAAATACGCGATTGTAACATTTGCCCCTTTTCGAGTTATGTGGTAGGTAACAAGTCCCCTGACAAATAATTTGTAAGGAGGATGGTCTGTCTGACGACTGACTGCTGAACTCAAACTAAAAAAACTCATGAAAAAACTAATCGCAGCTACTCTCTTTGGTGTCGTAATGGCATTCACTACTCTCAACGCATCTGCCGCTGATAAAACTATTAAAGGAACCGCTACTTGCGCAAAATGCGATCTTGGTACCGCCAGCAAATGCACCAACGTGCTTCAGGTGAAAGAAGACGGCAAAACCGTTACTTATCTTTTGGAAGGCAAAGCTGGAAAACCTTGGCACAAAAACGTGTGTAAGGGATCCAAAAAAGTTGAAATGACCGGAAAAGTGTCTGAAAAAGACGGTGAAAAAGTATTCACAGTTTCCGAAATCAAATAATCCTATTGAAGGTTTATATTGAGGCCGTTCATCGCTTGATGGACTGACTCAAAGGAATTTACGCCTCTCTTCCTAGTGAAGGGGGGCGTTTTTTTGTGGCTGGATGAATTGAAATTGAGGGAGGGATTTTAAAAAGCTGGGGGGCTTGCTCAATTTGCGTTGCAATTTGCACCAAACTCGGCGATGGGTGGGCTTCGAAAGGGAGACTTTCCTCCTACGGAGGCGTTGTATGTGGTGAATTCATCATGAACGCTGTGGTTTTGAAACTTTTGCTATTATTTACAGATGGAAACGCCGTCATTTAAAGAATTGGGTTTATCGGATGAAATCCTTGCTGCCATTGAGGTGCTGGGCTATGAAAAACCTTCGCCGATTCAGGCGCTGGCGATTCCTCCAGCCTTGGAAGGCACCGATCTGATTGGTTTGTCACAGACCGGCTCCGGGAAAACGGCGGCGTTTACTTTGCCGGTATTGCAGAAGATTGACCTGTCTTTGTCCAAAACCCAGTGTTTGATCATTTGTCCGACTCGTGAGTTGTGTATGCAGGTGTGTGACGAGGTGCATCGTCTGGGCTCCAAGATGAGAGGTTTGCGTGCAGTGCCGGTTTATGGCGGGGCACCGATTGACCGTCAGATTCGTGCGCTGCGTCAGGGGACGCATATTGTGGTGGGCACGCCAGGTCGTCTGCTCGACCATTTGCGCCGCCGGACTTTTCCTACAGAAAACATCAAGTGTATCGTGCTGGACGAGGCTGATCGCATGTTGGACATGGGGTTCAAGGATGACATGGAGGATCTGTTGAAAGACATGCCGAAGGATCGCCAGACTTCGTTTTTCTCAGCAACGATGAATCCTCAGGTGGAAAAGCTGACACGGCGTTATTCGACCGATCCGCAGTCGATTGAGGTGGAGCGCAAAGCGCTGACGGTGGATTCGGTCGACCAGTGTTATTATGAGGTGCGTCGTCGTTCCAAATTGGAGGTGCTGTCCCGTTTGTTGGACATGGAGCCGCCACGGTTGGCGATTGTTTTCTGTAGCACTAAACGCATGGTGGATGAGTGCACCGAGGCTTTGATCGGCCGGGGTTATTCGGCGGATCGCCTGCACGGGGATATCAGCCAGAATCTGCGCGAGCGGGTGCTGAAACGTTTCCGTGACGGGCAGGTGGAGATTTTGGTGGCCACTGATGTGGCGGCACGTGGACTGGATGTCGATGATATCGACATCGTATTCAATTTTGATATCCCTTACGATCCGGAGGATTATGTGCATCGCATCGGGCGTACCGGTCGGGCGGGGCGTTCGGGTCGGGCGATCAGTTTTGTTTTTGGTCGGGAGATCTATCGTTTGCAGACAATTGAGCGTTTTATTCGTCAGAAAATCGAACGTCGCAGGATTCCTTCACAGGAGCAGGTCGAGGGTAAACGTGCGGATTTGCTTTTTGATACAGTCAAAGAACGTTTGGAGGGTGGAGATTTTAAATCCTATGAAGATCTGGTGCAGCGTTTGCTCGACCAGGATCACTCGGCAACGGATATCGCCGGTGCTTTGTTCACGCTTTTGAAAGAGGCACAGGGTAATCGTGAGGGACAGTTTATCGAAGAAGATCGTCCGGAGCGTCCACACCGGGAGCGACGTGAGCGATCTGAACGGCCTGAACGTGGTCGAAGAGCGGAGGAACGTCGTAAGGCGGAACGCGAGGAGGGCGGTGGTGATCGGGATCGTCCGAGAGCTGATCGCGAACGCAAACCCAGAGACCGCTCAGAAGGGCCGAGTAATTTTCGTAATGAACCGCAGGCGGAGGGCGGCAAAGCCACTTTATTTTTAAGTTTGGGCAAAAAAGCAGGCATGAAGCCTGGTGACATCGCCGGCATGTGCTATCGCGAAGCCGGTATTCCCAATGGCACGCTGGGACGGATTAAAATTCACGATGATCACAGTATCATCGAGGTCAACCATGACGTGGTGGACGAGCTGTTGATGAAAACCCGCAAATCCCGTTTGGGCGGCCGCACTTTTAAATTAGGTCATGACCGCGGTGAAGGTGGTGGTGATGGTGACAGTGATAGCCGGGAAGACCGAGGAGACCGAGGTGGTCGTGAGGATCGAGGCGGACGTGGTAATCGTGAAGATCGCGGAGGCGGACGCAGCGAAGGCTGGAGAGATCGTGGAGATCGTGGAGATCGTGGAGGACGTGGAGGTGGCGGCGGACGCGGAGGCGATCGTCGGAGATAGGCGGCGTGCGATTAGGCGGGGAGTTTTACAATAGCTTTCCGGTCAGAACATCTGTGAACAGCGGGCTGAACTTTGCCGAGAGTTCTTCAATGGATAATCGCGAGAGTTCGAATGTGATCAAGTGCACATCGTTCTCAATCGCCCAAGATCCAAATGAGCCCGGAGTAGGGTAGCCAATGTTATCGGTTAGCTTTAGTCCGGATTGTAGGCTGAGCCGTTTTCCTTGCTCGGAAAGCCGGGGGTCATCGATGCAGGCTAAGGGTGCATGTAAGGAAATCACCAGTTGTGGTTGCAATCTTGTTACAAGTTCGAGCAGGTGTTTGGTTTCGGGTTCGGATTTTGCGTGCTCTCCCGGGCTGAGTTTGATCCGTTGATCGGGGCGATCCAGATTCCATCGGTAACTGGTTTTATTTTCAAACCAGTTGGTGGAGGGAAAATTGCGATTCAGATCCACGCCGCGGGCATTGCCTCTGGTGCCGTGAAGGATACCGTCTGGGTTAGCACTGAGAATCACTGCGCAATCTGGTGAGCGTTGATTGAGTGTGCGTAAGGCGCGGGAAAGAACTACGGTGGTTTCAGGTTCTTCGCCGTGCTGTCCGGCGAGAATCAGCAGGCGTGTTTTTTTCTCGGGCATCCACACTTCGAGTGTTTGGTTCAAGACGGATTGTCCGAAGCTTTCAGGGGCGTAACCGTGGTCACCACGTTGGCTGATCGGGAGGGATTCCATGGTGAGGGGTATAAATGAAAGCTGACCAGTATTTGTATATGCCAATCACTCGTTTTTTCGTTGCCAGGGGACTCTGCCTGCCTGGTTGATGTGGATGCTCAGTTGGTTGAACAGGTTATCATATTTTTTAGGAGCTTTTTCGCGGGGGATGGCATGCTCTTCAGTGGGGTCCTTGGCGATGTTGAACATTTGATAAGGTTCGAAGGGGGTATTGCGCAGCAGTTTCCAATCGCCGATGCGGATGGCGTGGTAGATCAGGCCGCCGTATTTGCGACCGCCTTCGAGTCGCATCCATACTTGTTCGGGACGGCTTTCGGTGAATTTTTTTCCGAATAAAACAGGCAGGAAGCTACGTGCGTCGATGGGGTGGTCGATCGCTGCTCCGGCGACTTCCGCTAGAGTGGGATAAAAATCCATCGTCAACGAACGATGTTGACTGCGGCTGCCGGGGGCAATTTTTCCCGGCCAGGAGACGGCGGTGCAGACGCGAATGCCGCCCTCCCACATTTCCTGTTTTCCTCCGTGCAGGGGAGCATTTCGGGCTCCGGCAGCGACATGGCCACCATTGTCGGAGGTGAAGACGATGAGGGTGTTGTCGCTGAGGTTGAGTTGTTTCAGTGCATCGAGCACACGCCCGGTTCCGTGATCGAGGTGTTCGATGAGGGCGACGATTTTGGCGCGTTTTTCGCTGATCCCTTTTTCCCTCGCCTGTACTTTGGCCAGCCAGTCCTCAGGCGGTTGGATCGGGGTGTGTGGGGCATTATAAGCGAGGTAGAGAAAGAAGGGCTGCTCTTTATGCTGTGCCCGTTCGGTGAGGTAGTCGATGGCCCAGTCGCTGAACAGGTCAGTGGCATGTCCTTTGGGATCGATGGTCTTTTCATTCAGCCGCATGTAGTTGTTGCCATGGCGCAGGTGGGTGTAGTAGTCATCCATCATGTCACCGAGGAAGCCGTGGAAGAGGTCAAAACCACGGTCGGTGGGGCGGTCGGGTTGTTGCAAACCGAGGTGCCATTTGCCGATCAGCGCACTGTGGTAATTGGCTTTTTTTAAGAGCCGGGGCAGCAGCACCAGGTCATCGCCGAGATCACCCCAGTTATTGCTGGGGCGATTAGGAACCTGAGTGCGGATGACGCCGGGCACGCCTGCCATGTCGGGGTAACGTCCGCTGAGAAATGCCGCACGGGTGGGCGAACAGACCGGGCAGTTGGCATAAAACTGGTCGAAGCGCATGCCCGAGGCAAACAGCTGGTCGATGTTGGGAGTTTTGAGGTCGGGAGCCCCATAGGCCGAGAGGTCACCGTATCCGAGATCGTCGACCATGATGAAGACGATGTTGGGGGCAGGTGTTGTAGTTTGAGCGGCTTGAGTGCTTGGAGTTTTGATCAGGAAGCAGGAAAATGCCAGTAATAGGAGGTGGGGAAGTGAGGGGAAATTCATTATATATAAGTGTGTGATTGCAAAAAGTCGGGCATAGTTATGTAATCGGCAAGTGATTGCGTGAAAAAGTGGAATCACACAAAAGTTCGAATAAGTAGGCAACTGAAAAGCAAAATGATGAGAGTGAATTTTCCGGCAATAATGATCGTAGGATGGCTATCCGTGCTCGGGCAAGTGGCGGCGGAAGAGGCGGCGGAAGAGGCGAAACAAGATCCACGCGCAGAGATCTCCCCTCAGAATGCGAGGGTGAAGATGCGTGGAGATTTTAAGCGCTTGCGGCAACGGGCTGAATCAGGACAACCGACACGAGTGGTCACTTTGGGTGGTTCGATCACCGAAGCTGCCCATGGGCATAGCTCGCAGGTTCCGGCTTGGTTGAAAAAGAAGTTTCCCCAGGCGAATTTTCAATTCACCAATGCGGGTATTTCTTCGACTTGTTCGACAAGCGGAGCTTTTCGATTAGAGGGTGATGTACTGGCGGGTGGACGGGTGGATTTGTTGATCGTGGAATTTGCGGTCAATGATGACCAGGATGCAGCCCATAGTAGGGATGAGTGCATCCAGGGAATGGAGGGCATCGTGCGTCATTTGCGCCAGAAGCAGCCCCAGGCGGATATTTTGATGGTGCAGTATGTGAATCCAGGAATGTTGGCAACTTTGTTGAAAGGTGAAGTTCCTTTGACGATTGCAGCTCACGAAGCGGTTGCCGAACATTATGGGATTTCTTCAGTGAACGTGGCGGCGGAGATAGCGGCTGCAGTGAAGGAGGGGCGTTACGAGTGGAAGGATTACGGCGGCACCCATCCCAAGCCTTTTGGATACCAGGTGGCGGTTAACTTGATCATTTCTGCTTTGCAGCGAGGAATGGAGGGAGAATTGGAGGGTAGCGCCGAAATGAAACCTTACGTTCTGCCGGAACCCCTGGATCAGGGGAATTATGAAGGAGGCAAGTTCATCGATGTGCAGGATGCTTATTGGTTGGGCGGCTGGAAGTATGGCAAAGTGGGCAAGGCTTTGTTGCCAGTAGGCGCGATCCGGTCACGTTATGAAAAATACCAGGTGCTGCGCGGAGATGATCCCGGCACTACTTTGTATTTGAATTTTCAAGGCCGGTCGATCGGAGCCTTTGTGCTGGCCGGACCTGATGCGGGCATGGTTGAAGTGAGCGTGGATGGGGCGCCCTGGCAGAAAAAAAAGCTTTTTCACAAACACAGCAAGGGTTTGAATTATCCGCGCAGCGTGACTTTTGCTACAGGCTTGACGTCGGGGCGGCATCAATTGGTTTTGCGCTTGATCGAGGATAAAGTGGAGGGCAGCAAGGGGCATAGCGCTTCCATTTTGTATTTTGAAATTAATGAGTGAATTTAGCATTTAGGATAGAGCATTTAGGATATGGAAGGGATCAAATCACGTAGTCCGGAGGAGCATGCGCATTTGATGTTTGCGATGCGCATCTCTTTGGCTTTGGGGGTGGTGATGTTGGTGTTCAAGGGCGCGGGGGCGTGGTTCAGTGAATCGGTGGCGGTATTGAGTGATGCGGCGGAGTCGGTGGTGCATATCGTGGCGGTGGGTTTTGCTTATTTCAGTCTCAAACTTTCATTCAAACCGGCGGACTCCACCCACCCCTATGGTCACGCCAAGATCGCGTTTTTTTCATCCGGGGTTGAAGGGGCTTTGATCACTGGGGCGGCGATGTTCGTGGCTTTTGAGTCGGTGAATGATCTGATCCGTGAACCGCGCATCAGCCGCCCGGATGTGGGAATATGGTTTACTGCCGTGGTGGTGGTTCTGACCGGGGTGGTGGGACTGTATCTGCTGAAAACAGGGAAAAAGCAGCGCTCGATTGTGTTGGAGGCCAATGGCCAACATGTATTGGCTGACTGTTATACTAGCTTGGGGGTGATCATAGGGCTTTTGTTGACCTGGGTCACCGGGTGGAAATACTGGGATCCTATTTGCGCGATCGCGGTGGGTTTTAACATGGCGTGGGTGGGGGTGCATCTGATGTCCCGCTCGGTGCACGGATTGATGGATCGGGTGGAGCCCGAATTGGGGAAAAGTCTTGAAAAAACTTTGCGCAAGGAAGTTGAATCCCGGCAATTAAATTATCATAAACTGCGTTACCGCGATTTGGGCGATTCTTTGTGGGCGGAGGTTCATTTGCTTTTTCCCGAGGGCATTTCTCTGAAGGATGCGCATTCGATAGCTACTGAGATTGAACAAGCGGTGGCCGATGCATGCGAAGACAAGGTGCATCTGACGACTCATCTGGAGTCAGCGGAGGATCACGATGTGGTGCATGAAGAGCATCATGTGGAGGGGTAGGGGGGGGAGAATGGAGAATGAAAAATTATGAGTCGTTGAAAAAATAAATGAGCTCTGGCCTACCGCATTGTGATGAACTTTTTGTTCGTTTTTTTCTTCCTCATTATTCAGTGCCGGATGCGGATCGTTACCCCTTTGGTAAACTGACTCGCCCGGATATGATGAGTTCTGAATATCCGAATGGAACTCTGGTTTGTGAAGTGAGTACCTTGGACGAAGAGGGGCAAACAGCGATTTGTGATCATTTGGATACTATGACGAAGGCTGCAATTTCTGACTTTGGACGTTCACACGGACTTCCGGCCCCCCCTGATTCCACTTGGCTTGAAACGGTTGACAATTATTATAATGAATCTGTCATTGAGAGATTGATCAAAGATTCTGATCCGACTGACGATTCAAATGATTATAAAATTCTCTGCATTGAATTTGGTTTGTTGGTGGCTCATGTTCTCCAGAGAGATTGTTCGCAACTTTGCTGGGTTGCCGATTCTCCCTATTGGGAATCGACCCTGCTCCATGAACCTACTCAGAATATTATTGCTCCAATGCACTGGGGAATTAAAAAGATGAGTGGTTATGGCTGGGATGATGGGTTTGTGGAGAAATGTGAGATGTGTTTAGGTATTCTTTCTCAAGATAGGGAAGGGTGAGTAACTCATATTGATCGAAGATCAATTTTGGAAATAATGAAAACTTCTGTCTCAGCAATATTTTTGTGTTTCAACAGCACAGAAACGAAAACTTCACTATTTTTTTCATCGACATTGATGCAACGCATCATTTATCAATCATTGATAGAAGAAGCTGATCCATGACCATTAACTGTCCAACCTGCAACCAAGAGATCGAGATTTTTGAAGAACATGCGGGAACGGTTGCCGCATGTCCCAGTTGTCAGTCTGAGATGGTTTTGCCGGATATTTCAGGATTTCAGGCCGCGAATTTACCCGTGCCTCAGCCTGAGTCTCAGTTGCCTCCAATTCCTGCTTTGCGCAGTCAATCTATAAACCCTCCTTCAGGAAGTGCCGCATACGCGATCCTGCAAAGGAGTAAAAAACCTAAGCTTGGGATTTTCAGTTTGTTGTTTTCATTTTCAGGTCGATTGCCACGTAGTTATTTCTGGGCGATCAAGCTTGGAGGAGTATTTGTTGTGGGGGTGATCTTGTCACTCGTCAATGCGGTATTCGTGGTGAATCAAAACCACCTGGATGAGGAGGATTTAGTGAATGCTGTCAATATCCAGTTGATTATATTTCTGGTCGTATTGCTTGTCTTTTTTCTAATAAGCCTTTCGTGCAATGTCAGACGATGGCATGATCGGGATAAATCGGGAGTCTGGATATTATTACTTTTTGTTCCTGTCATTGGAGGTTTGTGGCAATTTATTGAAACAGGATTCATGCCCGGTACAGATGGACCCAATCGATATGGTGAGAAACCATGAGGTGAAATTACGGGAATTCTTGGTGGAGGTGATTGTGATTGGGGGAGGGAAATATGTGTTCGGAAGAGGAGAAGGAAAACGGTAGGCGGACATAATTAAGATATTATTCATATTTAATAGATCTTGCGATTTAGTCATTTTTATGCTTTTATGCTTTTATGCTTTTATGCGAACCACAATCGACATTCCGGATGCGCTATTCAGGAAGGTGAAAGCAAGCGCAGCGCTTGAAGGGAAATCCCTTAAAGATTGGCTACTGAGAGCTGTTCGTGAGGAATTGGGCGAGAGCAACGATGTGGAAAAAACGGTTCGAATCAGGTTGCCTATCGTGAAATCGAAAGAGTTGTCTTACTCGATATCAGCAAAAGATGTGGCGGAAATTTTAGACGAAGAAGATCGTGAGATACTTGCCAGACATTAACGTATGGCTGGCTCTGTCATTTTCGGGACATCCACATCATCAGGCAGCTCTATTTTGGTTTAATCAGCAGAATGCCCGGAATTGTGTTTTTTGCCGAATGACACAGCAGGGATATTTGCGGCTTTCAACCAATACAAAAATATTTGCAAGTGATGCGCTTTCGCTTCCTGAAGCTTGGGATGCTTATGATTTATTATTGAGTGACAGCCGGGTTTTTTGGCAAGGCGAGCCGGCCGCTATTGAGGGTGAATGGAGAAAATTGACCAGCGATGAATTTTTCCCCGTTAAAATCTGGAATGACGCGTTTTTGGCGGCTTTTGCAAAAACCGCTTCGCTTCAATTAGTCACGTTCGATAAAGGCTTTCGACGCTATTCTGGTTTGGATTTCAAGTTACTGAATTAGCAGGCAAGAGGGGCTGGGGATCCCAGAGCTCAGTCAGTCTGAAAAAAAATGGTGTCAGTAAAGGGCTCCCGTTTCCAACCTTTTTAGTGCCGCCCATTCAGGGCTCTGTGGTGTTTGGTTCGGATTACTCAGGGCGTTGCCTCTGGGCTGTTATAGGGTTGCCACTTTGTGGCGGGGGTTGAGTTTTCTGGGTTAAAGGTTCAGCGGGTTTTCGGAGATTAGGGGGGGCTTCTCTAGTTATTGACGGCGGAATGGAAGCACTCGAACCCGTTGCTTTGAACCTAACACTTTTATATTTATAAAAGTGGCTCCTGCGGTTGGTTTCGAACCAAC
>JASFYY010000058.1:0-51401 GCA_045046875.1 Verrucomicrobiota bacterium | reverse complement strand
GAATGTTGAATTATTGGGCAAGATTCTCCGCCTATCTCTAGGCACGATTTTCCCTGGGAATATACATTTGTCAAGAATTGTTGCCTGACCCCTAATTTGTTAGGGGGTCCAGGCGTATAGTAGGCTGAGGGTGTAGGTGGTGGCAAAGAGGGCGGCGGCGATGCGGGTGGGGGTGGTCTTTTTGCGTAGCAGGTAGATGGTGCCGAGTAATAGGAAGATGATTTCGCTGAAATAATACCAGGCTTCGCCGGTGGCGGATTCGCGGTAGGAGATGCAGTATTCAAATTGCCAATGATTGAAGGATAGCAGGTGGTCCAGTGCTTCTTTGCCGTGGAAAGGGAGGTCGCAGAGTAAATGCAGTCCCATGCTGGCGAATAATGCGGTTAACCAGGGGTGTTTCATCCCGGCACTGATCAGCAGCGCGACGATGACGATGGGAATGGAGTTGAGCAGATCTACCGACAATTGCCAGGCTGGACGGTCATGCAGGATGGCCCAGATCAAGGCCTCCGGTTTGGAGAGGACGATTTTTTGGACAAACCAAAAAAGCAGGATGGGGGCCTCGGGGAGGATGGCTCCGAGGGCAATGGGCAGAGTGAGGCTTTTTGTTCCTTTGGAGTGATCGAGAACGATCAGGTTGAGGATGCCGTGGGCAGGAGTGTTCAAAGCTGGAAGTGAATCAATCTGCGATTTTTTTTGTCAGTTGGTTTTCGACGGGTTTGATGCCTTTGCGGTGCTGCTCAGCCAGTTTTTTGATTTGTTCGATGATATCAGGATGATCTTTGGCAATATCGTATTTTTCACTGGGGTCGTGTCCGAGGTGGTAGAGCAGAGGCGGATTGTGTTCGACCATTTTCTGGCCTTTCACGTAGGATGTTTTGGTTTTAAAGTGGGCTTTGTATTGCCCTGAACGCACGGCAAACAGTTGCTCGCCGTGGTAGTAGAACATTTCCTTTCGCGGGCTGGGACCGGTGCCGAGCAGCACGGGTGAGAGGTCGTAGCCGTCGTAGGTGCGGTCACTGGGAACTTCTTCGCCAATCAAACCGGCGAAGGTAGGCAGCAGATCGAGGGTGCTGCCCATCTGCTGAACCACTCCGCTTTTCAACTGCTTGGGCCAGGCCCACATGGCGGTGGGTTCGCGCATGCCGCCCTCCCAGGTGGAGCCTTTGCCGTCACGCAGCAGACCGGCTGAGCCCCCGTGGGTTTTATAAGTCAGCCAGGGGCCGTTGTCGGAGGTGAAGATCACGTAGGTTTGCGCCTGCGGTGATTTTTCCGAGGCTTCTTTGACTGCTGCCATGACCTGTCCAACCGACCAGTCGATTTCCGCGATCACGTCTCCGTAGATGCCGGCCAGGCTGCTGTCTTTGAATTTGGTGGAACGGAACAAGGGTACGTGCGGCAGGTTGTGGGCGAGATAGATGAAGTAGGGTTTGGCTTGATCTCCTTTAGCCTGCGCCTGGCGTATGAACTTGACTGCTTCTTCGGTGTAGCGGCGGGTGATGGTGCGCTGGTCGACCGGGCGTTCGATGACCTCGGTATTGCGCATCAGCGGCAGGTCGTAGGCTTTGTAATCTTCTTTGTTAGCGAGGTCGATATTGGAACCTTTGACGATGCGATCCATGTCATTGGAATAGGGGATGCCGTAGTAGGAGTCAAAACCATGGGAGGTGGGCAGGTAGGCAGGCAGATGCCCCAGATGCCATTTGCCGATGGCTGCGGTCTGGTATCCTTTTTGTTTAAGAAATTTGGCGATGGTGATTTCGGAAGGCGGCAGGCCGCCAGCCGAGTTGGGGAAGAGCACGCGGCGTTTGTCCGAGCACATACCGTTGCGGATCGGCAGGCGACCCGTCAGTAACCCGGCGCGGCTGGGGGTGCAGACACAGGCGGCGACATAGAAGTTGGTCCACTTCTGACCTTCGGCGGCCATTTGATCAAGATTGGGGGTGGTGATGGTGGGGTGGCCAAAACAGGAGAGATCGCCGTATCCAAGGTCGTCGGCAAAAATGACAATGAAGTTGGGCTGGGTCAGTGCCGCTTGGGTGAAGGTGGGGGATAATAAAAGAGCTGCGGAAAACAGGGGATAGAAAATTTGTTTGAGCTGTGAGTGGAGTGTTTTCATGAAAAGGTGTCGGTATAGGAGGGCAAGGAATAAATCGTTTTCAAATATGAGGTTCTGTGTTGTCAGAGCAAGGGTTTGTATATAACGTGATCGCGTAAAAGCATACTATGAGCATACTCGATTCACCAGGCAAACAACAGACACAAAAAGAACTTTACGAGAAAACTCGTACGGTGATCGTGAAAGACTCCAGCGCGGGCTGCAGTCAACTCGCCGCAGAGGTTGCGGATCTGATCCGTCAACGACAGGGCGAGAATAAAAACGTGGTTTTGGGGCTGGCGACAGGTTCGACTCCGGTTCCTTTTTACAAGGAGCTGATTCGTTTGCATCAGCAGGAGGGGTTGAGCTTTAAAAATGTAATCACTTTTAATCTCGATGAGTACCATGGTCTGGCGCCTGATCATCGTGAGAGTTACAACCGCTTCATGCGGGAGCAGTTGTTTGATCACATCGACATTCCGCAAGAGAATATCAATATCCCTGACGGCACGGTGTCACTGGATGCGGTGTATGAGTCCTGTCTGGATTATGAAAAGCGGATAGAAGAGGCAGGTGGTATTGATTTGCAGATTCTTGGTATTGGTCGGACCGGACATATTGGTTTTAATGAGCCGGGTTCGTCACGGGATTCGCGAACGAGAATGATTACTTTGGATCGCATCACACGTCGTGATGCTGCGGCCGACTTTTTGGGTGAAGCGCATGTACCACGTCATGCGATCACTATGGGGGTGGGCACGATTCTGGGGGCCAAGCGCTTGGTGCTGATGGCTTGGGGTGGCAATAAGGCTGAAATTGTGCAGCAGGCGGTGGAAGGCAAAGTGACGGATCGGATTTCGGCGAGTTTCTTGCAAGAGCATGACAATGCGACTTTTTTGGTGGACCAAGCGGCGTCTTCACAACTGACGCGCATGCATTTGCCTTGGTTGGTGGGTTCGGTGGAATGGGATCGCAAAATGATCAAACGTGCGGTCACCTGGTTGTCGCATCGTTTTGAAAAACCTATTCTGCGCTTGGTTGATGAGGATTATAATGAAAGTGGTGCGGGTGAAATCCTCACCGCGAGTGGGCGCGCTTATAATGTGAACATTAGTGTGTTTGATTTGGTGAAACACACCATCACCGGTTGGCCCGGTGGCAAACCGGGAACTGATGATACCCAACGTCCGGAACGCGCCGAGCCACACCCTAAGCGGGTGTTGATTTTCAGTCCTGAGCCCAGTGATGCAGTGATGTCTCTTGGTGGCACCATTCATAGGTTGGTTGAGCAGGGGCATGAAGTGAAGTTGGCGGTGCAAACTTCGGGTAGCCTTCGGGTGCCTGATTTGGCGGCGCAAAAGTTTGCTGCGGTGTTGCAGGAAATGGCTCAGGTCATTGGAGATAATACCAGCTCTGCAGGGGGGGAATATGCCAGTCAGGTGTTGGCACAACTGGAGGAAAAGGGCTTATTTGGAGATGACTCGGAAGATGTTAAACGCTTGAAAGCTTTGATTTTGCGTGGGGAGGTTCGCGATGCGGCACTGGTTTGTGGTTTGGAATCGGAGGCGGTGGTTTTTCAGGATCTGCCCTTTTATGAAAAAGGCCGTTACCGTCAGTTTCAGATGACCGATGAAGATGTGGATTGCACTGCGGCTTTGCTGGAGGAATATCAACCTCATCAGATTTATGCTACCGGTCATTTGGCGGATCCCTCTGCTTTGCAGACGCTTTGTTATCGCTCGATTGAAGATGCGCTTGAGCGCTTTAAGGATGAAAGCTGGGTGGGCGATTGCCGGGTTTGGTTGTATCGCGGTAAAGAGAGCGAAATGAATTCCTATGAGATCGACATGGCGGTGCCAATGAGCCCCGAGCAGTTGGAACTTAAAAGTGAGGCGATTCGTAAATTCCAGTCGATCAGTCAGGATGAGCTGGATTCGAGAGGTCGGAATCAGACCACGGCGAAACGTTACGATCAGTTGGGCATGGCTGAGTATGAAGCGATTGAGTCGTTTCAGCGAAGGGGGTGAAGAAGGATTCAGGAGGTAGGAGGTAGGATAATTGGTTATTTGGTGGGGGCTTGGTGGTCGCTGGCTAGGTAACTGATCAGGTCGCGAAATTGTTCGTTGCTCATGGTGGTGACGAGGCCTTCGGGCATCATGGAGAGCGGGGAAGCATTGCGGGATTTGATTTCACTGGGAGCGATGATGAGTTCTTCGTTGAGGGTCTGGATGGCGACGGCGTTGGGAGTTTCTGATTTGATCATGCCGGTGATCAGTCGTCCGTCTTTGCTTTCGATGGTGGTGATCTGGTAATCTTTGGCGGCAAAGGCGTTGGGATCGATCACGTTTTCAAGCACGTAATCGAGATTGCGGCGATCCGAGCCGGTGAGGTCGGGCCCTATTTCGGTGCCTTCACCAAAAAGTTGGTGGCAGGCCATGCAGTTGCGTTGGAACATCAAACGGCCGTTTGCGGGGTCGGCTTTTTCGATCACCGCCGGGGTGAATTGTTTTTTGAAACGAGCGATTAGGCGAGCCTTGTCCTTGGCGGTGGGGCGCACTTGTCCCCAGATTTTTTTGATCGCTTGATCGATGGGTGCTTTTTTGAAACCGGCCATCTGGCGCAGGGTGAAAGCGGGGATGTCTGTTTTGGGGATTTGTTGCTGCTGGATTTGTTGCAGCAATTGCTCAGCCCATTGAGGGCGCGAGGCGAGGGTTTGCACCGCATCTTGTTTGCAGGCAGGGTCAAAGCCGGGGTAGGCGGCGATGATGGAGGTAACGGTTTGTGGATGATCATACTTGGCCAGTCCTTTGACCGCGCTTTGGCGGGTGGCGGGGTCTTTGAGCAGAGTGATCAGCAATTGGGGTAGCTTTTCATCCTTGTTTTTCACCAGAGCTTCGATTGTGCGCCGGCGAATGTTTTCATCGGCTGCGGTGTCCGCTGCCAGTTTGCGCAAATTGGAGAGAGCTGCGCCATCACCAAAGGTCAGAGCCAGCAGGGTGGCTTGTTCGCGTAATGGGGAGCTTTTACTGTTTGATAAACCCGGGTAGATCCCGCTCCACTCAGATGGCATGGGGACTTGCGACCGACCGACCAGTCCTTCGTTGATGCCAGTGAGGATGTCGATGCGGGTGTTTGTATCACTGCTTTTGAGTAAAACAAGCAGCTCGTTAAGTGCTGACTTCGCTTTGACCGGGATTTGTGAACTGGCCCGTCGGGCAATGTGGCGGCGGATCAGGGGGATGCGAGCTTGTTTGATGATTTGGATAAAACGTGCGGGATCGTTGTGAATCAGCGGTTCGGTCCCATACCAGAGCATCAGCGGAAGATTGGCATCATCGGCGTCTTCACCATGAGCGGCCAGGGCGGCGATGATCGGCCAGCGTTGTTCTGCAGGCAGGCGTTGCAGGGCGCTGCTGAGGTAGAGCCGCACCAAGGGGGAGGGATCACTGGCGGCGAGCGAGGCGAACTTGCTCAGTGCTTTTGCCGGGGCAGTGGATTTTTCGTTGAGCAGTTGAATCGCCCATGCTTTGACATATTCATTGTTATGGTCGAGCAAATCAGTCAGCAGGGTTGGATCAGCCCCTCCGGTGACGTGCAAGGCCCACAGGGCGCGCAGTTGACGGGTAGGGTCGGGGTTTTGATTTAGCAGTTCACGCAGTTGAAGGTGAACACTTTGCATGTCTTGACCCGTGGCGGCACGTTCCTGTAACAGGCGGCGGGCGTGTTGAACCCACCAGTCATTTTGGTGGGACTGCAGGGAGACCAAATCAGAATTGCTTTTTTGGCTCAAATCTTCGCTGGGCGCTTGTTTTTCCCCGTAGGTGATTTTGTATAATCTGCCGGTGTTTTTCCGGGTGTCTTTGATGCTGTGACATTCTCCGGTATCCGACCAGTCGCTGACAAAAGCGGAGCCGTCGGGGCCGTAACGGATGGTCACTCCCATGAACCAGGGGTCTTGCGAGACCAGCAGGTTGCCACCGTGCGAGGCGGTGTAACCGGAGCCCTGTCGCCGCAGGATGTCGTTGTTCATCCGGCGACCATGAGTGTTGTTCATGAACACGGTGTTGCGGTATTTTTTTGGCCACGAGCCGCCGAGATAGATCATCGTGCCGCAGTGGGCGTGGCCACCACCAACTTCCAGCTCAGTGCGGGTGCCACGGTTCAGGGTGTGTGAGCTGCCGGCGTAGTGCAGGTGATCGGCGATGGACTGGATGCGTTGATAGGCAAACTGGCTGGATTCACGATTGCGCCATGGATCGTAGTGGGCTCCTTGGATCATGTGAAAGAGGTGGGGATTGACGCAGTTGCAGGTGAAGGCCTGACCGTAGTCGTTGAAGTCAATACCCCAGGGATTGGTGGTGCCGTCGGAAAAGGGTTCCCAGACGTGGCGGGTGGGGTGGTAGCGATAGATACCGCCGTCAAAACGAGTGCGGTCTTTTTCCGGTGTGCCGGGTTTGCCTGGTAAGGACCAGTTGGTGCGGCCATGGCATCCGTAGAGCCAACCGTCCGGGCCCCAGGAGAATCCGTTGGCGATATTGTGGGCGTTGAAAGCGGTGCCAAAACCGTCGAGCAGGATTTCCGGTTTGCCGTCAGGGATGTCGTCACCGTTGCGGTCGGGGATGAAATAGAAATTCGGCGGTGACATCACCCAGGCGCCACCAAAACCCACTTCGATGCCAGTGACGTATTCGAGTTGATCGTAAAAGACCGTTTTTTTGTCGAAGCGGCCGTCGTTGTCACTGTCTTCGTAGATCAGGATGCGGTCATTGAGGCCGGCTTTTTTGTCCGGGTAGTTGTTGGCCTCGGCGACCCACAGGCGTCCACGGTCGTCAATGCAGAAGGCGATGGGTTGTTTGAGGTCGGGCTCGCCAGCAAACAAGCTGACGGAGAACCCTTCGGGTACCTGCATGCTTGCGGCGGCTTGTTCGGGCGGCAGGAGAGCTTCTTGTGCCGTGAGCAGGGCGGTGGTGGCGAGAGTGATCGCCATGAGGAAGGGCAGGAAATGAATGGGTAGTTGGGGGGCGGGAAGTTTTATGCGCTGCATGATAAGGATTTTAACCGCAGATCACACGGATTTCACAGATGTTTTTTGGTTTCGCAATATTTCAATTGAATCAGCTATTTCAATTGAATCAGCAGTTGGCAAACGGGGTGGCTTTTGTAGAGTGGGGGTAGGAATGGTTAAAGACGCTCTATCGGATATCAAAGTTATTGCCCAGCCCGGTCAGCTGCCCGGGTTTTGGGATCGGCAGGCGGTTTTTTTTGCCAACTTGCTGGGCTTGTTTTTTGGCAATGAAGAGGAAATCCAGAATCTGGCAAATGAAGTGGGGGAGATTGATTCCTATGGGGGGCGTTTGATTCCGATTCTCAATTTGATCTATCGGCGTGAGAACAGTTTGCTTATTCTCGAACGGGAACCGGATGAACATTTGTGCCGTTATTTTACCCAGGGTTTGGGGCTGAGTTTGCCCGACTTGATGATTCTCGAACATGCGGATTATGAGGCGACCGGAAAAGAACTGGCCGAGGGGCGGCAAATGCCTGCTTGTATCCAGCGGGTAAAAGAACACGATGCTCGTTGGGTAGACGGTTATGTGACCGACCAGACGCTGGCATTGATCGCCGGGGCGGTGGATAAAAAAACCGTGGCGACGGCGAAGGGCAGTCAGAGTGGAAATAACAAATATCTGCTGCATCAGTATTTGCAGCAGAGCGGTCTGCCGGTGGCACTGACGGAAACGGCTGGAGATAATGAGCAGGTGAAAGCTGCTTTGTTGCGTTTGCGGGATGCGGGATACAGTGAAGCGGTGATCAAATCGCAGATCGGGGCGTCGGGCATCGGCATGATGAAGGTGGAGTTGGATGAAGGGATGGCAACGATCGAGGTGCCGCAGCATTATTTTTTCGAGGGCGATGTGCTGGTGCAGGCGTGGTTGAAAATAGGCGAAAAGGGGGTGGGTAATATGCGCAGTCCCAGTGTGCAGTTGTTTTTGAACGAAGACGAGGTGTGTCTTTATGATATCACGGAGCAGATTCTGAGCGCGGCCAGTATTCACGAAGGCAATGAATCACCGCCTGCTTATTTGCACGAGGAACCGAGTCTGGAGCAGGAGTTGCTGCGACAGTCGGGCATTGCGGGTCAGTGGTTGCATCGGACGGGGTACCGTGGCACGGCCAGCGTGGATTTTATTCTGGTGGATCGGGAGGGCGCGCAGGAGACGGAGGTCTATGTTTGTGAGATCAACGCGCGGGTGACCGGGGCAACGTATCCCTCGGTATTGGCTCGGCATTTGAAGAAAGGGGGGGCTTGGTTGTTGCGTAATTTGCGTTTGTCCGAGCCCCAGTCTGGTGATGTGTTACTGGATATGTTGGATCGTCCGGGGCATCTTTATATGCCGGGGATGAAAGGCGGCGTGGTGCCGATTAATTTTAATTTTGGCGAGGATGGTCTGGTGCATAAGGGTCAGTTTTTGTGCATGGCCGATACTCCGGCCGCTTGTCACCAATTGTTGGATCTGGCGGAAGCGGATCTGCCGATAGCTATGGAGTTGGTTAGGGATTGACGGGGAATTGGGAATTGTGAATTAGAAATTATGAGTAACGAGACGGCTTTACGGGCGGAGTTGATTCGTTTGACGCGGGATTTGATGGTGATAGAGAGCACCGATTCGCATCCGGCGGAGCGGGCGCGGTGTTTCCAGTTGTTACGCAATTATTTGGACGAGGTGCCGGGGGTGGTTTTGAAGAGCCATCAGTTTAATGGTTATGAATCGTTGCTGGTTTTACCACAGGGGATTGAACATCCTGAGATTTTGTTGAATGCTCATCTGGACGTGGTGGAGCACCCGCAGAGCGAGAGTTATCGATCCGAGGTGAAGGATGGGCGCATTGTCGGTGCGGGGGCGGGTGATATGAAAGGGCAGTTGGCGATTTTGTTGGAATTGTTCAGAAAGTGGCATTGTGCTCAACCGGGTTTGTCCTTGGGTTTGGCGGTCACTTCTGATGAAGAGCGCGGGGGTGAGGCTGGGGTTAAGTGTTTGGTGGAGAAATTGGGTTTGAGTTGCGGGGTGGCGATTATTCCTGATGGAGGCTCACTGAACCGGATCACGGTGGAGGAAAAGGGAGTGTTGCATTTACGGCTGAGCTCTCGGGGACATTCGTCTCATGCGGCGCGGCCGTGGTTGGCGGATAATCCTCTGGAACGATTAGTGAGACGTCTGCCGGACGTGTTGAGCTGGTTTGAGGATCAGCGTAGCATGGGCACCCTGCCCATGAATCTCAAGCAGGATTCAAATAAGCGGAAGGAAGGGCAAGAGTCCGGGGCGGCAAAGTCAAAGGAGGTTCTGGAAAGTGATCCTCATTGGTATCCGACTTGTTCGCTGACGATGATGGAGACTCCCAACGACAGTGTGAATTGCATTCCAGAAGTGGCAACGGCAGCTTTGGATGTTCGTTTCCCTCCGCCTTGGACGGTGGAGCTGGTGATGGAAAAGCTGGGCAGTTTGTTGGGCGAAGGGATTGAGCTTGAGGTTATCATCGCCGCGGAGCCGAGTCATCTGGCGCCGGACAAACGTTTTGTTGAGCTGACGACTGAAGTGACGGGAGAAGAGGTGGAGTTGATCCATGCTTCTGGAGGGAGTGACGGACGTTTTTTTGCCCAACAGGGAATACCGGTGATTTTGTCCCGCCCTGAAGTGGGCAATTTGCATGGGGAGGATGAATGGATTGATGTGGATTCGATGTTGGTCTATTTTGAAATTTGTGATCGTTATATTTTGGAGAAGTTGGGGGACAGGAGTTAGGAGTTAGAATAAAGGAGATCGTATGAAGAAGTTTGAGATGGTTGATTTTGCGGAGATTGAGGGCACGCCTTGTCCTTGTGGTTCTTCGAAGCGGGCCTTTATGGAGGATGCGGATGGGGTGGCGTCAATGCATGTGACGACGATCAAGGAGGACAGTGAGCTTCATTATCATAAGAAGATGACTGAGATTTATTATGTGCTGGAGGGGAAAGGCATGATGGAGCTGGATGGTGAGAGTTTTCCTTTGAAACCGGGCATGGCGGTGATGATCAAACCCGGTTGCCGGCATCGGGCGGTGGGGAAACTGAAAATTATCAATGTGCCGGTGCCGAAGTTTGATCCACAGGATGAGTGGTTTGATTGAGGGAACCGCGAATGAAAGAGAGGAAAGGGGAGAACCACGAATGGACACTAAGAAACACGAATAGGAGGGGAGGAGGGAAATGAGGGGCTCGAATAGACGCGAATGGGAGAGTGAAAAAAATGAGAAAATTACTTAAACGCTTATTCACTGGTAAGAGGTTGATTGATTATGCGCATGAGTCCGAGGTGGACATTTTTGTAGATCATTTTTTAGGAACTACATTCTATTTAGCAGGATTAGAAGAACAAGAGGGTTTGCAAACAGATTTCGATGAAGTTGAACTGTTAGCTTACATAGAGAGCTATATGAATTTCGATCCTGATGATTTTTCTCCGATGTTCGCCAGTCATGACTCTCATGCATTGGCAATTTTCACGACTATGGAAAACCGGGAATTGTTTACGGGATCCTATTCCAAACAGCGTGATCGAGTTTTTGCATTCCAAACTATTGATCTTTCTGGAGAGGCTTTGTCGGCTTTATTTGAATCCGTTGAAGGAGTTGTTGTGAACCCCGGGAGTAACGAAGAGTTTCGTTTAACGGAAGAGCAGATGAATGCTTTGAGGGCCGCTTCTGCCCGATTGGCTTGAAGGGGGCTCTTGTTATAACAAATCTTATTCGCGTTTATTCGCGGTTCTTTTTAATCTAGTCGGTTTTGGGATTTGCCGGAGAGGAAGGCTTGGATGTTGCTGGCTACTCCGTCGAGTAGGCGTTGGCGGGCTTCGCGGGAGGCCCAGGCGGTGTGTGGGGTGATGATGAGATTGGGGAGGTCTGCCGCCAGCAAGGGGTGGTCGGTTGGTGGGGGTTCGCTGGAGAGGACGTCGAGTGCTGCTCCGGCGATCTTGTGGTTTCGTAAGGCGTCGGCCAGGGCGCTTTCGTCGATCAAGTCCCCGCGTCCGGTGTTGATGAGGAAGGCGCTTGACTTCATCCGGTCGAGGCTGTCCGGGTTGATCAGATGATGGGTGTCCGGGGTGAGCGGGCAGTGCAGCGAGATGGCGTCGCAGGTGGAGAAAAATTCATCGCGGCTCACTCGTGGGCGTTTGGCCGAGCTGGCGGGTGCTGGGGATTGGCCTTCTCGTTGCAAGGCGATCACGTTCATGCCGAAGGCTTCGGCCAGGTCGGCAACCAGAGAGCCGATGGTTCCCATTCCTGCGATGCCGAGGGTCTTGCCGGCGAGCTCGCTGATTGGGTGGTCGAGGCGGGTGAAGTAGGGCGACTGGGGCCATTCGGTGGCTTCTGTCGCATAACGATGGATTTGGGTTGCGAGGTTGAGCAACAGGGTGAGGGTGTGCTGGGCCACCGCCGGGGTGGAATAACCACTGACGTTGCAGACGGCGATGTTGTGTTGTTGGGCTGCTTCGATGTCGATGTTGTTGTAGCCGGTGGCAACCACTTGGATGAGTTTGAGTTGGGGGCAGGATTTGATGATGTTTTTGTCGATGACGGTTTTGTTGCTGAGAACGATTTGGGTGTCACTGAGGCGCTCGATGATTTGGCTGGGCAGAGTTAGATCGTGGCAGTTGAACTTGCCTAGTTTTTCGATTTTAGAAAAATCCAGATCTCCGATATCGGTGGTGCCGGCATCGAGAAAAACAATTTTGGAAGGAGTGGTATTTGAGCTTGTCATGGGAGTTATTTTTTTGGAGCAGGCCAGTTGAGGTGCTGGTGAAGGAAGTCGTAAGTGCCTTGTTCGTGGATGGCGTGAGGACCGAGAATGTATTCGATGCGGGTGCGTTCGGGGATTTTCAGTTGGGCGGCGTAGAGGTAGCGGATTTTGGCGTATTCCTGGGCGACGCGGTCATCGGGTTCGACACCGTCAAAGTGTCCACGCTCGACCATGAAGGGGCGCGGGCAGATGAGGTGGGCCATTTCGGCGTAGTTGAAGGTGCTGCCGAGGTTCCACTCCCAGATCTCGTATTCGCCCTTGTTGGCGTAGCTGTAACGCAGCGAGCGCTGGTCGGTGGCGGCGGTTTTCCATACCCATTCGCCGAAGTCAGCGGAGCAAATGGAGAGCGCGTAGTTGGTGACCAGGGCAGGGATGCGCATGGCGGATTTACCGCCGTAGGAGATGCCGTAAAAGCCGATGTTCTTGCCATCGACGTAGGGTTGTTTTGCCAGCCAGTTGGTGATCTGCTGGTGTTGGGGCACGGCAATGGAGAACAGGGTTTTGCCGATCGACTGGGATTTGAATTGCAGGGTGCGGAAGCGGTCAAACAGCACGTAGGGGTTTTGCGGCGCAAAGGTGATGAATCCGCGCTCGGCCAGATGGGTGGAAAAGGATTTGTAGGCTTTGTATTTTTCCTCGCCAGTGGTGTGGCGCGGACGTCCTTCGAGCCCGTGTTGGGTGACCACTACCGGGCGTTTTTCCGAACCGTCGAGTTTCAGGTCTTTGGGTAGGGTGAGGATGCCGTAGGCGGTGACATCGGGGAAGACGTCCATTTCGACCTGATAGCTGACGGTTTTTGGCCCGACTTCATATTTGCGTGAGCGAGCGTTGGGCGGCAGCAGGCCGATGACATATTCGCCGATGACGTCCTCGGCGAATTTTTTGCGATAGGCTTGCGTGGATTTTTCGAAATTCTCCATGGAGTCGGTTTTGACGTCTTTCATGTAGGAGATTCTGGATTCGTAGGCGAGTTGCAGCAGGCGCTGGTTGTGGCGCAGGATCTCGTTTAGTTGCTGGTCGTGACGCCCGGCGGCGTGTTGGCGTGAAGGCAGTTTCAGGGTTTGTTTTTGCTTGTTCAGAGTGGATTCAGGATTGAGGGAGTTGATAAAAGCACTGAGTGTTTTGTCTGACACCGCGCTATCGGATTCGATTAGTTTGAGCGTGGGTTTTGTTGGTTTGAGCCCTGCGACAAAACTCTGGGCGCGCTTGAATTCAGCCTGGACTTCTTTTTTAGCGGGAGTGACCAGCATGCCCGGTTTGCCTTTGAATTGGGTGTAACCATCCTCTTTGGATTCCAGTCCGTCCTTGGCATTGGCACGATAATAGTAGCTGGGGTATTTGCCGTTTTCGATGATCAGGGAGCGAGGGGCAATGAGGCTGGCGATCTCGGCGTCACCGAAGGACTTGAGCAGGCCGAAGGTATTGCGGTCGGCGGGTTCCTGCCAGAGATTTTGACGCGAGGCAAAATAACCACAGACGGCGGTGCTGTCGATGCGAGGATCGAGGGCTCCGGCATAGAGAGCCAGGCGTCCACCTTCGCCCCAACCGATGATACCAAGAGGGAGTTTTTTGTCTTCCGAATTTTGCTGTAGAATGTTGATGGCGGAGATGATTTTTTGCACTTCGTATCCGGCCAGAGTGCGGCCGAGCTCAAAGGAGGGGCGGTGGGCCCAGTCCCGGTTGCTCAGGGTCCATTGGTTGGATGCACGGTTGATGAGGGTGGGGATGAGAACTTTATAACCAGATCGAACTAACATTTGCGCATAGTTGCCAGCGGGGGTGTCGGAAGAAATCAGGTCTTCGGGTGTTTGGTCGGCATCGGGGATGACGATGATGTTTCCCCGAGGAGTTGAATCTAAACGTGTGATTATTGGGTGAAGTAAGATGCCACTGCCCGTTATATCATCTAAAACAGGCCAGCTGATTTCATCGACGCTGAATGCGGGGGAGAGGAGACGAATGGATGAATCCGTAACGATAGAAAAACGCCCTTCAACGATGGTATCCGTCATGCCCAAAATGGCAGCCAGCTGCTTTCTTTTTCCTTCGATGGATTTTGCGTAAGCTTCGTGAGAAGAAAGATCCCGTTGCCAGTTTTTTGCTCGATTTGTTTTTGCCAGCTCAATTTGCTTGAGCAGAAAACGGTCAATGCCCGCTATCATTTTCGAACTGAGGTCGCTGGTATCGGTCAGTGCTTTGGTGTGGGGCAGTGGATTTTGATCGGGGGCTTTTTTTAATACCGCCCAGGGTGGTGTGCTTGGCTCTTTTTGTTGGGCTACAAGTGAGGGCTGCAGGGGGCCGACTGTAGCAAAAACGAGAGCAAGGAGGGGGGATAAGGTTTTGGCGATCATGGTGGCAAAATAAGGCATCATGATGGGGGATTTGCTAGTAAAAACAGAGTTATCGAGCAGAGACGGGAAAAATAAATGCGAGGGAAGTGCAAATATTGTTTGGCAGAGACGGGGGAAACGGGTTTAGATTCACGGCATGACTATTCGAACCATGACTTTGACTCTTAAAAAAGCAGCTTTACTGATGGCGGTGTTTGCCAGCGTTAACTTTACCGCTCAGGGCGAGGACGCCAAACCCGGCAAGGTGATGGCGGGATCCTTCATTTTTAAATACAGTAAACCATGGGTGGAAAAACCGAGCAGCAGTTCGATGCGCGCGGGTGAGCTGACTTACAAATTCACCGAGGAGCAAAAACTGGATAACGTGCATGTGGTGTTCTATTATTTCGGTCAGGGACAGGGGGGGGATACCGGTGATAACTTAAAACGCTGGGTGGGACAGTTCCAAGGGCAGCCGAAGTCTGAATCCGAAGCGCTTGAGATCAATGGAACCAAAGTGACTTTCCTCACAGCATCGGGAACTTACATGGAGTCGTCGGGTGGGCCTTTTGCCGGTAAAAAGACCGCGCGTCCCAATTACACTCTGCTTGGAGCGGTGGTCGAGAGCAGCCAGGGTAATGTTTTTGTGAAACTTTTTGGGCCGGATGCGTCGGTGGAAGCGGTCAAAAAACCCTTCAAGGATTTGGTACGCAGTGCTTTGAGCAAAAAATAGGCATAAACATGGTTACAGTCGCCAACTTGGGAAACATTCAACAGGCGCAAAGTCTGAAGCTGTTGTTGGGTTCGGCCGGGATAGAGGCTTTTATTCCTGATGAATATAGTGCAGGACTGACTCCTTATTTGTTTATGGGGAAGAGCGGAGTTCGTTTGCAGGTCTTTGAGCAAGACGAAGAGGAAGCGCGTCAGATCATCGAACATGGACTAGGCGGAGAGGAATGTTGAGCCGGGTCTGCGAGACAGTTGGAGGATGCCACCCGAAAGCAATATTGAATAAGGAACAGAAGAAGGTGGGAAGTGGGTGTAAGGTAAATTTGTGGGCTGTCGTCTGTTGATCCAATGAGTGCTGCAATGTTGAAATATCGCTGGTTTTTTGGAGTGTGGTTGGTCGGATTGACCGTGAGCTGTGGAGCTTCGGGTGAGGAGCGTCCAAACGGCTTTGATGTTTCGAAAGCAAGTATCCCGGTGAAGGATATTTTAGACGGAGGGGTTGGCAAGGATGGCATTCCGGCGATAGATCGTCCGAAATTTTTGCCTGCGGAGAAGGTGGACTTTATGGGGGACGGGGAGACGGTGATCAGTTTTACCGGGAAAAATGGCGAGACCCGGGCTTATCCGATCCGGGTTTTGATCCAGCACGAGATTGTTAATGACAAGTATGAGGGGCAGGCCATTATGGTGACTTATTGTCCGCTGTGTGCGTCGGCGATGGTTTTCGAATCAAGGATTGGGGACAAGGACTTGGTTTTCGGGGTGTCTGGTTTGTTATATCAAAGCGACGTGCTGATGTATGACCGTGAGACCCAGAGTTTGTGGACTCAACTAGGGATGAAATCGGTGTCCGGACCGAATGTGGGCAAGGCGCTGAAGTGGCTGCCAAGTGAGCAAATGAGCTTCGCAACGTGGAAGAAAAAATACCCGCAAGGCGAGGTTCTCTCCACCGATACGGGCTTCATGCGTAATTATCAAAGTTCGGGTTACGGTGCTTATTTTGATAGTCCTGAGACGATGTTTCCTGTTCCGTTTACGAGAAAAGAGTTGCCCAGGAAATCCTATGTCAGTGGAGTGATCCACAAGGGTAAAACCATGGCCTTCCCTATGCGCGGCATGCCCCGTGACGAGTTGATCGAAGTGGAAGTCGGAGGGGATAAGATCAAAGTGATCTATGAAAGGGATACCCGGCAAATGAAAGCTTTTGAAGCAGACGGAGTCACTTCGATTCCGGTGGTGAAGGCTTTTTGGTTTGCCTGGCAGGCTTTTTATCCAGAGACGGAGATTTGGAAAAGGGGGAAGAATATTGAAGATTGAACAAGGAGTGAAGTGATGAAGAAGGGAGCGTCGGGTTCATATTCCTGTGTCCCAGCCTGAGAGGAAATAATCGAGTAACTTTGTGTATTTTTGGAAAACGCGAGCGAGGTAAGTCTCGGCGGCATTACTTTGGCAGTTAATCAAAAACTCACTTTTTTCTTTTGCGGGTATTGCTGCCATCAAAATAAAAGGAGTCGCAAAAAGTGCCGCAAAGGGGAATACCACAAGGAGGATGCAAAACCGGAACCCCGCTTTGATTAGAAATAAGAAGACCTCATCCATATCCGCACACTGTGAGTTTTGACTACGTGTGTTTTGGTTGCGGTAGTTTTTTTTGAGTCCGACGAGTCGGACTTGATGTTCGAGTGGCTTATTTTTTATCCAGGAACTTCACGCAAATGGGGGTGGGGACTTTGATTTTATTGCCGGTGAAATCCAGTTCACCGGTTTTTTGATTGATCTTGAAGACCGCGATGGTGTGGGATTTTTGTCCGGCGGCGAGCAGGAATTTACCAGTATTGTCGATGCCGAAGTTCCTCGGGGTTTCTCCCTGGATGTTTTCGCGTTCGACAAAAGTGAGTTGGCCGCTAGCGGGATTGATGGTGTAAACGGCGATGGTATCATGGCCGCGGTTGGAGACGTAGAGGAACTTGCCGCTTTTATGAACCTGGACTTCGGCGGTGGAGAGGCCGGTGAAGTCGATGCCTTCCGGCACGGTGCCGATGGTTTGAAAGGGGGTGAGCGTGCCTTTGTCGGGATCAAAGTTGAAGCCGGTGACGGTCATCAGCATCTCGCCGTTGGTGTAAGCCCACTTGCCGTTGGGGTGAAAAGCAAAGTGACGTGGTCCTGAGCCGGGAGGAACGATGCCCGCTCCGTGTTTTTCCATTTTGGCCGTGCTTGGGTCAAGCTTGTAGATCATCACTTTGTCCAGGCCGAGGTCGGCGACAAAAGCGAATTTATCATTGGGGCCGGGATTGGCGGAATGGGCGTGGGGGCCTTTCTGGCGTTTTTCATTGACGCTGGAACCTTCGTGTTGGAAAAAGCTGGCGGGTTTTTTGAGCGATCCGTCTGAATTGATGCCAATTGAGGAAGTGCTGCCGCCGCTGTAGTTGGCGACCAGCGCCACCCGTCCTTTATGGTCGAGTGATACATGGCAGGGGCCACGACCGCCGGAGGGTTGTTGGTTGATCAAAGTCAGCTCGCCGGTTTTGGCATTGATGGTATAGGCACTGAGGCCGCCGGTTTCCTTGGCTTCGTGACCGGGGATGGCGCTTGCGATGGCGTAAAGGTATTGGTGGTTGGGGTGGATGGCGAGAAATCCGGGGCGGTTGGCTTCCGAGGCCAGTTTGGCTTCGCTGAGTTCGCCGTTTTCGCTGTCGAAGCTGGAAACGTAGATGCCCTTGGCGTCGCCCCCTGCGGTGCCAAAATAGACCCATTGTTTTTCAGCGCGTAGCGAACTGGTGGAGATTAAGAGCGAGAGGGCGGTGGCGAAAAAAGAGATTGAGAGTTTCATGGCGGGTAGCTTTCCCTATGAATGGGGGGAATGCACGGGAATATTGTGGGGAATTTGGCTTTGGAAATGGTTTGAAGAAACAAATATGGAAATTTGTTTTACGGGGGGCGCGCAAGAGCAGGTTTTGGAACTTCCTTTTAGGTGCTTGGGAGTTTTTGTGCCATGGTGGGCGTGGACTGGAACGAGGTCTGTTGATTTATGTCGAGTGAAGTTTTTAAAGAAAACAAGGGAGCCGTTGATGGGCTTGGGGGCGTGAGCAATCGCGAGAGATTCAGGCAGGCGCTACGCTGTCAAAATACGGGGCGTCCGCCGCTGTGGCTGATGCGCCAGGCGGGGCGGGTGCTGCCGGAATACCGGGCCTTAAAGGAAAAACACAGCTTTGTTGAGATGGTGCGCACGCCTGAGCTGGCAACCGAGGTGACGCTGCAGCCGATTGAGCGTTTTGGTTTTGATGCGGCTATTTTGTTCAGCGATATCCTGGTGATCTCGGAGGCAATGGGGCAGAAATATGGCTTCCGCGAGCAGGGCGGGATCGAGATGGAGTTCACGGTGGATGGGGCGGCGGAGATTGACCGCTTGAATGAAAAAGGAGTCGCGGATCGTTTGGATTATGTGGGCAAGGCACTGCCGATGATTCGTTCGGCTCTGGGCGATGAAACGGGTTTGATTGGATTTTCGGGGGCACCGTGGACGCTGGCGAACTACATGATGGAGGGTGGCAGCGCCAAGGAGTTTTTGAAGGCTAAGGATTTGTATTATTCCGAGCCAAAGTTGTTCGAGCGACTGATGGGCAAGTTGACGGTAGCGGTCACGGAGTATTTGCAGATGCAGATCGATGCGGGGGTCGATGCCTTGCAGATTTTTGATACTCAGGGAGGAGGTCTGGCGGCGGGTGATTTTATGGCCGCTTCGGGGCGTTGGATCGGCGAGGTTATTGCTGGTTTGAAAAATGCGCCACCGGTGATTGTTTTTGCCAAGGGAGTGAACAGCAATTGGAAGGGGCTGGCTTCGACGGGGGCTTCGGTTTTGAGTGTGGATTGGACGGTGGACATAGCGGCGCTGCGGCCGGAGCTGCCACAAGGGGTGGGGATACAGGGGAATCTGGATCCCTATTTGTTGCGAACGACACCGGAGATTGTGGCGCGGGAGGCGGGTCGGCTTATGGAGTCACTGAATGGCTTTGGTGGACATATTTTTAATCTCGGGCATGGGGTGACCCCTGAGTGTAAGTTGGAGTGTATCGAGAGTCTGGTGGAGAGAGTGAAAAATTAGGTTGAAGAGGTGAACCGCGGATGACGCGGATGAGCGCGGATAAGATGAGAAAATTAAGAATAAAGAGGTGAACCACGGATGGCACGGATGAGCACGGATAAGATGGGGAAAATAAATAAATAAAGTAAGGTAAGGAAAAACACTTAGGAATGAGGATGAGATTGGGGATTTTGACCTGCAGCCTTCAGCCTAAAAACCTATAGCCTATCATCAGCCTATTTTACTATGCAAAAAATGAATGTGGATTTGGATTTGGTGCGGAAATTTAATGTTCCGGGGCCTCGTTATACTTCTTACCCTCCGGCGACTCATTTTTCCGAGGATTTTGAGCAGGCGGATTGGGATGCTCATATTGCGGCTAATAATGAGGGGACTGCGCGCGATTTGTCCTTGTATTTCCATCTGCCTTTTTGTGAGAGTTTGTGCTGGTTTTGTGGTTGCACGACGGTGATCACGACGGTGCAGGACAAGAGCCGGGTTTATCTGGATTATCTCGAAAAAGAGATGGATCTGATGGGGGAGAAAATCCATGCGGACCGGCAGGTGGCGCAGTTGCATCTGGGTGGTGGTACGCCGACTTTTTTGACGGCGGAGGAGATTTTGCGTTTGGGGAAGATGGTGCAATCGCGCTTTAAGATTCGTCCGGATCTGGAGGCGGGGGTGGAAGTGGATCCTCGGCGCTTGACGGAGGAGAAGGTGCAGGCTTTGGCGGAGGTGGGTTTCAACCGAGCGTCGATGGGGGTGCAGGACAATGATCCCCGGGTGCAGGAGGCGATTCACCGCATCCAGCCCTTTGCAATGACGGCACAGACGGTGCAGTGGGTGCGTGACTATGGTTTTGAGTCGGTGAACATTGATTTGATCTATGGGTTGCCTCACCAGACGGTGAAGTCTTTTGAAAAGACTCTGGATGAGGTGTTGAGTTTGCAACCGGATCGTTTTGCGGTGTTCAGTTATGCCCATGTGCCATGGATCAAACCGGCACAGAAGATTCTGACGGATGATATTCTGCCGTCGGCGGAGGTGAAGCTGGAGCTGTTGAAGTTGACGATTGAAAAGCTCAATGCCAATGGTTACCGCTATATTGGGATGGATCATTTTTCGCGTGAGGATGACGAGTTGACGGTGGCTCAGCAGGAGAAAACTTTGCAGCGTAATTTCCAGGGTTACAGCACCAAGGGCGGGGTGGATATTTATTCCTACGGGATGTCGTCGATCTCCCAGGCGGAGGATATATACTGGCAAAATAAAAAGGAACTGCCAGATTATTATGCCGATCTGGATGCCGGGCGTTTGCCGCTGTCGAAGGCTTATATTCTGACTGCTGAGGACAGTATTCGGCGTCAGACCATTATGCGGCTGATGTGTGATTTGGAACTGGACTACGCGGCGATGTCGGAATTGTTGGGGCTCGATTTTGAAAAACACTTTGCTGCCGAGCTGGCTTCGTTGGATGACTTGGAAGTGGATGGGGTGGTGGAGCGTCAGGCGGGCAAGTTGGTGGTGACGGACTTGGGGCGTTTATTTATCCGCATCATCGCGATGCGCTTTGACGAGTATTTGATTGCGGGTAAAAAGGGACGGTTTTCGCAGGCGATATGAAAAAAAAGGTGGCAGTCATAGGCGGGGGCATCACTGGATTGACCGCGGCGTTTCGCCTGAAACAGGCGGGGCACGAGGTGACCCTTTTTGAAGCGGGGGACGTAGCGGGCGGGGTGATCCGTTCGGTGGAGCGGGACGGCTGGTTGGCGGAGTGTGGGCCGAATACGATGTTGGAGACTTCTGCGGCGATCACGCGTCTGGTGGAGGATGAGGATCTGGGCATAGCCGATCGTCGACGTGACGCTTCGCCACTGGGTGGCACGCGGTTTATTCTCAAAAAGGGCAAACCTATGATGTTGCCTTCTTCTGCTGCGGGTTTTCTCAAAACCAAGCTGTTTTCTTTTTCTGCCAAATTGGCTTTGGCGGCTGAGCCTTTTCGCTCGCGCCTGCCGCCGGACGCAGCGGAAGAGAGCCTGGCGGATTTTGTTCGTCGTCGTTTGGGACAGGAGTTTTTGGATTATGCGATCAATCCTTTTGTCGCCGGAGTGTATGCAGGAGATCCGGAGAACTTGTCGGTTAAATTTGGCTTCCCGAAATTGTATGCTTTGGAGCAGAAGTATGGATCGATGATCAAGGGTCAGATTCTCGGTGCGCGTCAGCGACGCAAGGAGGGGCGGGTGACCAAGGATCGGGCCAAGCAGTTGTCTTTTGATGGTGGGTTGCAGGTGTTGACGGATGCTTTGGCTAATAATTTGCAGGGGCGTTTGCGTTTAGGCAATGAGGTGACGAGTATTGGGAAAACCGAAGATGGCCGTTGGTCTATCCAGAGTAATAAAGGGGTGGTGGTGGATTTTTTTGATGATGTGATCCTGGCTCTACCGGCGCATCGTTTGGCGACTTTGATTTTCCCCTATTCCGGTGAGGGCAAAGGTGCCGAGCAGCCGTTGAAAGCCTTGGCTGAAATTGTCTATCCGCCGGTGTCGAGTGTGGTATTGGGTTTTCGCCGCGAGCAGGTGGAGCATTCGCTGAATGGTTTTGGAACATTGAATCCTGAAGTGGAGAAGGTGAGCACTCTGGGCACGCTGTTCACGTCGTCCTTGTTTCCCGAACGGGCTCCTGAAGGTCATGTGCTGTTGACGACCTATGTGGGCGGTGCGCGATCTCCCGAACTGGCTTTGAAGCCGGAAGGAGAGCGGGTGGAACTGGTTTTGAAGGATCTGTGCTCGATCTATGGGATCAAGGGCGCTCCGGTTTTCCAGCACAGTTTTTTGTACAAAAAAGCGATTCCCCAGTATGAGGTCGGTTATGGCAGGTTTTTGCAAGTGATGGAGGACTTTGAAGCGGGGCATAGCGGCATTCATTTAGCGGGGCATTGCCGCGATGGGATTTCCTTGGCGGATTCAATTGTATCGGGCGAGAAAGTGGTGGAGAAAATTTTGCAACCAGGCTGATGTGACGCTGTGACCTGGCAGTGGCTTGCGCCTGCTGCGTTTTTCGATACTGTTGCCTCATGCGTTTTTTTCCTTTTGCCGGTATTTTCGCCGCCCTCTTTATTGGAACCGTTTACATTTCGGCACAGGGTGATGTCGCTTCACTGCCTCCGGGTGCACCCTTGTTGCCACTATCGGCTCTGCCAGCTTATGAAAAGGAGATTGATCATGCGGGATTGATTCGAGCCTGGGATGAAAAATCGCTGGAGCGGGGCAAGCGAATATATGGATCGATATGTCAGAACTGCCACGGTGATCTCAATCTGCCAGGCTCGATTGCCCAGGCTTTGCGATTTGGGGAAGGGAAGTTTCAGCACGGCAAGGATCCTTATACCATGTACCAGACTTTGACCAGGGGTTGGCGTTTGATGATTCCGCAGGTGCAACTGGTTCCTGAGCAAAAATACGATGTGATCCATTATATCCGCAGTGTGTATCTCAAGGATTCCAATCCATCACAGTGGACGAAGTTGACGGATGAATATCTGGCGGGTTTGCCAAAAGGAAGTTCCAAAGGGCCCAAGCCGGTGATTCGGGAGCCGTGGAAGGATCAGGACTATGGCAATTTTCAGATCTACACTTACCAGATGATGGCGCCGGATACTTTACCCGCTCCCGTGATGACAAAAGAGCAACGGATCATGTCCCGCAGCGGTCAACCGGAGCCTGATCTGTTGTCACCGAATGCCAACACCGCGTTTAAGACCATTGCGATTCGTTTGGATGCGGGCCCCGGTGGTGTGGGCGCGGGTCGAGCCTGGGTGGGGTTTGAACATGATACGCTGCGATTAGCAGGGGCATGGACGGGAGAAGGTTTTATCGATTGGAATGGGATTTCTTATAACGGCAAACACCGGAAGCATCCGAAGACGGTGGGGGAATTGCAATTTGATTTGCCTGACGGACCGGGTTGGGCAAATCCGGCGACGGGCGAATTTGATGATTTGCGGATTGAAGGTCTCGATGGGCGACGTTTCGGTCCCTTGCCGAGATCGTGGGGACATTATCGAGGACTGTATTATCATGGTTCACGGGTGGTGATTTCCTACACGGTCGGTGATGCTTCGATATTGGAGAGTTATCGCTTGGAAAAAAATGAAGCGGAGATGCCGGTGTTTGTGCGGGTATTGAACATTGGCAAATCATCGACGGATTTGATTCTGCGGGCAGCGGAGAAAGGAAGGGGAGTGGTTTTGTCTGCCCAGGCAAAAGCGAAAATTATCGAGGATGGGACCTATCGGACTGTGCGTATTGCGGCGGCGGATACGCCCTTGAATTTAGAATTGTTTTTGGCAAAAGAAGACAGCAAGGAGCTCAACAGAATCGCAGGAAAAGCAGCGGCTGCCGAGGATCTTAAGCCTTTGACCCAAGGAGGCCCTTCTCATTGGCCGGAGGAATTATCCGCTTTGGTGGTGCATAGCAGTGAAGAGGGGGCTTTTGCTTTTGATCGACTGACGCGGCCGGTAGTCAATCCCTGGAAAAGTCGAATCCGCACCAGTGGCTTGGATTTCCTGCCTGGCGGTAACGAAGCAGTGTTGTGTTGTTGGGACGGTGATGTCTGGAAGGTGTCGGGTTTGAACGGCAAAAACAATATCGTGACTTGGAAGCGGATTGCTTCAGGGCTGTTTCAACCGCTGGGCCTGAAAATCATCAATGAACAAATCTATGTCACCTGCCGGGACCAGATTGTTCGCTTGAATGATCTCAACGGAGATGGAGAGACGGATTTTTACGAGAGTTTTAACAGTGATCATCAGGTGACCGAACACTTTCACGAATTTGCGATGGGCTTGCAGTCGGATGACGAGGGCAATTTGTATTATGCCAAAAGTGCCCGTCATGCCAAAGCGCCACTGGTGCCGCAACATGGGACTTTGATCAAAGTAAGTGCGGACGGGAGCAAAAGTGAAATTATCGCCAATGGCTTTCGTGCGGCCAATGGCGTTTGTCTCAATCCGGACGGCACTTTTATTGTCACTGATCAGGAGGGGCATTGGAATCCGATGAACCGGATCAACTGGGTCAAGCGGGGCGGGTTTTACGGCAATATGTATAGTTACGGCGCATCGAAGGATTCTTCTGATTCGGCGATGGAACAGCCACTTTGCTGGGTGGACAAACCTTTTGACCGTTCGCCATCGGAACTGCTGTGGATCGAGAGCGAGTCGTGGGGTGCATTGAATGGCAAGCTTTTGAACTTGTCATATGGACACGGGCGTTTCGAGATCGTGCCGCATGAGTTTTTGGAAAATGGCCAGCCGCAGGGTGGTTTGTGCCGCTTGCCGATTCCCGATCTGCCGACAGGAATTATGCGTGGACGTTTTAATCCGGACGATGGGCAGCTTTATGTCTGTGGTATGGCTGCCTGGGGCACCCAGCAACTGGATCAGGGCGGAGGGTTTTATCGTATTCGTTATACTGGCAAACCGGCTTATTTGCCGCTGGAGTTAAAAGCAAAGAAGGGCGCGATGGTGATTGAGTTCAGTGATGAGCTGGATTCGTCTACAGCGAAAGCAAAAAACTTCGCGGTTAAGGTCTGGGATCTGAAACGGTCGGCAAAATATGGTTCGGATCATTATAATGAACGTGCGATCAAAGTGAGTCGTGTGGATTTGGCAAAAGATCGCAAAACGCTGACTATTCATATACCTGATTTGCCGAAAACCTGGGGGATGGAGGTGATCTGCAAATTAAAGGGAGCTGACGGGCAAGATGTCGAGCGAGTGATTCAGAATACGATTCACGAGCTGGTAGAGTAATGATACAGGGTGTGTAAAGAGGGCAAGCTTAAATTTTGAGATGGAAACGAATACACAATATTCTTTTATTTTCATATAGCGTTGACACGGCTTTGTTGTTTTTCTATTTTATCTGAGAAATAAAACCATCATGAAAAAGTCTGTTGTTATCGTCCTTTGTCTCCTGAACTCATCACTTTCTTGCCTTTATTCGCAAACCGATGCGCAGATGGAGAAAAAGGATATGAAACTTCCTAAAAAGGAGTTTTCGCCTTACGTTAATCGGGCTTATCCGACTAACGTGTATTTTGGCGATACCCATTTGCACACCGACCTGTCGATGGATGCGGGGACTTTTGGTAATCGTCTGGGACTCGACGAGGCCTATCGTTTTTGTCGTGGGGAGCAAGTTACGGCTTCGGGTGGTTATCAAGCGAAGCTGGCCCGCCCGCTTGATTTTGTGGTGGTGGCCGATCACTCGGATGGTATGGGTTTTTTCTCGTTGTTTGCTGAGGGAGATCCGAAGGTGATGAATAAAGAGGAGGGGAGACGCTGGAATCGGGCAATCAAAAACGGCGGGAAAGATGCGGTGAACGCTTCTCTGGAAATTATCACGCTTTTTTCACAAGGGAAATTTCCCTGGCCAACCAATGATCCGGTAATGATGAAGCCGGTTTGGCAGAGCGTGATCGATGCCTCTGAGAAATACAATGAACCGGGTAAGTTTACAGCCTTGATTGGTTATGAATGGACGTCATTGGTTAAAGGGAACAATTTGCATCGCAATGTGATCTACCGAGACAACGGGGACAAAGCTAGCATGACGCTGCCCTACACTTTGGCAGACAGCAGCGATCCTGAAAAGCTGTGGCAGGCGATGGCGGCTTATGAGGAAAAAACAGGAGGCCAGGTTTTGGCAATTGCCCATAATGGTAACTTGTCCAATGGCATGATGTTTGATGTGGAGACTCAAGCCGGTGGACCAATCACCAAGGATTACGCTGAGCGGCGTCAGCGTTGGGAGCCGCTGTATGAAAGCACACAGATCAAAGGGGATGGAGAGGCGCATGGTTTGCTTTCGCCGGATGACGAGTTTGCCGATTACGAAACCTGGGACCTGGGTAATCTCGATATGAGCGAGGCAAAAACGGATGCGATGCTGGTGGGGGAGTATGCTCGCTCTGGTCTCAAACGCGGGTTGGAATTTGAAGAGAAACTCGGGGTCAATCCCTATAAATTTGGTCAAGTGGGAAGCACCGATTCCCACACTTCTTTGCCAGCAGTCGAAGAGGATAACTTTTTTGGTAAACACTCAGGAGTCGAGCCGGACAAACATCGTGCCGAGCATGTGGTGATTGGTGGTGAGAACGGGAAAATCATGGGCTATCAAATGGCGGCTTCTGGTTTTGCTGCGGTATGGGCCAAGGAGAATACTCGAGCTTCCCTGTGGGATGCGATGAAGCGTAAGGAAACTTACGCTACCACTGGTTCGCGCATGGTCGTGCGCTTTTTTGGAGGATGGGATTTTAATGAAGAAGATACCGAGACCCGGATGCCAGCTGAGGCTGGATATTCCAAGGGGGTGCCGATGGGTGGCGATCTGTCAGCCGCTCCCGAAGGCAAGTCACCGACGTTTTTAGTCGCTGCGATGAAAGATGCGATGAGTGGCAATCTGGATCGGATTCAGATCATCAAAGGATGGGTAGGTAAAGACGGCAAAGCGGAGGAGCGGGTTTACGATGTGGCGGTATCAGATGATCGCAAGATCGGTGAGGATGGTCGCTGCAAAAAAGCAGTGGGCAATACGGTCAATGTGAAAAAGGCGACCTGGCGCAATACCATCGGTGATCCCGAGCTGATTGCGGTGTGGAAAGACCCCCATTTTGACGCCAAGCAGCGTGCCTTTTATTATGTTCGTGTGATTGAGATTCCTACGCCTCGTTGGACGGCTTATGAGGCGAAACGTTTTGGCATCAAGATGCCGAAAAAAGTAAAAATGACGACCCAAGAGCGCGCTTACACGGCACCCATTTGGTATAGTCCTTCGAAATAAGTTTGTTTATCACATCGGTAATCATTAAGGCTTCAAAATAATCATGAAACTACATCGATTAATTAATTATCTGGCAGTTTTGGCTGTCGTGGCAGCATCCGTCTTTGCTCCTGTCAGCCAAGCTGAAGAAGGCGGTGCGGGGCATTATATTCCGGGAGGAGTTGCGAGCCTTATTGATCTTCCGCCGACCAAAGGAGGTTGGGTATTGGAAACGATGTATTTGCACTATGACGGCGATGCGTCAGCGGCAAAGACCTTGCCGGTGGCGGGAGTGCTCGCTGGGGGGCTCAGCGCGACCAGTGACGCGGTTACCGTAGGTTCGCTTTATACCTTTGATCAAAAATTCCTCGGTGCTCATTATTCGCTGGGAGCTTTTTTGCCCTACGTCTGGATGGATGTCAGTGCGAATGTCACCTTGACGGGTCGTAGTCGAATACGCACTGACAAAGCTGACGGGATTGGGGATTTACTGATTATTCCAGCTATGATGGCATGGGAAATTAACGACTGGCAAATCAACGCTATGCTGCCCGTTTACGCTCCGACTGGTGATTATCAAGTAGGGCGTCTCGCTAATCCCGGACTGAATCATTGGACTTTTGATCCAACTGTGGGTGGATCTTACAATAATGCTAAGACGGGATTCAATGCCGCCCTTCATACCGGGTTTGCTTTTAGCACTAAGAATAAGGATACGAATTACCGCAACGGAACCATTTTTCATGCAGACACCACTGTGCAGCAGCTATTGCCGCTGGGTAAAGGTTTTCTCGGTATCGGAGCGGAGGCTTTTTATTATCAGCAGATCACTGGAGATAGTGGCAGTGGGGCCAGGCTTGGTGATAACAAAGCTAGCACGGTTGGCTTAGGTCCAGTGCTGAGTTATATTCTGCCAGTGGGAGACAATAGCTTGGTGGCAGAGGTGCGGTGGTTGACTGAACTTGAGACCGAGCGGCGTGTCAAAGGCGATTATATTTGGTTTAAGATAGTCTATCAGTTTTAGTTAGTTGGAATATGCAAATGAAAAGCAAATTCAATCAAATCTTTGGATCTTGTCTTGTTATGGTTTCGGGGCTGTGGGCTGGCCTCGCCCAAGCCGATGAAAAACCCAGCAAGGAGGGGGTAGCCGTTCTTGCAAAAAAGGAATATTCTCCTTATGCGGGGCGTAATTTTCCAACCAAGATTCTGTTTGGTGACACACATCTGCATACCGCCGTTTCGGTTGATGCAGGCACGATGTGTCGAGTGGGGCAGGAGGATGCTTTTCGCTTTGCCAGAGGAGAGGAGATCACCACTACTCATGGATTAAGGGCTAAACTTTCACGTCCGCTTGATTTTCTGGTGATTACAGATCACGCAGAAATGTATGGATTGATGCCGCAGTTGTTGAGTGGCGATCCTGAAATCCTCAGCACTAAATATGGCAAGAAGTGGTATGGAGAACTGAAAAGTGGGGATACGGACAGAATATTTGCCACTGCGATGGAAATCGTCGCTTCTTTGTCTGGTGACAAACCTCTGATCAAAAATGATAAAGCTATCAAAAACGCTTGGCATGCTTACACCTCCCTAGCGGACGAATATAACGACCCCGGTCGTTTCACTGCCCTTATTGGTTTTGAGTGGACAGCGATCGGTGGGGATAATATCCATCGCAACGTGATTTTTCGTGGTGATTCAAGCGCTGCCAACCAGACGATTCCTTTTTCTCAATTCGATAGCAAAAACCCGGAAGACCTGTGGCGGTATTTGCAGGGCTTTGAAAAGAAAACGGGAGAAGAAGTGTTGGCGATTCCTCATAATGGAAATTTGAGTAATGGTCGCATGTTCACCGTTGAGAATTTTGACGGCAAACCTCTGAGCAAAGAATTGGCTGCATTGAGGATTAAGATGAACCGCTTATTGAAGCCACCCAGATCAAAGGGGACAGTGAAGCCCATCCGATGTTATCGCCGAATGATGAGTTCGCCAATTACGAGACCTGGGATAAATCCAACCTCAATGGGACCGTGGCGAAAAAACCCGAAATGTTGCAATGGGAATACACCCGCGAAGCGCTCAAAACAGGATTGAAGTTGGAACGCAAGCTGGGTGTGAACCCCTACAAGTTCGGCTTGATTGGTAGCACGGATTCCCATACCGCAATGGCGGCGGTTGAAGAAGAGAATTTTTTCGGTAAACATTCAGGGGTTGAACCGGAGCCTCATCGTTGGGAACACATGGTGATTGAGGCTCCTGATCCGAAGTTTTCCATCAAAGGCTGGCAACAAGCAGCGGGAGGTTATGCTGCTGTTTGGGCAACGGAAAATACTCGCGAAGCCATCTTTGATGCGATGAAGCGAAAGGAGACTTATTCGACTACAGGGCCCCGCATGACCGTGCGCTTTTTTGGCGGTTGGGATTTCGTGAAAGAAGATGCCTTGTCTCGATTGCCGGCATCCGCGGGTTATGAAAAAGGCGTGCCGATGGGAGGAGATATGACGGATGCTCCAAAGGGGAAATCTCCCGGTTTTCTGGTTGCTGCTCTGAAAGATCCCTACAGTGGCAATCTTGATCGTGTCCAGATCATTAAAGGTTGGATGGATGCAAAAGGGGAGACCTATGAGAAGGTCTATGATGTCGCCTGGAGTGATGGTCGCAAACCCGGGAAGGATGGTAAACTGCCAGCCGTTGGGAATACGGTTGATGTTAAAAATGCAACGTGGACGAATACCATCGGTGCCCCGGAGTTGATCACTGTTTGGTATGATCCTGATTTTGATGCCAGGCAAGCAGCATTTTATTATGCACGGGTGATCGAAATTCCGACGCCGAGGTGGACAGCTTATGAAGCCAAACGTTTCGGGATTAAGATGGATGAAAATGTTCCTATGATCACCCAGGAGCGTGCGTATACTTCGCCGATCTGGTACGCGCCATCGAAATGATATTGCATTAGTGACAATTAACTTTTTTACTGATCTTTAAGGTTAGTTTGGTTGGTTCGAGCCAAGATAAAGGTGTAAAAACTTGTTCAGCGCACTTATTTGTAAAACTGTCGTGTAGCGTGATCTGTTTTAGCCGGGTTGGGCAGTGAGTGTGTTGATGGGTGGGTGCTTAAGGTGAGGAGGACATCGTGGCGGTTTCTTTGATACTGTCGATTAATCTCTGAGTGGACTTGCTCAGTTGGCGATCCCTTAAAAATACAATTCCTGCATGGTTGAACATACTGGCGGGTTTAAAGAGGATAGGGGCAATTTTGCCACTTTGCATTGACTCTGCAATGACCGCTTTCGGCGCGGCACTGATCGCATCGCTTGCAGCGACCGTTTGAATGAGCAGGTTATGGTGAGCGCAGCGTATTTGCAGCCCTAGTTTTTTTGCGCTATCTGGTCGGTTTTCGCGTATCCAGTCGATGGCCCAGGGAGGTAGATCAGAAGCGGCGAGTGGGTAGGAGAAAAAATCTTTAGGGCTGATTTTTTTTTTCTTAGTGAGAGGATGATCCTTGCGTGCAAAAAAAATGATCTCCTGAGGTGGAAGTGGAGTGATTTCAAACTCTAGGAAGTCTTTGATTGCGGAAGTTTCAACTACAGCAAAATCAATTTCGCGTTGCAGTAATAGCTGAGTGCTGGTGTTAATGGAGGAGATGTCAATTTGGACTTCCAGATCAATACCTTGCCGCAGCAAACTGGCTATGGCTGGACCGATCAAATATTCAGCCACACTGGGACCACAAGCGATCTTTAGTTTGCCTTTCGTTCCTAAACGTAACAGTTGGATTTCTTGCTCAATATCGCTGGCTTGAGAGAGAGCCTTGTCTGTTGTGCTCAGTAACTGGTGTCCAAAACCTGTCAATTCAAATCCATGGGATCGATCAAACAAGGTGCAGTCCAGCTCTTGCTCTAATTTTCGGATGCTCAGAGTCAAGGCAGGTTGGGTTAGTCCCAGCGCGCTGGCAGCCTTGCTAAGACTGCCGTGTTTTGCCACTGTGGAAAAGTGATTCAGTTTTTTGAGGTCAAGCATCGTATAAATAAAACTTATCGTTTGTATAAAATCAAATAACTTTTGCAAATATATTTTATAGCTTTACAATTGGGGAGTTGATCGCTTGAATGGCAATTAGTTTAACAGTTAACTATAAAAGTAAGTTTTGAAAAAAATAATTCTCCCGCTTTTAATTGTCGTCATTAATATATTAAACCTTATTCCACTGCAATCGGAAGAGGGGGGCGCAGGTCATTACCTGCCCGGTTCGATGAGTTCTTTTGTGGATGCCGTTGCTACAGAGGAAACTTTTATCGCACGCTATAATCTGCTTTGGTATGACGGAACCATTGATGCTCGGCGGGCGATTCCGATCGCGGGGCAGGCGGCTTTCGGAGTGAAGGCAAGTTCCTGGGCCAATGGACTTACTTTGTTCTGGCGGCCGGGTTCTTTTGAGATTGGAGATAACTTGAGTTTTGCCATGAGCACAACGATTCCCTGGGTGTCGATGGATGTGTCAGCGAATGTGGGGCCGGTTCGGCGATCGGATAGCATCGAGGGAGTAGGGGATATCGTGTTGATGCCTTTTATGTTGAATCAGAAACTCAGTGATGACTTCAGCATCAATTACCGACTAGGTATTTATGCGCCGACAGGGAGATACAAGGTGGGGCGTCTGGCGAATACGGGTAAAAATTATTGGACCATCGAACCGACGGTGGGTTTTATGTATTTTGGCCAGAAGAATGGGATTGAAGCTTCTGTTTTTACCGGTGCTGATTTCAACACTGAGAATGATGATACCCATTACAAAACCGGCACCCAGATTCATGTTGATGGCACGCTGGCGCAGCATTTGCCATTGTTGGGCGGTTTGGCGGGAGTGGGGGTCAATGGATATTGGTATGAGCAAGTGACGGGAGATAGCGGGTCGGGGGCGGCACTAGGAGACTTCAAAGGGCGCACGGCAGGTTTCGGTCCGGTTTTATCTTACGCAGGAAAAATCGGCAATGTCGACGTGATAGGTGAGTTGAAATGGTTACACGAATTTGAAACTCGCGACCGACTACAGGGGAATTATGTGTGGTTCAAATTGCTGTTCAAATTTTAGTTAAAAACAAAGTCATGAAAACCAAACAAGCTTGCACAGTTCTTTTTGCTCTTAGTCTTATCACGACAATAGCTCAAGCTGGTCTTGACCGCTCTGTGCGCACGGCTGAAAATAGAGAGCCTGCCATTCCTCGTCCAGCGCAGGACAAAGCAGTTGCTGCCAAGCTTGCTGCTTTGGAAAAGAAAACTGGGAAAAAACCGAATATTCTTTGGATTATCGTTGATGACATGGGCTATGGGGATCCTGGTTGTTATGGAGGGGGCGCTGCTATTGGCGCTGCGACTCCGAACATCGACAGGCTTGCGCGGGAAGGACTCAAACTCACTTCATGTTATTCGCAACATACCTGCACCCCGACACGTTCGGCTATTCTTACCGGACGCATTCCATTTCGCACTGGGCTCATCCGCCCGATCCTAGCGGGAGACAAACTTACCAAGAATCCCTGGGCCGATGAAAGATCCCTCGCCGCTTTACTCAGTGACACGGGTTATTATACCCTGCTTACGGGTAAATGGCACATTGGTGAGAATAAGGGGATGCGTCCACACGATGTTGGATTCGATGAATATTATGGCTACTATCCAGCTCAAAAAGAAATTTCCCAGAGCGTTGATCCGCGTCGTTACCCCGACCTCGTCAATGACCCGGGAAAACTTGCGGCTTTCGAAGGCATCGCTCCAGACAACCACTTGACCCACGGATTCAAAGGCGGCAAAACGGAAAAAATCAGTCAGATCCAATCCACTGTAGATATGGGGCGTGCCGATAAGGTGCTTGCTGATTTTACCATCAAGAAAATCAAGGAGGCTGCGAAGGGGGATAAGCCTTTTTTCATTGAACACTGTTTTATGAAAGTGCATGCGGATAATTTTTCTAACCCGGATCTCGGATCTCTTAGTGCCGCGAAATATGCCTACAAAGAGGCGGTCGCTGAAGTGGATTTGCATGTGGGTGAAATTATGAAAGCTCTCGGTCAAGCGGGTGTGCTGGAAAACACTTTTGTGTTTTTCACCTCCGACAATGGACCGCAGATGGATGCCTGGCCGGACGGTGGTTACACGCCGTTTAGAGGAGCAAAAGGCACTACTTTTGAAGGAGGGGTTCGCATTCCTGGTATTGCCTATTGGAAAGGTATGATCAAAGAGGGGCGTGAAAGTGATGAACTGTTCGACCTGATGGATCTCTTTGGCACGGCTTTGAACCTTGCCGGGGTTTCCGTCGATACGCTGCCCGATGACAAGTATTATGACTTCATTGATCAGACCTCATTTTTACTAGCCGACCAAGGACTCTCTAAACGGGAAGCCGTTTATTTCTGGTGGGGAACCCAGCTGACGGCCTGTCGCATGCGTGAATACAAGGCTCATGTGAAGGTAGTGCTGCCGCAGTCCACCCACATGTATATTGATATGTCGACGATTCAAAATGTGGGGATAGCGCCTTGGTTATTTAACCTTTATATTGATCCGAAGGAGCAGATGCCCGTTGGGCATCGTCGTAATGCCTGGCTGGCCACACTGGGGGCTAAACTCAAGGCGCATGGGGCCACATTCAAGAAATACCCCCCGAAGGACATTGGGTTGGGGATGTGAATTTTTAACAACAAAGTGAAATATCATTAAGAAAAAATGAAAATACTAGGCGTATTCCTATATATGACTGTGATTTTCACACCAACCGCTCTTTTTGCGGAAAATGCGGTAAATCTCGAAACAGGAAACAAACCCGTAGTCAAAAGTAGTATCAATGATCTTTCTACCAAAGCTACCGATCCTACAGCGTCGTTGATGGCATTGAATTTCCAAGGCATCTACACGGGCGGTTTTTATGGCGGAGGAATAGGGCAAGAGGATTCACGCACGGTCTTTCAATTCCGTCCGGTGATTCCGCTTAAAATATTCGATCAAGCAAATATTTTACGTCTGACGATTCCTTATCAAGTGGATGGGCGTGGCGACGAGGGCTGGGGAGCGATTTCAGTTTTTGATATGATGGTGTTTAACCAGGACTGGGGGCGTTGGGGAATTGGGCCGGTGATGAGTTTTGATACCACCGGTGGGGCGCCCGACAAATACGTGCTTGGACCGGCGCTTGGTGCTGTTTACAAGGTCAGCAAGAAGCTGAACGTTGGTTTGTTCACTCAGAATGTGTTCTGGAGCAATACAGCGGTCTCGCAACTGCAACCCATCATTGCTTATCAACTGGGTAAAGGGTGGGCGCTTTCGGCAGGTGATCTTCAGTTTGCCTATGATTGGAAAAGCAGTCGTTGGGTGAATGCGCCGATTGGGTTTCAAATCGGAAAAGTTCTTAAAATTGGCAAGATGCCTGCTCGGATTTCGCTCAATCCTCAATACAATTTGATTGATGAACCTAGTTTGTCTCAGTGGTCGGTTACTTTGACTTTTACTGCCCTTTTCCCAACATTTTAATACCTTAAGCTAAAAACCGAAAAATCATGAAATTGAATCATATCATTATTGCCGTTTTTTGTGGAGTTTTCGGTTTATATTCGGCTCAAGCAGAAGACGAGCGCCATGCTTATTTTGGTGAAACCCATATGCACACAGCCTATTCACTGGATGCTTATCTTGGAGGCACACGGTTGACTCCAAATGACTCTTATCGTTACGCAAAAGGGGAGACTGTAATGGTGAATGGGAAAAGTGTGTCCCATAAACGTCCGCTGGACTTCGCCGCGGTGACAGATCATGCCGAATACATCGGAGAGATGTATTCGACACTCAATGAGGGGGCGCCGGGGCATGATCAGCAGCTATTGAAAGACCTTCGTTCGATGACGGATCTTGAAGAACGACAGAAATGGTTCATGGAATATGTGATCTCCGCCAATCGGGGGGCGAATCCCCAGCATCCGCCGTTTTTTGCAGGGCAGGAAACGGTGAAGAGTGCCTGGCAAATCATTATCGATGCAGCGGAAAAACATAATGAACCCGGCAAGTTCACTGCCTTGATCGGATTTGAATGGAGTGGTGCTCCCAAGGGTGCCAATTTGCATCGTAATGTGATCTATCGAGATGCTAATGTTCCCGCTGCTCCAGTGAGTTACATTGATGTGAATCGCGAGGATGGTTTGTGGGAATGGATGGAAAAACAAGAGAGCAAAGGAATCAAAGCGCTGGCTATCCCCCACAATTCCAATGCCAGCAAGGGTATGATGTTTCCTTCGACCAATGCGGCTGGTGCGCCGATGGATCTGGAGTATGCTCAACGGCGCCAGCATTTCGAGCCACTGATCGAGATGATGCAGGTGAAGGGGAATTCCGAAGTGCATCGTAAGTTCTGGGCAGCTGATGAGTTTGCCAATTTTGAAAATGCGGATTCGATTCAAAACTCGAGTGGGCGCATTTTTAAGAAAAAGAATTTTGTGCGTGAGGGTTTAAAAATAGGGCTGGGTTTTGAGCAGAAACTAGGAGTGAATCCATTTAAGTATGGTTTTATAGGCGGCACGGATAATCATAACGGGCTTATGTCTGCGGTGGCTGAAGACAGTTTTATCGGAGCACACGGTCCGGAGGATGGAAGCGTCGAGGCACGACGCAAGGGTAATGTGACCGGTTGGATCGATGGCAAGGATCTCAGCATCGGATCGATTGCCGGAGTCTGGGCGACGGAAAATACCCGGGCGGCGATTTGGGATGCGATGAAGAGACGCGAGACCTTTGCAAGCAGTGGTCCACGGATCAAAGTACGTTTGTTTGGTGGGGTGGATTTGCCTGCTGATCCTCCTGATGTGAAGACGATGGTTAAACAGGGGTATGAATTCGGGGTGCCTATGGGGGGAGACCTAGGATCGATTGGCGCGGCTCCTACTTTTACCGTTTACGCGACGAAGGATGTTGACGGAGCGAATCTGGATCGGGTTCAAATTATCAAAGGCTGGGTGGATAAAGGTGGAGAGCTGCATGAAAAAATCATCGACGTGGTATGGGCGGGCAAGAGGGAGATTGGAAGTGAGGGCAAGCTTCCGTCGGTTGGCAATACGGTGGATTTGAAAACGGCCAAGTATCAAAATACCATCGGCGGCGTGGAGCTTATGGGAACATGGAAAGATGAAGCTTTTGATCCTGAACAGCATGCTTTCTATTACGCTCGGGTTATTGAGATCCCAACACCTCGTTGGAGCACTTATGATGCGATTCGAAATGGGCTGCCATTGCTCAAGGATGTGCAAGCTACGATACAGGAACGGGCGTGGACTTCGCCGATTTGGTATCAACCTTAACGTGACAAATCTGCAAAGTGATGATAATTTTACCTAGCTGAATTTTATGAAAAAACACAATCAATTCAAATCCTTGCTGTTACTGACCTTGGCGGGGGTGGCATCGCTTCCTTTGTTAGCTTTAGCAGAGGACAAAGCCAAAGCAGAAGAAGCTCCAGCGATCGATCCGATGGCGGTCAAAATCCTCAAACGTGCAGCTGATCATTTGTCTGCTGCCAAGCAGTTTTCTGTATCGGCGGAAATCTGGCAGGACCTTGAGGATGAAAATGGCACCATGTTACAGTTCAGCAAGTTGGCTGATGTCAAAGTCCGGCGTCCGGATGGCTTACGCATCGATGTCAAAACGGATAGACCCAAACGCAGTTTTTATTATGATGGCAAGAGTGTGAGTGTGGTGGATCATCAGAAGGGTTATTACGGCAGTGTTGCGGCTCCTGCGACGATCGAAGAAACCTTGGATAAATTGGATGAAAAATTTGGCATCACTATGCCGCTTGAAGATTTGTTGATCAGTCGTCCTTTTGCGGGGGCGGCGGCCAAGGCTAAGTCGGGGCAATACCTCGGCAAGGAGCCAGTGCTGGGCAAGCTTTGTCATCACGTGGCCTTTCAAGGGGAAATCGTTAATTGGCAGGCGTGGGTGAATGAAGGTCCCGTGCCGACGATAAGGAAAGTGGTGATCACTTTCAAGCAAGAGCAAGGTCGTCCGCAATTTATCGCATTGTTTTCAGACTGGGATACAAGATTGAGTTTGCCTGCATACGTGTTCACTTTTGATCCGCCTGCCGGAGTTCTTAAAATTGAAGTTTTACCTAATGAAGAAGAAGGTGAAAAGGACGGCGCGCCGAAAAAATAAACAAGCGGCAATAACTTAAAAGAATAGATAGATCATGAAGAAAAAAGCACATAATTGGTTTTCTCTGGGCACAGTGGCAGTATTAGGCCTTTCGCTTATCACAGCTGATGCCCGCCCGCACGGGCGCAGCGTCAGCCGTAGTCGCAGTGTGAGCCGCGGTGGAGGGCACCGCAGTGTCAGCCGTAGCACATCGGTTAATCGCAGTACGCATGTCAATCGCAGTACGCACGTCAATCGATCCCGTCACGTGGATGTAGATGTTAATCGGTATGGTCGCGGCTATGGCCATGGATACGGGCATGGACGGGTGGCCGCCGGTGTGGCGGTGGGTATGGTAGCTGGTGCGGTGGTTGGAGCAGCGATCACTGCGCCTCCGAGAGGTTATTCTACGGTTTATGTGAGTGGCGCGCCGTATGCTTATTACGGAGGCACTTATTACCAACCGGTCGATAGTGGGTATATCGTGGCTGAACCTCCGATTGGAGCAATCGTTCCCGTTTTGCCTCCCGGGGCAACCGCGACCACGGTGAATGGAGTGGTTTACTACATATTTAACGGCTTGTATTACCAGCCGGTCTTGGTGAACGGAGTTACCTCTTACAAAACCGTGCGATTCTAGAGCTGCTCTCAAGTGGATTGTGATTGCATAATCAGAAGTAATATTTATGGCTGAATGTGAATTTCCCGGAAGTCTGGTATCGGTTGAATGGCTGAATCAACACCTTGGGGATGAGGGAATCATTGTCTTGGATGCCTCTTGGCATTTGCCAGGGAAAGAGCGTTGCGGGCGGGAAGAGTGGCATGGTTTGCATATTCCTGGCGCGCGCTTTTTTGACTATGATGGTGAGATCAAGGATCAAGAAACCCATCTGCCGCGCATGTTACCTGATGAGGATTTGTTCGCCGAATCGGTGCGCAAGCTGGGGGTGAAGCAAGACAGCCTGGTGGTGGTCTATGACAGCAATGCGATGTTTTCGAGTTGCCGGGCGTGGTGGATGTTTCGTGCCATGGGGCATCAGCGGGTTGCGGTTCTCGATGGAGGTTTGTTGGCTTGGCAGGCGGCGGGTTATACTGTGAATGACGAGCCAAGGAATTTGTCGGTGCCGGGAGATTTTGTAGCGCAAAAGAACGAAAAATTTGTCAGTGCCGATCATGTTCACAAGCGTTTGCATGATGCTGATACGACGATTCTGGACGCGCGATCGAAGGATCGTTTTGACGCGGCTTGCATGCCGGGGGCAAAAAATCTGCCTTATGTGGAATTGCTTGAAGAGGGGAAAATGAAGCCGATTGATGAGCTGAAGGATATTTTTTCAGCTCTTGCCGATCCTCAACAACGTTTACTTTGCTCCTGCGGTTCGGGTGTCACGGCCTGTATTATAGCTTTGGCGGCAGATCTCAGTGGGCGTGATGAAATCGTTGTGTATGACGCTTCGTGGACTGAATGGGGCGCAGAGGGCAGTAGTTTTCCGATTGTAGGCAGTGCTGATTGAACGGTGCGGCGTTCATGGGGTCAAAGTTGCAATCCCCCTGATCTTAGCTGAATACCTAAAGTGGGGGCATGTCTATGCTGGATATAATAGGTCAGAGTAGTGGTCGGTTTTGCGACGGTGTTTCCCGACGGGATTTTCTCCGTATAGGAGGCTTGGGTATGGGCGGAGCTGCCTTGCCCCAATTACTCGAGGCTGAAGCCCAAGCGGGGGTGGGGCGTTCCCACAAGGCAATCATCATGGTTTATATGTGTGGTGCTCCACCGCACCAGGATCTGGTTGATCCCAAACCGAATGCGCCTTCCGAATATCGTGGTGACATTGGATCGATTCCGACCAATGTGCCAGGCATCCATATTGGTGAGATGCTTCCGCGTATGGCGGGTATTATGGACAAGTGGACGGCGATCCGTTCGATTGTCGGGGCTCCGAACGGCAGCCATGATTCTTTTATGTGTTATACCGGGCGTAAGGGGTCGACTCTGAATATGATCGGCCAGCCGCCCGGAGGCTGGCCTTCGATTGGGTCGGTTCTTTCTGAATTACAGGGAGCTGTGGACCCTGGTATTCCGCCTTTTGTGGGACTGGCGCCCCGGGCAGGGCATCCTCCTTACGGATCGTCGGGCAAGTCTGGTTTTCTTGGAGTGGCGCGTGGGCCATTCAAGCACTCGGGCCCGACCAAGGAAGACATGGTATTGAAGGACATAACTTATGGTCGACTCAGTCAACGACGTTCGTTGTTAGATGAATTTGATTCGTTTCGTCGTCGGATGGATACGGTTAACGAAGTTGCCCAGATGGATGGTTTTACCCAACAGGCTTTTGGGATGTTGACCTCTTCCAAATTACTCGAAGCCTTGGATTTGGAAAAAGAAGATGTCAAAACGCGTGAGCGTTATGGCAAGGGGGTGCCAACCAATTACGGGGATGGCGCGCCTCGTAACCTGGAGCATTTCTTGATGGCGCGGCGCCTGGTGGAGGCAGGGGCTCGCTGTGTGACTTTGAACTTTGGCCGTTGGGATTTTCATTCCAAAAACACTGCGGGCATGAAGGATCATGCTCCGTTATTTGATCAGGGATTGAGCGCTCTGATTGAGGATCTGCATGAACGCGGCATGGACAAGGATGTGAGTGTGGTAGCTTGGGGGGAATTCGGACGCACACCTAAGCTTAACAAAGATGCTGGTCGTGATCACTGGCCAAAAGTTTCTTGTGCATTTGTTGCCGGAGGGGGAATGAAAACGGGGCAGGTGATTGGAGCGACGGACAGGATTGCTGCGGAGGCCACTGAACGTCCGGTGCACATGGGGGAGGTTCACGCCACGCTGTACAAAAACCTTGGCATCAATGCCAATACGACCACCGTGACTGATTTGTCAGGTCGTCCGCATTACCTGGTGGACCAGCACCGACCGATTGCTGAGTTGTTGTGAGTAGGCTTTGAGCGGTTGAAGTGGGTATCGGAGCGGTCGCCCTACAATTGTCATTTGGTGATGCGTAGGTAATCGACCTGATAGTCGGTGGGTAATGGCGTTACTAGGTTTTTTTTTGCCCAGGTTTCCCATTTGGCGTTGAGTTTTTTGACGATGTCGGGGTGTTGCTCAGCGACGTTTTCCAGTTCAGTGCGGGTTTTGGAGAAATCGTAAAGTTCCCATCTCTGGTCCCTTAAAGATACCAGTTTCCAATCACCATCACGAATAGCTCGGTTGCCTTCGTGTTCGAAGTAGAGAGTGCGTTGTGTCGTTTGAGCGTTTTGTAACTGGGCGATCAGATTTTTTCCTGGTAAATCAAGGGTGCCGGTGTAAGAGGCTCCCGAGACGGCGATGGCGCTGGTCATCAGGTCGATGATGTGGGCGGGTTGGTGATCGATTCTGCCGGCTTTATTCCCGAGACCAGCTGGCCAGTGTACGATGCAGGGAGAGTTGATGCCGCCTTCGTGACTGAAGTGCTTGTAGAGCCTCCAAGGGGTGTTGGCGGCATTGGCCCAAGCGGATCCGATACTGTGAAATGTACCGGCTTTGCCCATTTCATCCAGTTTGTTTTTTTCGTGCAGGATATTCTGGTTGCTCGATTTGATATCAAAACCGTTTGGATCCCATTCGGCGCAGGCGCCGTTGTCGGAGAGGAACATGATCAGCGTGTTGTTGAATTCACCTTTTGATTTGAGTTCGTCAATAACCCGTCCGATTTGCTGATCCATGCGGTCCACCATGGCGGCGTAGATAGCCATGCGCCGGGCAAGATCGAGACGACGGTTTTCGGACAGGGAGTTCCAGGCGGGATTAGTACCGGTTTTGCTTTCGCCGTAGTTCCAATAGGGCGAGCGCGGAGTGAGTTCCGTTGATTCGGCAATGATGCCGAGTTCCTTCATCCTGGCGAGACGTTTTTTTCTCAATACATCCCAGCCGTCATGGAAGCGGTCTTGATATTTGGCGATATCTTCAGGCCTGGCGTGCAAAGGGAAATGTGGGGCGTTGTAAGCAAGGTAGATGAACCAGGGTTTTTGCGGGCTTGAATGAGCCTGCTTGAGAAAACTGAGAGCATGATCAGTGACAGCGTCAGTGGCGTAAAATTCGCCGGGAGGGTAGGTGATTTTTTTCCGCCCCTCGGGAAGCCTAATCAGATGGTCGGGATCAAAGTAGCGTTTGGCACTGGTCAGGGTTCCGTAAAACTCTTCGAAGCCGTGTTGGGTGGGATCCGCTGTGCCCAGATGCCATTTGCCGGAAATGAAAGAGCGGTAACCGGCTGGTTTGAGCACTTGGGCGATGGTTTGGGCTTGATCAGAAACTTGCCCTCGGTAGCCGGGTTGATGGATGTCCTGGGTCATGTGACCGAGTCCCACTCGATGCGGATATTGACCAGTTAGAATACTGGCACGTGAGGGGCAGCAGCGTCCCATGGTGTAGAATTGCGTCAAGCGCACGCCGCCCTTGGCCAGGGCATCCAGATGAGGGGTGTCGATTTCTCCGCCGTAAGATCCGAGATCGCTGTAACCGAGGTCATCGGCGACGATGATGAGGATGTTGGGTGCTTTTGCTTCGACTTTGCCAATTGATAAAATCAGCAGGAGCAGGGTGGTGCAATTTTTTATAAACCAGGTGGGTGCTTGAGAGGTGGAGAATGTCATATTTCGAGAGAAAGGTAAGAGGGAAAACTAAAAAGCCAAAGGGGTTTAACCTTTGGCTTTTTAGTTGCTGAGCTATTCAGCAGAGCAGCTATTGAGTTATTCGTTTGACCAGGCCACTGCGGTTTGTTTGGAAGAACCAAGGCCGTCGATGCCGAGTTCGATCATATCTCCGTCCTGGATCCACTGTTGAGGGTCCATTCCCATGCCGACGCCGGGAGGGGTTCCGGTGGTGACGATGTCGCCAGGGGCGAGGGTCATGAATTGGCTGAGGTAGCTGACGATAGTGGGAATATCAAAGACCATGGTGCTGGTGCTGCCATCTTGCTTGGATTCTCCATTCACGGTCAGCCACATGCGCAGGTTGTTGATGTCTGAAATTTCGTCCTGAGTGGCGATGAAGGGGCCGAGCGGCGCAAAGGTGTCACAAGATTTCCCTTTGACCCACTGGCCGGCGCGTTCGATTTGGAAAGCGCGTTCGGAATAATCGTTGTGCAAGACATAACCGGCGACATGATCGAGAGCATTTTCTTTTTCGACGTATGAGGCTTTTTTGCCGATGACAAATGCGAGTTCGACTTCCCAGTCGGTTTTGGTCGCATTTTTAGGAATGGTCAGGTTGTCGTTGGGACCACAGAGGGCGGTGGTGGCTTTAAAGAAAATGATGGGTTCCGGAGGAACTTCCAATCCGGTTTCTTCGGCGTGGTCGCTGAAATTCAAACCGATGCAGACGATTTTTCCCGGGCGGGAAACGGGTGGGGCGAGACGCACGTCAGCGCCGAGGCGAGGTGCGGAGTCAGCATTAGCATCAGCCCATTCTTTCAAGCGGTCGAGATTGGCCGGATCGGCAAAAAAGGCTTCGTCGTAGTCCTGGCCGAAGCCGGAAGCGTCGATGCGGTGATCGCCATCGGCGTCGAGTTGAAGACCTGGTTTTTCTTGTCCGGCTTGTCCGTGGCGAATGAGTTTCATAAATGGTGGGTGTTGGTTTTTTAAAGAAAGTTTCTGTGAGTGGAGATAAGCAGAGATAGCGGGATATTCAAATACGATCTACAGAGAGACGTCACGTTTCCACGGCAGGAAATCCTTTTGGCCGAGCTGTTGGGCTTTGCTCTGCGCACGGCCCGAAGCGACTTCGATGATGAGGTTGAGCAATTGCTCGGCAAGCTTTTCGATGTTTGTCTCACCACTGATGATGGGGCCGGCATCGAGGTCGATGATGTCAGGCATGCGCTGAGCAAGAGAGGAGTTGGTGGCGATTTTGAGCACCGGACAAATCGGATTGCCGGTGGGGGTGCCGAGACCGGTGGAGAATACTATCATATTGGCGTGGGCGCCAGCCATGGCGGTGGTGGACTCGACATCACTGCCGGGAGTGCAGAGCAGGTTGAGACCTGATTGGCTTACCTTCTCTGGATAGTCGAGCACATCGACGACTGGAGAGGTGCCGCCCTTTTTTGCCGCTCCGGCGGATTTGATCGCATCGGTGGTGAGGCCGTCTCGGATGTTGCCGGGAGAGGGGTTTTGGTCAAATCCCGCGCCATCGGCTGCGGCACGGCTGGCGTAAGCAGACATCAGATGGGCAAAACGCTGGGCGGTTTTTTCATCGACGCAGCGGTCGAGCAGATTTTGCTCAACTCCGCAGAGCTCGGGGAATTCGGAGAGAATGGAGCTGCCGCCGAGTGCGACCAGCAGATCGGAGACTTGACCGATCAACGGATTGGCTGAGATGCCGGAAAAACCGTCCGATCCTCCACACTCGACACCGAGGGTGAGTTTTGACAGCGGAGCGGGTTGGCGTTCGATTTGATTAGCTTCGACCAATCCGGCAAAAGTTTCGCGCATCGCGGCGCTGAGCATGGCTTGTTCTGAGGGCCATTGCTGTTGTTCGAAAATGAGCAGGGGTTTGTCTAGTTGTGCAGCGCGTTTGTCGAGTTCCTCTTGCAGGGTTTGCACCTGGGCATGTTGGCATCCGAGACTGAGCACCGTGGCTCCGGCGACATTGGGGTGGGTGATGTAACCGGCGAGCAGGCCGCAGAGGGTTTGTGCATCGTTGCGGGTACCGCCGCAACCAAGCCCGTGAGTGAGAAACTGTACGCCGTCGATGTTGGGAAAAACAGGGGCAGCTTGAGTTGTGGATGATGAGTCCATTTCAGTCGACAACAAGGTCTCGCGTTTGGCGCCGGAGCGATGCAGCTCGACGAGTTTTTTGGCGAAGTTTTCGTAGTGGTCGGCTCGGGCGTAACCGAGGGTTTTATCAAAGGCCTCGCGCATGACCTCGATATTGCGATTTTCGCAGAAGACCAGTGGCACCACCAGCCAGTGATTGGCAGTGCCGACCGAACCGTCGCTGCGGTGGAAACCGTCGAAGCTGCGATCTTGCCAGGCAGAAATATCGGGGGCTGGCCAGGACTCACCGGAGGCACGGTGTTGATCGGCGGAGAAATGATCGGCGAGATGCACCAGATTGCCCTGGGTCAGGCGTCCGCCTTTGGCCACGGCTTGGGTGATTTTACCAACGGTCACGCCATATTGTATGGCGATGTCATCGACGGCAAAATCACGCATCGCCAGTTTGTGCTTGGCGGGAACGGCTTCGGTGATTTTTATCGAAGCGTCATTCAGGTTGACGCAGTCACCGATGGCCAGGTCAGTGAGGGCGACCGCGATATTGTCACGGGGATCGAGTTGCAGTGCGTTATTCATTTGGAAAGACTCTAAATACAGTCAAAAGCAAACAAGTGAAACTGCTAATTTACTTGCCAAAGCCGGTGGGCGGGGTTTTTAAAGGGGATGAGTTGTGATCTTTTTAATTTGGACGGGCGCGTGGCATTGGTCACGGGCGGTAGCAAAGGCTTGGGCAAGGCGATGGCACGGGGCTTCGCTGAGGCGGGCGCTGACGTGATGATCGCCAGCCGCTCGGCAGATGAACTCAAGGCCGCGGCGGCTGAAGTGGGGGACGGTCTTGATGTGAAGGTGGAATGGATGGTGACGGATATGGGGGATCGTGAGGCAAGTGACCAATTGGCGGCGGAAACGATTTCGCGTCTGGGCAAGGTGGATATCGTGGTCAATAATGCCGGATCGAATACGCCGCAGCCGATCGATCAGATCGTTGATGAAGACTGGGACCGGATTGTGGAGTTGAATTTGACTTCTTGCATGCGTCTTACCCGCGCGGTGGTTCCGGGCATGATTGAGCGTAAGTGGGGACGGGTGATTCATATTTCATCGGTATTGGGCCTGGGATCAAAACCGGCGCGGAATGTTTATTCCGCGACCAAGGCGGGTTTGATCGGGATGGCTAAAGCGAGTGCTTTGGATCTCGGGCCGCATAACATCACGGTGAACTGTATAGCACCCGGTCCGATTCTCACTGATTTGCCGATGAGTTTGCTGAATGATGCCGAGAAGAAAGAGTTTTCCAATATGACGGCACTGGATCGTTGGGGCACACCAAGGGAACTGGCGGGCCCCGCTTTGTTTTTGGCGAGTGAGGCGGGCTCTTATACCACTGGGACGACGATTTTGGTGGATGGAGGGGCGTATGCCCGGGCTTTGTGAGGGAGGAAGAGAACCGCAACCGCCGTCGCTAATAAGCTATGGCGAGTTAAGGTGGACACGAATAAGACCAAAGATGGTAGAAGCTGGCTGAGCTTGGATCGTCCTGCTAGCGTGATGTTGACGCATTCCTTGATTCACACTACACGACATTTTTTGAATCAGGAATTAAACCACTGATGAACACTGATAAGCACTGAATCATATTACTTTTTTATTTCAAATTTACTTCCTCTTCAGTGAAATCAGTGGTTGTAAAAAAATTATAGCGTAGTGTGATCTTGATTATGAAAAAACTCAGTGCGGGTGTTATTTTTTTGGTAGCGTTTTTGGCGACAACCGTTTTTGCGGCGGTTACGGTGAAGACGAACAGTGGGGTGGTGTATGAAAATGCTGAAGTGACTTCGGTAGAGAAGGATGCCGTGATGTTGAAACACAGCGGGGGGGTGGCCAAGGTTCCTTTGCGGGAATTGTCGAAAGAGGCACGTCGAGCGCTCGGTGTGAAGGCTACTTTGGAGACGGCAAAAGGAGATTTTAATCAGCAGCTCAAGATTTTCAAAAAATTACTTTTTGATCTTGATGTGAGTTATGCCGGGCATCTGGGGAATCTGGAAAAAAAGGCGCAAGCCGGAGGTCTGCTGGATCAGGTGTTGGAGGTGCGCAAGGAATTAAAAACGTTCCGTATGGGGGCGCAAACGGAATACAAATACGATAAGCTGAAAAAAATGAGGGCAATTTATGACGGGGAGCGGAGGAAGCGTCGTAATCGGATCGTCGATGATCTGAGGCTGGCCTTAGGTCAGTATCAGATCGATTTGAAGGGGGTTCAAAAGGCTCTAACGATGGAGGATAAGGTGGATGAGGCAATCGTGGCAAAAAAAGAAGAGGAACGAGTAGTGGCGATGCTGATGAATCGTAAACAGGCTCTGGAGGATCTGGGTATTTTTTCAGGCGAGATCAAAGAAAAAGTGGCGAGTTCAGAAAAAACTTCTACGGCTTCAAGCCTCGGCAGTGCAGCGGTATCAGCGTCGCTTGATTCGGCGAGCAAGGACAAACCTTTTGAGAATAGTCTAGGCATGCGCTTTGTGCCAGTGTCGATTGTGGGAGGGCCGAGCGATAGTAAAAAAATACTGTTCAGTATATGGGAAACGCGGCGTAGGGATTATCGCCAATTCATCAAGAAGAACCGTGATATTGATTGGCCCTATCCCGGTTTTGATCAAGAGGAGGATCACCCTGCAGTGAATGTGAGTTGGCTTGAGGCAGGGGCTTTTTGTGAGTGGTTGACTGAAAAGGAGCGTAAAGAGAAAAAAATAGGAGAGAATGACACTTATCGATTGCCCACTGACCACGAATGGAGTTGTGCGGTAGGTATTGGAAAAGAGGAGGACGCAGATGCTTTGCCCTCTACTAAACATCAAAAGGTCAAAGGGATTTACCCTTGGGGAAAAGAGTGGCCTCCGCCAAAAGGAGTTGGAAATTTTTATGGAGAAGAAAGTGTTAAGGATCCAATACCGGCAAGTCCGGGGCCTAAATTGGATGGGTATGAGGATGATTTCTCCCGTACGGCTCCAGTAGGTAGTTTTGAACCAAACTTTTTAGGTTTGTATGATATGAGCGGAAATGGATGGGAGTGGTGTCAGGAGTGGTTTGATCCTAGTAATAAAGAAAGGCGCGTCGTGCGAGGTATGTGTTGGATGGGGGCGGGTAATTTTCCTAATGCGCTGCTCTCTTCGTATAGAGCGACACAGGCGCCAGATAAGAATTTTCGCAGCATCGGATTTAGAGTCGTGCTTGAGTTGGAGTAGGTTTGCTTATGGGGATATGGTTGAACTTTATACAGCAGGGTGAAATAGACTCTTGCTCAGAAAGTGAGTTTCTCTTAGATTGCTAACAAATGAATGTCTCTATCTTGAAAGCCCGTTTTTTATTTATCGTTGCTTTTGGTTTTGTTTTCATTTGGTCTTGTAACCTGTTTGCGGGGATCACAATCAAGACGGAGAGTGGCAGGGAATACAAAAATGCCGAGGTCAAGAAAGTGGAAGCAGGGCAGGTGTCATTGGGGCATGCAGGAGGTTTGGCAAGGATTTCTTTAGCAGATTTGTCCAGGGCGACAAGGCAAGCATTGAAATTGGAGCCCACTATGGAAATGGCTCAATGGGATTTTGATGCTAGCATCAAGGGGTTCAGAAAAAGAATAGAAGCTTTGGATGATACCTATGCCAGCCATTTGGAAAAACTTGAGAAGTCTTCAAAAATCGAAGGTGTTTTAGATCATGTGTTAGAAGTTAGGAAGGAAATAGAGAGTTTTCGCAGCGGTGCTCGTTTGGATTTGAAATATGACAAACTGATAAAGTTACGAGCGATTTATGATAAAGAGAAAAACAAACGCAAAAATAGCATCGCGGATGATTTGGAACTTGTCCTAAGGCAGCAGCAAAAAGATCTGCGATTTGTGCAAAAGTCGCTGACCATTGCGGGAAAAGTAGATGAAGCAATTTTAGCTAAACAAAAGGAAGAGCAGGTCATTGTCTTGTTAGCTGATCGTAAAGAAGCACTGGATGGTCTGGGCCTGTTTGCATCTCAGGAGGCTAAGGAGGGGGCGGCGGAGCCTGATCCCAGGGCGACTTATTATGGTCCTGAAGGTGATATGTCGAAGAGAAAGGCTGCCACGATGATTGTTTTGAGCATTGGTGATTCGCCAAACATTCCAATACCCAGTAAAAAGCAGAGCGGTAAGGTCATTGATATGCAAGGAAATTGGGAGTCTTGGGCGGCGCTCAAAAAAGATGGCAGTTTGCTTTACTCGAGAGGTGACAAAATTTTGCAGAAAGATGATTTGGAGAATGTTTCGTGGCTCCGGGTAGGGGCAGGTGTCGTGACGGTTTTCCATTTGGATGGCGCGGTGAGCGTGATAGGGGAGACGTATTCTCCAAATGACAGTCCGCCAGAAGATTTGAAATATGTAAAACAATTCGGTTTGGGGCGTGGCAGTGGAATAGCCTTGTTGAGCTCGGGGAAGCTGAGCTTGTGGGGTAGTATGTACAAGGATCCAAAAAGCAGAGAGGCTTTGCAAGAACAATTTGAGGGCGCGAAGTTTGTTGCTGCGTCAGAAAATATAGCGTGGGTAGTGGATCAAAAAGGAAACGTGTGGTGCTGGCGTGCAGGTGGCGAGGCGGAGATGGTGGGACAGCATGATGACATTGCTCGATTTGAAGCAGGCAAGAGTGACTATATGGTGCTTACTGGTATAGGTATTCTCAAGGCGGGTTCTTTCATGGAGGGTCGTGATACTACTGAAAATGTCCCTCAGGGACAAAGGGAGGGGAGAACTATTCGATTGGATTATTGGGGCTATGCGCTGCAATCAAAAAGTGGGAATTGGAGAACGTGGGGAGGTTCGCCGGAATCGGCTCCGCTTCATGGAGAGATGGGACGTTTGGGGAAGTTGTTGAATTTGAAGATTTCTGCAAAAGAAGGGCAGTTTGCTATTTATGGATTGCAGAAATAGTTACGTAAAAACGTTTGCCTTGATGTTATGAAAATAAAATGGATAGCCTCGTTCTTCTGGTTGTGGATTGCAGTGTTATTGCCGGCACAAGAGCCGGTAACCGTTACTACAATAAATGGCGAAACGTATAAAGGTGCGCAATTAAGTGAAGTGGAGGGGGATGTCGTAGTGGTTAAACACGATGCAGGCATAGCTAGAATAGCTTTGTCGGATTTGTCCCGTTCGGCACAATTGGCTTTGAGGATCCCTCGGAACTTAACTTTGTTGAAATTAGATTTTGTAAAAATTCTAAGTGATGCCAGATCTTCTCTTGAAAAATTGGATGATCAGTATCGTAAATATCTACAGGGATTGGAAGATGAAGCCCGGCGTTCGGGGAATCTTGAAAGAGTATTAGTGTTGCGTGAGGAACTCAAGCAATTCACTGAGCATGGGGAGGTCGATTACAAAACGTTTTCAGATTTAAAAGGGAAACGACAAGTTTATGAGGATCAGTTAGTGAAACGACGGAATAAGGAAGCGGTTTTGTTGAAATCAAAATTATCAGCTTATCAGAAAAGTATCAGTGAGCTTGAGGTGTCGCTAACAAAAAAAGGCGATCTGGAACAGGCTATCAAGGTGCGCGAAGAGAGGGCACGTATAGGTGAGGTGTTAACAGATCAAGAAGCTTTGTTGGCATTGCTGGGTTCACCTGAAAAAGCTAAACAGCAGATTGAGACGGATCAGGAGAGTGATGATGAATATTATGTCTTGGTCGCGTCGATGGCCTCAGATGCGGTAGCTTCAGTTAACTTGGAATCAGGGGAAGTTAAGATTCTACATGAATTTAAGGAGAAAAGCGGCCCGCGTGGAATAGCTGTTGGAAAATCTGGAGTGATTTATCTGGGGCTGAGATATGGGGGGATGAATGTGATTGCGTTGACCCCTAAAGACGAGGGAGGGTTTGATGTGAAAGATCAGAGCGGTAGAGTGGGTGAATTTGGTGCTGGTAAACTGAGGATTAACGAAAAGGAGGAGTTATTCATAGCAGCTGATGCCGCTGGAATAGTCTATCGTTTTTCTTTGAAGGCGGGTAAACCGATGGGAATGATAGGTGCTGACGGTATGGGCAATGTGATAGGCCTGGATGTTGTGGAAGATGAGGTTTATGCCGTCGAAGTGTTTGGTGGCAGGATAGCTCAAATGAAATTGAGGAATTCCAGCGCAAAATCAACTTGGGTGATGAGGGGGATTGAGCCTTCTTTGAAAAGATCGACAGGGATTGCGGTGGGGCATAACGGGAATTTTTTTGTTAGTAATACCGAAAGTTCAATCATACCGGAAATATCCCAGAAAACAGGGGATATGGTGAACGCATTTTTTGACTTAAAAGAAGTCGGATTGTCAGCGGCAAATGATATTCGTTATGTGGCGGCGCTGAAAAATTATTTTATTATGTCGCAAGGGGAAATTCTGCGCTTGGATATTAACGGTAAGCTCATAAGGCGATATCCTCTTGCCCCTACCGTCAAGGGCGGGCCGGCTATTGTGGTGGTGAATAAAAAAAACCTGGTCAAGGCTTTGGCTGATCAACTCTGACTCTTAGTTCAGATGAATTTGTAGCTGGTGTGATTACTTTTAAGATGGTAAGGAATTAAGGCTTAGGAGGGGATGTGTGTATGAAAAAGATTATTATTGCCAGTTTGTCAGGCTTTTTTTGGGTTTCGCTGACTTATGCCGGCGTTACGGTGAAAACAGGTAGTGGAGTAGTTTATGAGAATGCCGAGGTGCAATCAATAAACGAAGGCACGGTGGTCTTAAAACACAGCGGGGGCGTAGCGAAGGTTATGCTCAAGGAATTGTCCAAAGCGGTTCGTTTGAGTTTGAAGCTGAACCCAACTTTAAAAACCGCTAAGTGGGATTTTGAAGGTCGGATCAAAAGCTACAGAAAAATCCTTTTTGATCTTGATGTGACTTATTCAATGCATCTGAAAACTTTGGAGAAATCGGCGCAGCAACAAGGATTGTTGGATCAGGTTTTAGAAATTCGTGAGGAGGCTAAAAGGTTCAGGACGGGAGAAGTGCCGGAGTTGAAGTTTGATAAACTGAAAAAATTGCGGGTGATTTACGATGAAGAAAAGATGAAACGTCGTAATCAGATTGTTGATGATCTCAAAATTGCTTTAGGCCAGTATCAGATCGATTTGAAGAATATTCAAAAGGCATTGACGGTCGCTGATAAAATTGAAGAGGCCATTGTGGCAAAAAAAGAGGAAGAGAAGGTGGTGGCCATGCTGATGAATCGCAAACAGGCTCTGGATGATTTGGGCATTTTTTCTTCACTTGCTGCAGTTCGGACGAAGTCTCCTGAGAAAAGTGTCATGCCCCAAAAAACGTCGCCGCGAGCAGGTAGCGTGGCAGCAGCAGCGCCGATCGCTTCGGCAAATAAGGACAAACCATTTGAGAACAGTTTGGGTATGCGTTTTGTTCCTGTGCCGATAGTGGGTGGAGCGAGTGATGGGCGGAATATATTATTTAGTGTATGGGAAACGCGGGTGAAGGATTATGAGGCTTTTATTAAGAAGGAGAGGGATCGAAATTGGCCCAAGCCTGATTTTCGTCAGAATGATGATCATCCTGCGGTGTATGTGA
>JASFYY010000057.1:0-22761 GCA_045046875.1 Verrucomicrobiota bacterium | reverse complement strand
CGGGAGAACCGCACGTCCGGTTTGATGAGGGGGATGGCTCCAAGTCGGAGCCGTCCCTACTCTACAAATCTAAATGAAAACTTTAACCCTCAACTTGAACACGAAAGCTCGCTGCCAGTAGCGGGTTGCCTGTGCTCGACGTTGTGCCAATAAATGAATAAGCTTCTCTTATTGTCACTGATCTTAGTATGCTCGTGCTCTCAAAATTATGAAAGTAAATTTCACGCATGTTGCGAGACTTATAGTGATTCAGGGTTCGAAATTCGGCTTGCGAAGCTGTTTCCGATTGGAAGTAGCGCAGATGAGTTTCAAACCTTTTTATCTAAAGCCGACAAATACGAGTCAGTGAATGGAAGGTCTATTTATATTTTTGATTATCAAACGAAGCAGTATTCTGAACAGGGATTGATTGTGTCGATTACGATTGATAAATCAACTAATACCATTTCGGCTGTTAATTCCGCAATTACGTCAAACTGAATTCGGAGCACAACAAAACGGCGTAGCTAATCCTCTGCCCATTTTCAGTTGTCATCCAATTCTAACTTTGATACCTTGTCCACCAAGCTACGCTTGCTCCCGCAGAGGATCAGCTAGCCTCAACCGTTCGGCAAAGAAATGAGAGTAGCACGAAGGACGATCCTCAAACGCTCTATTGGTGCGCTACTCGTCCTTTTTCTGGTCGGCGCATTTGCGGCGAACTACATCGTATTTCAGCGAGCGAAGCTCTACTACAGCGAAGCAAATGCCGTGCGGCTCGACCCATTGGGATTGAGACAGCTTGAAGTGACATCCTCGCCGGAAAATCTCGCTCTGGTCTTTTACGGCGATTCTCGAGCGGCGCAGTGGCCGGAGCCAACATGGCTTGAAGGACGAACATTGAATCTAGGAATTGGCGCGCAAACCACTGAGCAAATACTCGGCAGGTTCGGTTATCATCTAGCTCCGCTCAGCCCTAGGATCGTTGTATTGCAGGCTGGTATCAATGATCTTAAGACAATTCCGCTCTTTCCAGACGCCGAAGCGCAGATCATCGAACGCTGTAAGGAGAATATTGGGCACATCGTCAGTCGATCTCGGGATCATGGCGCTCATGTTATTGTCACCACAATCTTTCCTGTGGGCGAACTCCCTTTCGAGCGTAGACCATTCTGGTCTGATCGAGTTGACCCCGCGATTGACGAGGTAAATAAGTAACTTCAGTCCTTGGCTTCAGACGGTGTTACGGTCTTTGTAAGCGCCGAGGTGTTGGCTGGCGACGATGGGCACGTCACCTCTGACTATAGTGGCGATTTTCTTCATCTTTCAGAAGCCGGATACGAACGTTTGAACGAATCGATCCGTAAATTCATTGAACCGATGGTTGCCTTAACGCATAGTGAAGCCACGTCGAAGACCGCACGTGCCGAACAAAACGGCGTAGACCAAGCCGCTACCCGCTAACTGTTATGGATCACCGTAATTTTAACATCAAGCCCAGAAGCAACGCCCGCCGCCGGTAGCGGCTGGCTAGTCTCCACGTTCTGCCTATAAAATCATGAGAAACGCAATCGTGCTCTTGTGTCTAGCATTGTCTTCGTGCTGTTACTTTAGCATGTCGGATCGCACTACGTTTCCGGATGCCGAAAGTTTTGATATTCCATATGCGGATGATCGCAAACATTCGGATGGTTTTGAGTCACCGGAAGATGCAGTGAGGGGATTTATGCAGAGAGTTTTCTCCGCTCGTTATGACGAGGCCCTCCTCCGGGACGCGGAGTTCTGCCGGAAATATTTCTCCGGTAATCTCAGGCATAGGATCGCTACTTCGAAAGCCCAATATGCAGGTAGAAGCGTGGTGCAGCCAGGACCATATGTTTACCATCCTTTAGGAATCGGCGGAAGAAAAGCGATATTACAATCATGGGAACCTCCGACATCTTTTAAGGTAGGGGGAGCGCACAGAACCACCATCGAGGAAGGTGCGATTCCAGATGTCGCGGGAACTTACCCAAAAGCAATAACAGATGTAATCTACGTATGGGGGAAGGGAGCTCAGTATTCAGGTCACGAACGAAATACTTCTGTGATTTTAGTTAAGGAATCTGGGCGATGGTTTATTGATGATCTTTATTGCCATAATGGTGCCTATGAGTCAGCATCTAGTTTTTACGAATCGCTCGTTCGATAGCGCTCATCGAGACATAGCAGAACAAAACGCAGCAGAGCAACCCGCTACCCCCCCTTTAGTTAAAACCTAAATGAAAACTTTAACCCTCAACATGAACACAAATGCTCGCTGCCAGTAGCGGGTTGCCTGTGCTCTACGTTGTGCCTAAGAAGTGAAGCATCGCACCCATTCCATGAAAGTAATCTCAGCGGTTGCTGTAAGTTTGGTATTTATCCTCAACGGCCCCACTGCTTTCGCTGCGGACTCTAGCAATCCTCGCAAAGAAAGTGTGATAGAATTGGAATCAAATGAGATTGGCGTAAAAATATTCGTCCCGCAAAACTCCAAAGATGGCAGCTGTAAAATTCAGATTAAGGTCGCAAACATATCAGCAAGTCTCGTAACAGTTATCGAACCAAACATGATCCTCTCTTGCAAGGTTGGTCTTATTGATTCCAATGGAATCGTTTGCCCGTTCACTAAGCGAGGAGCAATCGTATTTGGCGATGGAATAAAAGTCGGATACTCATCGCGAGTTCATGCGTTCCGAAAAGGCGAGAGCAAAACCTTCGAAATTGAACTCTATGATTATTTCATCCTACAACCTGGGGATTGGACAATGCGTTTTTCAATGAAAGTAATCTCTGCCTTTAAAGAAGGCGACGCCGCACGGGCCACAACCTTTAAAGCGAAGGGCTTAAAAATATCTATTCTGAGTGACTAATATGCGGCCGAAGGTCAGAATAAGAAGCAGAACAAACGCAGCAGAGCAACCCGCTAGCCGCCCCGTAGTTACGAATAAATGAAAACTTTAACCCTTAATATCTTCGTTCACACTTGCCCCAGCTAGCGGGTTGCCTGTGCTCGACGTTCGGCTAAGAAATGAAACACTGGAGACTCGCATCGGCACTGTTGCTACTTGCTATTGCAGGCTGTGATTCACCAGACGGAGAGGTTCCGATTGTCGGGATTCAAGACCCAGAGATCATTTCCCTCGATCTGATTGAATTTCACACGGGCGCACTGAACGTTCACACTATGAACGCCATCGGCCTTAATGCGGCAGATCAAGTGCGCCTTCAGCGTATCGTTGATGAGCTACGCGCGGATTTGTCCAAATTTATTTTAGAATCTCTTCGAAAACGGCATGACAAATACGGAAATTTGCTCGTAGAAATTCCAGATGCCCGAGTCGAGGGGCGAGTTTTCAGATTACGCCTCTTTGAGGCAATTCACGAAAACTTCGGAGACGCCATTTCGATCCACTTCAAAGGACTGTTCGAGGAAAAATGGGAGCGCGGCATCCTCTATTCGTTGAGTGAAGATTGGTTTCATTTCGGCGATCTACATCGTGCGAGGTGGAGAAGATGACGAACGGCGAGATGAGATCCCCCCAGGCGAACTTTGGATACAGAGTGTAGAAGATGGAGACAGTATTGAGGGCGGATATGAACACAGTATTGACATTTGCCGATATGAGGACTTGCCTCGATATATGCGAGAGATTCTGAGCCAACGTGAGACTGAACCGTTCGTCGGCCCCGAAAAAACAGTTGCCGAACAATAGTTATTACCGAATCCCTGAGCCGCCCCATAGTTATGATTTACTTTAATTTTAACCATCAAACCCTTCGTCAACGCGCGCTCCCTCTCAGGGATGCGGTGTGACTCGACGTTATGCCAAGAAATATGACACAGGCTGGATTTGCCATTGCCTTGTTTTGGGTTGGTTGTTCTGGCTCCTCTGTTAGCAACGTTTCCTCACTAAAGGAATACAAAAATTTCGTTGGAGTTGACCTGATAGTTCATTCTGATTTTGCGTGTGTTTGGGAGCATCAAAATCCCAACCACTATTACATTCTTGACAATTTTTTTTACTTTTCTGATTCACCAGACTCGCCAGAGGCAACAGTTAATGAGGGGGAAATTGCGGAACTCTTTTCATACGGGCAAAAATATCGAAAGATTATACAACTCCCCAAAGGATCAGTAGTGCACGTCCAATCAATTCAGGAGAAAAAGTTTTCAACAGAGATGTCTGGTCATTACGAAATTTCTGCAATCTGCACCGTTGTGATTGACGATCGTAAAATAAAATTCTCAGTTGAATGGGATTTCGTTGATCCGAAGGGTGGATACGTAAATCCCTATCACGGTATTCGCGACACCCGTCCTCTAAAGCCAAAGGCATAACAAAACGGCGTAGCTAATCCTCTGCTCGTTTTCAGTTGTCAGCTCATTCTAACTTTGATACATTATCCACCAAGCTACGCTCGCTCCCGCAGAGGATCAGCTAGCCTCTTTCGTTCTACCTTAAAATATGCGGCCGGCCATTTTATTAGTTTTATCATTTCTTCTCTTTGCGTGTGAAGGAAATGAAAAGAAAGTGTGGAAGACCTTCAACGCTGGTGTCACTTCTCTTCAAGATAAGGGTGATCGTAAATATGCAGCTAAGCTCTTTCGTAAAGTGTCAGTGAAATTTTCAGAAAGTCATTATGCAAAGGAGTCGAAAGAGTTGGCCGAACTATTGGAAAATATGGCTAGGGAGGATTCCGAGTGGCGGGAGTCCAAGGATGTTAAGAATCTCAGCCTGGAGAAACAAATAGATCATTGGATTTACCATCTTCGCAATGTGAACTGCTATCAACATAGCCAACCCGGTATGTGTTATCTTCTGCAGGACTTCGGTCAACGCGAAGGGATTCCCAACGCGGCAATCAAACTCAAAGAGATAGGACAACCGGCAATTCCTGCATTAGTCAAATTGCTTGACGATCGACGTCCCACCCGCTCAGTAGGATTTTGGCGTCATAATGCTTCCTCGCGCACAATCCTTCGCTATCAGGATGCGGCGATCCAAATCCTTAATGAACTCACTACGACTCCATTCTATCGGAGGAGTTCAACTGGATCTTACTTCTCCAACGAGAACTCTGAGATTCGGGAAAAGACGATTGCTTCGATCACGTCATGGTATCTTAAGAGTCGCGGCAAGTCAGAAGTGGAACAGAAATGGATTGCGATCGAAGAAGATCCAGGGATTTATCAGATTCTCATACTTCTGGATATGCTCGCTGAAAAACATGGCCAGAAAGAGCAGGTTCTGGAGAAGCTTCGCGAGATGTGTAATACAAGAGACCCTTACCAGCTCCCGCAGTTATCATCACTGATGTGCCAACTTGGGGACAATTCAAAATTGGCAACAGTTACAGATGCGTATCTCACTGGTGGTTATAATTTTCCAAAGGACTTACCTGACGACGGGGCCGCTGACTCTAATGCCCAAGATTACGCTCTTCGCCAGATGATCCTATACGGGAGCGAAAAGTACCAGGCAGAAATTAGAAAGCGCTTATTTCTTAAAAATAAAGAGAACCCACTATCGAAGAGGGGATCGGCAATTATAGAAATGCTATGCGAGATTGCTTATGGTGGACGTGGAGGTTTACCAAAGGGCTATACAAAGGCAAAATTTCCAATGCACCTTCTGATTGACGCACTTGACTTCAGAGATGACTACGCGGTCGCAAGGGACGGCAAATCAGAGTGGACTATTCGCAGATGCGATGCAGTTGCGGAGGCAATTCAAATTTTTACTGGTATTGGATTTAGTTACGATGAGAAGGCACCTATTGCGACTAAAGATGTGGCCATAGAGAAAATCCGGTCTTGGTGGCGGGATCAAGGAATGCAAAATTACGTGAAGGGCAAACCTAGGTAGAACAAAACGCAGCAGAGCAACCCGCTACTAGTCTCCAGTCGAAATCTAAATGAAAACTTTAACCTTTAACTTGAATACGAAAGCTCGCTGCCAGTAGCGGGTTGCCTGTGCTCGACGTTCTGTCATGAAATACTCTGATCGACCAGCATTCGACAAAGCGGTGGAGCAATTTCGCGATTTTCTCTCGTCTCAAAATGTTTCAACAGATCTCCTCTGGATGACGCAGGATCGGATATCTCAAAACAAAAGGACTTGGTGGATGTTTCGCCCCCACGATCTTGTTAGATATGAGTCGAGCAGATGTTTTTACGAATCGCTGGTAAAGACAGATTCAAGTATCAGGATCGATGGCTACCCATTGGATCAAGATAAAACCCTTGCTTGGGTAGAGAATTACGGTGGCCCGAGCGGATTACTCAACTTTGGCGTCCTAAATGGTGACTACGAGATCCGAGAGGTTCGAAACTGGCTACATTGGAAGATAATCAGGATTGCCAACCGGCTCAAAGATGCTCGGCATCATTCCTGGAAATGGAATATCACACCAAGACAGAGCAAAACGCTGTATACCAAGCACTGAGCCTCCCCGATGTTAAAATCCGACATGACTTTAAACACCAACCCCTTCGTTCCCGCTCTCTCCCTACCCAGTGCTGGGTGAGCTCGACGTTAGGAAATAAAATCTACACAATATGACCACTGAGCGCGTACCCTGTAAAAAGTGTGAGGCAATGGTGCTCCCGGATACCGCTGAGAGGTGTGCTGGGATGTGTATGCCCTGCTATCAATATTCTCCAGAGCGCGAGAAAATCCTAAAAAAGGAGTTCAAGAAGAGGTTTCAAGAATGGACAGCCAAGGCTGATTATCGGTCAATATTGACTGAGGGTTCCTCTGAATTTGGCCTCCTAAACCCAAAGTTGCTGGCAACCTTTGAAGAGAAGTATTGCGTGAAACTCCCCGCTGACCTTCGTCAATTAATGATGCACCAGAATGGGGGCTGGTTCCACGAATTGGCACTAAAGGAGGAGAGTCTGTTCAACGGCGTTGCCGGCATAACCCTCGACCCCTTCGAGGATCAGAAGCTTGCCACAGTGATTCCGGTATACGAGTGGCTAACAATTCGTGGAGACGTGGAAGGTGGGTCGGAACTGGTCTCATACAAGTCGATACTCGACCGATTAATGATACTCGAAACGGATGGCCATGCTTTCACTTGTCTCGATTATCGAAAAGGAAATGAATGCTCAGGGATTGTATGGATTGACGTCGAAAGTGGCTTCAATGGAGATGTTGAAAAGCTGAGTGACGATTTTAAGAGTCTCTTCACCTGTTGGGATAAGACAAGTCCGTAATCTAGATTCCGCACATTAATGCCTAACAATAGTCAGTACCGAATTCCTGAGCCGCCCCGTAGTTATGATTCACCCTAATTTTAACCATCAAACTATTCGTCAACGTGCGCTCCCGCCCAGGGATACGGTGTGACTTGATGTTCGCTCAAAAAATGGAGACCGACACTCTAATGCTGAAGCGGTCACTGGGCTCTGCGTTTTCAAGTCTCTATGTGGACTGGGCTGTCGAGCGTCTTTGCGAAGGTTCCGATACTCCTAGTCTCAGAATCCTTGCTGGACTTAACCCAAAATTCGAATCGGAGGAAATAGAGTCCTATTTCCGTAATTCCTGCAAGGAATTGAAGATTGAGTGTGTCAATGAGGTTGTAGAGGCACAACAGTCTGCTGGGCTGGTTCAAAGGAGTTACGAGTGCGGCGAAACTGCTGCAGAAGAGGCCCTACATATGCTAGCGAGAATTTATGCGGATACAGGTTATTCAGATCCATTGCTGGCAGTTTTTTCCGATATTGAGGAAGAACTGTCCTTCAAAGGGACCGACCACGAAGAAATTTTCTATCCACCCGATGATCTTCAGGATCTCGACGCTGCCCTCAAAACAGAGTTTGCATTGATGGCTGATGGTCTTCGCCTTGACCTGCCAAAAGAGTTTTGCAGTTTCACTCGATGCGAAGACTGTAGCTATATCGGAAAGTCTAGATTTCGGCACAAGACCCTATGGGATAAATTGAAAGGATTGATACCTGGTCTTTATCCTCGGCCACCCTTATGGCATACCTGTTTCAAGTGTGGCTCGTTTGACTACAAGATCATGATGGATCCAGAAGTCCGGAACGATTATTACAACCGACTTAAAAGTGAGGAAAATGTAGCAGAGCAACTCGTTACTTGCTCGCAGTCAAAACCTAAATGAAAAATTCAGCCCTCAACTTGAACACGAAAGCCCGCTACCAGTAGCGGGTTGCCTGTGCTCGATGTTCGACTGGAATGATTGCCCGTGAGGAGCTAGAAAGCCTGATTGGATGTATAAAACGCTCTGCTGAAATATTCGAGTGTGACCTCATTCCCGAGGATCGGATTGTCGCCGATGGGGCGAATCAGTCAGAAATCGATGCGCTGAGCAGAAAACCCGGAAAGCCCTTGCCGGAGGATTTTATTGAATTTCTTGAGATAACCAAGGAAATTGATTAGGGTTGGCATCTCATAGGCGACTTCCCTGAGCCATTTCTCCTCAACGATAAGTTCAACAAAACGGCGTAGCTAATCCTCTGCCCGTTGTCAGTCCATTCTAACTTTGATGCATTATCCACCAAGCTACGCTCGCCCTCGCAGAGGATCAGCTAGCCTCAACCGTTCGACTCAGAATTTATGTCAAATCGCCTTCTAACCGATTCTCGTTGGATTGACCTAATTGCTGCGATACACTTCTTGCATCAGCTACAGTTGCATCTCACCTAGCTCGTCGCTGATCCAATTTTGAACACAGCCAAATGTCGACACCTTAAACTGTCGAGCAAAACGCCACGCGTCTTCAGTCGAAAATCCTATATTCACCATCAACCGTCGGTGCGCGCCCTCGATCAGGCGTTCGGTTGACTCATACGACGACTTTTCCAAGTGATGATCCTTGCAGGTCTTGGGCATTTATTGAAACCTGATTGAAAGGCCGGCGCCTGCAAAAAAGTCTTGTGCGTGTTCATTGAGTCCCCAGCCGACCCGGATGTCGGCCTGTAGGTTTTGGTTGATGAGGTAGGTGAAACCGCCGTTGAGGTAGTGTTCGTTTTGTGAGTCACTGCCGCCGAGAGGGAGCAGTGCGAACCATTCACTATAGGCGCCTATTTTTTCGGTAAGTGAGGCGCTGACGGTCCAGGATTGGGCGAGTTCGTAAAAATCGTTGCCTTCGTTGTTAAAGCGGCGATTGACTTGGCTTGAACCTGCGGTGGAGAGGGTGTCGTTGATCTGCCAGGAATAGACCCAGTTGAGCCCTGGCTCCCAGCCGTGGGAGCGGAAATTCTGGCTGCCGGTGGGGGCAAAACTTTGGGGAATGATGGCCATTTCGGGGAGCAACCCTTGTTGGGGGGTGAGTGCAATTTTGAATCCGAGGTAGAGATCGGCAAATCCTTTTTGCTCATTTTCAATGAGAGGCAGAAACCCCAGTCGCAGTTCCAGCCAGTTGGTGAGGATGCCGTAACGCAGCAGCGCTTCGCCGAGAGAGTGTAGCTCGGAGTCACCGCCATCGATGTAGGTGTAGCCAAACTCAATTTGAGTGATGCCTTTGCCCACCGTGACGGAGGCCTCGGTAAAGTCAGGGCGATCAGTGACCAGCGCTTGATTGAGTCGAGCTGCTCCGGAAACATGGGGGCTCCATTGCAGTAGGGTTCCCGCTGGGTTGGTGGGGGTGGGGCTGCTGGAGTCTATAGGAGGCTCATCCGCCAATGAGATGTGGGGGAGCTGGGTGATGAATAAAAGGTTCAGAGCGATGATGTTTTTGCAGCAGGTGAATTCCATGGGAATGAATAGAGTTTACTAAAAATATTAGTCAAGACTATATTTTATAGCCCGAAATATATCAAAAGATCCGGGGACAAAAAAAGGGTGCCTATCAGGCACCCTTTTTAGGGTTGAGGTTAAATCAGAATCAAGGCACTAATCATTCTTCATCTGAATTTTTGGATTTCATCCAGCCGATCAGGAAGCCGCCGATAAAACCGCCGGGGGCGTAAAGCAGGGCGGCGGATTGGAAATCCCGGATGCCCATGCTTTGAGCGATGGCTGCGCCTACCAGGCTGAGGACTACTCCGAGGAAGGCCCATTTGAAACCGGAGCCGATGGGTGAAGCGGTGGGTGGGTCGGGATTCATAGTGGTGTAATAAAAGCGAATATGGCTGGCAGGGCAGGTTACTTGGCGGTTGCGATGAACTTGTAGTAGTCAATGTCACCGATGCTTTTTGAGTCACCTTCGCTGTCCATGATCACTTTCATGCGCTGGATGCCTTTTGTCAGTTTGACGTTTTTGTGGACGATGGTTTTCAAAGTTTGCCAGCTACCGGTATCGGGCACTTTGATCGGGCCGGTGACGTCTTTGCCATTCATTTCCATATGGAAAATACCGCCAGGTTTTTTTGAGGCGACGGGAATCTCAATGTGGTAAGTGCCGCTTTCTTTTACATTGACGGTATAGACCAGCCATTCGCCTTTTTTGGTCCAACCGATACCATGGCCATTGGAGGCATCGGGGCGCTTTTCAATATCGACCTGGGTTTTTTCACGATAATTTTCACCGCGATTTTTTTCATCGACATCGTGGTAGGCCGCTCCGGATTTGCCTTCGTCCCAATGTTCGGCTTCGATCAAGCCGGGGATGGAGTGCACTTTGCCCTGGTAGGCGGTGCTCTCTTGTGCATTCAACTGTGGAGTGAGCAGGGCTAGGGTGGCGAGTAATATCAAGTGTGGGGTTTTCATAATATAGAATTTGGATGGGCCAATGTTTATCATTTGTCGGTGGCTGACAAATGATTTCACTGACGTGTGTTTGACCGTTGATTCAGGGAAAAAATAAATATTTCACTCCCATCAGGAAGATGAAGGTGAAGACGGTGGCGCGCAGGGTATTTTGCGGAATCCGGTCGAGACATTTTTTTCCCAGCCAGATGGCAAGGATGGCGAGCGGGATGGAGGCGAGCAGATTGGTGGCCAGTCCCCAAGACCAGTCGTTGCGTCCGCTGGTGGTGAGGTCGTGACTGATCATAAGACCGTTGCGGAAAAAACCGGCGATGAGAAAAACGGTTTGCAGGGTGGCGACGACTTGGGTTTTGCTCCACCGCTGGGAGTAGGTGTAAGCGACGATGGGCGGGCCGCCGACATTAAACGCGCCGCCGATGACTCCCCCAAAAATAGCCAGTGGCCAGGCGGACCAGGTAGGCAACGAGAGGTGGGACTTGCGCGACAACAGGGTATCGCTGATGGCGATCAGAATCAGTACGGCTCCGAGTACCCGGATGAGCAGGGTGGAATTGGTGTTTTGCAGGAAGTGGTATCCAAGAGGGATGCCGATGATCATGCCGATCACCAGTGGTCGGGCGTCTTTCCAGGAAAAACCGCTGCGGTTCCAGAACAGGGTGAGGGTGCTGACAAAAAGGTTGAAGACCGCGATCAGGGCGATCGCGTCCTTGAGATCCATCACCAGCGGCAGGGTGGCCACCGCCACGATGGCCATGCCGAAGCCGCTGACCGACTGGACAAAAGCCGCGCCCGCCATGAACAGGGCAACGAGGATGAGGGCAGTGATTTCAGGCGACACCCATCAGTGATAAGTCAGGATGGCCAGGCAATCAATCGGGCAATTCTTCGCCACGGGTTTCTTTGCCGAACAGCACCACGACTAAACCAACGATGTAGAGCGGCGAGAGCAAGAGGGCTTGTTGTTCGGGCAGCAAGGGAGTTGCCAGATTACCGAAAAAGAAAAATGCCGCGGCTGTTCCCAGTCGTCCCATGTTGAAACAGAACCCTGCGCCGGTTCCGCGTAAGCGGGTGGGATAGAGCTCGGGGAAATAAACCGCGTAACCGGCATGCATGCCCAGGGTGAAAAAACCGAATACGGGAAGAAATAACATATAGGTTAGATTCGAAGTTTCGGGATTGGGTATAAGGATCTTGAATAATATGATGACCATCACAAAAGCCACGGCATGATACATGATGAAGGCTCCCTTCCTTCCCAGACGATTTGAGATGGCTCCAAATAGAATGAGGCCTAGTCCGCCACCGACGGTATTAAAGGTCATGCTGAGCATTTCCGATGTTTTGATCTTTGATTTGTGTTTTTGATAGGCCACGGCTTTCACCGCTTTTTCAGCATCGGGCGCGATATTTTCTATTCGCAAAACTTCTGCCTGGGTATTGCGCATCAGGGCGTTTTTTCCATAAATATGGATACCCCAGAAAGTCACCAGTCCGACAGTGGCCAGGGTGACGCCGATCAGGGTGCTGCGCAGCTGTGGTTTGACGAACAGCTCGCCCAGTCGTCCCTGCTTTTGGGTAGGGTCGTTTTTGGCGCGTTCACGTGCGGCTTTCCACGAGTCGGGTTCTTTCAGTTTCCAGCGGATCCAGAGAATGAGCAGAGCGGGCAGTGCTCCGATGGCAAAACCGATTCGCCATCCGTCGATGCCTTTTTCGGCGAGGCTGGCGTTCAATTCTTCGTTGCCGATCAGTAAAGAGATCGCCGCAACCGCCAGCAGGGTTCCAAAAACGCTGGAGGCATGAAAGATGGAGCTGGTGATCGCGCGGGCGCGTTTGGGCATGACTTCTGCAACCATGGCTGAAGCCACGGCCCATTCCCCACCGACTCCCATGGCGACAAAAAAGCGTAATATCACCATGTGCCAGGGCTCTTGAGCAAAAGCAGTGACGCAGGTAAAAGCCGAGTAAAACAGGATGGTGATCATCATGGTTTTGGTGCGGCCGACACGGTCGCTCATCATGCCGAAGAAGATGCCGCCCACCGCACCACCAAGCATGAAGGAGCCAAAGGCCCAGTTGTTCCATCCGCTGACCTTGGGGTCATCCGGAGTGGTCCCCAGCAAATCGGGCATAGCATCCTGCATCGAGGCGACAAAGACCTGCCCTTCAAACACATCAAAAATCCAGCCCAGACAGGCGACGACCAGGACGAGCCATTGATAGCGGGTGATTCCATCATACCAGGGTTTGTTATCGAGTTTGCTCATAGTGGGGAAGGCGGTAGGTGTTTAGGCGGTAGGCTGTAGAATTTGTGAATGTAAGTTTGCTGGGCTGGAGGTCGAGTTTTATTTCAATACCAGCGGTGATAGGGATTGCTTTGACCGGGCACGGCGACCGGATACCAGCCTTCGGCGTCGGGTTGCACCGGGGCGGTGGAGTCGAAACTGGTGAGGTCGTCGGGCACCAGGGTGAGATTGGAGGCCATCGCTTCATCCCAGGTGACGGCTTGGCCGGAATAATTGGACATGCGCCCGAGGATGGCGGTCATGGTGGCGTTGGCGCCGCGTTCAGCTTCGTTGTAGGGCAGGTTTTTGCGAATGGCTTCGAAGAGCGGGTAGTGCTCAAGTTGATGACCGTCTTCGCCCTTGCGTAGTCTTTTGGCGTCGGCTTTGGGACCAGTGATGGAAAAACGTCCGCGTTCGAAATGCGCTTCACCGAGGGTGCCGGTGATCGATTCGCTGACTGATTTCCAGCAGCGGGGGATCTGACGTGATTGGGAGAACATCCGGGTGCCGTCGGCGTATTCGTATTCGATGAAATGGTGATCAAAAATCTGTCCGTTGATTTTTTTATTACGCACCTGGCGACCGCCCATGCCCTGTGCCCGGACCGGATGCACATTGCCTTTAGCCCAGTTGCAAACGTCGAGGTTGTGAACGTGTTGTTCAACATTGTGGTCACCTGAGAGCCAGGTGAAATAATACCAGTTGCGGATTTGGTATTGCAGCTCGGTTTCATCGGGGCGTTTTTCTTTGCCTGCCCGCGCTGTGCCGTCCCAGAAAGCGCGCATGTAAACGATGTCACCGAGCGCACCGTCCTGAATACGTTTGATGTAATCCTGGTAAGTGGGTTGGTGGCGGCGTTGCAGACCTACTCCGACTTTGAGATTTTTTTCCTTGGCTATTTTGGCGGATTCGAGCACTCGTTTGATGCCGCGCACGTCGGTGGCCACGGGCTTTTCCATGAAAACATGTTTGCCCTGATTGACTGCTTCTTCGAAGTGCAAAGGGCGGAAGCCGGGCGAAGTGGCGAGGATGACCACATCACAGCTGGAGATGACGTTTTTATAATCCTCGAATCCGGAAAAAATCTGTTCGTCTGGGACGTCGACCTGATTGGGTTTTTGTTTTTTCAGCAGTTCGACTTTTTGCTGTGCCATGTCGCGGTCGACATCACAAACGGCGACGAGCTTCACTCCGTCGTCTGCGTTCATCGCCTGGGCGGCGGCTCCAGTGCCACGTCCGCCACAGCCGACGATGCCGAGTTTGATCGTATCATTCGTAGCCGCGTGCACTGCCTGGGGAAGTAGCGCCAGCGTGCTGGCCGCAGCGGTGCTTTTAAGGAAAAGGCGGCGACTGGATGATGCATCCATGTGCTTTGAGGGGGCTACGTTTTCGGGGGAATTTTTCATGGGACTCAAGATGTTTATTTTAATAACATAAAAAAGTAAAGCCATTTGATATTAATTTCAAACGAAATTAATATCAAATGGCTGAGTGTGGGGAAGCCTAGCGGCGAAATTACTGCTGGATATTGGGAACCCAATGCTGCAGGGCAAGGGCGGAAGCACCAATGGCTCCGGAATAAAGCCCCAGATTGGAGAGCTGGATGGGAGGTGAGGTGAGGGGAATATTTTCCAATGCCACCTGGGAGGCCTGGTTGACCAGATCGAGGTAAGTGTCTCCAATTTCACTGAGCGGGCCGGTGAGGATGACTTTTTCCGGGTTGAGCAGTTGAGCCAGGGTAGCCACGGTATGGCCGTGGACACAGGCGATGTCGGTGAGTTTAGCGAGCGCCTGCGGGTCTGCAAATTTCAACTGGTCACGGAAGCGGCTCCAGGCTGCGGTGAGGTCATTGCCTTCACCGATGTAGGGTTCGAGGATGGCGGACAAGGACCCTACTTCTTCGAGGGATTGATTGGCATCGGGATCGTGATCGCGCGGGGCAGGCCAGCCGCGGATTTCACCGGCGAGGTTATGAGAGCCGCGCAACAGTTTGCCGTCGGAAATAGCCGCCACCGAAAGTCCGGTGCGCACATTGAGGCAAATCAGGTTTTCACAACCGGCGGCTGAGCCAAACCAGCGCTCGGCCAGGATCATGGTGCGGGTATTGTTATCCAAAAAAACGGGCACATTGAAACTGGCACCGATCTCTTCTGCGAGTGGGATGTTATCCCAACCGGAGATATGTTCGTAGTGGAGCGCGAGCCCTTTGTCAGGGTCCACATGCCCGGGAACGCCGACTCCGATTGCCAGGGGCGGGCGATTGCCAGCTTCGTCCTGCAGGTGTTTGAGCAGCAGTTTGATGGAGTGGATCAATTGATCGGCCGAAGGCGCTTGCTGATGGGTGATGGTGTGGCGGGCGATGGTATTCTGGGCGAAGTCCACGGCGACTCCGAACAGTGAGCGAGCTTCGAAATCGATGCCAAAAAAACAGCCGGCTTCGGGGTTGAGTTCCAGCAGGATGCGTGGGCGTCCTGCCGAGTTCATCGCTTCGGGGCCCAGTTCGACTAAGTAGTTGGCTTGAACCAGGTGATCCACCTGGCGACCGACGGTGGAGCGGGCGTTGTTGACTGCATCGGCGAGATCTTTGCGCGAAGCTTGGCTGAGCAGTCGGGTTTGGCGAATAAGTTCTGCGTAAGGGTTGCTTTCGGAGTTCATGATGTGGTAATTGGCTCGATTGTCACAGCAGGGACAAGTGATCCATATAGGCTGGCGAGCAAATTAGCCAGCACAATCCCCGCAACGTATGGCTTCGGGCTGGGCTTGCAGGCGATCGAGGGCTATCCAGTTGTGGCAAAGTTCACATTGGCCGTAACGTCCGGCATCGATGCGGTCGAGTGCGTTTTGCAAAGCGGTGATGCGGTCTTCGCGACGACGTTGCGCTGCTTTGGCGACTTGTTGCATTTGCATGGCGTCGAGACGCGACAGACGACCGATGGCTTTATCGGGTGGGATGGCGGCCACTTCATCACCAGAGGAGGCTAGGTCTGCTTGCAACAGATCGAGTTCCTGCGCAGCTTGTTGCTCTAATTGAATAATGTCGTCTATGCTTAACATGGATTGAAATCTGGGTTATACTCAAATCCAGCGAATAATGAAAAGGTTTTTTATCAGGCAAGTGGATTGGGAGGAGGCTAGGCAAAAGTTGCTGGCGGTGAGATTCGAGGTGTTTGTGGAGGAGCAGCAGGTGCCGGAAGAAATGGAGCAGGACGAGTGGGATGCCCGCTGTCTGCACTTGTTGGCGGAAGATGAAGACGGGGGGGCGATTGGCACGGCGCGTTTGATGCCGGAGGGGCGTCTTGGCCGGGTGGCGGTTGTGAAAAAATGGCGACGCTGCGGAGTGGGGGCGGCACTGGTGGAGCAATTAGAGCAAGCGGCATGTCAACGGGGCATGGCCTCCTTGATCCTGCATTCGCAGACTTGGACGATTCCTTTTTATAAAAGCCTCGGGTTTGTGCTTGCCGAGGGGTGCGAATTTTTTGAAGCGGGCATCCCACATCGTTTGATGGAGAAAAATTTGAGTCCGGGAGCTGGCAGCAATTGATGCGCAGATTTTTTTAAATTTGATCTAGGCAGTGAGTGAGGATGTTATTAGAATGGAAAAAAGAAGATGATAATTATGAAAAAACAGTGGATGCAAAAAATGGTGGCCGTTGGGGTGTTGAGTGGTGTGCTGGCATTGATGGGAGGATGCGCGGGCAGCAAAACGGGAACAGAGGAGTCCGGCCTGGGCGATACGGCCAGATTGAGTGAGGAACCATCCGAGGAGAAAAAAACAAACAAGGTGAATTTTTTGACCGAAGTGAAACCCTTGCTGGAAAATTATTGTCTGCGTTGTCACAACACCGGTTTGCTATTGGGGGATTTGAATCTCGAAACGCGCGAACTGGCTTTTGCTTCAGGGCAGGGCGGGCCTTTTATCGTTCCGAAAAAACCGCAGTCGAGTCGTTTTTACCAGGTGTTGAAATTAGAGCAGGGCAATAAAAAAGCGATGCCGCCTGAGAAACACCGGATGGGCAAGGAAGAGCGTGAGCTGATTTATCGCTGGATCCAGCAGGGTGCGGATTGGCCCAAAGACAGTCGAGGCACTTTGCGGCCAGTGGTGGACCGGCCGGCGGTGGCGATGTTGAGTGATGCCGGCCTTGCTCATTGATGGGTAGATTTTGGCGGCACGAGCACTGGAACCGTGCTAGGGATAGGCAGGCCGCTGGCCTGTCTTAGTCTATGAATGTTGCTGCTGTAAGATCTGATTTCCCCATTTTGTCCCGTGAGGTGAGCGGGAAACCTTTGGTGTACCTTGATAACGGGGCGACTACCCAGAAACCGAGGGCGGTGATCGATAAGATTTCGCGGTTTTTTGAGCACGAAAATTCGAATATCCATCGCGGGGTGCATTACCTGAGCATGGACGCTACCGATCAATATGATCGGGCGAGAGAGCGCCTGGCGAAGATGATCAATGCGCCGAAGACCTGCGAAGTGTTGTTTGTGCGTGGCACAACGGAGGCGATCAACCTGGTGACCAACAGTTACGGTGAGCGTTTGCAGGAGGGCGATGAAATTTTGCTGACGATGATGGAGCATCACGCCAACATTGTGCCGTGGCAGATTCTCGCACAGCGCAAGGGTTTGGTGATTCAGGTGGCGGGCATCAATGAGAATGGGGAACTCGATCTCGATGATTTTTCCGCCAAGCTGAATGAGCGCACCAAGGTGGCGGCGTTCACCCATGTATCCAATGCCCTGGGCACGATCAATCCGGTGAAGGAGATGACCCGACTGGCCAAAGAAAAAGGTGCGATGGTGCTGGTGGATGGTGCGCAGGCAGTGCCGCATCTACGGGTGGACGTGCAAGACATTGGCTGCGATTTTTATGCCTTTTCCAGTCATAAAATGTTCGGCCCCGACGGGGTGGGGGTATTGTGGGGCAGGCAGGAATGGTTGAACGCGATGCCACCTTATCAGGGTGGTGGTGATATGATCGAGCAAGTGAGTTTTGCCGGCACGACTTTCCGTGGCATCCCCGAGCGTTTTGAAGCGGGCACACCGAACATCAGTGGCGCGATCGGACTGGGAGCAGCGGTCGATTACCTGAATGAAATTGGTCACGATGCGATCGAGAACTACGAAAAGGGATTACTCGACTACGCGACAGCGGCGATGAAGGGAGTCGAAGGGCTGACGATTCATGGCAATGCGGCTGACAAGGTGGGGGTAATTTCATTTACCCTGACCGGTATACATCCGCATGACATCGGCACCATTCTCGATACCGAGGGAGTGGCCATTCGTGCCGGTCACCACTGTGCGCAACCGTTGATGGATCACTTGAAAGTGTCCGGGACAGCCAGAGCATCATTTGCCTTTTACAATACAACCGAAGAAGCGGACGTTCTCGTTGCCGCCATCCGCAAAGTGCAAAAAATGTTCGCATGAAAATTCTACCTTCTATCTTCTAGTTTCTAACTTCTTATATATTTCATGGACGACTTATCAGATCTTTACCAAGACATCATCCTCTCGCATAACAAACATCCTCACAATGAGGGCGAGCTGGATCCTCATACCGGAGAAGCCGAGGGGTTTAACCCACTTTGCGGGGATCGGTTGAAAGTGTATCTGCGTCAGGCGACGCCGGGCAAAGGCAATGTGGAAGCCGTGACGTTTACCGGTGAGGGCTGTGCGATTTCCAAAGCGTCGGCTTCGATCATGACTTCGGCGGTCAAGGGTTTGTCGGCGGATGAGATCGAAGCAAAGGTCGCCGAGGTGGTGGCTTTGCTGACCGATCAGGATGAGCCTGAAATCGATCTGATGACGATGGGGGATCTGGCGGCACTGGCCGGGGTGAGGAAGTTTCCGGCACGGATCAAATGCGCGACGCTGGCCTGGCACGCGTTGTTGGCGGCCCTGAAAGATGAAGCTGCGGTGTCGACAGAAGCTGACGAGGCCAAATAACGCAAACCTCCTTTACCCAGCGCTTCGCACAAGGCTATCACATTTTGTCCTTACAGGACAGTTTGCTTTCATCTCTCTTGCACCAACGGTGCTCAATGATATAGCCCGGTGCGAAGCGCTGGGGTTAAATCGATTTTATTACCAGCCCTAAAAGGGCGGAATGATGTTGATGGGTGATAAGGTAGCTTCCAATAGCCAACGGCTAACTTTTTTGACCTGCACCCCACGCAGCATTCAGTTATTTTTTGCTAGATTTTTGTTTCGAACTTGTTCAACATTCCGGCGATGTTGTTTCGATGCGAAAACTTGAAGCCTTTGTTGGATGGTCTGGCCGATGATCATCAGATTTATCTGGGTACCAGTTCCTGGAAATACCAGGGTTGGTGTGGCATGCTCTATGATGAGGAGCGCTACCTTTGGAACAAGACTTTTTCCAAAGCGAGCTTTGAGCGGGGCTGCTTGGAGGAGTATGGGGGTTGTTTTCGTTCGGTCTGTGTGGATGCCACTTATTACCGTTTTCCCAAGCCGGAGTATTTCGAAGGTCTGATGAAACAAGCTCCTCCGGGTTTTCGTTTTTCTTTCAAGGTGCCGGATGAGATCACGATTAAAAATTTCCCCGAAGTGAAATCCTTCGGTGATCGGGCGGGCAAGCCGAATGACAGTTTTCTCAATGCCCTGACCTTGCAGTATTTGTTTTTGCGCTACCTCGAACCTTTTCGTGACAAGGTGGGCATGCTGATTTTTGAGTTTTCGCATTTCAGCAAAGAGGATTACGCTCACGGGCAGGATTTTGTAGCTGAGCTGGATCAGTTTTTTACCGATTTGCCCACGGGGTGGCAGTATGGGGTGGAGATTCGAAATCAGAATCTGTTGCACCCGGAGTATTTCGCCACACTCAAACGGCACGGGGTGGCACATATTTATAACCAGTGGACGCACATGCCGCCGATCAACGAGCAGATCGGTCTGCATGCGTTGGAGGAGAATGATTTTGTCGCGGCGCGTTATCTGCTGAAGCCGCATCACACCCATCAGTGGGCGGAGGAGAAGATGGCGCCTTATAACCGGATTTATGAGATTGACCCGAGCTCGCGGGATTCGTTGACCAGTATATTAAGAAATCTGATGTCCAGAAAGCAGCGAGCTGAGAAACCTTCGTATATTTATATTGGCAACCAGCTTGAGGGAAACGCCCTGCATACGATTGCGGATGTGTTGGAGCGGGTGATGGGCTAGGAGGGGGGAATGTTGAATATTGAACAGGGGAGTGAAGAAGGTGGGAGGGGGGTCACACGAAGATACGGAGATAAGAAGAAGAGAAGATGGAGGGATTCAATTTGCCCAATTTTCTAGTTCTAATTTTTCCACACGAGAAAATTCCCGCGTATTGTTAGTTACTACAATTAAACCATGCTCAAGAGCGTGGCCGGCAATGAGGTTGTCCAGCGGGCCTATAGGCTTGCCGATGGCGGCGAGTGCTTCTCTGACGGATGATGATCGGATGGCAGATTGTCTGGTGAAAGGCAAAACATTCAACGGGTGGATGAAATTTTCTAAAGATTTTTTATTTTTTTCAACTGCAGCAGAGTGCAACGCTCCGTAGAGTAACTCGTGATACGTTATTGACGATAGAAAAACATTGTTTGGGTCGCTGCTTTCAAAATGCTCAATGACTTTGGTGCGAGCTTTCAAAATATGAATGCATGTATCTGTATCGAGCAAAAACATCACATTTCGATTTCTTTGTGATCGCCCTGAGAATGGCGTTGGAATGTTTCATCGACCGGATTATTGCGAATACTCTCTATGTATCCGTTTGCCCAAGTGTGCTTTTCCTTCAACGGTCGTAGAATGATGGTTTCGCCCTTACGCTCGATTTCCACTCGTTTGCTAGAAAAGCGAAACTCTTTAGGAATGCGGACAGCTTGCGAGCCTCCGCTTTTAAAAACCGTTGTTTCCATATATATGGATATACAACAAATCAAACCTATAGGCAAGCTTATTTCCTCCTGTGTGTAGGAGCTTGGTCGGTTGGAAATTTTACTTGAATAAGCTTGGTGGCCTTGCACAGAAGGCGCGTATTGCGGCAAGCGGTCTTAATCATCGGATGACCGAGTTATGGACTGCGGACAGGGATTTTTCTGTATTCCCGGATTTAAAAATTAGGAACCCTTTGATCAATCCTGTGCTTTGATGCATTCGCAGCGTATCAGTTGACCTTATTTTAAGCTCTTTCAAATCACGCATTTCGTTCGCTATTCACTGATGATAGCTCCGTCCCTTTATTTGTATGCTATTTCGAATTAACCATTCGCAGAGTAGGAGCGAGACAGACGGAGTCAGCACAAAAATCATGAAAGTGAAGATGGGATGGGACAAAAAAACCCTTACAAATATTATATTTTTTCGTGTCTTTGGTGCCTTTCGCGGACAAATTATTCTTATTTTTGTCTCTTCTCTTTGCCTCCAGCTATTCCCGTTTGTGCAACTTGGCAGAATTAATCCTTCTGCGTGATCTCCAATTGCCGTCGGTATTTTTTGAAGCTGGTGGTTAATGTTTTCCCATCAGGCCAACGGGTGAGAATTTCTAAAATCGTTTCCTGTGGTTGCAGTGCAACGAAGATGGTGGGGGAGGATTGAGCGAGGTAGGAGCCTCCGGCGTATATCTCGCGCACTAACTTGCGGCCTGCGGAAGTGGTGATCTCTACTCGGCTGCCGATCGCTGTTGGGTTGCCGTTTTTGCCTTTTAGTTTCAGGGTGCTCCAACGCATGTTGGGACCGCGGGTGGTATTGAGCATGGTTCGCAGCGGGCCGTTGTTGGTGGTGCAGATCAGGTCGGGTGAGCCATCGTTGTTGAGGTCGCCACAGGCGAGGGCCTTGGCGTCTTCGGGGATGACGATACCGCTGATTGCTGGGTCGATGGGGTCAAAGGTGCCGTCGCCTTTGCCTTTAAGAAAAATGCCCAACCCGCCGTTCATGCGTCCGGTTTCGGGTTGTGGGGAGTAGAAGTTTTGGGCGATGACGATGTCGAGTTGACCGTCGCCGTCGAAGTCTTCGAGCACGACGCCGAAGCCTGGAGCGATTTGGGCGAGCAGGGGCAGTGGCTGGATTTTGAAGTGTCCCTCGCCGTCGTTGATCAATACTGAGCTGTCGATGTGATTGAGTTGTAGATGAAGGGCGGTGTCGAGTTTGGGTTTGCTGTAGATTTCAACAAGGTCTGCTTTGGCAAAGGCGTCATAGGTTTTGAACTTTTTTGAGATGAAAGGCATCGCATCCGAACTGCAGCTACGGCCACGAATGGGGAACAGTTTGCCATCTTCGTAAGAAGCTTCGATCAGCTCTGTTTTGCCGTCGCCATCGAAGTCTGCGGTGTAGAGTTCGATCGGGTGTTCGGGGGTGGGTTGGTATTTGGTGTTGCGTCCGAGATTGGTGACCACGTAGTCGATGTCGCCGTCATGGTCGATGTCGCCACCCGCGATGCCTTGCCACCAGCCGTGGGCTTTGGATAGTCCCGCTTCTTTGGTAGTCTCGACCAGTTTGCCATCTTGGTTGTGATAGACACGCACCGGTCCCCAGGCGGTGGTGATCAGCAGATCGATGGCGCCGTCGTTGTCGATGTCCGACCACAGCGCGCCGGTGACCATGCCGGCTTTGTTAAGATCGGGTGCGAGTTCTTTGGCTTGGTCGGTGATTTTATCACCGACGTTGATCAGTAGCCGTTGTTGGGCGGCATTGGGGTAGTCATCCAGGTTCAGGCGGCCACCAGAAAAGAGATCGATGTCGCCGTCCTTGTCCATATCCGCGGCGGCGATCACAGAGCCGCTGATGAGCGTGCGTTCTTTGGG
>JASFYY010000056.1:0-29526 GCA_045046875.1 Verrucomicrobiota bacterium | reverse complement strand
TAATCCGCGCTAATCCGCGCTAATCCGCGCTAATCCGCGCTAATCCGCGCTAATCCGCGCTAATCCGCGCTAATCCGCGCTAATCCGCGCTAATCCGCGAAATCCGCGGTTAAAATTCTTTATTCGACTGCGGCTTAAGCGACCAGACCTCCTCTTCGCAGGATTTCCTGGATCATGACGTCGAAGGGGATGTCCGGGGTGGTGGTGGCGAGGCCGATGCCCTGGCGGGCGCAGAATTTTTTCAGTCCTTGATTCCACTCGGTGACGGCGGCTTCGTAGGCTTTGGCTTCGGTGGGGGAGATGGTGACTTTCTGGCTTTGCCCGGTTTCGATGCAGTTGAGGTTGACGTCTCCTTTCCAGTCACATTTTTGATCATTGTCATCCTGAACCTGAAGGCAGAACACTTCATGGCGGTGCCATTGCAGGCTGTTGAGCCCTTCTTCAAATCCGCCGGGGAAAAGGAAGTCCGATACCACAATGACGAGGCCCTTTTGTTTGCGTCGCGCCTGGAACTCGCGGGCGCAGGCAGTGAAGTCGGTGTTGTTGCCAAAGGTGTCAGCGCTCTCCAGTGCGCGCAGAAAACGCAGCACGTTGCCGCGACCACGACAGGTGTCCAGGGTGGGTTTGAGGGTTTCGGCCATTTCGAGCACGCAGAGCCGGTCGAGGGAATTCAGGGCTATGTAACCGAGCGCAGCGGCCAGTTTTCGGGCGTGTAAAAATTTGCTCTCCATCGAGTGACTGCCATCGAGCAGGATGTAAATGGTCGCGTCTTCTTCGAGTTCAAAAAGCTTGATGATGAGGGTTTCGAATTTGGCGTAGATGCGCCAATCAATGGAGCGGTAATCGTCTCCCAACTGATACTCCGCATAATCAGCAAAGGTGATGCCGGCACCTTTTTTGGTGGTCTTGCGATCCGCCTTCAGGGATCCGCCCAGCACCTTGCGCGCTAGAAGATACAGTGACTCTAGCCGGTTGATGAATGAAGAGTCGGTGAGCAGCATGCCTCCGGAGAGTGTTATTTTACCTCGTTGATCACTTCTTGCAGCACGGCATCCGGTTTCATGCCTTCGGCTTCCCCTTCGAAGGATAAAATAATCCGGTGACGCAGGGCGGGCACGACCATGCGATCGACATCGTCCTTGGCAACGTGGTAACGCCCCTGCAGTAATGCTCTTACCCGAGATGCGGCGAGGATGGATTGTGCTCCGCGCGGTGAGCTGCCGTGACGCACGTATTTTTTCACGACTTCTGGAGAGTGTTGGTCTTCCGGATGTGTGGCGAGCACTACTTTGACCAGGTGGTTTTGCACATCATCATCGATAGGCACTTCTTTATAAAGATCCGACATGTTTTTCAAATCGTCGGCACTGGCAACGGCGTTGATCTCTGGTGCTTTGAGCCCACCGGTGCGGTTGAGGATTTCCGAGAACTCATCGTGGCTGGGAACTTCGACATAGAGCTTGAAGAAAAACCGATCCAACTGGGCTTCCGGTAAGGGGTAAGTGCCGTCTTGTTCGATGGGGTTCTGGGTGGCGAGAACAAAAAACGGTGAGTCCAGCGGGTAGGTCTTTCCGGCAACGGTGACCGATTTTTCCTGCATGGTCTCCAGCATGGCTGATTGGGTTTTGGGCGTGGCACGGTTGATTTCATCCGCCAGCAGGATGTTGGTAAAAATAGGTCCCTGTTGGAATTCGAAGACTTTTTTCCCTTCGCGTTCGACCATGATCTGGGTGCCGGATATGTCGGCGGGCAGCAGGTCAGGAGTGAACTGCACGCGGCGAAAGTTGAGGTGCAGGGTTTGGGCGATAGTGGTGACCAGAGCGGTCTTGCCCAGGCCGGGAACGCCCTCGAGCAAAACGTGGCCTCCGCAGATGATGGCGATGAGCACATCGTCGATGATTTCATCCTGACCAACGATGAATTTTGAAATTTCATCACGGATGCAGGCAAAGGTTTCGCAAAAGGTATCGATTTGCTTCTTTTTGTCTTTGGTATTCGATTTTTCCATGTTGTTAGAGTGGGTATTTCATCAGATAACAAGTTTTAGTCAATCTTCTTTGTTGTGAAAGAGGGATTATTGTGAGGTTTTAGATTTTGCCTCTTTCGTGATTTGTTTTTCCAACTGCCATTGTTGATCGGCCAGATTTGCGGATACTTTTGTCGGGAAACTTTTCAAGACAGCCAGAGCCCTGGCATATTCTTTTGCTTCGAGCAAAGCTTCAGCTTTGCCTAGAACCAGATGTGCCCGCCACACGGTGGGTTTTTCAGGTGGGTGTTGGGCATTTTTCTTCATTTCATGATCGATCAAGGCCAGGCCTTCGTCGAGTCGATCGAGTTGGGTCAGGATGATGGCATATTCGGCGACGGCTCTACCTTTGCGGGGGTAGGATTTCATCCATGGTTTGCCATATTCGATGAGTTGCTCCGGTGTGAGGATGCCATTCGAGGAAATGTAACGGAACCAATTGGGAGAGTTTTGGTAGGCGTGTTTGAACTGGGATGAAGCCATCACGGTTTCGATAACGGCGATGCGTTTGTCAATCGGGGTGTTTTTGTTGTTTTCATAATCGAGTAGGAATTTGAGAGCCAGGCCGAATTTCCGAATGTCACGGCAATCATCGAGCAGTATTTTCTCTTTTGAAGCGGGCAGGTTTTGCCACCACTGATCAAAGCTCTCCATGTTGTCCATCCAGGCATGGCAGGTAAGCAGCAGGCCAACCGAAAGGCTGTTGTCCCAGCGATTGAACAGATCGTCTGATTCGAGGTAATCTTGTAAAATGGGAATCATCTGTTTGCCAACCTTTTCAGGATGATCGGGCCAGGATTTGGGAAGACTTTTTTGAAAAGCCTGAAAAGTCTCCCAATGCAGCCACCAGCGGGTATTGCCCTTTTTTTCGCTGTGATTGATCTTGCCAAGATAGTAACCAAAGGGAGCGAGATCTCCTTTTGAGGTTGATCCGGCGATGTGGCCGTAAGCCAACCACATTTTTCGCCGGGCGGAGCTTCCTGATTTTAAAAGGACAGCAGGGTCGATGGTTTTTTTGGCAAGTTCAGCGATGTCAGGTTCTAACAAGGCGGCGGCGGAGATGGAATTGCCCGTCAGCCATTCCAAAGTCAAGTAGCGAGCTTCTTTGGAATTGAAAGGAGTCTTTTTGAAGCGTCTCGCCAGAGCGGTCAAGCGTTGCTCTCGATCCTGCTCCAGCGGTTCCAGCGCGAGCGTGGAGCCTTTGTTGTTCTCATGCGAGGCTTTTTGGTTATCAGGAGCAGCCGCGATCAGAACCTCTGCCAGTAAAGCCATTTGTGGTGAACCAGCTCCAGCGGCTAACGCTGCACGGGTTTCATCCGTTAGTGGGTGGCCGTCATGCCAGGTATAAAGATGCTTGGAGTTTAATTTACGCCAGTGGAGTTTGAGGAACGAAGCGGCTAGCTGAGGGCGTCCGTTGCGAGCGAGAGAGAAGATGGCGCTGGGTTCGCTTTGCAGAATTTTTGAGTGCTTGAGCAGCAGACGATCCGTATCCGCGGGGTTTCCTGTGCGCAAGGTCAATTCCAACATAGCGAGCAGGGTGCTTGTATCAGGGCTTAAAAACAAGTTGCCTTGCGAGCGCATGTTGGCCCGGGGGTTACGAGAAGTGGTTACTAGATTCCATTTTTTGATAATAGCTTCAGCGAGAGCTTGCCAGTTTTCCTGTTTCTGGGCGCGGGCGAATGCGAGGCAGATGTGCTTGAATTCGTCGTTGCCGAGATTCAAATCATTTTCAAAACAAGAGACCAGAACTTCGGCGGCGGCGTGAGCAGCTTCGGGGGCGATCATCATCTCATGTTCGTGGTAGAGTCCATCTGTAGCTAGCAGGACTCGCCAGCGCAGTGGCAGGGATTTGTCACGCAGTCGTGTCAGATGCCAGCGTTTGACCTCGGTGAGTTGACGGTCATCGCCTTTTTTGTTGCCCGTCCAGTTATGGGTGGAGTGGTGTTGTTCCATTCCCATTAGGATCGCTTCGGCTAATTCTGGGTAGCTGCCGGAGGACCGTTCCTGGTCGAGAAACCTGATGACGGAGGTGTAGTGTCCTTTCAGCGCATGGTAAAAATTGAACATCATAGTGGAGGTCAGTTCTACCGGGCGGTCTGCGCAGATTTTTCCGAGTTCGTTGAAGGTCTTTTCAAAAGCCTTTATTTTATCAGTGCCTTTTTTCTCCATGATTCGTTCAAATTGTTCTCCGGCATTGCGGAGGTCATAGCGGCTGATGAGAATGTGTTTCCCCAAGTCTGGATGCTGACTGACATCGAGTAGAAATGGAAAGAGATTCAGGCTGGGGTCTCGCAAACGAATGACGTTGCGCCAAAAGCTGCGGATGAATTCCGATGCGCTGGCATAGGTGACATTGCTGTCACCGTTTTTTTGGGCTTCATCCACTAGTTTCCAAATTTTGGCCAGGGTGCTGGCAGCTAGTTCAGGATTGACCGTGATCGTTGTTTGCAGTGCAGGCACTAGTTGTTGGCTGAGTTCGATTCCAGATAGCTTGAGTTCGGAAAATGTGTTGGCCGAGTTGATTCGAGTGATCAAATCGGGCAGCTGGGGGGAGGCCAATGGGCTGCGCAGTTCATCGATCAGCTTCCAGCCTACCACGCTGCCTTTTTTTTCGTCAAACCCGAGCGCCAGATTTTCAAAAACCATACCTAGAGCGAGTTGTTTTTTCCGGGACATGGAGCGAATTTCTGCAGCATGTCTGGCCATCAGCGCGGCTACTTTTTGTTCGGAATCTGTGTCCTCGACCAGGGCGAGCATCAGGTCGGCGCCAAACGTGGAGGGCTTACGCTTTTCGAGGTAGCCCACAACATCCTCTCGTTTCTGTGCGTTGCAGAGAGTCAGGTAAGTGGCGATTTTGTCAAACAGGGTTGCTTTGGTTTTTCGGTAGGTCAGGGGGAGTGGGTCAAATTCAGAAACCTGGCTCATGAAATAGGGGTTCTCTAACAAGGTGGTGATGACGGTGGCGTTACGGATGGCATCGTCAGATTCCAGTTGTTTGAAGAGTTTAGAGGCTGAGGTTGTGAGATAGAAGGAGTCGAGGCGTTGATTGAGTTTTATGATTTCTGGTGTGAGCAATGGTCTTTCAGCAAACTGGTCGAGAACGCTCAAAAATTCCAAGGTTTCATAAAATGGGAGAGTGTTTAGATGGGAGGCAAATCCTTGTTTGTTGGAGAGTTGCTGCTTGATGATTTTGACTTGTTCTTCGGTGTTCCCGATGTTTTTTTCCAGCATGTCATCGATAAACGATCTCAAAGTTTCAAACTCACCTTTTTCAGCCAACCCTTCGAGATAGCTTTTGGTTTTTTCTATGTCCTGGTAGAGATACCAAGCAGGAAGTTGATTTATGTTGAGCGTTAGCTTCGGAAATATCGTCTGTTGGATATCGGTGAAATCCTTTCGTGCACGCCAGGCTGTTAGAATATCAAGTTCGTAGGCCGAACGGTCGTATCCTTTGGGCAGGGCTCGCGAATGCTGGAGTTTTTTTACTTTCCCGTTAAAGTCAGCGGATTTACAGAAAAATAAATCGGAGTAGCTTTTGAGGTAAAGGAGATTTGATTGAGAGGTTTTGTCAGAATGTAAATTGCCTGATAAAAGGGTATTGATCAGATCACGGTCATTGTGGGCAAAAGCGGCTTCTACTAAATACTGTCCGGGGGAGCGAAGGGGGAGGGAATATAAGGAAGGGTAAGATGGCCAAACTCGCAAGACGATGTTTTGATCGTGGTTCTGCGTGACGAGTGTTTTTTTGGCTAGATCCACCAAAGCAAACTCTGCTCCATGTCCAGCAAGGTGATCGCGTTTTTCCAAACGGGCGAGATTGGCAAAACCCAGTTTTGCCAGTGAGGGTTCGTTCAGCATCGCTTGGCAAAGATTGGTGAACAGCCGGCGACGTTGCTCCAGTATTTTTTTGGGATCGGCCTTGTCACCAGCGAGGGATTCGCGGGCGAGCAATGAAGCTCCAAGGTGTTCCAGAGCTGTTTTCCAATGATTGAAGTCTTCGGCATTTTCTCCAGAAAAATCGCTGCGTGTGGTGGCCACTTCAGTGAAAACTTTCCAGAGCGGCAGCCAGGTAGAAGGTTTGTTCTGCCACGAATTACCCCAACGGTTAAGTAGGATTCCGGAAAAGGCGATGGGGTTTTGCGGAGATTGTTCGAGTATTTTTTTTGCCACTGATGGATTATTTTTAGCAGTGATCCAGACCAGATGGGCTCGCATGATCGTAGCCTGATTCGTGTTTGGCGAGAGTTGAATCGCTTTCTGCAGGGCTGAGATGTGTGCAGGGCGGTCATCGAGGAAATAGGCGGCGGCGGCGAATCTGGCCCAGTCGCCGGCATTAGCCTTGGCCTTGGGTTTTGCTGCATTGAGCACATCAGCGGTGAGTCCGATTTCGCCCAGCATGGAGGCGAAGGATTTTGCGGTTGATGCATGGGCACCGAGACCGAATTCTTGCCGATAGTAACCTTGGGTGTAGCGGTGCAATCGCAACAGGGCAAGTTGCACGGCTTTGTCAGGTTGATCTTGTTGTAATCCTTCGATGCGCTTGCGAATACCTGTTCCCATGGCAAAGGGGCTTTTTTTGGGCTTGGCTTGTTTGCGTTTTGTGGCTGAGATCTGCGGGTTCTTGTTTGGCAAACCGAGTTCTAACAAAGCGGCGGACAGTTCACTTTTTTCATGCGGAACAAGACCTCCCTGTTTCAAGCGGTTCGCCGCTTGTAGCGCTGCCGGTGTGATGGCAGGTGTGAGGCGATTGTCATCGATGGCCAAGGCGATGGTCGCGGCGTCGATGTGGGCTTGCCAGTCGCGCGGTAATTCGGGACGTATTTTTTCAAACAAGACGTGGGTTTGGTTGAATTTTTTCTGCTTATAATAATAGCCAGCGAGCAGTAGTTGTTCATCCTTTGAAGCTGTTTGCGGGTTGTTGGCGATCCATTGTATTTCGTCTTTGAGGATCGAAGGAACCTCGAGCCAGTGTGATGCCAGAATGCGAAGAGGTCTGTTTGAAATAAGGGTGGCAAGTTGTTGGCGGTCTTCACGGTTTAAGTCTGCGAACGAATCCAAGGTGAGGGCGTGCAGGGTAGGATTGGAATTAGTTTCCGAGCGATGGACACGGGTTCTGTTTGGGGGATCGAAGAGGGCGAGCACGGAAAGAGGGAAGTCAGGCAATGTAGCTGGGGGAAACTCGAAGCGGGATACTGTGGCTGCGGTTTTCCCGTAGGAATGTTTGAATGTCCAGCTTGCAGGAAGGCTTGCCTTTTTTGCTTCGTTTTGGAAACGGCGGATTTCATTTTCCAGAAGGGCGATAAAAGCTGCGGGTTCATCGGTTCGCCACAGGTTCAGAGCATGTAAGGAAAAGAGATGCGGGCGAAGTGGATCGTCGACGGGCATTTTTTCCAGCCATTTGGACGTTTGCTCTCTGATGAGTTGAAAGGTCTGCGGGTTCTCCTCTAACCAGCGCTGGCCTTTCATGGTGGAGAGGGCTTGAAAAAAGGGCGTCAGTTTTATCAATGCCATACTGCTGGGACTTGATAGATTCGGCAGACTGGCCTTGATTCCGTCCCTGAAAAAACGGGCAGCATTTTCCTTTTGAGAAGGATCGTCAATGCTCAGCGCGGTGATCGCGGCGATAAAAGCAAGGTCGGGGTAATCTTTTTTGAAAAGATGGTAGGCCGCCTTCAGTCTTGCCATGCCGCCACTGGGAGGCTTGTCAAACAAGGCCAGGCGGATCAGCCATTCGGCTAACAGCCCAGGGTCTTCGGTTTCCGTTTCGAGTATAGGAATGGAAGCGGGTAAAAGCCAGGGGGCGGGGACAATGGGGTTGGCTAGGAGCAAATGAGGGTAATTCACATCCAGGGCTTCAAGTTGCTGTTGCCAAAGAGCGATTTGGTTTTGATCCTGGGAAGAGGCCATCAGGCGTAAATGAAAAATCGCGAACGCCCGAACTTCTTGCAGGGAATTCGGCAGTCTGATGATATAAGCGGGTTTTAAATTTCCGCCCATGCGGGTGGAAAGCTGAGGGCGTCTTTTGGACCAGTGATAGTAGGAAAAAAAGTAAGCATGGCGCTGCCAGTTGAGCTCGGAGAAACCTTCAGGTACAGGAATGCCGGGCTTGAGAAATAAATGTTTTCCAGGGAAAACAGATCCAGTCGGGCTGTATATGGCTTGTTCAATCGGATCGAGCGGGCGGCGGGAGATGGGCAGTTCTTTTTTGATGGCCATCACTTCGAGGAAGCGTTTTCCGGCAGCCTGGTATTGCCCGTTTTCTTCCAGCGCAAGTGCCTGTAGATAGCGTAAGCGATAGTCGTCAGGATGGTTTTCCAACAAGGGCTGGTTCAATGAAATGATTTGCGGCCAGTGGGAGGAACCCGCCAGGGTGTCGGCCATTTGTTCCATGCTTACAGGATCGTCTATTATGGGAAGAGCTGCCTGGGATGCCGGGTTTGTAGTTTTTTTCGCTTTGGCCTGGGTCACTTTTTGCAACAAGGTCAGGCCGGCATCATCTTCGCCGTGGCGGATCAGCAAAGCCGCTAGCTTTTGAGCGGAGCGGTTGCTGAGGTCCTGGAGGCTGGATTTTTCCAATATCCGACGGGCAGCTTTCCAGTCGCCGATTCGTTTTTCTGCGGTGGCCCATTGGTGTTGCAGGCGGAGGTCCGAGGGACGCAAGCGAACGGCTTCCGCGAGATAGCGGCGCACGCTGTCATAGTCGCTGGTTTGACGGTAGGCGGCGGTCAGCGCGAGCAGCGGACCTGCTGACTGGGGGTTGCTGCGGCGGCGTTTTTCGAATAACTCGACGACTTGGTCGAGTCGTCCAAGGCTCATGGCTACTTTCGCCAGTCGGCCGGCCCAGCGCAGTTTGCCATCTTCCGAATCGGTGTTTTCGTAGAGTTTTAAATATTCTCTTTCCGCTTTGGAGCCGTGGCCAAAAGATACGTAGGTTTCGGCCAAACGATCGCTGATTCGTGGATCATCGGAAAATTTCCGTGCAGTTTTTTCCAACAGGGCGAGCGAAGCTTCTTCCTGTCCTTGTAACATCAGCAGGTCTACCTGGCGAAGCCAGGGGAGGGTGCTTTGTGGTGCCAGTTGTTTCCAGGATTCGATCCAGGTCGCGGCTTGCTCGAATTGCCCGGCTTGTTGATTGAAATCAACCAGACGCCGAATGTTTTCGATGCGTCGACCTTTGGGCAATTTTAGAGCGGCTTCGGCAGCAGTGGCGGCTTTGCTCCAGAGCTTGTGAGCGACGAGCAGACGGATGAGTTGTTCCTGCGCTAGGGTTTTATCTTTTTTTGCCACCTTGGACAAAACATCCTGCGCTTGTGGCAAACGATCCGATCCGTCCAGTAGCTCCGCTAACAGGCAGGTTTCCTGGATGGATCGTTGAGCTTGTTTGTTTTCCAATTCTTGAATCGTGCGGGGGCTTTGATTGGCCTCAGTGATGATGTTGCCTGCGAGTTTCAGGGCATTGCCCAGTGAGGATGCATCCTGAGCCAATAAAACCAAACGTCTGACTGAATCCACGGTTTCGGTCTGGTGTTGCAGTAGGATGGATTTGGAGCACAGCAGCGCGAGGTAAGCAGGATCCGTTTGATTGCCATCATCCACGCGACTTTTTAACAACTGGTAAGCGGCTTCGTGTTCGTTGCGACTGCTCATGATCCGGGCGATGCGTTGCACATCATCTCCGTCACCCGCTGCGGCGATGCTTTGCCACCAAACCATAGCTTGCGGGATCTGTCCTTGGCGGTATTGGTAGGCGGCAAGGGCTGTTTTGCCGTCGATGCTGTCCGGAAATCGCTTGATCATCTGTTGGTAGACGGATAGGGCGTTTGTGTGATCATTGAAATTTTCCATCAATTGAGCGGCTCTTAAATACTCGTATTCGCCCGCTGCCGAGAGTTTGAGGTATAGTCTGATCGACTTGGCAGCGGAGGCGGCATCGCCATCGGCATGGAGCAGTTCCGCCATGCTCACATGCAGTTCCTCGTCTTGGGGGTAGCTGCTGATCAAGTGTTTGAGCTGAGCGATGGCGCGTTTTTTATCTCCCAGCTTGTCCAGAAAACCTATGAACTGCTCTTGTGTGATGCGATCTCCAGGAGTTTTTTTGATAATTTGTTGGAAAACCTCGCTGGCTTCTTTTTTCTTGCCAAGCTCGGCGAGCAGGGTTGCCTGCAATCTGAGTAGGGATGTTTTTTCAGGGAAGAGCAGTGACCACTTTTCGATTTGTTCTTTCAACGGTGCGATGTCGTCGTGACGGCGAAAGAGGCTTTGGGTTTTGGCAAGAATTTCTGTTTCGAGCCAAGTCCCAGCACCGCTTTGTTTGAGCGCCGCTTCGAGAGCCAGCAGGGAGCCTGAGCGGTCATTTGCCAAATCTCTGATATCGGCAAGGCGCAGGCGGTTGGCTACCTGGCGGTGCGGGTTGTTTTGCGTTTTTGCGATGAGGTTTGTGGCCGTTTTTGTAGCGCCTTCGAATTGGCCCTCGCGGATCTGGAGTTCGAGCACGTCTTCATGAACATCGATAGACGCGGAATTTTTCAGCAGGGATTGCCAAGTGGCCAGCGCTTGTTCGGTTTTCCCCAAACGAATGAGCCAGCGCCCTTTTAATTTCAAGGCATCAGTTCGGCGTTTTGCATCAAGGTCGATATCTGCGGTGGTTAATAAATGATCGAGTGCAGATAGCGCCCGCGGGTAGTCATTTTCTCTGGCGGCAGAACGGGCTTTCCAAAACCATGCTTCTGCGGATCTGGTATGGCTTTGAGTCAAGCGAGTGAATGCGCTTAGGGCTTGCTGGTTCTCGCCTTGTCGCAGCAAATAATGAGCGAACAGCAATTGATCTTCGATAGAAGCTTGCGGTGACTCGCCGCGGATTTGCAGGTTTTTTTCAAGCGTGGCGGGTTCCCACTCTTGCAAACAAGCATCGATCAGGCGGTCGAATACCACCCCGGGGGTGGGTCGGTTTTGAAAAATCTGGTAATATTTCTCCGCCGAAGGCGGCAAGTCGGGAACCGCGGGAATATCCTGGGACAGACCCGGCAGAATAGGGTGAAGGGCGATGAAAGCAGTAAAAACAAGCAGAAGCTTGTGTGCCCGGGTGAAACCCAGGCAAGCTTCCTTGTTAGAATTCACTAGTATGCCATCGAGTCGTTGCATCCACCGTCTTGCTATTTCTCGTCAGCTTGGTGGATTTGCATGAAGTATTGTTTCACGCCTTCTTTCACATCATCCGGCACGTCTTCGCGTTGCACGAAGGACTCCAATTGTTTTTTGAACTCGCGGCGTTTGGCGGCGGTGCGGCGGCTGGAGACGCCGCTGCCGTCATCGGCGGATTCCACCGTGCTCTGACTGGGGCCGCTGCCTTTGGCTCCGGATAACTGGGTTAATTCGCCCTGGTCAAAATTTTCGCCCATTCCATCCCGGCGGGATTCAACACTGCCGTTACCGGCTTTTTTGCCACCAGGTTTGGAACCGGGCTTGAGGCATTGACTGAGCGAGAAAGATTTGGGTTTGTTGAGGTAACTCTGGCACTGACCGACTTTTTTGCACATCGAGAGCAGTTTGAGTTTGGCGTCCCGCTTGGATCCCATTTTGCACAGGCTGGCGTTGAGCTTGTCGAGCTGGGTCAAAAGTTGGCTGCGGCTGCTATTGCATTGCCCCAGGGTTTTGTCGCTGAGCTTGCCGTTGAGTTTTAATTCCTGCTGGGCATTTTTGAGGCTTTTGTCGAGCCCCTTGGCGGACTTGTCCAACTGGGCGAGCAGGTCTTCCAGACCTTCACCGCTGCTGCCGGAACTGCCACTGCCCGAACCGCTTTCTCCGCTGCCACTGCTGTTGCTTTTGCTCTGCGAAGCGGAAGCTTTACTGGCTGACTGGGCGCCGGATTTGCTTTTGGATGAAGTGGAACCTTTACGATTGGCCGCTTTGGCGGCGGCGGCCATGCGTTGTGCGGCAGCTTTGACCCGCGCGAGTTGTTTGCGTTGTTCGCTCAGTTTGCGTTGTGGTTGATTGGCAGCCTGGGCGAGTTCTTCCAAGTCCTTGGCTGCTTCGCGGAATTTTTTCTCACTTAGCTTTTTGCCCAGTTTTTTGCTCTGCTGGTCTTTTTGCAGTTCCTCACCTGCTTTGGACATGAGCTGTTCGTTTTTGCGTTGCTCGAGTTTCTGCGCGGCTTTGCGCAGTTGCCGTTCGAGTTCGGCGTATTGACGCATGGCGTCTTTGCGGTCGTCGGTTTTTTCCATCTCTTTCACCATTTGGCGAAGTTTGTCTGGCTTGAGCTCGTTTTTCTCATCTTCGTCGAGCGTTTTTTCCAACTCGTCGATCAACTCTTCCAAGCGCTTATTGATCTCGTCGGTTTTACTCGACGTTTCCGCTTCGATGCGCATTTGCTCCAAAACGGCGGTGGAAGGTTTTTTGAAAGCGGTGAGTCCGGCGGCGAGCAATAATACCGCGGACAGGGTGATCAGGCGACGTGGCCATTGGTAGGGGATGGCGTTAGATTTCAGATCGCTGATCGACTCACGTGAAGCCTCGGCTTGCAGTTGATAAAATTCACCGCTTTTGTTTTGCTCTTTGAAATGCAAGTAGGAGGAGAGGCTGTCTTTGAGGCCAAAAAAACGGTCGGCGAAGTGGGCGGCCTGGTCGCGGGTCCAACGGCGGGCGGCGAACCATAACAATGAAGCGGTGATGATCAGGCCGAGCGCGAGTCCGTAGTAGGATTTTGGCACGGCGTGACCGCGTAGAATGTAGTAGAGGCCGACGAGCAGAAGTCCAGCGGTTCCGAGGGCAAAAGCGCGTAGGAATAGATCGAGAAAGCGGAAACGGTTCAATCGGGAGCGCACCGCGCGGGTGAAGGATTGCACCGGGTCTTGTGGGTCTTCAGACGTGTTCATGGGCATACTTGAAAAAGTTAGAGCAATTCAGGGGATATGTTAAGTAAAATCGGAGGAAATAAGAAAAGGGGATCGCAGATAAGGGGGGTGCGACCTGGAATAAAGAATTTTAACCACAGCCGAACGAAGAGAGACAGCCGGAGTTTACTGCTCGAAGGCAAATGGCACGGATAAGAAAGAGGATAGCCGCAAGGCAGACGCAGCGGCTCAAGACAGCTGGAGAAAGCAAGTGAACACGGATAAGAGATGAGATGAAGAGGCTTTTTTCATGAAGAGCTCGGGTGATTGGTTTCCAGGGGAATGAGAGGTTTGGCAGTGAATTCTGATAAAGGGTCGAATTTGCTTGCTCAGCGGAAGGTGATATTGATCCGGATGAAAACTATATTGACCTTGTTTCGTAAAGGGTTTGATTGCGATGATGAAATCCCCTTCCTATTCTCAAAAACATTCTTTTTGTTCAATTGTCTCTGCCTTGTTGCTTGCGATACTCTCATCCTTCTACGCGGAGGCCCAGGATCTGTCTGCATATAAAGACGGAGAGAAAGATGCTGCGGCAGCAATTCAGGAAGCAGTGGATTCGGGTTTGGGTGATATTCGTTTTCCGAAAGGGGTTTATCGTTTGAGTAAAACGATTACGATTGATCTGGATAAAGTTGGGCCGACATCTCTATCCGGCAATGGAACGGCGCGAATTGTGATGGCGGGTGCGGGACCGGCCTTTCGTTTTGTCGGAACCCATGAGGGCACGGCGGGACCAGGGACAGTAAAAGAGAATGTATGGGAACGTCAGCGGACTCCAATGGTGGATGGAATCGAGATCGTGGGAGCACATCCGGAAGCGGGGGGTATTGAAGCGAGGGGGACAATGCAGTTGACGGTGACGAGAACCACAGTTCGTGAAGCTTTGCATGGGATTCATTTGGTGAAACGAAACCGCAATGTGATCATTTCAGAGTGCCATTTGTATAATAACCGCGGAATCGGGGTGTTTCTAGACCATCTGAACCTGCATCAGATCAATGTGGTGAATTGCCACATCTCTTACAATAAGGGCGGAGGGGTGGTGGTGCGCGACACTGAGTTGCGTAATTTGCAGATCGGATCCTGTGATATCGAGGGCAACATGGGCGGACCTAATTCCAAACCGTCAGCCAATATCGAAATCGATTCGACTGGGATCAATGGAGGGGAGATTGAGATTGTCGGCTGCACCATTCAGCACAGTCACAAATCACCGGGATCGACTAATATTTTAATCGAGAGCAAGTCTCTCAAACGTGCATTCAGCGAGGAACAGAAGGACGGCAATATCACTATCACAGGCAATGTGATGTCGGATGCGCAGACGAACATTGATATCCGCAAAACACGGGGGTTGACGATCACCGGTAATACGATGTGGAAAGGTTATACCTACAACATGATTATTCGGGGTTGTGAAAATTTTATCGTATCCAACAATGTCTTCGATCAAAACCCACGTTACGGCTATGGCGACGGAAATCAGGCGAAACTGGCGGTTTTGTTCGAAGATTGTAACGGTGCAGTGATCAGCGGCAATCACCAGCGCGGGGTGGGGGATATTCCTGCGGCCTTTGTGATTCGCAACAGCCGACAAATCAATATGACCGACTGCAATATTCTTGATTATGGCAAGGTGGGTTTATTGCTGGAAAATGTGTCCGACAGTCGGGTGTCAGGTTGTATGATCCGGGAAAACCGTAAGGAGCAGAAGGTGAAAGCGGTGGCATTGAGAATGAAGGGATGTAAAGGCAATATGGTGGTGAATAATCTACTGGGTGAGATTGAAGACATCGAGGCCGGAGTGGCAAAAGTGGCGGGTAATGTGGCTGTTGAGAAAGAGTAAATGAAGTTCTTTGATTAAAAATAATATTTCCATCAATATGCCAGCTAAGCTTGACCTGTGTGTGGCATTGCTTTCAGATGGTGTTGGATGAAAAAAAAGCGATCACTTCTTACAGCCTGCGCTTTTTTCTATTTTGCAATTGGCCTTACTGCCTATGCACAGTTTTCAGCGGGCGAAATCAGCGAAGAGCTCCCTAAATGGGCAGTGACGTGGCTTGATGATAAGGGGGAGGCAATCCTCCGGCCGAAAGCGGATGCGTTACGGAAACAGTTGTCGAGCGATGCGGAACTCAAACAAAAGGTTCGCCTGCAGATTGAGAAATTTAAAAATGATGAAGATTATTCGCCAGCCATGCAGGCGGCGATGCTCGATATTATTGGGGAGTATGGGGAGGCCTTCGATTTGTATCGAAAGATGGTTGATGCGCGTAAAAAATCTTCAATCACAATCAGCAAACATTTGATTCGAATTCTTCACATTAAGAAAGCCCAGCTCGCCTTGGAGGATAAAAAAAGGGAGGTTGTCAGGTACTCGGTTGAAGAATTGACCTTCTCTTTACCTGGGCAGCCGCATTTTGAGGATGGTATTGCCCTTCTCGAAGAATTGACAGCTTACTTGAAAAACAACCCCCCTGAAGAGCTTGGTGAGTCGCTGTCTTGGGTGAAAAAAATCGAACAGAAGTTTTCTTCTTTTCGATTTGGAGATGTGCTGATGCCACCGATTTGGGCTCCTCAGGACTTGCCGGTTAGATTCAAGGGTTTGCCCCCATGGCCGGAAGAAATTGAATTGCGTCAGGATACTTATTGGGGTTTCTGTCGCGAAGCCCTGCGTTTCCCGGGAATTTCAGCATGGGCATTTTCCCGACTGGCGGCGATGTCCGATTTACAGGGAAATTTTAAAAATAATGACGAGCTATTGGCGCAAGCAAAGTTTGCCATTTTAACAGACAAAATAGCCGCAAATTTTGGCTCGATTCCGCCGGGTTATGTGCAGGGATACGATGCGGGAAAACTAAAAGCCCGATTTCATTCACCGGACTTATATCTCGCTTACCATTATTGGAAACATCCGCAGGATGTGCCGGATGACCTGCCCGAGGGCGTTCGTGATCGCTTCGATTTGTTGGCTTGTGAAGCTACGGATTTCATGAAATTAGCCAATGAGTTGATTCGTAAAAATATTCCCGATGATTCCGAACAAGTAATGCGCGGATTGGGAAAAGAAATTTTTACGTCTGATTATTTGACCCAGAGATTCAGTGAAGTGTTAAAAATATGGGAGATTCGTGATTGTGACGCACGAATCATAAAAGGCTTAATGCAATTGGAAAAAGAATTGGTGAAGAAGCGGTATTTTAGCGTTTCGCAGTCGGAACTCAGTCTCATTCGGTTCCTCGATCTGACAGCTCGTCACAGAGATCCGGGCAAAGTTGACGAGGCATTGGAAAAGTTGGCTTCTGTATATCTGGGGCCACCGGATCAACGGGCAGAGGCGCTCAAAATTTTACCTTCAGAAGGGGAGTTTGTTAATTGGGTTCCGCCGCCTCCCGTCCGTTACGTCGACCTTTTGAAGAAGATGGTTTTTTATCCGAGCTTAATTTTTCCTGCTCACAGGAAAGCAACCGAAATAGGGGTGGCGAACCGCATCATTACCAGATCATGGATTCAGAGGAAGGATGTAGAGAATCACCCATCACGAGTCATCGAAAAACTAAAATGGTCACCATTGATGGAGGACTTGCCCGATTTTCGTTTGCTTGCAACTGCTTCCTACGAGTTCATGAACCTGAGCTATGATAGGGAAGCAACTATTTTTGGAAATTTGGTAAAAATCATCCGTGAACTCCCGCCCAAACAACAAAAGCTCTATCGCGATTATTTTACCTCGCAAAAATCCTTTGGCGTAGAATTGATGCTGGCAGCTCTGGCCAAAAATCAGGGAGAAGCGTTGCAGGATTTTTTGAAATCGAAACTCGAAGTAATTCGCAAGCAGGAGGAAATTTTCAAACAGGAATTGGCTCTGTTTGCTCTTCCCAAGTTGCCAAAGTCAGGCAGTGGAGAAATTGAGGAAGTGATCAGTGGGACTTTTCCTAAAGCAAACAAGGCGCGGTTGGAGGTGCTGGAGAAACGAATTCGTAATGAGTCGATGTTGGCATCAAATTCGGATCGCAGCCAGTTACTGGCTTTGATTTTGCAGAATGATCCTGATGAGGCTTTCGAAACGCTGCGGCGGGTGGCAGCAATTATTAAAGAGCGTGGACCGATAGATGATTATGAGAAGCAAGCTTTTTTGAGGCGCGATTTTTCATGGTTATTTGATTTTTTACGTGATGTGCGATACCACTTGAAAGACGAACGTGTTTTTTACAAATTTTATCTTCGAGTCCTCGCTGATGCAAAACTGGGCAAGGGTTTGTTCATTGATGATCTCTGGTTGACGCCTAAATTCGATATGGGCAACGGACCGGAAGCCGAGCAAAAACAGTTTGAACAAGGCTTGCTCTGGGCAGCGGAAAATTTACCGGATTCACTGCCTGCGGAATATCTGATTTTTTCTTCGATCGGTCGCTGGGGATGGGTTTCCAGTACGGGGCGACCGGGTGTGTCGACAGATGAATTTTTACAGCGAGTGGGAAAAAACTTTTCCGGTGAGCAGCGCAAGATGATAGCCGCATCTTTGATTCTGGGTAAGAATAATGTGGAATGGAGGTTTCGCGACCTGTCTGAACCTGGTTGGAAAGACCCTGCTGTGGCCGAGGCTTTTGTCGAAATGGGTAAAAGGATCGCCAATGAAAAATTGCCTTTCAATTTACGTCTGGCTCTTGCCAGGGAAATTTGTGATAACTGCCAGTTTCACACGCCGATGGATCTAAGGCTGTCCTTTGCCCGGTTGTTGGCTCAAGCTTGGGAGGAGGATGTGCAAGTGAAGGGGGGTGAGGAAGATTCGATATTACACTTGTTTGTTTATGGGGGTCGCAATCCTGAATGGGCTGAAGTAGCGGATCGTCTGCTTAAGGCTTGGAGGAATCGGATTGAAAAAATGGATGGGGAATACGGTGAAGTCATACAGCTTTACAGCCAAAGCCCAGGGTGGTTGGTAGGGTTGGCGGCCGCCCGAGGGGATGAAGGAAATCTGAATTGGTTATTAGGGGCGCGGTGGGAAAAGAATTTGGCTTCGACTCCTTTAGAGCCGCTGTCTGCTTTGATTCGAGAAGGTGAAGTTAAGCGTGCCCTTCGTTATGCTCAAAATTCCAGCGAGTATTTCATCCGTAAAAAAAATGCCAATCGACGAGTGCTTTTTGATCGGCAACTAGCAAAACACCTTCCCGATTTTCTTGGAAAAATCGAGGATCTGGAATTTCGCGCAGTCTTGGCTGCTTACATTGCCTTTTTGGAAGCGGATCACTTCGATCCTGAAATGCCGGTGAAAGAGGAGCGTATATTGGCAGTGGCTAAATCTGTTGGTGAGCTGGATTTTAAAAATACTGAATACCGCAATGCGGTTTTGACATTCATCGGAAAAGATTCGGCGGCAGCGGCTCAGCTTACCGAAAAATATATCGCCGCTGCCCGGATAAATGACCTGAAAGCTGTATTCAAATCAAAGGAAAAATATTCGTGGAAGTTCATTGCCCACCCGATGATTGTGGGATTGGTTGCGGCAGGTGAATACGATCACGCTCTTGAGGTTTTGAAAAAAATTGCTGCACAAACGGAAGCGAAAAATCAAAGTTATGATCGTATTTGGGAGGTTCTGTCCGATGCTGTTTCTGATGGGGTGACTCTTTGTCAGAATGACCCGAATAAACTTGCCGGGATGCTTGAGATCACATCTTATATGGCGGCTTTATCTGATCAAAGGATTCCCAGTGTTCGCACCCGGGCGGCTAATTATGCGCGTAATATTTATAGTCATGCGCGAGTTGATCGCATGGAGGAATGGCAGGACTGGCGAAGGGGGCTTGACCCTGAAGTGCGCAAAAAACTGGACCGGGACTGGTTTAAAAAAAGTGGTTGGGCGATTAACTTAACGGCTACCCGCATGCCGCACGATGCGCCGGTTGGCCAGCGGATTGCGCTGATGCAGGCGATGCTTTCCCTACCTGAAATTATTGGAAAATCAGGGTCTCTTTATTCTCATGCGATGACTAATTTGCAGAAGAGTGGTTTGTTTGATGCGGATGAATTTTTGCTGCACGGGGAGGCCGTCGCAAGTGTTATTCCTGACGGGGGCCATGCCTGGCGGGCTCTGGCGGATTTGGCTAAAAAAAATGGAGATGCTGAGAATGCGGCGAGATTTTTGAAGGAGGCGGAGAAAATGGGGGAGTGAGCGGGGGCGGGGATGGTTGAGACTACTATTCAGGGTAGCTGATCTGCAAGCTGCCACGAATGCAGAATTCATAGGACATCGGGCTTGACGGTAGAATTATCCCGTGTTCTAATCGGTTTAAATGAACCTAATTAACTCATTTCTCCCCTTTAGCTCCCTCCAATCCCGGTTCGGTGGCGAAACATTTTTGGCTGAGGCTATGGAGGGCATGAGAGCTCCGGTGGGGGGGGAGCAAATTCATAGCAGTCAGCGGTCATGAAACGGGTTCTTGTTATACCAGTCTTGTTGTTTGCGCTGTTTGTGGTGGGCGTTCCATTCGATCGTTCAATCGTGGTGGCGCAGGGAATCACTAAGAAATCCCTCCCGAAAAAACTCAGTCTGCTCAAGTTTAATTATGAGGTTATGCTGGCGGATCTGAACAAGCCTTTGGGTGAGCTGGAGAAGAACTACGAAAACAGGCTGAACTTGATTGCCGCCGAATTCCAGAAACAAGGTGATCTTCAGGGCATTCTTGCTGTGAAGAAGGAGGTCGAGGCACTGGGAGAAAACGGAGTGGAGCCGTCCCGTTCAACTGGGGCAGCCGAACCACAAAAACTTGTCGCAGCTCGGAAAATATTTTTACAGACACAAAAGAAGTTAGGAATCCCCCTGATGCGGAAATCTGCATCGTTAACAGTTGCTTATAGAGCAAAGCTGGAAAAGCTCAAATTTGAATATACCAAACAGGGAAGACTTGACGATGCCATCGCTGCAAAAACACTGCTCGACTCACTTCCCCCACCGGGAAAGAATGCGCTACCTGTGATTGCGAAACGACATCTGAAAATCAAAGTTCAGATCGACGGTTTGAGTCATCTGTTCATGCGGGGAAGTGAAATTTGGTTTGATCACACAGAGGGAATTGGTGCGATGGCCGGACGTCACGGTGGTGATTTCTCGACTACCTTGGATGACAGCATCGAGTGGAAGCCAATTTGGAACGCTAAAATCACCGAACGGTACGACGCGGGGATCAGCCTGCCAACCAGCGGGTCGCCGGTTTCCATTCACTTGAGATTTTCCGATGGTCGTGGCACCGCCAAAGTTATCGAAAAACCATCGCAGAAAAATGACTACACCGCAAAAATAGAAATGCGAGATGCCGATAAAGGAGGTAGGAGATTTCTTGGCTCTGATTGGATGGAATTCCGCTTAAAATGGTGAGTGCTTTCACGCCAGGGTAAGAAGAGTCGAAGGGGAGGGAAAGAGGCCGGTTGCGCAGCTTTTTTTAGCGAAGGCTTTGGAGGTCAAGTGGGATGCTTTGGATGGGGCGGTCTGTATTAAGTTATTGATGGCAGCCGGAGCGGCCGCTCTACAATTGGTGGATGATGGAGGGGGGGGATTAAATTGATTTCATAAAAAAGTGAGGGGTATTTGCTCTTGCTGTGGAGAGGCTTTGGTGGCTCCTTGCGTCAGATGAAAAAAACAGCGATTACAATTTTATTGGTAGGAATGATGAGTGGGTTGTCTGTTTTGGCAGCGGAACCAAGTGAAGTGAAACTGCCGGGTGCGCGGGTGAGCATTGAGGCGATTCATTATGCGAGCATTCAGGAGGCGATTGATGCTTTGCCGGCAGAGGGCGGTGTGGTGCTGTTGCCAGCGGGCAAGTTTGTGATTGATGAGCCTTTGGTGATTACGGGTGAGGATGTGAGTTTGCGCGGGGTGGGCACGGCGACGCATATTCATAATGCCAATGAGGAGGGGCAAGCGGCGCTGATGATCGTGCCAGAAGGGGAGTTTGATCGTGCGACGGCTAATAATAAACGCAAGTATCGCTGGCGGGTGCAAGTCTCGGATATGCGTATCACGGGGAATGAAAAATCGGGGCATGGCATTGATGCTGTGTGGGTGAATGAAATTTATCTCGAAGGGGTGACGGTGAGTTATCACGGGGGTGATGGCATTCACATGTTGTATTGTCTGGAGGATGCGCGCTTGGCGGATTCCCTGGTGACTTATAACAAGGGCACGGGAGTCTATATTCTGGGCAATCATGATTCAATTGTCAGTGGCACGCAGTTTGAGGAGAACAGGGATGCTTTGCAGTTTGTGGATGGTTTTAATCTGACTTTTGTCAGCAATATTATTGATGATCACTTGCGCAACGGGGTGGTATTGGACAACTCGATGGGCAATACGATATCGGCGAATATGATCGAGCAGTGTGAGGGCATCGGGGTGGTATTAAAAAACAATACTTACGCCACCATCGTGGGGTCGAATATTTTCACTGCTAACCGCAAGGGCGGGGTGGTGATGGAGGACGTGCATGGTACGTCGATCACGGGCAATACTTTCACTATCATGGCGAAGCGGGCGGTGTCGGTGGACGGTAAGTGCCGGGCTTTGACGATCAGTGGTAATACTTTTGCGGATCGATCGATTGGGGATGGGGAGTTTAAAGGGAAAGTCGAAGACAATGTGGCCAGCGGCATTGTATTGAAGGATGCTTCGGTGTTGAACATCACGGGTAATACTTTTTCCAATCTATCGACCAAGGCGCTGGTCATCGAAGGCAAGGCAGCGCGGCAGGTGGTGTTTGCTAATAATCTACTGATCAATACCGAGGGTGGTTTTGATAAGTTGGAAGAGTCCAAGGTGGCAGGGAATTTTGTGGTGAAGGGGAATCGTTAGACGGAAAAGTGTGAACGAATTTTTTAACCACTGATTTTCACTGATAGACACTGAGGGGGAAAGATGATGAAGGTTTTGAGTTATTGTGGGGCTTTTTTGTTGCTGCTGAGCGCTGTGGAGTTGAGAGCTGGGGAGGATTCAGCGACGAAGGGGGCGGCGGTGGCTGGGGTGGTGACTTATCAGCCAGATGTCGAACGGCCGTGGCGTTACGGGCGCTATTATTTGAAAAATGGGAAGAGTGGGCCGTTGGCGGAGACGCTGGTTTGTTTGTCGGGTAAAGGGCTGGCTGGTAAGTTGAGGAAAGGAAAAAAGTGGTTGATGGATCAGAAGAACTTCGAGTATTTGCCCGAGGTGCTGGCGATTCAGGCTGGGGACGAGGTGGAGTTTCTTAATAGCGACAAGGCGCTGCATAATGTGGCGGCGATGGGGGGCAAGGATGCTTTTAATGTGATGACGCCGATTGGCAAATCACTGATCCGTAAATTCCCCTCGGCGGGTAATGAAAAAAGCCCTATTGATATTCGCTGTGGTTTGCACAGCCAGATGCACGCGTGGATTTTTGTCTTTGATCATTCCTATGCTGTGGTGACGAAGGCGGATGGCAAGTTTGAATTTCACAATGTGCCGCCGGGACAGTATGATTTGGTGGTGATTCATCCTTCCGGGGGCTTGAGGAAAAAAGTGGTGGTCACGGTGACGAAGGAGGGCAGATTGCAGCAGCAAGTGGCCTTGTCGCCGGATGACTTGCTGGAAAAGAAATAGTTGAGACCACGAGCTTGAGTTTATAAAAAAGGAATCGTAGCTATTCAGGTTTATACGAACCATTTAAAAAGAGTTTAACTGCGGATATCAGGGATCTCATGCAGTTGCGAGGAAAGTCGTTCGGGTCAACTTTCCGGTTATGCCCAATCATTGTTCACACAACAACTTTCTTGCCGATTTTTATCGCCCACGGCTATTATCATAACGAACAAGGGGATAGTTGCCACTAGCTGATCAGGAAAGACTTGGCTGCCAATATAGCGATCGGGGGATTGCGTAGTCCGGCACCTACTGAAAGTATGAAACGCGCCTTGCTGTTCTTTCCGCCGCTCCCGCATTGCCCTTTGCCTCATTGTTTTTGGTCAGCAATCGAGCCAGTTCATCGCAGGCAAACCTATCTCGAGTTTAATCAGCGGGCGGTTGTCAGCATGGGGGGCTTTTTACTGTAGGCTGTCAAAGCCATTTGATGTGGAATATCTCTTTGATGGCACTCAGTGCCAGGGTAGGCAGCGAGCTGATAGAGATTAACATGGCAAGGTGGCGTCCTTGCAGGGCTACGGTGCCAAAAACGAGTTGACCGATGGGGGTGTAGATCACCAGTAACGAAAGGGTTGCGGATCCTGTTACCGCTAGTAGCACCCAATGGTTGCCGAAGGGATTGCGGCGGTAAATGGTGGTGAAAGTGCGGCTGTCGAAAACGTGAATGAGTTGCCCGAAGATGATGGTGGCGAAGGCGATGGTCTGGGCGTAGGCCATTGAATTGCCTTTTTCGATAGTGAAAGCGAAAAGGTAATAAGTCAGATAACCCAGGGCCAACCCGCGAATCACGATGCGTTGGGGCAGGGCGCCGTCGAAGAAGCTGGCACTCTTGGCGCGTGGCTTGCGCTGCATGAGATCGCCTTCTTCGTTGTCCATTCCAAGAGCAAGGGCGGGTAAACCGTCGCTGACCAGGTTAACCCATAAGATCATCAAGGCGGTGAGCGGTAACAACGGAGTGTCTTTGCTCATGATAAAAGCGAAGAGGATGGCTGAAATTTCTGCAACATTGGAAGTGAGTTCCTGGCGGATGAATTTAAGTGTATTGTCGAAGATGCGTCGCCCCTCGCGCACGGCACAAACAATGGTTGAAAAGTTGTCGTCCAGTAGCACTAGTTCTGCGGAGTCTTTGGCCACCTGGGTGCCAGTGATTCCCATCGCGACACCAATGTCGGCTGCACGCAGAGCGGGCGCGTCGTTGACCCCGTCGCCGGTCATGGCGGTGACGTGGCCTTCTGCTTGCAGCGCGTTCACGATGCGTAATTTGTGCTCAGGTGATACCCGGGCAAAAACCGCCGTGAGGGAAACATTTTTGCGTAGATCCTCGTCTGACATGGCGTCGAGTTCTACTCCTGTAATCACCAATTCGTCGGTCTGTTGGATGATGCCGATGGCTCGGGCGATAGCCGCTGCGGTTGAGGCATGGTCTCCGGTGATCATGACTGTGCGGATTCCTGCCGCCCGGCATTGGCTGATCGAGTCGATCACTTCGGGGCGGGGCGGATCGATCATGCCGTGGATACCGAGCAGGGTGAGATTTTTTTCAAAAAGACTTTCGTGTTCGCCATCCTCTTCGCCAGGATCGAGCTTTCGAAAAGCTACAGCGAGATTGCGCAAAGCATGCCGGCCAAAACGATCGATCACTGCATTGACCTCGGCATCGGTGTGAGCGCTCTGTTTGCGGGCAAGGTCGTCCGCTCGAGCAAGATGAGTGGACTGTTGCAGGATCACATCGGGAGCACCTTTGACCACTGCGTAAACATTTCCGTCAGGGCTGCGAACCAGCACGCTCATCATTTTGCGAGTGGAGTCAAAAGGAAAAGTTTTCAGTAATTCGTAACCTGCATCGTTGAGGCTCTGCCGATCGATGCCAGCTTTGCCCGCGGCTACCAGTAAAGCTCCCTCGGTAGGATTGCCACGCACTGACCATTGACCGTCTTTTTCAACCAGTGTGGCTTCGTTGCATAGTGAGGAATAAGAGAGGAGTCGGGTTAGTTCGGAATCGGGTGAGGGATTGATTTCCTCCCCATTCGAGTCGGTGATGGTTCCCTGCGGATCAAAGCCCCGTCCGGACACTTCGTAGTTTTCTCCAGCCACGTTGATGTGGGTTACCTGCATTTGGTTCTGCGTGAGCGTGCCGGTTTTGTCCGAGCAGATCACGGTGGTCGAGCCAAGGGTTTCCACCGAAGCCAGTTGGCGCACCAGTGCATTCGAGCGCGCCATGCGTTGGGAGCCAATGGTGAGCACTATGGTGACTACGGTAGGGAGGCCCTCGGGGATCGCCGCCACAGACAGAGAGATTCCGGTGTTGAGCATTTCGAGCAAATCCATGCCATGGAGAATCCCTATTCCGATCACGATGGCAACCACCAGCAACGCGGCTCCGATGAGGATTTTGGAAAGCGAATGCAGGCGTTTTTGTAGTGGAGTCAGGGTGGTTCCAGTGGAGGCCATCAACTTGGCGATATGACCCACCTCTGTATTCATTCCGGTGGAAGTGACCACGCCGATGCCATTGCCGCCGGAGACAATGGTGCTCATGAAGGCCATGTTGTCCTGGTCGCCGAGGGCTACTTTTTGCTCCAAAATGGCATCGGTCGATTTGTCGGAAGGTAAGGATTCACCTGTGAGCATGCTTTCGTCAATCTGGAGGCGCTGCGCCTTGAACAAACGCAGGTCGGCTCCCGTCACGTCTCCGGTGTCGAGCTTGATGATATCGCCAGGTACGATCTCGCGCGAAGGGAGCGAGACCCAATTACCATCCCTGAGTAATGTCGAGGTGGGAGCGGCCATTTTTTTGAGCGAGTCCAAGGACTTTTGAGCTTTCAATTCTTGGAAAAAGGAAATAAAAGCGTTGATCATCACAATCACAGCAATTGCGATGGCGTCCACCGTGTGCCCGGTGGATGCTGAAATGATCGAGGCGATAATCAGGATGATCAGCAGTGGGTTTTTGAATTGTTCTAGAAAGAGAATCAGTGCCGATTTGGCTTTGTCTTCGGTGAGCGCGTTAGGACCGTATTTTTCCAAGCGCTGCGAAACCTGGTTGCTGGAGAGTCCGGTAGTGGGGTTGACATCGAAACCGGCAGCCACTGTTTGGAAAGTTTGGTGAAAAGGCATGGTATTAAGTGGTGACGATTGAAGACTCGACAGGTGGGTGTAGCAAACACTCGTTCCATACCCAGTGCAATACAGCCATCGATTTTTGGAGGATTGCCGCAGCCGCAGCATGGTTGCATCGAGGCGGGGTATTTTTAGTTTGAGCGTCGTATGGCTTTTATGAAATGGTTGGACAATCCCTTAAGGTAATCCTAATCCTCCGGGAGCAAGACTATTGAGAACTTTCCACAGATGGTTGACTTTCATCCCTTGTCCAAAAAAGGTTGTTGAATTGGTGGTCTCTCTTGATGATCTTATCGGAAAGTCCAAATAGCATCAGTCTAGCCTGATACCCTCAAAAAAAGATGAAAAGCATGAAAAACAAACAACAAAACCCCATGGAAAGAAGAGAGCTGCTCAAGGGAGGGGTTGCTGCCGCAGGAACTCTGGCGGTGGGAGGTTTTTCGAGTTCAATTTTTGCAGCGGCGGCGGATGAAGAGTGGATCCCTTTTGAAGGTGCGCCGCGCGCCAAACCCGGGCAGTTGGATTGGGAGGGACTCGATTCGTGGATCACGCCACAAGAGCAGGTATTTTCGGTGGCACATTACGGTTATCCAAAGGTGCCGGCGGAAAAAGATTATCGTTTGGAAATTTCCGGGGAGGTGGAGAATGCCAATTCGTTTTCGTTGGAAGAGATCAAGGCTTTGCCCAAAAAGGAACACCTGATGACTTTGGAGTGTTCGGGCAATGGCGTGTCGGAGGGTTTCATGGCGGCGATTTATAATGCCAAGTTTACCGGCACATCGCTGGCGGATTTTCTCAAAGCGGCGGGGATCAAAAAAAACGCCCGTGAGGTGGTTTTTTATGGTTATGATAAAAAAATCGAGAAGATGAAGGTGGGGAAAAAGGAGGAGGACATTCCTTTTCATTTTGCCCGCAGTATTCCGATTGATGAAGCACTGGCGTCCAACGCGATTTTGGCTTACGAAGCGAATGACAAGGCGCTGACAGCTAAAAATGGTTTTCCACTACGGCTGATTCGCCCTGGTTATTACGGAATCGCCAACGTGAAGTGGTTGCGTGGGATCGAAGTGTGGGATCGTCCTTACATGGGCAAATACATGGCGCGGGAGTATGTGACTTTGCGCGGTGAGCGCAAAAAAGATGGTGAGATTGTTTACAAAGAAACCTCCATCGGGCGGATGAATTTGAAATCGATCATTGCTCGTGCGACTCGCAAAAAAACGGCGGATGGCAAAGAGGGTGTGATGATTTACGGTGCGGTGTGGGGACCGGATGCGGAGGAGATAGCATCGGTGGAGGTTCGCGTGGATGAAGGCAAGTGGGAGAAAGCGAAGCTGGATGAAAAACCGCGAGCCAAACATTGTTGGATCTTTTTTTCCTATGAGTGGAAGGGCGCGAGCAAGGGCAGACATCAGGTGGTGTCGCGTGGGATTGCCAAGGACGGGCATATCCAACCGAGCAAGGAAGATGATGAGATTGCTCTGAAGAAAACCGGGCGTGAAGCTTACGCCCAGTATCCACGGGTGATTGTGGTTTAACCAATAAAATTTATGATTGAAGAGAGATTGAAAGAATTGGGAATTGAATTGCCGGATGCACCCGCGCCTGTGGGGAATTATGTTTCAGTGAAGCGTAGTGGTCCTTTTATTATTACTTCAGGTCAATTGCCGTGGGTAGGAGATAAACTGATTTGTGAAGGGCGCTTGGGTGAAGAGGTGAGCGTTGAGCAAGGCTATCAAGCGGCCAGGCAATGCGCGATCAATGCGATTGCCCAACTCAAACTGGCGGCTGGGGATTTGGATAATATCAAAGAGCTGGTTCGGGTCGAAGGTTTTATCCACTGCGGCTCAGGCTTTCGTGGTCATCCGGATGTGCTCGATGGCGCTTCGGACCTCCTTTACGAAGTGTTTGGTGAGGCGGGCGAGCACGCGCGCATGGCTCTGGGTATTCATGAGATGCCGCTGAGTGCACCTGTTCAACTTGCGATATGGGCGGCAGTGAAGGATTGATCGGATGAGGAATTTTGCGCAAATTCTTTTATTGTTGTTTTTGTTTGTCAGGGCTTCGTATGCGATGCCGCCTTCGAGCACCTATCAGCAGGATTTTGAAGGGGAAAGTGAAAGGGCGGGGTGGAAAGCTTGGGCACAGAGCGGTAAAAATACCAGCGAAGTGAATTTTGTCGGCAGCTCGACAGAGAAATCACATTCGGGCAAACAGTCGCTGAAGTTTGATCTCACTTTTCACGAAGGGAGTTATTGTTATTGGTCGAGCCAATCACTCAAAATTCCTGCAACAGGGGATTTGAAGTTGAGCGGTTATATCTACGTGGAGCAATTGCCACCAGAGGTGAGTGTGGCTTTTGGTAGAAACCTGGATTTGCCTCCATCGTTAGCGAGCGGGGTGGCTACGGCAACGCCGATCAAACAAGCGAGCAAAAAATGGCAGTATTTTGAGATCGATATTGGCGACAATACCGCAGAAAATGCTATAAGGTTGCTGGGAACGGACAAGGTGTATCGCTATGTGGATCGGGTAGCGCTGATGTTCCGGGGTAAATTTCAGCCGGGGCAGCGAGCGGTGGTCTATGTCGATGATTTGAAGGTCACAGGCAATGCAAAAAGAGGGGGCGAGAAAGAGTTTGAGCTTTTGGTGGCTGAGGAGTCGGCGCGGCAGTTGGCGAATGCGACTGAGTGGAAACGTCGTATTGGGAAAGAGGCAGCGGCTTTGCAAGTCGTGATGAAAAAGAGTGAAACCTTGCCGCAAGGGTTCAAGCAGCACGTATTGGATTCTGCGGCAGAAGTGGAGAGAATGGCTGAAACGTTGACGGCTCAGGTAGCGGGGAAACTCAAGAGCAAGGCGTGGATCAGGACGAGTGAGGCGGTGGCGTGGCAGGAGAATTTGCAAGCTATCCAAAGAGTGGTGCCGAACTTGAATCGTTTGTGGGAATACTGTGTAGCCAATCCTGAGCGCAAAAATATCATTTACCTTCCACCAGCGATCACCGACCAAACTTTGTTGCCCAAGGCGCTACCGGTCGAAGCTGCTCCCGGGGATGTGGTTGAATTGTCGGCTACTCCGGGGGAATACGAACCCGCCACTTTTGCGATTTTCAGCAATGATGAAATGAGAGATGTCACTTTGCAGGTGAGCGATTTGAAAAGCGGGCAGAATGTCCTGGATGCCGGGGTGATTGATTTGCGGGTGGTGAAGGTTTGGTATCAGGCTGGCATCAAGGGGATTGGAGGATACAAGCCCGGGGGCAAAAGGTATCTGGTTCCGGAGTTGTTGTTGAAGGATGACAATTTGATTTGGTTGGATAATACCCGGCAGCGTAATTTGATGCGTCACCGCAACGCTTCCGGTGATTTGCAGTATGTCGATATTTCTGACTCTGATGTGAAAAAAAACACGGATGTGCTGCCCCGGGATTCGGCGCAATTACAGCCTTTCACCATCCCTGCGAATTCGTTGAAGCAAGTGTGGCTCACGGCGCATATTCCAGCGGATGCCAAGCCCGGTGAGTATGTCGGTAGTGTGCGGATTCGGGTAGCTGGTCAAGAATACGACCAGCTTTCGATCAAGTTGCGGGTATTGCCTTTTTTATTGGAGCCTTGCCCGCACGTGCATTCTTTTTATCATCATTCGCGCATCGGAGTGGAGAGTCGGTATCCGTTTCAGATCAATGCTTTTTCTCGCAGCGAAGCTCAACTGGAAGCGGAGTTGCGCAACATGAATGAACATGGACTGACCTCTCCGATCACCTACCAGGAGTATGGGGATGATTTGATCAAAGTGTTGGAGATGCGCAAGCGCGTGGGTATGCCTGCCAAATCTCTTTA
>JASFYY010000055.1:0-67877 GCA_045046875.1 Verrucomicrobiota bacterium | reverse complement strand
CAAACCATGACTGGCTTACCATGCTGGATACTACCTGAAATCAATGGAGCATCTCTGGATAAACACATTTCGAACCACATCCCTACTGCGAGCAACCTGAAAAACAAACTATCTCCCCCCCCTAAAGCCCCCTCTCACCATTTAAACATCTATACATTTTCCATCTCAAAAACACTCTCCATGATTGGAGGCATCGCTCTCTCCGCAGGTGCGGTGATGACATTCATACAGCGAAGGAAAAGAAACCACCGTGAGAAATAACCACAAAACTTCAATCTTTTAGTCCCCTAATCAGTTGCCACCCACCCTCTTCCTAAACCCCGGCGCCCTCCTCTCCCCCGTCCCCTGTTCATAAGCATAAGCCAATTTCAACAACAACGGCTCCGACCACGCCCGTCCAAAAAAAGAAATCCCCACCGGCAACCCATGCACCCTGCCCATCGGCACCGTCACATGCGGATAACCCGCCCGCGCTGCCGCTGACGAACACCCGCCGCCTCCCTTACGATCACCAAACACCAGATCCGTCACCCAAGCCGGACCTCCCGTCGGTGCTACGATCGCATCCAATTGCAAATCATCCATCACCCGGTCAATGCCCTCTTGCCGCGCCCCCTTCAGACTGTTCTGCAAAGCCGTGACATATTCCTCACTTTGCAAATCCCCCTTGCTCTCCGCCATTTCCAAAATCTCCTGCTGGAAAAAAGGCATCAGCTCTTGTTTGTTCTGCTTATTAAAAACAATCAACTCGGCCAGGCTTTTGACCTTCACCGCTTCACCACATTCGGCCAAATAACGATTCAATCCCTCTTTGAACTCATAGAGCATGATCGTGAACGAATCCCCGCCTCCCGTCTCCGCCACCGTGCCCTCCACCTCGAACAAAACCGCTCCCTGTTTTTCCATCCATTCAAAAGCCTCGATCATCAACTGGTCCACGCGCCCGTTAAATCCCATAAACCCCTTCCCCACGCCAATCCGCGCGCCCTCCAACCCATCCTTTTTCAAAAACGGCAAATAATCCTGCTGACTCTTGCCCTCACCTTCCAGAGTCCGCGCATCATCCTCATCCACCCCGCTCAAGGCCGCCAATAAAATCGCCGCATCCCTGACAGTGCGCGCCATCGACCCCGCCGTGTCCTGGGTCTCGGAAATAGGAATGATGCCCGAACGCCCAATCAATCCCACCGTCGGCTTGATCCCCACAATACCGTTCATACTCGACGGACACACCACCGAACCATTGGTCTCGGTGCCAATCGCCAGCGCACAGAGATTAGCCGCCACCGCCACCGCCGAACCCGCACTCGATCCACAAGGCGTGCGATTGAGCACATAAGGATTTTTTGTCTGCCCGCCACGACTGCTCCATCCGCTCGATGAAGCAAAACTACGAAAATTCGCCCACTCACTTAAATTGGTTTTGCCCAAAATCAGCGCTCCCGCCTGCCTGAGCTTCCGCGCCACCTGGCTGTCCTGCTTTGCCATCCAACCCACCAAAGCCAACGACCCGGCAGTCGTTTGCATTTGATCACCAGTATCGATGTTATCCTTGATCATCACCGGAATCCCATGCAAGGCCCCACGCAACTTGCCCTGCGCCCGCTCCCGATCCAACTCATCCGCGATCTGTAAAGCCTGCGGATTGATCTCGATCACCGCCCGCAATTCCGGCCCCGCCTGATCAATCACCGCAATCCGTTGCAAATAAGCTTCGGCAATCGACCGCGCCGTCTCACTGCCCCCCTCCATCTTTTGCTGCAAATCCTCAACCGTGACCTCATTAAAAACAAAATTATCATTCCCCTCTATCGCCCCCTTTACTTGGCTCGATATTCCTCCCTCTCTTGGCCGACAACCACCCAATGGGCTTATTGCCCCCGCGATCACCGCAAGTGACCCTGATTGAAAAAACTTTCTTCGCTCCATACTATTACAGAGCACAACAAATCAAACCTTTCACCAAGCAAAAAATCCCCTTGGGAATATCCAATATCAAACAAGGAGTGCAGAACGATGAAGGAATGAAACCCTCCCTCCTCACTTCTACATTCAAAATCCCTTGTTCATTATTCATTATTCTCTCTGAGAATAATGAATAATGAACAAAGAACAGCTAGCCGGAACGAATTACAGACAGTCAAAGGCAGCCGACCAAAGTCAAACCGCCGGAGGAAATTACCCAAAGGCAAATTTATATTATTTTTTCCAACTTAAATTCTTCTTTCTTATCAGTGTATATCAGTGAAATCAGTGGTTTAAAAAAAAATTGTCGTATAGAGTAAAACTTGCTCCAAACCACAAAACCTTGTCCATTCTCCGGAGTTCTATTATCCACCTCACCTACTGCTCACCCGTCATCCGCAAATCCACCGCCATTTTGTTCACCCTCATTTCGTGTTTTGCCCTACCGGCCTGTCTCACTCTGGACTCCGGGGGCAATCCGCTCAGCTCCGACTTGGCCTCCAAAACTCCCTCCCAATGGCAAGGCATGCCGATCAAAGTTCCTCAAAAATCCGCCACAGCGTGGATCCATGACTTCAACAGCCCTGAACTCAGCTCACTGGTGACCCAGGCAGTGGACAAAAATTACCAACTGCTCGCCGCCTCGGCACGAGTGCGTTCCGCAGGCGCGCGAGTGCGCATCAGCGGAGCCGACCGCTACCCACAACTTTCTCTCGGACAAAATTCCAGCCGCTCGCAACGGCTGCGTGGTGCCAGTTTCCAAAAAACAACCTCCAACCAATTCCTGCTCAGCGGAGACATTTCCTGGGAAACCGACCTCTGGGGGCGTCTGAGCGATCTGCAACAAGCCTCGCGCGACCAACTCGCGGCCTCCTCCGCCGACTACCAAGCCAGCCGCTTGTCACTCGCCGCCGATGTGATCAAAACCACCCTCGATCTGGTCGAATTTCGAATGCAAACCGAACTCAGCCGCCAAACTCTCAAGAGCCTGCAGACCAACCTCGCCATCCTCGACGCCAAACTCGAAGCCGGAGACGTCAATGACCGCACCGCCCTCGAGATCAGTCTCAGTCGCTCTGATGTCGCTCGAGCCAAAGGCTCCATCGCCCAACAACAACGCGACGGCGATGGTGCCAAACGCCGACTCGAAACCCTGCTCGGCCATTACCCCGCCGGCAAGATCGCCGCCCTGCGTCGATTCCCCACCGTCAAACGCTCGGTACCGGTCGGGCTACCCTCAGAGCTACTACTGCGCCGCCCCGACATTGTCGCGGCCGAACACCGCGTCGATGCCGCACTCAAAAATCTCTCCGCTTCACGCAAAGCCCTGCTGCCCTCCTTGCGCATCACCGCAGGCGGCGGCACCAGCACCACCCAATCCTTCCAGGACGTCTTTGATCCCCAGGCTCTGGTATGGAACATCGGCTACGGGCTCAGCCAACCGCTGTTCGAAGGCGGACGCCTACGCGGCAACATCGAGCTCTCCAGCGCCCAACGTGACGAACTCGCCGCCCAATACGCTGACACCGCGCTCAACGCCTTCCGCGAAGTAGAAACCGCGCTCGCTGCCGAAGCCTTTTTCAAACAACAGGAAAGCCACCTCGAAGACGCCTCCAAAGAAGCCCTGCTCGCCGAAGAACTTTCCCTCGCCCAATACGAACGCGGTCTGGTAGACATCATCACCGTCCTGGAGTCCCAACGCCGCGCCTTTGACTCGCGCAGCACTCTGCTCACCATCAAAAACCAACGTCTGCAAAACCGGGTCGACCTTTATCTTGCCCTAGGCGGAGATTTCGACCACTCCCCCGACGTCCAGACCTCACCGCTGCAAAAACCGCCACGATGAAAACTTTTTTCCGTTTCCTGCTTCCCCTTCTGATGCTCGGCATGGCGATCAGCGGTTACCGCTATCTGATCTCCAGCAAACCCGAACCACGCCAGCACACCATGCCGCCGGCGATCACCAAAGTCGAAGCCACCCGACTTAAAGTGCAGAGCTATCAAGTGATGCTCGAAAGCCGTGGCACCGTGCGCCCTCGAACCGAAACCACTCTCATTCCCGAAGTGGCCGGCACCATCATCGAAATGTCCCCCTCATTCCGCGAAGGCGGATTTTTTGAAAAAGGCGAGCTGCTACTGAAAATCGATCCACTTAATTACGAAACCGCCATCACCATCAGCAAAGCGGCTCTCGCCCAAGCACAAACCGTCATCGAAGAAGAAAAAGCCCGCGCCGTGCAAGCCGTAGAAAACTGGAAACGACTAGGCAAAACCGGCCAACCCGGTGATCTGGTCCTGCGCAAACCCCAACTCGCTGAAGCCGCCGCCCGCGTCGCCTCCAGCAAAGCGGGTGTCATTCGTGCGGAGCGTGATCTGGAGCGCACCCAAATCCGCGCACCCTACGCTGGACGAATCTTAACTAAAGAAGTAGATATCGGCCAATACGTCGGCCCCACCACCACCCTCGGCCGCTGTTACGCCGTGGACTACGTTGAGATCCGCCTACCCCTGACCAATCGCCAACTCGCTTTCATCGACTTGCCCGAAGCCTACCGTGGTCAAAACTCCGCTGAGGAAAAAAAGGCCCTTTCATCCGTCACCTTGAAAGGCACCATCGGAGCACAAACCGCCGAATGGAGCGGCCGAATCGTGCGAGTCGAAGGCGCCATTGACCAACGCTCGCGGCAACTTTTTGTCGTCGCTCAAGTTGATGACCCCTACAAAAAAGATGACAAAAACCGCCCCCCTCTCAAGATAGGCCTGTTTGTCCACGCCACCATCAAAGCCAAAGTCCTCGACCAAGTTTACATCCTGCCGCGCAAAGCCGTGCGAGCCGGCAACGAAGTCATCCTGATCGACCAGAAAAACCGCATCCGTCGACAAAAAACCCAACCCGTCTGGTCAGACAAAAACTCCGTCATCATCCCCGCCAATAAAGACGGCGGCCTCGAAAGCGGACAGATCATCTGCCTCACCCCACTCGCCTTCCCCGCCAACGGCGCCCAAGTCTCCCCCACCATCGACGGCGTGCCTCCAAAAAAGAAAAAAGAAAAAAGGCCCGACCATCCCCCAGCCCCTCCCCATCATTAATCCCTCACTTTTCATTCTTCACTTTTCATTTTAAATGCACGGCTTGATCACATGGTTTGCCCGCAACGGTGTCGCCGCCAATCTTCTGATGGCGGCCATCGCCATTGCCGGCATTTACACCCTGGTCACCAAAAAAATCCCGCTGGAAGTCTTTCCTGAATTTGAAAGCAACATCATCCGGATCACCGTCCCCTATCGCGGAGCCACTCCCGAAGAAGTCGAAGAATCCGTCGTCATCCGCATCGAGGAAGCCGTGGCAGAGGTGGAAGGCATCGAACGCATTACCTCCTTCGCCACCGAGAACTCCGCATCCATCAGTATCGAAGTCCACGACGACCACGACCGCCGCGAGGTGCTCAACGATGTAAAATCACAGGTCGATTCGATTTCCACCCTACCGGATCTGACCGAACGCCCCTCCATCAGCCTGTCGACGATTTACCGCTCGGTGATCGGCGTAGTGCTCTACGGCAAACTCAACGAACGTGATCTCAAAAGACTCGGCGAACAGGTGCGCGACGAAATCGCCGCTCTACCGGAAGTCACCGATGCGCAACTGCAAGGCGTGCGCCCCTATGAGATCATCATTGAAATCCACGAAGACACCCTGCGCCGCTACGGGCTCAGTTTCGACGAAGTCGCCCGCGCCCTGCGCAACTCTTCCATCGACGTCTCAGCCGGAACCCTGAAAACCGCCGCAGGCGAAATCGCCCTGCGCACCAAAGGCCGTGCCTACAACCAACAAGCTTTCGACAACATCGTCATCCGTTCACGCGAAGATGGCGTACGGATTACCCTTGCCGACATCGCCACCGTCAGCAATGACTTCAACGAAAACCCCTTCATCGCCCGCTTCAACGGTCAGCGCTGTGTGCTCATCGCCGTCTCCCGCGAAGGCAACCAAAGCGCGATCAAAATCGCCGACGATATCAAGGCCTACATGGAAGAAAGCAAAAACCGCTTACCCGACGGTGTCGGCATCGACTACTGGGGCGACCGCTCCAAAATCGTCAAAGGGCGTCTCAATACGCTGATCGGCAGTGGCTGGAAAAGCATGCTGCTGGTTTTCCTGATGTTAACCCTCTTCCTGCGCCCAAGCCTGGCATTCTGGGTTGTCATCGGCATCCCGGTCTGTTTTCTCGGTGCCCTGGCACTGATGCCCTACCTCGGCGTCTCCATCAATGTGGTCAGCTTGTTTGCTTTTATTCTGGTGCTCGGTGTGGTCGTCGATGACGCCATTGTCTGTGGAGAAAACATCTACACCTGGAATCAACGCGGTATCGACTCCCAGACCGCTGCCGTCGAAGGGGCCAAGGAAGTCGCCGTGCCGGTGGTCTTCGGAGTGCTGACGACCATGCTCGCTTTTGTCCCCATGATGCTTGCCGCCGGTTTCCACGGCAAGTGGCAGGGACAGATCGCCATCATTGTGATCGCGGTGCTGGCCTTCTCGCTGATCGAATCCAAACTCATCCTGCCCTCCCATCTGGCTCACAGCCTGGCAAAGAAAAAAAACTCCCTCTGGCAACTCATCCTGCCCGCTTTCATTCTCCGCATCTACGCGGTGCTGCTCGCACTTTTCAACCGTGTGCAGAGCTGGTTTTCAGACGGACTCGAATTATTGATCAAAAAAGTCTATCAACCCATTCTGCACTGGACCCTGGAATGGCGCTACCTCACCTTGTCTATATTCACCGGTATCCTGATCCTCTTCCTCGGTCTCATCGGCGGCGGACGCATCAGCCGGGTCTCTTTCCCACGCATCGAAAGCGAAACCGTTACCTGCAAACTGACGATGCAGGAAGGCACTCCCTTTCACATCACCGAAGCCCACATCCTGCGCATCGAAAAAACCGTCGATGAAATGAAAAAAGATTATGTGGATGAAAATGGCCATTCAATGATCGAAGCCAACATCACCAGCATCGGCGGTCAAGGACTCTCATCCTCTCGATCAAAAGGTTCACAGGGACAAAGCCATCTCGGCGAAGTGGTGTTCACCCTCACCCCACCGGAAGAGCGCAGCAAACAAATCAGCTCGGTTGCCATCGTCAAGGACTGGCGCCAACGCATCGGCGAAATCATCGGTGCCAAGGAACTCTACTTCCGCGCCGAGATGTTCCGCGGACGCGACCCCATCGACATCCAACTCACCGGCCCCGATCCCGAACAACTCACCGCCGCCGCTACCCTCATTGGCAAACAGCTCGAAACCTACACCGGTCTGTTCGACATATCCGACAGCCTCGATCAAAGTCGCGCAGAAATCCAACTGCGCATCAAACCCGAAGCCGAACAGTTCGGTCTGACCATGGCCGACCTCGCCCGCCAGGTTCGCCAGGCTTTTTACGGCGAAGAAATCCAACGCCTGCAACGCGGACGTGACGAAGTCCGGGTAATGATGCGCTACCCCGAGGACGCCCGACGCTCCCTGGCCAGCCTCGACCGCATGCGCATCCGCACCACCGACGGTCAGGAAGTCCCCTTCACCACCGTCGCCGACGCCACCATCGGCCGCAGTTTTCCTCGCATCCAACGCATCGACCGTCACCGCGCGCTCAACATCCGCGCCGATGCCGACAAAGAAACCGCCGACCTCGATGCCATCCGCGAAGATCTCAGCAATTACCTACAGACCCTCATGCACGATTATCCCGGCATGCGCTACAGCTTCGAGGGCGAAGCCCGCGACGAACGCGAAGCCAATACCGCCATGCTGGCCGGCATCCTGCTGATCATTTTTGGCATCTACGCCATGCTCGCCATCCCTTTTCGCTCCTACGTGCAGCCGCTGATCGTCATGTCGGTCATCCCCTTTGGCATCATCGGCGCCGTGCTCGGCCACCTGATCGAAGGCCACAGCCTGAGCAAGCTCAGCGAATTCGGCATGCTGGCGCTCTCCGGGGTAGTGGTCAACGACAGCCTGGTGCTGGTCGATTTCATCAACCGCAAAGTCAAAGAAGAAGGCCTTTCCGTCTTTGAAGCCGTGCACACCGCCGGTGCCGCCCGCTTCCGCGCCATCCTGCTCACCTCCATCACCACCTTCGCCGGCCTCTACCCCTTGTTGCAGCTGAAAAGCACTCAGGCGCAGATCCTCATCCCGATGGCTATCAGCCTCGGTTACGGCATCCTTTTCGCCACCGCCATCACCCTCTTCCTCGTCCCGATCAACTACCTCATCCTCGAAGACATCAAATCCCTCTACCGCCCCCAAGCCCCCAACCCGACTGAACCCAACTAAAACCAACTGAAGCGTGACCGAAACTTTGTCCGCCCGGACAAAGTTTCGGTTATTTTTCTCCTCCTATATTAGGCATTCTTATTCCTGCCGATTTTTCCCACTGCAATTTTCTGCATTCACACCTGCAAATTCTCCCCGCAAGTAAATTTGAAGCATCGCTTGCAATTCCCTCATACTGCGTCTACTTTCGCCGCCCCTCCACGAGGGCTCAGTAAAAAACATTCAATTCTTGGTATTATGTCTCAACATCCCAGTCTTAAAGGTTCAAAAAGCGTTGGTTCTAAACGCAGCGTATTGAAACGTTTTGAACGCATCAAATTGATGCGCGAACGCGGCGAATGGAAAGAAGGCACCACGCCTCTTGGTTTGCCAAAAACCAAACCCGACGCCTAAAGTCCGCCACGCAGGCATCCTGCGTAGCATGGGCAACCTGTCCATGATTAGTTAACTTAGAGTGCCTTTTCACGCCCCTTCGGCGAAGAAAACAACACGCCCTCAAAAACAGATCCTCGATCTCATGCCTTCCCGATCATCGACATCACGTGAAGGCATCCGCCTCAACCGCTTTCTAGCATCCTGCGGACTCGGCTCGCGACGTGGCTGCGAGAATCTCATCTCCGCCGGACAAATCCAAATCAACGGCGAAACCTGCAAAAACATGGGCGCCCGGGTACTGCCCGATGACACCGTTCGCCACAACGGCATGATCCTGCAGCAGGCACGCGAGACCACCATCTTGCTCAACAAACCCAGAGACTTCCTCTGCTCTCGCGGAGACCCACAGGGTCGCGACACCATTTACAACCTGATACCGCCCGCCTTTCATCACCTGCCGCACATCGGTCGCCTGGATCAAGACAGCCGCGGACTCATCCTGCTCAGCAATGCCAGCAAGCTCTCCGAGCATCTCTCGCATCCCAAACACCAAATTGAGAAAGAATACCACGTCACCCTCAATCAAAATTTCAACCACGACCACATCGAACGCCTCACCCGGGGCATCCGCCTGGAAGACGGCCTGGCCGTGGCCAAAAGCGTCAAACCTCTCAGTGTGCGACGGGTCAGTGTCGTCCTCACCCAAGGATACAAACGCCAGATCCGCAACATGTTCGACAAACTCGGCTACCGGGTAAAAAACCTCGAACGCATCCGCATCGGCAATCTCATGGCTCACGACCTCTTGCCGGGGAAATGGAAAATCCTCAGCCATCAGGAAATCGAAGCCGCCATGATGCAAAACAACTTACCTAAAAAAACAAAACGGGCACGGGCGCAGAAAAAGATTTGAGCCCCACCACAATTCTTGTTACCGTCCCGCCCTACCTAATATTCTATCTTCTCACTTCTACCTTCTAACTCCTAGAACCATGAGCACCAACATCGAATCCCACCTCGACGAAGCCCGCGTTTTTAATCCGCCCGCTGAATTTTCAGCCAAAGCCCGCATCCAAAGCCTAGAACAATACCAGGAGCTTTACAAAGAATCCATCGACGACCCCGATACCTTCTGGGCCCGCGAAGCCAGCGAACTCACTTGGCAGAAACCTTGGGACAAAGTGCTCGACTGGGACAACGCCCCTTTTGCCAAATGGTTCACCGGAGCCAAAGTCAACATCAGCGAGAACTGCCTCGACCGCCATCTCGATGGTCCGCGCAAGGACAAAGTGGCTATCCTCTTTGTCGGCGAACCCGAGGATGACGTTCGCAAAATCACTTACGGTGAACTCCACTCGCTGGTCTGCGAATTTGCCAATGGACTGAAAAAACAAGGTATCAAAAAAGGCGACCGGGTCATCATTTACATGCCCATGGTGCCCGAAGCCGCCATCGCCATGCTCGCCTGTGCGCGCATCGGTGCCATTCACTCGGTTATTTTTGGCGGATTCAGTGCTGAGAGCATTCGCGACCGCGTTCAAGATTCAGGTGCCACGGCCATCATCACCGCCGACGGCGGGTGGCGTCGCGGCAAAGTCGTTCCGCTGAAAGGCAACGTCGACGAAGCCCTCAAAGGTGAAGGCACCGACAAGATCGAAACCGTCATCGTGCTCAAGCGCACGGAAAACGACATAGATATGGTTGCTGATCGCGACATCTGGTGGCACGACTCCATCGAGGGCGTTGGCAACGATTGCCCACCGGAAGCGCTCGACTCCGAAGACCCGCTGTTCATCCTTTACACCTCCGGCTCCACCGGCAAACCCAAAGGCATCCTGCACACCACCGGCGGATACATGGTCGGCACCTACGTCACCAGCAAATACGTCTTCGACCTGCAGGAAGACGACGTTTACTGGTGCACCGCCGACGTCGGCTGGATCACCGGTCACAGTTACATCGTTTACGGCCCACTGGCCAACGGAGCCACCGCGCTGATGTATGAAGGTGCTCCCAATCAACCCGACTTCAGCCGCTTCTGGCAAATCGTCGAAGAACACAAAGTTAGCATTTTTTACACCGCACCGACCGCCATCCGCGCTTTCATCAAAGCCGGTGACGAACTGGTCGACAAACACGACCTCAGTTCCCTGCGTCTGCTCGGCACCGTCGGTGAACCGATCAACCCCGAAGCCTGGATGTGGTACCACACCAAGATCGGCAACGAAAAATGTCCAATCGTCGATACCTGGTGGCAGACCGAAACCGGTGCTATCATGATCACCCCACTGCCAGGTGCCGTTCCCACCACCCCGGGCACCGCCACCTTACCGTTTTTTGGCATCGACGCCGCCATCGTCGACGAAATGGGCGTCGAAACCGGCCCCAACGAAGGAGGCAAACTGGTCGTGCGCAAGCCCTGGCCCTCCATGCTGCGCACCATTTGGAACGACGACGATCGTTTTGTCGAAACCTACTGGAAAGAATATCAGGAACAAGGTTATTACCTCGCCGGAGACGGAGCCCGCCGCGATGACGACGGTTACATCTGGATCGTCGGCCGCCTCGATGACGTGCTCAACGTATCCGGACACCGACTCGGCACCGCTGAGATCGAAAGCGCCTTGGTCAGTCACGAAGTCGTCGCCGAAGCCGCCGTGGTCGGACGCCCACACGAAATCAAAGGCCAGGGGGTCGTCGCTTATGTCACCGTCAAAAGCGGTATCGAAACCAGCGACGAACTGAATGCCGAACTGCGCAACCACGTTGGAAAAGTGATCGGCGCGATCGCCAAACCCGACCAAATTTTCTTCGCCCCCGCTTTGCCAAAAACGCGCAGTGGGAAAATCATGCGCCGCCTGCTCAAACAGATCTGCGCCGGTGAAGACATCAGCGGCGACATCACCACCTTGGAAGACGTCACCGTCATCCAGGATCTGGTCGAACAGCAAAAAGCCAGCGTTTAGTTCAGCGAACCCTACGGGCAAGCGGAGCGTTCACCCTACAATACGGTTAGCATTCAGGAAATTAACTGTAGGGCGGGCGCTCCGCCTGCCCCGTTTTCTGTTGTCAACCCCTTCCAGTTTCGATATGTTATCTATCAAGCTTCGCGCTTCTCCTCTCAAAAAAACAGCTAGCCCCACGCCCACCTACCCGATGCAATTCACCCTCCTAAAATGGCCAAGCCTACCATTCCCCCTCATTACAGCCCTGGCTGCTATTTTGCTTTCACCCCCAATGCCCGCAGCAGGCGATAGCTCAACTGACAAAAAAAAATCTAAATCACGCTACCGCACCCGCATCCCAGCCTCCGAACAACGCCCCGGAGACCCCGAAAAAGGTTACCGCTATCTGATCGAAGGTGATTACATCGTCAGTGGCATTCCGATCGATCTTTTCACCATGGCTCGCCCGGCGGGCAAAAACCAACTCAAACGTAAAGGGGATCAAGCCGCTCTAGCCTATCACTACACCGCCGTCACCGCGCCCAACGGCGTGCGCGTAGTGACCTCCAACTGCCTGCGCTGCCACGCCCAGACCTTGAATGGCAAATTCATCATTGGCCTAGGCAATTCAATCGTCGACTTCAGCGCCGACCGCACCTCCACAGTAGACATGGTCGACAAAATGATCCTTGCCATGCACGGAGCCGACTCCCCCCAGCGTCAAGCCTACAAAACCCTGCATGAGCGTTTTTTACTGGTCTCCCCCCTGATCCAAACCCGCGTGCGCGGCGTCAATCCCGCCGACAACCTCGCCTTTGTGCTCGGACGCCACCGCAATCCTCTTACCCTGGAGTGGATCGAAAATCCCCCGATAATAAAGGAAGACAAAAAACAAACGGTGATCCCCACCGATGTGCCTGCGCTGTGGTTGTTAAAGAAAAAAAACGCGCTCTACTACACCGGATCCGGACGTGGGGATTTTGCCCGCTTGATGATGGCCTCCAGCTTATTGACCCTCAAAGACAGCAACGAAGCCGCTGAAATCGATAAAAAATTCGCCGATGTGCACTCCTACCTGCTTACCCTGCAAGCCCCAAGCTGGCCTGACACCATCAACTCCACCTTAACACAACAAGGCAAGCAGATTTTCGCCGACGAATGTGTCCGCTGTCATGGCAAACACGGCCCACAGCCCGACTACCCCAATTACATGATCAAGCTGAAGACCATCAAAACCGATGCCATGTTATCCGATTGGCAACGCAGCGTGGACAGTCACACTTACGCCAACAGCTGGTTCGGCAAGGGCCCGCACGCCGCTCGACTAGAACCCGGAGACGGTTACATCGCCCCCCCACTCGACGGCATCTGGGCCACCGCTCCTTATTTGCACAACGGCTCAGTGCCCGACCTGCTCACCCTCCTCAACAGCAAACTGCGCCCCAAATTCTGGCAACGCAGCTTCAACACCTCTGATTACAATTTTAAAACCGTCGGGTGGAATTATCAAAAACGCGCCAGCGGAGGCGATAGCAATATCTACGACACCACCCTGCCCGGTTACGGCAACCAAGGCCACGACTTCGCCGATGAGCTCAGTGAGCAAGAACGCACCGCCTTGATCGAATATTTAAAGACTCTGTGAAATGGTCGTTTCAATATTTAAGCGGGATGCAGCCCTATTAAGCGCACCCGTATCACTTTTTGTTGCTCGCGCTGAACCTGCTCCACTTCAAAAATATCAATCGACGCAAACAGATCACTCAATTTCTTAAAGCCATAAGTTCGATGATCAAATGGCCCTTGATTGGAAATATGCGAACCCACCGGACCAAGCAACGCCCACCCGTCGTCCCCGGCTGCCTCTTTAACCGCATTTTTCAAAGTGGTCATCAACTTGGAATTGCCTTTGAGCTGTTTGACCGGCACCTTCTTCTTTGACTTCTTGTTCGCAGGACTCTCATCGAGAAACAAAAACTTACTGCAAGCATTCACAAAAGGTGCCGGTGTGCTTTGTTTACCAAAACCTATTACCTGCTTACCCTCTGCACGAAGCCGCAATACCAGCGGAGTAAAATCACTATCAGATGAAACCAAACAAAATATCTCCACCTCTTTTGTATACAGAGTGTCCATGGCATCAATCAACAAGGCCATATCCGAAGCATTTTTCCCCTTTACGATATCGAAAGTTTGAATCGGTTTAATCGCGTACTCATGTAGTACCTGTTCCCACCCTGAAAGCGCCGGCTTTTTCCAGTTCCCATAAGCGCGCCGGATATTCACCACTCCGTAAGTAGCAAGTTCCGAAATAATAAACTCTATCTTTACCGCAGGTGCATTATCCGCATCAATAAACAAAGCGATGCGACTATTGGGGTGAGAATGGTTAGGCATAATCAATAAAATAAGACGCACAAATATCCAAGGATCATTAAAACCATACTTTGCTCATTCACAAAATCAACCACGACTCCCCTATCACTTTCCACCTGCGTCGAATACTCGATATTCAAAGTATCAGCACTAAAGACTTCTAAAAAAGAAGCCCTCTCTTTTTCCTAACTCTGCGCCTCTGCGTGTGACCTTATTCTACCCAAGCCCAAAGCGCTGCCCCTATGTCAGCCCCGAGCAACGCTCGGGGATAATCGCCTCCACCTTTTAGCACCAACGGTGCGGCTCTAAGCTTTTTCCCCATCATGAATCATATCAACCCTCATTTTTACGTAACTTGAAATGAAACGCTCACAATAACGCCGCCAAATTTTCCACTCCATTTTTAAAGCGTAATTCTCCGCGTATTTTCCATCACCCCCTCGATAAACCCCATCTGCGCCTGCACCCGTTCGTGAAAAGCAAACTCTGATGGCGTCTCAAACGTCAAGGCAAGCTGGGTATGATTCAGGTAAAGGTATATCGCCTCTGGGCAACCTCCGTCAAGTTCCTCTTCCACCACCCGCCGGAGGTCCTCGCTGCGATGAACCATACCTGCTCTAACCGGCCTACCTTCAATCTCCTTACGACTCTCACGCGGAATAATGGATTCTATGCGAGTGAAAACCTGATCCGATACATCAACATCAGGTGGAGCCAACTCATACACGTAAATCCCCTGCGCATCGTAGTCCTCGTGCAAATTCAGCGTCATTCGGAATTGCTGCTTGCCCAGTAATTTTCGCCATGACAAAAAAAACGGCAATGTTTCATTCTGAAACATACGATTCAAATCACGCCCCTTTTCATCCCCTCGCATATTATTGACCAAACCCCAAGGGTTCACACAGGGCAGGATAATGATCGGCTCTCCCGCCAAGCGCTCTCGATTCGCTTCCGCCCACTGCAACAAAGCCCACACCGTCGCTGGCTCGTCACCGTGTACCCCAGCCGATAAATACACACCATCCCCCTGATCCGATCGTCCCCCACGCAAAGCAAAAATTTCATACCCGCCTTGATCCGCTAATGAAATAATTTCCAAACCCACCTCTTCCGCTACTCGTTTCCACCTGGTCACCAACAACTCATAGTTGTGCGACGAATGATGAAACAACCACTGTTTATCCGTAGCTTTCATGGTTCTCTCTCAAATTACACAGCAGCCCTACAAGGTAGATAATAGCTTTTCATGAATACCGCCAAAACCTCCATTGCTCAATACGATCACCACATCCCCTTCACGACTTTCCTCCTTCAGACGCTCGACAATCGCATCGGCTCCCGCTTCATAAAAAGCCGGCACCCCTTTTTCTCTCAAAGTCGCCATCACCAACTCCGGATCAAGCCGGTCATCCTCCGCCACCTTAGCAGGATCCGCGACCGCACACACACACACCGCATCCGCCTCGCTCAGAGCCTCCGGCAGCTCATTCTGGAACACCTTGCGCCGAGTGGTATTCGAACGGGGCTCGAACACCGCCCAAACCCGCGCGCCCTCAAAACGACGTCGCATGCCAATCAAAGCTTCGCGAATCGCCGTCGGATGATGGGCAAAATCATCGACCACCGTGATACCACTGTCCGTCACTCCACGGACTTCCTGACGTCGCGCAATCCCTTCAAATTTCAACAAACCCGCTTGAATCACCTCGGGATCCACCCCCGCAAAAAGCGCACCTGACACCGCCATCGCTGCGTTGCGCACATTATACTCCCCTCCCATGTTTATCGTATATGTCTCCGCATCGATCACAAAAGAGGATGACGCCCCCGAATACTCCACTTGTTCAATCCGCACATCACACGCCTCACCCATCCCCACCGTCTTCACCGGAGCCGGACAATTCTCCGCTACTTCAAGGCAATTAGCATCATCACCATTGATGCAAACCAAACCATTAGACGGCACGATGTTCAGCATCCGGCGAAACGACAGCTTGATGTCCTCGATGCTGTCAAAAATATCCGCATGATCAAATTCGATATTATTCACCACCACAAACTCGGGCAGGTAGTGCAGGAACTTCGAACGTTTGTCAAAAAAAGCCGTATCGTATTCATCCCCCTCCATCACCACAAAATCCGAATCCATTAAACGCGCGCCCTCCCCGAAATTCCTCGGAATACCGCCGATCATGAATCCCGGCTGTAAACCCGCGTGCTGCAACAGCCACGCCAACATCGAAGACGTCGTGGTTTTGCCATGGGTCCCGCTGATAACAAAATTACGTTTGCCTCGCAGAAAAAACTCCTTCAACAACTCCGGCAGCGACAAATAACGCAGCTTGCGATTGAGCACCGTCTCGACCTCCGCATTGCCCCGGCTCAGTGCGTTGCCCACGACAATGTAATCCGCATCTTCAGGCACATGCTCCGCCTGATAACCTTCCTTCAGTTCAATGCCGTGACTGGTCAAAAATGTGGACATCGGAGGGTAAACCGACGCATCCGAACCCGTGACCCGGTAACCACGCTCCTTCAGTGCCACCGCCGCCGATCCCATCGCCGTGCCGCAGATCCCCATAAAATAAAAATGTTTTGCTTGATCGTCCATCTTTGACCCTTCGTTTTTCCAATTACTTGGCTTTGCATAAACCACATTCCAACTCACTAACAGAACAAAAACGCAATATCCTTCCACCCAGATCTGCAAAATCCATTGCAAGGTCACTCAAACCCGCTTAAATCTCTCTCATCAATCGGGTGTCGTCTGAATTCAGCACCCATCAAAAGAAAAATACAAACACACTGTAATTATGAGCGTACTCGTCAATCAAGAAGCCCCGGATTTCACCGCAGCCGCCGTCATGGGCGATGGCTCGATCAAAGAAGATTTCAGCCTTTCCTCTCTCAAAGGACAGCACGTCGTGCTGTTTTTCTGGCCACTGGATTTCACCTTCGTCTGTCCGACAGAAATCATCGCCCACGACAAACGCATCGCTGAGTTCGAACAACGCGGCGTGCAAGTCGTCGGTGTATCGATCGATTCGCAATTCACTCACCACGCCTGGCGCGAGACCCCCATCGAAAAAGGTGGCATCGGCCCAGTGAAGTTCCCCATGGTCGCTGATCTCAGCCACTCGATCACCCAGTCTTACGGAGTCGAACACGCCGCCGGCATCGCCCTGCGCGCTTCTTTCCTGATCGACAAGGAAGGTATCGTCCAGCACCAAGTGGTCAACAACTTGCCCCTCGGCCGCAACATCGACGAGATGCTGCGCTTGATCGACGCCCTTCAGTTCACCGAAGAACACGGCGAAGTCTGTCCTGCTGGCTGGCAAAAAGGCGACGACGCCATGAAACCCGATGCCAGTGGAGTCGCCGACTACCTAGCATCCCACTCCAACGATTTGTAAGAAAAACTTACCAATCCTTCCAAAAATGCCGGGCATCACGCCCGGCATTTTTTTTGCATCACAATTCCTCCGTAGGATAGATTTTCAAATCTGTCCGCGCCGGCCTAAGTTCTATAAAGGGTCAGACCTCATTCATTTTATTTATTGTGTTGCCCCTGCCTTTTGAATCATTTCCCTAATCCCCCTCTCCCTCACTTCCCGCCAACGCCTCGATCCCTTCACGGTCCAAGCGCGCCGTCCTCCAATCCGGCATCACATCTGCTCCCAACGATTGATAAAAATCTATCGCCCGCTGATTCCAATCCAGCACCGACCACTCAAAACGCTGGCAGCCACGTTGTTCTGCCAAACCCGCCACCGCCGTGATCAAAGCCTTGCCCACTCCGCGCCCACGAAACTCCGGCTTCACATACAAATCCTCCAACCACAAACCTGCTTTCCCAATAAAAGTCGAATACGAAGGGAAAAAGATCGCATAAGCCACCACCTGCCCCTCGACCTCCGCCACCAAAGCCTCCGCCGCACGATCCGCCCCAATCAAGCCCTGCTCCAAATCGGCCACACTCGCCACAAACTGATGCTGTAAGTTCTCAAAATCAGCCAAGTCGGAAATCAAAGCGTGAATAAAAACCACATCCGCCTGCAGCGCCGGTCGCACCTGGATCCCCTGCGCCCCTCTATTACTTATTTCCTTATCTGCCATAACTCCACCCATCCTACACCCCAATCCCCGACCCGCATGACAGAAAACTTCCGCCTTCCACTTGATTTCCTTTAAACCTTCCTTTATTATGTTTTCGTAATTATTGCCACACATACTTCTCCTTCTCCCTTCGACACCGTCCCATGCCCTCTTCTTCACTCACCCGCGATCCCTTCTCAGGCCTCGAACTGATGAGCGAAGGCGCCTTTGCTTCACTCGGCTCGATGGAAGCCATGGATTGGGACACCCTTCCGCAAAGCAAATCCCCCTCCATCCTCAAAGGCCTGCTGCTGGCCTTCGCCATCACCGCAACAGCAATAGCCAGTCACCACTATCTACTCAAACCCGCCGGCATCCCGCTCGGCAGTACCGCCCTTGCCATGGTCGTGGGCATTGCCCTGCAAAACCTGCTCACCCTGCCCTCCGTTATCCAAAGCGGCTGCCGCTGGATCGTCACCCGCTTGATCCCCATCGCCATCGTCGCCCTGGGTGCCGGGCTGGACCTATCCGTGCTCGCCAGCAGTGGCCTGCGGTATCTGTTTTTCATCGTCACCGCCATCAGCGTCTCAATCGTCAGCGCCCTGTTTTTGGGAAAACTACTGAAACTCAAAAAATCAACCGCCCTGCTAATCGGTTGCGGCACCGGTGTCTGTGGTAGCTCGGCCATCCTCGCGATCGCCCCCATCCTCAAGTCCGACGAAGAAGACATCATCGTCTCCGTTGGCGCGATCAATCTGATCGGCATCCTGGCGATGTTCATTTGCATCTCCATCGGAGCGTCTTTTCACATCGACGCACAAACCTTCGGCATCTGGACCGGAGCCACCATCCATGCCGTGCCCACTGTAGCCGCAGCGGCCTTTGATCACAGTATGGAAGCGGGAGAAATCGCCACCCTGGTCAAACTCGGACGCGTAGCCATGCTGGTGCCGCTGATCATTATCATCGCCCTGGTCAAACACCGCCAACTCAATGCCACGACCTCCAGTAACGGGACAAAAAGCTCTTCCCTCCTCAGCCGTGGCACCAAATTGATCCCTTGGTTCGTCTGGGGCTTTGCCTTGATGGCGCTCACCGGCAGTCTCGGCCTGCTACCCGAACTCTCCTTTCCCTCGACCGTTTTTTCCACAGAACCGCTGACTCTCGACAGCACCCAAATGATCCGCACCGCCGGCAAGTTGCTGCTGGCCATGGCGATGGCCGCCATCGGCCTGCAAGTGAACCTCAAATCAATGCTGACCGCTGGCAAAAAAGCCATTATCGCCGCGATGCTTTCGTGGGTCACCCTCACCGTGATCGTGCTCACTCTGCTGTGGTTGATCTAAAGAATTCAGCTCTCCCAACTTCATCCGCTTCAAGCACTTGACTTTGTCCTCAAAATCGCCACTTTACGTGGCCTTCACCTGACAGCGGCGAATTTTGTCGAGTAAAGCGGCAAAAACGAAACCCATCGGGCGGAAATTGCCATTTTTCTTTATTTTTGACTAAAAATTTCAAACTTTCAGAAAAAAGGAATTGCGATGTTGGCAAATCGCCTTAAACGGAGTGCCACACAACAGAAACTGCCTGTCAACCGCAAGCTCGGTGCGCCGGGAAACCAAGAAAATTCACTATGAAAGATCTATCTAAATACAGAAACATCGGCATTTTTGCTCACGTCGATGCGGGCAAAACCACGACCACGGAACGTATCCTCAAGCTCACCGGTAAAATCCATAAAATCGGCGAAGTGCATGACGGCGCAGCAACCACCGACTTCATGGATCAGGAGCAAGAACGTGGCATCACGATTCAATCAGCCGCCACCACTTGTTTCTGGGACGATCACCGCTTTAACATCATCGACACACCCGGTCACGTTGACTTCACCATCGAAGTGTATCGTTCACTCAAAGTTCTCGACGGCGGCGTCGGCGTTTTCTGTGGATCCGGCGGAGTAGAGCCCCAATCCGAAACCAACTGGCGTTACGCCAACGAATCGGAAGTCGCTCGTATCATTTTTGTCAACAAACTCGATCGTATCGGCGCTGACTTTTATCGCGTCATCGACCAGATCAAAAGCGTGCTCGCAGCCCATCCTCTCGTCATGGTGCTGCCCATCGGTATCGAAGACGACATGGTCGGCATGGTGGACTTGCTCACCCGCAAAGCCTGGATCTGGGCAGGCAACGATGACCCCACCGACTACAAAATCGAAGACGTGCCTGCCGACATGGTGGACAAAGTCGAAAAATATCGTGAGCTATTGATTGAAACCGCCGTTGAACAAGACGACGACGCTTTGGAAAAATACCTCGAAGGTGAAGAACCCGATATCGAGACTATCAAAAAATGCATCCGCAAAGGCACCATCAACCTTGACTTTTTCCCAACCTATTGCGGTTCGGCTTTCAAAAACAAAGGCATCCAGTTGATCCTCAACGCAGTGATCGATTATTTGCCTAGCCCGACTGAAGTCAAACCACAGCCTGAAGTGGATCTCGAAGGCACAGCTACTGGCAAATTTGCCGTTGTGACAGCTGACGCGCCACTGCGTGCTTTGGCATTCAAGATCATGGACGACCAATACGGCGCCCTGACCTTCACTCGTATCTACTCAGGAACCTTGCAAAAAGGCACCACGATCCTCAACACCTTTACAGGCAAAACCGAACGTGTTGGTCGTATTGTAGAAATGCATGCGGATGACCGTGAAGACGTCGATATCGCCAGCGCTGGTGACATCATCGCACTAGTAGGTCTGAAAAATGTGCAGACGGGGCACACTCTCTGTGATCCGAAAAACCCAGCGACCTTGGAACCTATGGTTTTCCCCGATCCGGTGATCTCCATTGCTATTTCGCCCAAAGACAAAGGAGCTTCTGAAAAACTCGGTGTCGCGATTGGCAAAATGGTCAAAGAAGATCCCTCCTTCCACGTGGAAACGGATCAGGAAAGTGGCGAAACCATCCTCAAAGGCATGGGCGAGTTGCACCTCGATATTAAAGTAGACATCCTCAAACGCACCCATGGCTGCGAAGTAGAAGTCGGCAAACCACAGGTGGCCTACCGCGAAACCGTCACTCAGACGATCGAAGATACTTACGTTCACAAAAAACAATCGGGTGGTTCTGGTCAATACGCCAAAATCGACTACATCATCGAACCTCTCGAATCAGGCTCAGGCTTCGAATTCGAATCTAAAGTGGTCGGCGGTAAAGTTCCAAAAGAATTCTGGTCCGCGATTGAAAAAGGCTTCAGGCTCTCTTGTGAAAAAGGTGTGCTTGCTGGTTACCCTTGTCAGGACTTCAAAGTCACCTTACTTGACGGTGGTTTCCACGCAGTGGACTCCTCAGCAGTGGCCTTCGAAATCGCAGCTAAATCAGCCTACCGCCAAAGCTTGCCAAAAGCCGGTGCGCAGTTGCTCGAACCCATCATGAAACTCGACGTCTTCACTCCAGAAGATAACGTTGGTGATGTGATCGGTGACCTCAACCGTCGTCGTGGCATGATCAAGTCGCAGGAGAAAACGCCAACCGGCATCCGGGTGAAAGCCGACGCTCCGCTGAGCGACATGTTCGGATACATCGGTGACCTGCGCACCATGACCTCCGGCCGTGGCCAGTTCTCGATGGAGTTCGAGCGCTACTCGCCATGCCCACGCAATGTATCGGAAGACATCATCGCAGCCGCTGCAGCCGAAAAAGCTGCCGGCAAATAAGCGAGCGAGCTTAAAAAATCTAAAACCCTGATCTCATCATGAGGTCAGGGTTTTTTTGTGCCCACGGCCTGGAAAAAACACCTCTCCGCCGTCCAGTTGCTGAACCACTGCTGCACATCAACCAGCAACTGATCCAATTCACCATCCGGCACGACATCCATGCAAGCCTCCAGGGCTTCGCCCATCGTGCCGCCCGCTTGCAGCACTTTCAGCAGTTCATACTGCGGACGGCTCAAGTCATAGCGCCTGACAATGTAATCCCGCCGGGAAATCGCCACGTAGGAGGTCACCGTATCCGGATAGTCCACTTCCAACTCATCTTGCGAAGCGCGCACCGTGGTATAAAACGGGTTCACCGGATAAGCCAATTCCAACAATTTCAAACAAGGCGGCGTCTGCAAACGGATCTGCACCCAGGCTGACGCCTCCACCCCGACCACATCCTGCTCTTCCAGCATCGCCGTCTTTTCATTACCCGGTCCGTCGAACACTTCGTAAATACTCCACTCCAAAATTGCCAGATTGATCAATAAATCCGCCCAGTCGGCCTCGTCTTTTTCCTCCTCGGGGTCAGGTCGTGTCTCGCGCAGGAAATCGACAAAACTATCACCCAGATAATTTAAAGTGTATCTCTTTGATGGGTAGGCCTGCAAATAATCAAAAGCAAAACTGTCGAACACCTCGTCTCCCAGCACCCGCTTCAAAACGGGGAAAACATCACCAACGCATTCGATCAATCTCGCATAATACGCATTGGCATAAATCGCCAGGCGGTCCGCCGCTCCCAATGCCCGCGAACGGGTCACCACCGATTCCAAATTCCCGCGTCCCGCATCGATCAACTCACGCGCAGCCTCTCCGTCAGCTCCACTCAACACCCCGTCCGGGTGAGTGATCACCGCCTGCATCCACCGCTGCACCCGGTCCAGTTCCGGTGCTGTTTCTATTGGCTCACTCTTCATTCGACCTCCACTACAGAATGGTGCAAAGGATGTGGCGACACACAACCTGCTTCCACCGGCGCGCACTCACATGCTTCCTCCACCACCGGCCCTTGCACTCCCTCGCCTTGTAGATATTTTTTAGCTTTTAATACCTCGGCGTGCAATTCTTCGAACGGAGGGATATTCGCATCCCATTCTAACAAAGTCGAAACCCCACCAGTCAGCTCATGAGCCAGACGATACAAAGCCCACACCTCGGCGATCACCGGGTGGTCATGGGTATCAATCAAATGCGTGGTGCAATCGGTATGCCCGGCCAAATGAAATTGCACCACCCGATCATGGGGAATGGCACGGATATATTCCTCGGGATCAAAATCATGATTACGTGCCGACACATAAACGTTGTTCACATCCAACAACAATCCACAGCCAGTCGCCTCCGTCATGCGTGACAGGAACTCCCATTCACTCATCGTCGAGCCAGTGAAACCGACATAGCTGCTCGGATTCTCAAACACAAAAGCCCGTTCCATCACGTCCTGCACCACATCGATACGCGCAATGACGTGAGCCAAGGACTCCTCCGTCAAAGGGATCGGCAGCAGGTCGTGTGAGTTTTTTCCCGCCACTCCCGTCCAACACAAATGATCAGACACCCATTTGGCATCGATCTCTTCGGCCAGGGTTTTGAGTTTTTTTAAATACTCAAAATTTAAAACATCGGTGCTGCCAATCGATAATGACACCCCGTGCATCACCAGTGGATAATGTTCCGCAATCTGATCGAGCACATGGCGCGGGCGCCCCTGGCTGTCCATGAAATTTTCTGAAATAATCTCAAACCAATCCACCGGCGGCCGGTGTTCGAGAATATACTCAAAATGCGGTGTGCGTAGCCCCAGTCCGAGTCCGAGATTCGGATGACCTAATCGTTTGGGAACTTTCATCGCTCGCTCTGGTCGAAAAAAAAATCCGTTGTTGGATGGTGAACATCCAACAACGGAAAAATTAAACGCTCTGCTTATTTAGGCGCAGGCCCAACTTTGATACCCGCTTTTTTAGCTTCTTTTTCAAAAGCCCGGCGTGCTTTTTTCCAGGTCTTCTTGCTCAGAGGGACCGAACATTCGCCTTTCCCCTTACAGGAATTTTCGCCAGCAGAAGATCCACATCCACCCTGCCCTTTACACGCATTGTGCCCGTGGCAGCTGTGTTTTTCAGCCGTGGCACAAGCCCCTTGTCCGGCACAGTCATTTTTTCCACCAGCGCCCTTGCCTTTGCAGGTATTCAAGCCCTTACAGGTGTGTGGGTCGCTTAACAGCGGGCTCTTTTCATCATCAGCAGCGCGAGCCATTCCCGCAGCGCCCAAAAGGACTCCGCCTCCGGCGGCAACCGCCAACTTGTTAAAAAAGTTACGGCGTGATTGATCTTGAATCGATGATTCTTGTTTTTCGTTCATATTTTTTCGAGTTATTTACTTATTTCAGTTTATGGTTCAGACCTTGTCAGTCTCAGCAGCGCAGAGCAACTTGGGCCGCTCTCACCTAATCTGACAACTACAACACGGACGCGGGCAAAACCCAAGTACTTACATTCATTAATAACATTTTTTTACCGCCGCCCTCTCTTCCCGCCTTTCCCCGTCATCTCAAACGCAGTTTTTGGATAGCCTCAAGCAAACCATGACCCTGAGTCCCGCCGAAGAAAAGTCCGCCCTGCGCAACATCATCCTGACGCAATGCCTGGCCATCGTCGCCCTCGGCACCATCGTCAACGGCACCCTTTTGCTCTACCTCACCGCCATCGGCTCCAGCGCTGCCAGAACCATGATTTATCTGGCCATCCTGCCGCTCAGCAACGCCACCCTGCTGCTGCCTGCCGCTTTCCTAGCGGATCGTTACGGCAAAAAACGCATCGGACAAATCGGACTCACCATCGGCATTTTTGGCTGGGGCACCATCTCGCTCGGTTCTTTCGCTGGCAACGCCTCCCAATCACTGGTCGTGCTCGGCCTGATCCTGGCTGCTATCTGCTCATCCTTAATGGGCGCCGGATGGTTCTCCCTGCTCAGCCCCATCATTCCGGAGCAATCCCGCGGCCGTTTTTTCAGCCGTCTGCGCCTGAGCTTCAGCACAGTATCCCTTGTCCTCTCCATCACCTACGCTTGGATCCTATCGATGCACTCGGAAATCATTGTCTATCAAGGGATCTTCGCCATGGCCACGCTCGCTTTCATCATCCGCTGGTTCACCTACCGCCGCATCCCCGAACTCGAACCCCCCACCGCAAAAAACAGCAACAGCTCTTTCCTCAAAATTCTTTCCAAAGTGTTCCGGGTGAAAAATTTTGCCGGCTTTTGCTCCTACATGTTCCTACTCGGGTTATTCACCGCCGGCGCCAGCGCCCTTTTTGCCCTGATCGAAAAACGAGTGCTCGATTTTTCCGCCACCCAGGTCATCCTGCTCTCCAATGCCACTCTGGTCGGCAGCATGTTAGGCATGTTCATCGGTGGCCGCATCGTCGATCGCCACGGCACCCGCCTGGTATTTGCCGCTTGCCACATCATGCTCGCTTTCACCCTGATGGCGTTTTTACTCCGGGTTCTAGTTTCCCCAAACTCACAGCCTATCTATCTCGGCAGCCTGCACTTCCTCTTTGGATCCGCCATGGGTGCCATCGGCATCGCCATGACCACCGAACTACTCGGCATCCTGCCGCAGAAGAATAAATCCGTTGCGGCATCCATATTTATTATTTTTCAAACCTCGGGAGTAGCTCTCTCCGGCTTGATCCCCGCATGGATTCTAAAAGCCCGAATCCTGCGCGACTTTTGGCAAATCGGCAGTCACCAACTCAGCTCCTTCGACGCGATCCTCGCGGGTTACAGCCTGATGACCCTCATCCTCGTAGCAACTTTGGGCTTGGTCCCCTCCATGTTACGAAAATCAGAAGCTGCCAGCCTGGGATTAAACCGCCTGTGAGATCTTTTGCATCTTGTCCTTGTCATTCAATATTCATCCCGCTAGAATACTCTCGATCCATACCTATTCTTCCGCCGGATCAGCTCCGCCAATGACTTTAAATCCAGCAGAAGAAAAAGCCGCGATGCGCAACATCCTCCTGACACAATGTCTTGAGATCATCGCACTGGGCACCACTATCAACGGCACCCTTTTGCTCTACTTGACCTCGATCGGCGCCTCTGCCGTGCGCACCATGATCTATTTGGCGCTGCCATCCCTACTCAACGCCCTATTGCTGCTACCCGCCGCCTATCTGGCAGATCGTTATGGTAAAAAGCTCATCGGCCAGGCAGGCATCACCGTAGGCATCATCGGTTGGGGCATCGTCGCGCTCGCCGCCTTCAGCCAGGAATCCTCCGAAACGATTGTTGTCATCGGCATTATTTTTGCCTCCTGCAGCATTGCCATGTTTAGCTCTGGCTGGTTCTCCCTGCTAAGTCCGATCGTACCCGCGGAAAGCCGTGGACGTTTTTTTGGCCAACTACGGCTTACCGTCGGCATCGTCTCGCTCAGCCTCTCGGTGATTTTTGCCTGGCTACTGTCCCTCCATAATAGTATCGCCATGTATCAAGGCATCTACGCCATCGCCACACTCGCTTATATCGCCCGCTGGTTCACCTATCGCCGCATCCCCGAGCTAGAACCCCCAGTGGCAAAAGTCGGAGATCAAACCTTCTCCCAAATTTTTGCCAAAGTATTCCGCACCAAAAATTTCGCCGCCTTTTGCTCCTACATGTTCCTCCTCAGCCTGTTCACCGCCGGAGCCGCCACCCTCTTTGCTCTGGTCGAAAACCGAGTGCTCGCCTTTTCAGATTCCCGCATTATTCTATTATCCAACATCACGCTGGTCGGTAGCATGTTCGGCATGTTCATGGGTGGCCGCATCATCGACCGCCATGGAACGCGTTCGGTTTTTGCCGGCTGTCACATCATGCTGGCACAAACCATGGTCGCCTTCCTTCTCAGGGTATTTGTTCCACTCTCCTTTGTGCCTTTTTATCTAGGCATCCTTCATTTCATGCTCGGAGCAGCCCTCGGTGCCGTCGGCATCGCCATGACCACCGAACTCTTAGGCATCCTGCCAAATAAGAACAAATCCGTCGCCTCCTCCATGTTCATCATTTACCAAATGGCAGGCACCGCCCTGTCTGGTTTGCTGCCCGCCTGGTTCTTGAAAATCGGCATTCTGAAAAGTCGCTGGGGGCTCAGCGCTGCCCAACAATTAAGCTCCTTCGACGGCGTCTTACTCTGCTTCAGCCTGATGACCCTCATCCTGGTCGCCACCCTGGGACTGGTGCCATCTATGCTTAAAAAATCAGAATCCACCAGCCTAGGTGTCTGAACAGAGCAGATTTTCAGCTCAAATCCCCCTCTAACTCAACAAGCCTCCACCTTTCACTGATCATGATTTCCCTTGCTCGACCTTTTCTCTTGCTCGCACTCTTTGCCTTCATTCAAAGCTCTGGTCAAACTGCGGAACCCGCCACTGAGCTACCGCCGACAAAAGCCCACCTACAAATCCAGCGTGACGGTTTGCCTAACTTTTTTGCCAAGGCAAAAAAAGAAGGCAAAGTGAATGTCGCTTACCTCGGCGGCTCGATCACCGCCGCCCAAGGGTGGCGTATCTTCACCCGTGAATGGCTGGGCAAACAGTTTCCGCAAACCGAGTTCATCGAAATCAATGCCGCCATCGGCGGAACCGGCTCCGACCTCGGCGTTTACCGCCTCGGCCACGATGTTTTACAATACCAACCCGATCTGATGTTTGTTGAATTCGCCGTCAATGACGGCGGCGCGGATCCCCGGCAAATCTGGAAAGCGATGGAAGGCATCGTACGCCAAACCTGGGCCCGCTTTCCCAATTGCGACATCTGTTTTGTTTACACCTTCCGTGTCGGATACGAAAAAGAACTCTCCCAAGGACTGCTGCCCCGCGCCGCCTCCGCCAACGAAAAACTCGCCGAACATTATCGTATCCCCTCCATCAATATGGCTCTGCGCACCGTGCAAATAGCGGACGAAGGCAAACTGATCTACAAAGCGGAGCCTGACTCAGCCGAAGCTGAAGCGGCTAAAGCAAAAGGACAAATCGTTTTCAGCAAAGACGGTGTGCACCCGGTCGAAGCCGGCCACCGCATCTACACCGAAGTGATCAGTAAAGCCTTGGAAGATTGGAACCAGGACAAAATTACCGCCATCGATCACTCCAAAAAACTGGCCACCAGCTTTGTCCCCGGTCACTGGCAAGCTGCTCAAATGGTCGTGATTGATCCCGCGATGTTACAAGGTGACTGGAAAAAACTGCCTGCCGAAAACAGTCTCATGAAAAAATTCAGCAAACGTCTCGGACAACTTTGGCAAGCCGACACACCCGGTCAAAGTTTGAACTTCCGTTTCCGTGGCTCAGCAGTGAAGCTCTACGACCTGCTCGGCCCCGATGGCGGACAAGTCATCATCACCATCGATGGAGTGCGACAAGACAAACTCATTCCACGTTTTGATTCCTACTGCACCTATCACCGCATCGCCACGCTCAAAATAACCAGCGGTCTGGATCCGAAAAAATTCCATACCATTAAAGTCGAAGTGCACCCAGAGCAGCCCGACCGCAAAGCCGTTTCCCACCGCCTCAAGAATCCAGAAAAGGAACTGCAAGGGGAGAAATACCAAGGCACCCGCTTACGCGTCGGAGGCATCCAATTCCTCGGTGACAAAATCGAAGCGCTTTGAGCCACCTGACAACCCAAGCCTGGCCCCAACTTTCCCCATTAGGTAACAGACGCATTTCCTTTAAGCAACGTGCGCAGCATAAGCTCGCACCCGCGGCCTGCCATCCGCCCCCTCGGACAATTGCCGTTGATCACTCACTGCCAATCCCTGGGCTGCAAATAAATTCGATACCAAGGCATAGCCCTTTGGACAACGCATCAGAAAACCTCCAAAACTTCTGCCAAATTCAGCGAGGTAGGGTGCCGGCACGTAATTATCCGTAGGCACTTTATCACTGTAGCGCGCCACATGCACAGGACGGTTGGATTTGATATAAAACAATTTCAAGCGCTTGGGTTTCAAACTTTGTTTTTGCGAAAATTTAACCCGCCGAGTTATTTTTCTCAGAGTTGGACACCCTTTACGAATCTTTCCATCCCAAAAAGCTTCGGCGAACTCCTTGCGGTAATAAACCAAATTGTAATCATAATCATCCGACAAAGGACTCACCGTGCGATGGTTCAGGCCTATTTGGAACGCCTTCACATCCTCTAAAGCTATGGGCTGTTTGGCTTTGTCAGATTTTTTAGCAAACGCTCCCTGCTCAGAGCCATGATAGATCAAACGCAAAGCCGAGCACCCGCTGCCATAAACATCGGATAGTGCCAAATCGAAAAAAAAGCTGTTTCTTAAATCGGGAGAATTCATGCATAGGCATATACGATTAAATAATAAACTCAAGCTGAATTTTCACAAGAGTTCACATAACTACAACGCCCTCTGCGAGCCAGGACAATGCCCTTCGCAAGCCTCCTCTCCCAGCATTTATTTACGCAATAAATAAACAGGCGCGATCAACAGCAAAGTGAAAAACGAGATCACGAAAAAAGGGATGTAGTTAGTGAAATCCTCTCCCTGCATTCCCAGCAACAATCCATAAATGGCTACCGACTCCGCAAGTGCCAGTGAGACAATAAAAGGAGTCAAAGCTTTCATCACCGCAACTCCCTCCCGCTTAGCGACCATACGCTTGGTGATAAAAAAATGAACCGCAAAACTGATCATCACACTCACCAGTGAAACCATCATCAGAATGGAACGCAAACCTGAGTCTGAATAATCCGGATCAGCCTCACTCTCCCCCGTTTGTAACAGCACCAAATACATAAGTGCTGACATTGTCAAAGCCCCCCAAACAAACCACCAGACTAATTTAACCTGCTTCATAAACTTCTAATCATTCTAAATCAAAAAACTAAACAGGTCACGCCAAAGTGAGCCTGTGCGTGATACAATCCAGTTGCTGTTCAGGGTCATGGCAAACATAAATAAGCTGAGTGTGGGTTTGCTTGGCAATCGTATCCAGTAAGTTCAAAATGCGCCGTGTATTAGGAACATCCAACCCCAAACAAGGTTCATCGATGAGCAATAGTGTAGGGTGTTTCACCATCGCACGCGCGAGTAAAAGCATGCGTTGCTGAGCGTAAGACAACTCAGTGAAACGACTCTCTGCCAGCTCCTCAATATGAAGTGCTGCCAACCATTCATCGGCGATCTGCATCTGCTGCCCGGTGTAATTTTTGTAAAGCCCGATAGAATCAAAAAAACCAGAGATCACCACATCACGGCCTTTCACCGGCAAACGATAATCCATTTGAAAGACCGCAGAAACCACAGCAATGCGCTGTCGAATATCCCACAGACTTTCCCCACTGCCACGTTGCCTGCCGAACAACTTGACATCATTAGCGTAACTTTGTGGATTGTCGCCACTGATCATCGAAAGCAGCGTGGTTTTTCCTGCGCCGTTAGGCCCTTCGATTTGCCAGTGTTCCTTGGGACGAATGGTCAGGTTCGTTGGCTGCAAAGCAATCTTTCCATCATAAGTGACACTGACATCACTTAACTCAATAAGAGGGCATTGTTGATTCCACCGCAGCGATTTATTTTCATCTCCCGCTTTTGGGAGTTGCCATTTTTCATCAGTATCGATTTGTGAAATGGCGACAAAAGCTTTCGACTCGAACACCTCTTTGCGTTTGCCGCTTTGCACAAGATGGTTATTTTCGAGCAAAGCCACATGACTGATGCAAGCCAGCAACTCGTTTTCTGCGCATGCCACCTGTACCAGCGATATACCTTTTGCCGCAATTTCAGCGAGGATCCGGATAAGTTCAACCTGACTGGCTTGATCAAGCCCTGCATATGGCTCATCCAGAATCAGCAGCTTGGGCGATTTCAACAATGCGCGACATAACATCATTTTCCGCCCCTCCCCAGTTGATAAAGTGCCGATCCCTTGATCGAGCAGACTCTGCAAACCAAATACCTCAAGCCAATGCTGCAAAGCCTGTTGATCTGCCCCCCCATCAAGAATCGCCTCACGCACCGACCTACCGTTATCAGGCTTACCGTCCCCTTCTTCAGAACTATTAAAACGCCGATCATGGTCGATGAGCGCTTTTTGTGATTCAAGCGAAACAATGGCAACATCTGCCGCACTTTTACCACATTGATAATCAACCGTGCCCCCACACGCTGCCAACTCACCCGACAACAATCGTGCCAAGGTGCTCTTGCCCGAACCGTTGTTTCCTAAAATCGCCCAGTGTTGCCCAGCATCAATGCGCAGACTGGTATTCTTCAGCAAGATTTCCGAAGCCAATCTTACTTGGGCGTTTTGCAAACGAATAAGCCAGGGATTCATAATCTATTTATTCAACAGCCCCAAGAGATAAAACCAAATCCCAAAACTGCTTGAGGGGGCTGCGAGTCATGTCTCGCTTGAGCATACAAAGCCCCACATCATAAGCAGCGAGAGGCTTGCTAAATTTTGGCGAAGGCAGGATAGAAAGCGTATTATGATACGGGCTTTTTTCTAACACCAAAGCAGGGACAACACCTACTCCAAAACCCAAATTAACCATCGCCAAAATGGCTTCATGACCACTGACCTCAGCGTAAATTTTCGGTCGAATCTCTAGCTCTGCAAAACCGCCGTCAATCCGCTCACGAGCGAGACCTCGCTCAGGCAGAACCATCGGAATTTTCGACCAATCAAGCGCTTGGCCATCTCTATATAGATCCGCATTAGGATCGTTGGGTGAATGAATGAAAACCAATGGGGTTTTAAGAATGGAATTAAAAACGCAACGGCTCGGCAACTGATCCGGCACCGCGGTGATGGTCAAGTCAGCGACTCCATCGAGCACCTTGCTCATCGCATCAGCCGCATCCCCTGTCTGCAAGTGAATTTGCACCCCTGGATAGGCTCGCCGAAACGGCGCCAGCAAATCAGGCAACACACTGTAACAAGCGGTGACGGAACAAAAGATTTTCAAATCCCCCGTTGGTGAATCATTTTCCTGATCAAGATGATCTTTAAGCTCCGCCCACCCTTTGCTCGCTTCTAGAGCATGCACGCGAAAAAGGTGACCCGCCTGGCTCAAGCGCACACTGCGTTTGTCTCGATTAAAAAGCGAATGACCCAGCGTGCCTTCAATTTTTTGAATCGAACGCGTGAGAGCAGATGCGCTCACACCCAAATTCTGCGCCGCTTGCCCATAATGCAAAGTTTGCGCTAAAACGAGAAAATGCTGATACTGCTCCAGCTCCATACTGGAACGTTTAACCTTAATTGCAAAAAACGCAATACAGTATGCCAAATAAATCACTTTACGCAAGACAGACACCTTCTATGATGAGCTTCTCACAACAGTTAATCATTAACAAAAACAGGAAAATACCACATGGCTAATTATTTCAACACCCTTCCTCTTCGTCTTCAACTCGAAGAACTCAGCAAATGCCGCTTCATGCAATTGGACGAGTTCAATGGCGTCGAAAAGCTCAAAGGAAAAAAAATTGTCATCGTCGGTTGTGGCGCACAGGGATTGAACCAAGGTTTAAATCTGCGCGATTCGGGTTTGGATGTGTCTTACACCTTGCGTGCAGCGGCGATTGAAGAAAAACGCCAGAGCTGGAAAAACGCTACCGAAAACGGTTTTACTGTTGGTATCTACGAAGAAATGTTGCCCACCGCCGACTTGGTGATCAACTTGACTCCGGACAAACAACACAGCGCAGTGGTTGGAGCCGTGGTTCCCTTGATGAAAAACGGCGCTTGCCTGTCCTACTCACATGGTTTCAACATTGTTGAAGAAGGCATGCAGGTTCGTGAAGACCTCACCGTCGTCATGGTAGCTCCCAAGTCACCCGGCACCGAAGTGCGTGAAGAATACAAACGTGGTTTTGGCGTTCCTACCTTGATCGCCGTTCATCGCGAAAACGATCCCAACGGTGACGGCTGGGAAATTGCCAAAGCCTACGCAGCTGGTACCGGCGGACATTTGGCAGGTTGCCTGCAATCATCCTTCGTCGCTGAAGTGAAGTCCGATCTCATGGGCGAGCAAACCATTCTCTGCGGTATGCTGCAAACAGGGTCCATCCACTGTTACAACAAAATGATCGCTGGCGGCATTGATGCAGGTTATGCATCCAAGCTGGTTCAATACGGCTGGGAAACCGTGACCGAAGCTTTAAAACTTGGCGGCATCAGCACCATGATGGATCGCCTCAGCAATCCAGCAAAAATCAAAGCCTACGACTTGGCAGAAGAGTTGAAAGACATCATGCGTCCGCTGTTTGAAAAACATCAGGACGACATCATGACCGGTCACTTCTCTCAAACCATGATGGCAGACTGGGCCAATGATGACAAAGATCTGCTCACCTGGCGCGAGGCGACCAACGAGGGAGCTTTTGAAAAATCAAGCGCCGGCGACATGGCGATCAGCGAACAAGAGTATTTCGAAAATGGTGTTTTGATGGTGGCTATGGTCAAAGCCGGTGTCGAACTTGCTTTTGAAACCATGACCGCTGCCGGCATCATCAATGCCAGCGCTTATTATGAGTCTCTGCACGAAACCCCATTGATCGCCAATTTGATTTCACGCAAAAAATTGTATGAAATGAACGCGGTTATTTCAGACACGGCTGAATATGGTTGTTACCTTTTCAACCACGCCTGCGTGCCTTTACTCGAAGACTTCATGAACAAAGTGGATACCAGCGTGATCGGCACCGCCTTCAATACCGGAGACAACCAAGTGGACAACAGCCGCCTGACCGAAGTCAACCAGGCGATTTACAGCCACCCGGTTGAAATCATTGGTGCCGAGCTACGAGGCTACATGACCGCCATGAAGCCCATCGCCACCGCACAAGCTTAATTAAAAAGTTAAAGACTTACCTTTAACTTTCATAGCCCCATGCACTTGGTGCATGGGGCTATTTTTTGCTCATACAGGAGGGCGGACATTCCTGTCCGGCGAAACCTGAATGGCATCAACTCGCCTTTAGTAGCGGACATTGACTACCGTCTGTCTTCGGCTCCTGTCCGGCAAAGCCTCAGTGACACAGCGCCCCCCCGCGCCTTTGTGCCCTATCACATCCATTCCCCCTCAACATCCTCCCTGTTTTTAACACCCCAATATTTAAATTTCTCTGCTCTAACCATGAGAATTTAAACTAGATCACCTGCCTTCCATGATAATTCCGAAACCAATCAAACAAACTGTAAACCGTAAGGTTACAGTTTATGGTTTTACGAAATGACTGATAAAATTCTGACGCAAAAAAAGCACTCACTCGAAGTGGCAGAAATCACCGAAGCAAACTACCAACTTTATTCCCCCGCCATGGCACAGCAAACAAAACGAATCATCCAGCTGCAAGAGAAGCGATTCACGCTGGAAGAAATCCGCGACAAGCTGGCCTCTTAAACAAAGTAGAAGAAGTCATCACACTTGATAAATCCCCAGCGCCTGCTGAATCGACGCCCAACGTCCACCCCACTTTCCCGCGTAAGGCTGCTGCGGCACCATCGTCGTCCATCCACGCTCTTTGCCGATCTCGGCATAAGCTTCACTCGGATGAATCATAATACCCTTCTCACAAATACTAAGCAGAGGCACATCTGCTCTGCTATCGGAATACCCGTAACTATCCGGCAATTGATCTCCTCGCTCTGGATCAAAACCATCAGGCAACATCCCCCGCTCGATCATCGGTGGAATTTTTGCACCATGTTTATTATTCGGACCATCAATGTGTGGAATCAAAGGCATCGGGTCTTCGATCCGCAAGCGTGTGGCCACACAGTGATCAAAGCCCAGCACTCGGGCAATTTCTTTAGCATAAACATCGGGACTCGCACTATTCAAAATGGTCACCCGTCCCGCCTGCTGATGTTTTTTTAACTCAGCCAATACTTCCGGGTAAACCACCCTTGGCACCTCTTGCTCGGCAAATTCCCGCGCTAACTGCCTCAAGCGCTGCTCAGGCAGCCTCCAGAGATAAGATGAAAATACCCGCTTCATCTTGCGTAAACTGCTAATCCGCAACAAAGCTAAAGGCAAAAACAGCGCAAACAGAAACACATACAGTCGCCGCCGACGGGCTTGACGCTGCAACACAAAATTGCAGAACAGCACCTGAGTATCAAAAGGCAACAAGGTGTGGTCTAGATCAAACAATGCGTATCCGTTTTTTTTCATCGTTTTAGTATCCTAAGCTATTGATTACAAAAGCCCGATAGAATCATCAAAAAACTCGCTGCCCACTCAGATCGAAGCCAACTCAGCCTCTGGTAATCTGTCCGTTGAAATAACTGTTGCCTGCTGGGTGGCACAAGCTCACCCTCTCCCTACTGGATTTATTCCCCCACACGTTCCTGACTCGCCCGCGGCAATACAATTTTTCCCGTTCTAGTGAGATCAAGGATTTCGTAATCCTCCATCAAAGCGATGAATTTGTTGATCTTACTTTCATTGCCGGTCACCTCGACGGTGATTTTGTCAGGACTGACATCAACGATCTTTGCCCGGAAAATATCGCACATTTCGATGATCGCGGGACGAGTCTCCTTGTCCGCCTTGATCCGGATCAATACCAACTCACGAAACACATGATCTCCCTCACGAAAATCCACCACCTCAAGCGAATCGACCAATTTGTGCAATTGTTTGATGATCTGGTCGAGTTTGTCCTCCCGCTCACGCACCGTGATCGTCATCCGTGACAGCCCGGGGTCGTGGCTCGGAGCCACATTCAAAGAGTGGATATTATAACCACGGCCACTGAACATGCCCGCGACACGCGCCAACACTCCAAACTTGTTTTCTACAAGCACTGAGATCGTATGGCGCGGTATGATGGTCTGGTCAGTCATGGTTCTATTGCGGGTAACTCCTTGTTCAAAAGCGAGCGCTACGGTGATAGCAAGCCCCCATTTGGTCAAATCCTAAAATCACCCACTTTTAAAAGTGCAAACCACTCGATACTTGCCCTATCGGGCAAAAACGATATATTATGTTGAGATGAACCTGACAAGCCTTCAACAAGAGATCAAAACTCTGCCAGAAACGCAACAAGATCAGATTGCCGCGTTCCTAACAGCTCTACGCATGAAAAGAGATGGCACACTAAAGGAAATACAACAACGCCTTAACGATAAAAACCCTTCAAATTGGATTTCGTGGGATGATATCAAGTCTGATTTTGATTTTGAAGAACCCAAGTAAGAGGAGGTGGACTCTTACAAAACATTCCTGAGCCTCGAAGCAGCCAACACTTTGAGATCAGTAAATTCCCTAATACAGTTCTCGCTTGCGAGTTTCATTGAATCATTGGCAACAAACCCTTTTCAAGAAGGTGATTATTCTGAGCAAGACAACAGTCAACGTCGGATTGAGATTAAGCTAATCGGAAAATACGCGATCAGCTATTGGACAGACCACGCGGCGTGCGAAGTAAAAGTAACGGATATTCGCCTCGCCGATAATGCATGATTCACCAATACTATCATGGATAAGACAAGCTCATCCGACGACAACGTCCTTCCCTTCCAACTCCCTACAACCACACCCGCCTCACTAAACCACCACTCCCCCGCCTACGATAAGGTCGAGCTCTTCCGCTCTCTCTTCAAAGGTCGCAGCGATGTCTATCCTCTACGTTTCGAGAGCCAGCGCACCGGACGCTCCGGCTACCAACCCGCCTGCGCCAACGAATGGGTGCGCCTACTTTGCGACAAACCCCGGATCAAATGTTTTGATTGCACCAACCGCAGCTTCCTTCCCGTCACCGACGAAGTAATCTACTCACATCTGTCCGGCCACGATCCACAGGGTCATGATTTTGTCATCGGCCTTTATCCCATGCTGCTCGACGACTGCTGCTACTTTCTCGCCGTCGATTTTGACCGCGACTGCTGGCAGGAAGACGCTCTCGCTTTTGTCGCCACCTGCGAACAAGCCAAAATCCCCTGCGCTCTCGAACGCTCCCGCTCCGGCAATGGTGCCCACGTTTGGCTTTTCTTTTCCGAAGCCCTGCCCGCCATCAAAGCCCGCCAACTCGGCTCCTACCTTTTGACCCACACCATGGAGCAACATCCCGGCATCGGCCTGCGCTCGTATGACCGGCTATTTCCCAATCAAGACACCTTACCCAAAGGAGGCTTTGGTAATCTCATTGCTCTGCCGCTACAAGGCAAAGCCCGTGAACAGGACAACAGCGTCTTTGTTGATCAAAATCTCAAGCCTCACGTCGATCAGTGGGTCTTTCTTAATTCGATAAAAAAAATCTCACCTGATGAGGTGAATCAACTCACTGACGAAGCGAGCAAACGCGGCAGCATCATCGGCGTCCGCTTCGCCTCCAGCGATGAAGATGACGCCCAACCGTGGACTGCCTTGCCCTCGAGAAAATACAAAGAGACCGTCATCAATGCAACGCTTCCCGATCAACTCAAAATCGTGCTCGCCGATCAACTCTACATTCCCAAAGAAAATCTACCACCGCCCCTGCTCAATCGACTCATTCGGCTGGCCGCCTTCCAAAACCCCGAATTCTATCGCGCCCAGGCCATGCGCCTGCCCACCTACGACAAACCCCGCATCATCGACTGCGCCGAAGACCACTCCCAACATCTCGCCCTACCGCGTGGATGCCTCGATGATTTGCGTAAGCTGCTCAAAAAATTAAAAATCAAACCCCGCATTCAAAACAAACAGTTCAAAGGTGAAAAACTCAAACTCACCTTCCAAGGCAAACTGCGTCCCGATCAAGAAAAAGCCGCCGCTGCCATGCTGCGACACGACACCGGGGTTCTGGCAGCCACCACCGCTTTTGGTAAAACCGTATTGGCCGCCTGGATGATCGCCCAACGCGGCGTCAATACCCTCATCCTGGTGCATCGCCAGCAACTACAAGAGCAGTGGGTAGAGCGCCTCTCCCAGTTCCTCAATATCGATCCCAAAAAAATAGGCCGACTGGGCGGCGGTCGCAAAAATATGACCGGAAACCTAGATGTCGCTCTGATCCAAAGCCTCGTGCGCAAAGGCGTCGTAGATGACCGGGTAGCCGATTACGGTCACGTTATCGTCGACGAATGCCACCACATCTCCGCCCGCAGTTTTGAACTCGCCATTCGACGTAGCAAAGCCCGCTATATCCTCGGGCTCTCCGCCACCGTTATTCGCAAAGACGGTCACCACCCCATCGTATTCATGCAATGCGGCCCTATTCGCTACCGAGTCAATGCCCGCGAGCAAGCCGCCACCCGCCCCTTCAACCACCAAGTCATCGTCCGCCCCACAGGCTTCCGACCAAGCGCCCCCTCCGATCCGGATCAACGCATCCAGTTCCAACAACTCTACAGCGAACTTTTAATCAACGAAGCTCGCAACCAACTCATTTGCAACGACGTGATCGCCGCTGTTCGAGACGGCAGATCCCCACTAGTGCTCACCGAGCGCACCCAACATCTCGAAACGCTTGCCGACCAGCTACGCCCCTACATCAAACACGTCATCACCCTGCGAGGCGGCATGGGCAAAAAAGCCCTGACGGCATCCCTCGCCACTCTTGAAGAAACCAACGAGCTAAGCTCCCGTGTCATCATCGCCACCGGACGTTTTGTCGGCGAAGGTTTCGACGATCCATGCCTCGACACCCTGTTTCTCACCTTACCCGTTTCCTGGCGCGGCACCATCGCCCAATACGTCGGTCGCCTGCACCGACTGCACCATGACAAAAAAGAAGTGCGTGTCTATGATTACGCCGATCTCGATGTGCCGATGTTATCGCGCATGTTCGACCGTCGATGCCAAGGTTATGAAGCCGTCGGTTATACCCTCCTACTACCCGCCAGCGCTCTACCCGGTTGGCCCACCGACGTACCTCTACCGCTCGATGCCCAATGGAAAAACGACTACAGCGCCAGCGTACAACGCCTGATCCGTGACGGTATCGATCCTCCCCTCGCACGCGCATTCCTTCACGCCACCCAAAAACCCGAGCCAGATGCCACCGGAGCCAAACGCGCGCGCAGCGCCTCCGAAGCCTTCCTTTATCAACGCCTGCAATCCCTGCCCGGTACCACCGACCTATTCCAACTCAATGCCCAACTAAGTATTCCCTTCGACCAAACCAGCCAGATGGAAGTCGACTTTTTATGCGAAAAATATCAACTAGTGATCGAACTCGACGGCCATCAACATCTCGATAGCAGCGAAGCCTACCGCCGCGATCGCCGCAAAGATGCTCTGCTGCAGGAATCCAATTATTTCATCCTACGCTTCCTGGCAGAAGACATCAGCAGTCACCTCGAAGGCATACTCAACACCATCGAACACACCCTCACCCACCTCTCGCGAAAATAACTCCCTCTTGACTCACCGAAGCTATCGACCCATATTTATGGGTATACTAATATTCACAGTCATGAAAACCACTATTGAACTCCCCGACGCCTTGTTTCATCAAGCCAAGGTAGTGAGCGCTCAACGCCAAATCACGTTAAAACAACTCGTCATCGACGGGTTGGAAAAAATCATGCCGAGTCCCCACTCTCATGAACCTATTCAACTCAGCCCTGAAGAAGCCAAAATCTACCTTATCGATGAATTCGGTGTTCCTGTATTAAAAAATCGTAAGGTTCCTGCTCGCGATGAATTCCTGTCCCAAATCGATCAACTACAAGAAGAGCTTGGAGCGTAAAGTATGCACTTACTCGATGTTAATATACTGATCGCCCGCGCCGATACCAGTCACCCCCATCATCAGCTTACAAAAGATTGGATGTATTCAAATACGGATGGATGGGCAACTTGCGCCATCACTGAAAATGGCTTGTTACGCATATTGGGTGATCCCAAATACCCTGGCAATGGAGCCCAAAGCCCCAGAATGGCAGCTCTCGCCTTAAAAGGCATGATTAGTTCCATAGTAGGTCACCGTTTTTCGGCAGAAAACCTCTCTCTACTTACTCCATCTATTTCGCTAAATGGTGTCACCCCGGCACAACTCACCGACATCTACCTACTGGCGCTCGCTTTGAAACACCAAGCCAAATTTCTCACCCTTGACCACCGTATCAATACTGATCGGGTTCCAGGTGGAGCTACCACGTTGACTGTTCTATCTTAAACCCACAACCCGCCAATTGATTGGACGTCCCCCACCTATTAACCCCCAAATTCCCTCACATCTCACTTTACAGTCTGGCTCGAATCCTTTAATAAAAACCCATGAACTCACTTGTCATCCGCTCACTATTCACCGCCGCCCTTGCGGTCATCCTTTTTTCCATCGGCTGCGCTTCAGCCCCGCAACCGGACTTTTCCAATATGCCGGGCAAATTTAACCTGCACAAAACCCAGAACGACCTCTACACCGTCACCTACACTGGCACCACCGGCATGACTCATGCCCAGGCGGAAAACATCGTCGGTCAGCGTATTTCCACCGTAGTGCTCAACGAAGGTTACCGCTATTTCATCGTTCTCAACAAAAACCGCACCTGGGTAACCCGTCCCGGTGATCCCAACTACCCTCCGGGAAGCGTCGCCGCCACCGACCACCACGTACCCAAAATCCACGGCGATATCCGCTTGTTCAAAAAAGAGCCTAAAATCCAAACAATGGCAGTTTTTGATGCTGAACAAACCCAGCAAAACCTCAAGGCCTTCCATTGATCCGGCCACCGCAAGGGCGCTCCATCAAACCTGCAAAATCGGGGCAGCAATCAGGTATGCCTGACCACCGGACCCCCACCCGCAGGCAGGACAATTTGCAACTTGCCCACGGCCTGTTCAACCAGATCAACTGCTCGCTCGATTTCTTCTTCCGTAGTAAACATCGACAGCGAAAAGCGCACACTGCTACGCGCTCTGGCCGCTGACATCCCCATCGCGGTCAGTACCCGCGATGGCTTGACTGCACCCGTGCTGCACGCCGATCCCGGCGAACAACAAATGCCCGCATTGTCCAACAAGATCAAAAGCCCCTCCGCGTCCACCCCCGTAAAACATAGATTCGAAGTATTGGGCAAACGCTGCTCACGGTGACCGTTCACCAGCGTATGAGGAATCCGCTCGATCAAAGTTTGCTCAAAACGATCTCGCAACTGCCGCATAGCTTGCTGATGCCCTCCACCCACCAGCGATGACTGCAGCAATTCCGCTGCCCTGCCCAGACCCACAATACCCGCCACATTCTCTGTGCCCGAACGACGCCCCTCCTCCTGCCCGCCACCGAGCATACTTGCTTCAAAGCGCACCTGCCGATTCACATAAAGCACACCGACTCCTTTGGCTGCATGCAGCTTATGTCCCGACACAGACAACATCGATACGGCGCTATCACTCAGATCCAAATCCACCTTGCCCACCGCTTGAACCGCGTCGCTGTGAAACAACACGCCTTTATTTTTGACAATTTTTGCGGCCTCTTCAATCGGAGCCAAAACACCCGTTTCATTATTCGCCCAAATCAAAGAAACCAAAGCCGTATCGTCCCCATCCACCACCGACTCCAATTCCTCTAAATCGATCATACCCTCTCCATCCACAGCCACCCGGGTCACCCGATAACCACGAGCCTGCAAAGCTTCACAAGGCTTTTCCACCGCACTGTGCTCGGAGGCACTGATCACCAAATGACGCCGCTGCGGATAGCAGCGCAAAGCCGATTCGATCGCAGTATTGTTGGATTCCGTGCCACAACCGGTAAAAACAATCTCCTCCGCTTGTGCATTTAATAACAACGCTACCTGCTCCCTCGCCCGCTCCACCGCCTGCCTCGCTTGTTTACCAAAACGATAACCTGCCGACGGGTTGCCATAACAAGCTCCCGACAAATACGGCTCCATCGCCGCGCACACCTCCGGATGCACTCGTGTGGTGGCATTGTTATCAAGATAGATCAATTCATCATTCACGTAGCCAATCTAAGCCCACTTTTGAGCTTATGGACAACAAAATATGCTCACTTATTTTCAACTGCAACGTGATTTGTTTGACAAAACGGATCCCCATAGCTTAAAAGTTTGATAGAATCGTATTTACTGTCTGCTGCTAAACATGACCGGTTAAACACGATGACACAACCCGCAAGAAGAAGGCAAAGCAAAGCTCGCCGCCCTAAAAAAAAAGGAACCATACGGACACGACGGCATAAGTCGTCGATGTGGTTGTTTTTCGGCATATACTCCGCCCTCACCCTCTCTGTTGTTTTTGCGGTTTACATGCTCCACTTGGCAAGCCCCCAGGGCGATGAACCGCTATTAGCTGAAACCACTGCAGCCCCCCCACTTGAAGAAAAAAAGGCAGCACCAAAAAAAACTCCAGCTCCAAAAGTAGCAAAAAAGAAAGCTGTCACTGCTCCTACTCCCAAAAAAACGGAAGAAAAAAAGCCGCTTGTTAAAACCAGCAAACCTGCCAAAACCCAACCCGACAATAGCATCGAAGTCGAAAAGCAGGTCCTGGCTCAATACCCCGACCCAAAAATCACCCCACTGCTCGAAATCGTATCCAATTGGCAAAACATCCCGCCCAAAGCCGTTCCCAAAATGGTCGCGATCCGGGTGCCAGTGGAATTTGAGATCAAAGAAGGCGGAAAAATCATAGCCACGGGTAAACTTCCAATCGGTGCCACCATGTCAGTTCGCAAATTGGACAACGGCGTGCTCAATCTGTCCGCAGGCAGCAGCATGCCCGTTACCGCAGCTCTCAGAATAGACGAAACCGATCTGAAAGAACGCATCCAGGCTCGCTACGACTCTTTTGTGAGAAAAAAAATGGAAGACCTCGAATCCCAACGCAATGCCGAGCGCAAACGTATTCTTAAAGCCATTGCCAACGAAGAAGCCCTGGCCGTTTATAATGATGGCAGCGACCCCCGCTTTGAACCCCTGAAAAACAGCCTGCGCAAAGGCGAAGCCGGTGCGACCATCGAGCTGGAAGCTGCGGTAAAATGGAAGTGGATGGGCAAAGAAACCATCGATGGTATTGAGTACGACACCGCCTACGTGGTTATCGAATCAGAGACCGCTTTTGGTCTCAACGAAAAAGAAATCAAGTGCGCCCTGCTCAACGGAAAAGTCGCCCATTGGTACGATGCTCGCAGCGGAAATAAGCTGTGAGCAAGGTGCTCTCTTCGCTTAGCTTTAAAAGCAACCACTAAGAGAAATTTAACCGCTTTTAAGCCGGTTTGCGCACCAATTGTCATTCACTGCGCATCAATTGTCGACGCTTTGACATTCGGCTTCAAATCCGATGAACTGTGTAACAAAGCCGCGCGGACTTGTTATTTTCCCATAGAGACACAACCAAAAGATATCATGAATGTAAAACCTGCCGTAAATCCACGAGACGCCTGGAAACCCATTGATGCTTCCGAGTGGAGCGAAGACAAAATTCGCCACCTGCTGCGACGAGCCTCTTGGACCGCGCGCCCTGCAGATGTCACCCGCCTCAAACGCGCAGGCCTCGATGGTGCCATGGAATACCTTTTCAAACGAGCAGCTTACCCTCAACCCCATCCAGTGATCGATTCTTATGCGGACAATGCAGACAAAGCGCTCTCTGCTGAATTCGAAACCGCTGTTGAATGGGCCAAAGGCCAAGCCAAATGGAAAGATCAGGCCGGCAAGATAAAGAACATGTCCTTTCGCGATCCTTATGCTCGCAGAATCGTCATCGCCCATCACGCCTACCAGCGCAATGAAACCCGTAAGGCTACCGGAAAGTTTACAACTATGTTTGTTAGTCGACCCGACATGGCACAACGCAAATACTGGGCAGACTACGGTCACGAATGGTTGAAAATCGCCAGCCGCCCGCAAAATTCAGCATTCGAGAAGCTCAATCTCTTTTTGCAAAACATCTGCGTGGTCAACTTCAGTTCGATCCGGACTCAAACCGACTACATGGCGGACATTCATAACCATCACCGTGCACTACGCGATAATTTTTTCGGCAGCTATCCGGACATGATTAAAAAAATGTATAAAACCCATGGCATGGGGAAAATGCTGGATATCATAGGCAGCACCAAAGCCAATCCGAATGAAAACTTTGCCCGGGAAGTCCAGGAATTATTCGTTTTAGGAGTGGATCGTGGTTATGACGAAGATGACATCAAGGAAGCGGCCAAAGCATTCACCGGTTATGTTCCGAACCCCGAACTCAACCCTTACACCCTGGAAAAAGATGCCGAGGAACTCACCCTGAATCCCAAACTGCACGATGACAGTCGCAAGCGAGTCTACGGACGCGCACGCAACTACGATGGCGACGCTATTGTTGATCTGATTTTCTCCAAAGAGGAAGCCGAAACCCATTTGGCAAAAGAATTGAGCCACGAGTTCCTCGTCGAGGGCGGCTTACCAGAGGAATACCTCGCACCACTCGGCAAAGCCTGGAGAAAAGCCGATTTCAATGTTTACTGGTTGTTTGAAACCTTTTTCAAAAGCCGGCTGTTTTATGATCTCGCCTTTCGTGGCCAGCTCTACAAAAGCCCCTTCCAGTTCTACATAGGCGCCCTGCAGGATTTGGGATTGCAAGTGGAACCCACCCCAAGCATCGTGGGAGAACTCGATTTCCTCGGTCAAGCCTATGCCGATCCTCCGGACGTCAACGGTTGGAACGGAGGCGCTTTCTGGATGAACAACGGAACCATCAACGGTAGACGCATCGTGGTTGATCGCCTTTTCTCCGAAGACGGACATCGCCGTGGCATGAAAATGTCTAAAACAGGAACAGGTAACTACACCGTATCTAGTGAATCCATCGGCGAATATCTCAAGGCTGCCGAAGACCGCTCGGATGTTGAAATCGTCAATCATTTCATCACCTACCTGCTGGCCATCACTCCTAACGATGAATACACCGTTCCATTACAGGAACATTTTGCCAAAGCCGACGGTGAAGCTGATCGCATCGCCAGATTAAAACAAATCATTCAAGCCATCCTGCAATCTCAATATTACCAGGTTTGCTAAACTTATAAACATCAACTTAACCTAACAATCACAACCAACCTTATCTGCCATGAAAACAAATCGCAGCAAAAAATTATCACTCACCACACGACGCGAGTTCCTATCAACCGGAGGCGCAGGCGTGGGACTGATGGCTCTCAGTTCTTTTGCCCCTTCCTTCCTCGTTGACACCGTCAACGCAGCCGGATCGGCAGCATTAGACAAAGACGGAAAAATACTGGTATTGATCAAGTTAGGCGGCGGCAACGACGGCATGAATATGCTCGCACCGACCCATGACGACCAGTATTACAAAAACCGCCCCAAGATAGCCATTCCCAAAAAGGATGCGCTGATGATCGACGAGAACTTCGGTTTTAACCCCCAGGCTCCCGGTTACGAAGAACTCTTCAAGGAAGGCAACATGGCGGTCATGCTGGACGTAGGATACCCCAACAGCACCCGCAGTCACTTTTCGGGACAGGATTTCTACGAACGCGGAGGCGGACTCGAGTTCTCGGGAACCGGCTGGCTGGGACGCTACCTGGATTCAGAATGCCCACAGGATCAAGTGCGCAAGATCAACTATCCGGTCGCCACCCACATCAGCCGCAACCTGCCGATCACGCTGCGCTCGAAAAGCCCGCAGCCAGTGTTCAGCATGTTATCTTCGGATATAAAATCCCAGGCAAGTCGAACCCTCGATGCCAATGATGAAACTTCGAAGCTATTAAAAACGGCCATCAATGCTGCAGAACACGAGAAAAATCCCAAGGTCAACTACCTCAACATGGCCTACATGAACGCACTCATCACCGAGGAAAAAGTCAGGGAAACCATTTCTTCCTACAAAGCCGACTCCGAATATCCGGATCATCGGATGGCGAGGGATCTCAAAGCGGTTGCCGCCATGGTAAGCGCCGAAATGGGAACCCGGGTTTATTCACTGGATATCGGGGGATTTGATACCCATGGCAGTCAACTCGCCCGCCACGGAGATCTGCACGAGGAACTGTCCAGCAGCATCAATGCCTTCGTCAAAGATCTGGCAGCTAAAAACCTTTCCGACAAGGTGATCGTCATGCCTTATTCCGAATTCGGTCGACGCCCCTACGAGAATGGTTCCGGCGGCACCGACCACGGCACCATGTCTACCTTTTACGTCGTCGGCTCAGGGCTCAAAGGCGGCGTATACGGCACCCATCCAATCATCCCCTCGGATGGACGCAGTGATGCCCCCTGGTCAGACGAAACTTCAACCGATTTTCGCCAACTCTATGCGACCGTACTTGATCGCTGGTTGGACACCAATTCGCAAGAAGTGCTGAAGAAGGAATACAAACACCTTGATTTCCTTCCCGACACCAAAAAGAAAAGCCGCTCTTTTCTGAAATAAGGGCAGGACTACTAACACTAGTCGTAACATGAAGGGCGGGGAAAAGCTTTCCCTGCCCTTCTTTGTTCATTGCTCCAAAACCTGCTTGGTTTTTTGCAATAATTCCACTTTTTCAACCACCATCGTTTTGTCGATGGCCTTGCACATATCATAGATTGTCAGTGCAGCCACACTGACCGCCGCCAAAGCCTCCATCTCCACACCGGTCTTGGCATCCGTTCGTGCCAGCGCCGTGATCCTGACCCCGTCTTCTTCTATCTCAAAATCCACCGCGACCTTGCTCAGAGGCAAAGCGTGGCAGAGGGGAATCAAATTCGAAGTCTGTTTGGCTGCCTGAATCCCGGCAATCCGCGCCACCGACAACACATCGCCCTTGGGCATCTGCCCATCCGCAATCACTTGCACCGTTTTTTGCTGCAAGCGAATAAAACCGCTAGCCCTGGCTTCGCGACGGGAAACCGGCTTTCCAGATACGTCCACCATCGCCGCCGAACCATCTGCCCGGATATGTGTCAATTTGTCTGTCATCAATCCCACCTTGCTACCGTCACAGGCAAATTTCAAGCAGGATAGTTTTCCCGAAGCAAACAAATCCCAAAAATCGATCTACTGAGTATCTGCAACTATTAACTCATGAGATTCATCCAATGTCGGCCACTCAAAAGCATCAATTTGCTTAGTCAGCACTGCTTTTGGTATCGATTCCTCTCTTTTCCTATTTCTTTGATAAAGAGTATCCACAGTGTTGCGAAAAGCCACGATGCGCACGTAAGCACCATAATCAAAACCTAGCCGGGAAACCCAAGACCTGCCATCCCGACGAATATTCGTTGCATCCCACACCACGGATTTTCCTGCGCGTAGAAAAACCTTTAATTCTTCTTTTGCCGCCTGCATCACTTGGCCATTTTTCGACTGATCACTCCGTTTCCCCGCAATGCGTTGACGAAGGTCATCGAGCGATACCACGTCAACGTCGGCTGCAAATCCTTCAACCCAAGACGACTTACCTGACCCACTAGGGCCGGCCAAAATGGTTAGCACTGCAGGGTTATCACGTAATTGGTAAGCCCGGGCAACAGCCTCTTCTACAGATTTAATGCACCCTTCTTCAAAGTCTTTTCTTCCGTGGGCAGCTGCATGACGATGAAAAGATTCATTCCTACCAGCAAAAGCATTTTGCATTGCAGACAACCATATTTCATCCCTCCACGAACCTATCTCATATTCGTCAGCCTGAAGCTTAAACCATTCTAACTGCTCCAACTGTTGTTCTGAATCCGGGCAAATTCGCCCACGTAAATCCGCTTTTTCCAAAGCTATTATCGAAGTAAAATCTACCATCCGAGCTAATTGAGCATACGAAGCACCATCCGCCTCGCTTAGCACCCACTTACGCGGGTGATGATGATACCCAACAAGGGCAAGAACCCGATCCTGCATTTCCCCACTCAATCCTAACACTGGCAAACGTAAAGCTAGGTAGTTCCGCCCTTTTTCTGCGTGACGTGACGCTGTAATACGCATCCTGCCCCTCACTTCAGTTTCACGGGTCACCAATGGCTTGGCTATATCATGGAACAAAGCCGCCAAAACCAACACCACCCGGTGCTCCGGTGAGGCTCCTGCCACATCCTTCCATATTTCATCCAACACCATCGACGTATGAATCGCCACGTCCCCCTCCCCATGCCATTCAGAGTCTTGTTGAGTTTCATCCAATTCACCCAGCAAAGGGAAAATCGCTAAAAAGGCATTTTTCAGTTCAGAAAAAGTCGTTTTATTCCCCTCCTTGATTCTATCAATCAATAATGCCCCCTCACCTTTACGATTCATTATGATTGCCTCAGCTTATTAGGAACTATTTTACTATGCATCCAATGTTGATCCGTTTGCACGTGATTCGGCCTCACCCACTTAGCTATATGAGTTCCGAATTGAGCAAAAGAAAAGCCTTCACACGTTCTCACCACATAACCTTCCTCCTTGGACTCGTCGATAGCAATATTTCTAATAAAAGCCTCATCCCACCTGCCCTGATAATAAATATGAGGTCTCGCGCATGCCAATAAATCCGCCCACTCCTCGGTTTTACTCCAACTCAAGCAAACATTTTCATCCGTCCAAACCGAAAATAAATAAAAATAATGCGCCAGGTTTTCATAACTTATCGAATGCCGCGCAAACACATTCTCTCCGCAAAACCTCCACCCATCCGGAAGCTCATGGGCAATTCCCGCATGCCAACGCTTCACCCAATCACGCGACGGGTGCACCCGACCATCAATGGAGCGTGCGTGCATACCATCTCTATATAAGCTGGTATTTTCACCATCCATTTTCTCAGTCACCACAACTTCTAGCCCTTCAAAAATCTGTAAATTTTCGGCAAACACATCATCCTTACTTACCCCTGGAGACCACGGCAAATGAGGTGTGCGCGGATACTTGACTGCATTTTTCATCATAACCCCTTAATCTAGACAATCCCTCAATCACACAATAAATTCAAGAGCGATAAAAATGAATAAACAAGGCCTGTTTCACTACCTATCATAATCAACTCGATCATTGTGTTTCACTCCCCCCTGAACTCAGAAAAAATCATCTCTTCCACCGGCGGCAGTTCGGCAACATGATCGTGATCATTCCTCAACGGAATTAACTTCACATACAAATTTGCAAGGAAATTGGAATTGGCCCCACAACAATAAAGAGCAATCATCAATGCACAGATAAAAGTATAACGATAAATACCAATTTGCTCGTGTCGACGATAACTGATGATTAAACGAGAAGGCAACCAAACCACTTTGCCCACTCGTTGAATCGCACGAAAAAATTCAACATCTTCCATTAAAGGAACATTTGGATACCCTCCGACAGCTTCAAAAACGCTGCGCCGGGCAAACAATCCGTGATCCCCACAGCGAACACGCAGCATCTTTCCCGCATAATGAGCAAGACCATCGTGAATACGATAAATCCATTCACCTTTCAGCAACCTGATTCGGAAACAACCTCCTGCAGTTTCATCATTCAACAATTCACTTTTAATCTTCTCCAAACTGTTTTTGGGAATCTCACTGTCTGCATGCAAAAACCACAAAACCTCTCCTTTTGCATGCTCCGCCCCGAGATTCATTTGCAACGGCCTACTACGGGAACTCTCCAGAAGTTGATCGCACAAGCCCCTCGCCAAATCCACCGTATGATCAGAACTACCTCCATCAACAACGATCACCTCTGCGCCTGGTGCCCGTTCCTTCAAATGCAACAAAAAAGCCTGTATCTGTTTCGCTTCATCAATGACTGGAACAATAATCGATACCTGCATAGCTGTATGTGATTCAGAATATTTTTTATGACATCAACTTTCGACCCTGTCGCTTCAAAAAAATAGCTCTCTTCATCTAGTAACTCATCCCCTCAACTTTCAACAACCAAAAACCCCTTCCTCCAAAGCCCAAAGGGCTGCCCCTATGCCAGCCTCAGTTTCTGCAGGCAGCATTTCTCCAAAGGAAGCCCACCCAATCAAATAACTGTTCAAAAGAACAGTTATTTGATTGGATTTATCTTACCCTTGTGCCATGCTGATCAGCCCATGACCCATCCTTTACGCGCTCTATTCATCGATATGGACAGCTATTTCGCTTCCGTAGAGCAACACGTCCAACCTCATTTAAGAGGGCGTCCGGTCGGCGTCGCCCCAATGTTGGCCGAAACCACCTGCTGCATTGCCGCCAGTTATGAAGCCAAGGCCTACGGAGTCAAAACCGGAACCATGGTGGCCGAAGCGCGCCGTCTGTGCCCAGACATCCAAATTATTGCCGCCCGACCACCACTCTATGTCGAAGTACACCACCAAATCGTCGAACTGGTCGAATCCTGCATTCATGTGGATCATGTTCTATCAATCGACGAAATGATCTGTTGGCTGCCAAACAATTGGCGCAGCCGGGAAACCGTAAGCAGAGTCGCCGATCAGATTAAAGAAAAAATGAAACACACCTTCAGTGATGCTCTACGTTGCTCAATTGGCGTTGCCTGCAACGGCTGGTTGGCAAAAACCGCATCCAAAATGGAAAAGCCCGACGGTTTTGTGATCATCGAAGCAAATGACTTACCTGAAAAGTTGTATACTCTGAAACTAAGCGATCTGCACGGAATCGGAACCAACATGGAATTGCGTTTGCATTCACACGGCATCCATAGTGTGCGTGAACTCTGCGCCACCCCAAAACCCACCCTACGGGCGATCTGGAACAGCGTGGAAGGCAATCGGTTGTGGCACAAATTGCGCGGTGATCATATCGACGACTATGGCGACAAGCCGGTCAAACGCTCCATCAGTCACGGACATGTACTGCCACCCGACCTGCGCCATCCCGCTCGTGCCATCGCAGTGGTTCACCGCCTGACCCAAAAAGCCGGCACCCGCATGCGTCATCATGGATTATTAACCAGCTCTCTGGAGCTGCATCTACGTTTCCTCAATCAGACAAGCTGGTCAGGCAGAGCAATTTTCCCCGAAACCATGGATTCCTTATTCCTAAGCAGCAGCGTAAAAAAACTCTGGAAACAACGCCCCCATCCAGGCATCCCCATCCGCAAAGTGAATATCGTTTTAGCAAAGCTCGTTGCAGAAGGTCAATTCACCCCCTCACTTTTTGCCCCGGCCCAAAACGAAAAGCTCAACCGACTCAACGAAACCCTCGATGCCGTTAACTCGAAATACGGCAAACAAGCCCTATACTTAGGCGGTGCCCATGATGCGATCGACAGCGTGCACGCTAAAATCGCCTTCAACCACATCCCCGACATCAACATCGAAGACTGATGCAGGGAGCACTCGACACGCGACTCATAAGAACCAACCTGAACTGCCCTTAACAAACCACTTCTCCCTACTCGTTAAAATACTTCCACCTCTTCTTAGCCCCCTTTGCACACCACATCCACCTTCAAATCCCGCAATACCCGCAGTTCCCCCCACTGCGCTCCACGCATCCGCCTTCCTCCATCCTTACGCCGCGCGCCAAAGCACTCCCTCTTGCTCTCAAAAAAATCATCCACATAACGCTGACTCCCCAACACCGACCCATCAGTGAAATACCTCACCCTACATCTCAATGCCTCCGCCACCGACAATCTCCCCCCTGATTCCAACACCTCTTTGATCTCCGCCCGACTAAACCCTCCCTTACCTTTATCATAACCGCCCACCGCTTGACCGCCATAGCCTTGGCGACGGAGGTTTTGACCCGTCTTCACCGTTTGCCCTTTGGTATACAGCAAACACCTATACTCCTGCTCCACCTTTTTCCACGCCACCCGACTACGCCCCGTCACCGCATAACACAAACCCTGCCTCGCCCCACGCACCCCGGCCACCGCCGCCGCATACGAACACCAACGGTATCCCTCCGGCTCCTGCGCCAGCCCCGCGCGAATCGGATTCAGGTCTATATAAGCCGCCACCATCCGCAGAGCATCACTACTTTCACCCTCACCCGCCCCCTGTAATAATAAGCTCTTAAATGGCCCCTCCCACAAAGTCCCCACTCGGTCGTGCTTCCGGTTGTAAGCCAATGTCATTTTCAGCTTCAACTCCTTCATAAACATCGACAGATCAAACAGTCGCGCCTTCACCGATTCCGCAATCTCGCTCACCTTTTCATCCGCCCCGTTCCCCCTAAACATCTCCACCTCATCCAACACCAACTTACTCGACCACTCATTCTTAAACACCTCCAAACGCTTAATATAATCCTCATCCTTCCACCCCTCTGTCGCCAACTCCCTATCCGGCACCTCCAACAACAAATGAAAGTGATTGCCCATAAAACACCATGCCAGTGCCCGCAGCCCACTGAACTTCAACTGTTTGAGCATCAAAATCCGAAAAGTTTCCTTCTCATCATCCTCAAACAAAATATCCCGTCCCGTCGTCCGGCTCACCACATGATAATAATTCGTCTGCCCCTCCGGCCCCAACAAAAATTCCCGTATCTTCCTCATAATTGATCCCTTTCCTAAGTGCTTCGACTCCCCCGAATAATTCCCTCGCCCCCCCATAATACAACAACATCCACCACACACAAGAACTTTTTAATAAGGGGATCCTCCCTTCACGACCATAAATCACCGAATCACTGAAACACATCACTTCCAAAAAGGGCCCCATCATCATCCTTGCCCCCCCTTCTGAGCTTATCTTGTGCTGGGTTGCCCGCATTTTGCCACTTCCTTTCCATCTCTCCAATTTTAAAACATCCAAACTCAACTCAAAGCCACTGGTAGCCGTAACCCATGTTGGAAACAGATTACTTCGATGAGTGAATTCCCACAAAAAAACAAAAATCAAACTACCAAATCACTGGATCGCCCGGTGATCTGGGGGCTCACTTTGGTTTTTTTTGCCACCGCAGTGGGCTTCCTCTTTTTACCAACAGGAAGCAGCATCCCTATTCCGGATCCGATCACCATCAGCGCTACGGATATCAACCCCGCCCCACGCTTCACGCCGCTATCCGATCCTCCCAAAGCCATGGTCAACGGCTTCGAACGCACCTGCATGGACTGCCACATCATCATCGATTCCCAACCCCGCTCCACTGACCTCCACCAACACGCCAATATCAAACTGCAACACGGCATCAACACCCGCTGCGTGAATTGCCACGATGCCAAGGACCGCAACAAATTGGCTACCCTCGATAACAAGACTTTCGACTACGCGCAGGCCTCCCAGCTCTGCGCTCAGTGCCACGGCCCGCTCTATCGACAGTGGCAACGAGGCATCCATGGCAAAACCCTCGGTTTCTGGAATGCCGAAATGGGTCAGTCAAAAAAACTCAGCTGCACTGAGTGTCACGACCCGCATCACCCGCGCTTTGATCCGATCCCACCCCTGCCCGGCCCTCATACCCTGCGCATGGGTGATCAGGAAAACGACACTTCCTCCCTCCATCAGAGCCACAACAAAAACCCACTACTTTTCCTAAATACACCCAAACACCAAGACCCGCACCCTTCTGATTCGTCGAAAAATGAACCCGGAAAATAAACAGCACTCCGATCAGGACAAACAGACATCGTCTCCGCAGGGAGGGTGTGCGGGAGGCTCTTGTGGAGGTGGAGGTAGCGGTTCCGCTCCCACCCGGCGCAGCTTTTTGCGCACCTCGGCGGTCGCCGCTGGCGGTCTTGCCGCAGCCATGGCTGCGCTCAAACCGTTGATGGAATTGGAAAGCGAAGACCTCCCCACCGTCGAAAAATTTCTCCAGAAACACTACAAGGAAATGGACGCACAGGAGATGCAGAAAGCACTTGCCCGCATCTCCGGCGAAGTCGAAAAACGCTTTGATCAACGCCCCGATATCCGGGACATCAAACCGATGGACGGAGTAGAGTTTGTCTATGCGCTCAACCTGACCCGCTGCATTGGTTGTCGCAAATGTGTGCACGCCTGCGTGGCGGAAAACAACCAGAGTCGCTCCCCCGAAATCCAATACATCCGCGTGCTTGAAATGCCACGTGGCACCACTAATATCGAAAAAGGCAACCATCACTATGATCGCCCCAAGGTTCCCGACAACGATCACTTCTACATGCCGGTGCAATGCCACCAATGCGCCCAACCTCCCTGTGTCAAAGTCTGCCCGGTAGAAGCCACCTGGCAGGAAGCCGACGGCATCACCGTCATCGACTACGACTGGTGCATCGGTTGCCGCTATTGCGAAGCCGCTTGCCCCTACTGGGCTCGACGTTTTAATTTCACCAAACCCAAACTGCCAAAAAAGGATCTCAATCCCGACATGGCCTACCTCTCCAACCGCCCACGCCCCAAGGGAGTGGTGGAAAAATGCACCTTCTGCCTGCACCGCACACGCGAAGGCAAAATGCCTGCCTGTCTCGAAGTCTGTCCCACTGGCGCACGCAAATTCGGCAACGTGCTCGACCCCAACAGCGAGGTTTCGCAGATACTCAAAACCAATCGCGTTTTTGTGCTCAAAGAAGAAGTCGGCACCCTGCCACGGTTTTTTTATTACTTCGACGAACGTTACCCCGGCTCCGATGAAGCCATGGCCGACAAAAGTCCCCAAACCTCATGAAGGCCTACCTCAAATTTCTCTATCGCTGTTTTAAACGCAGCTTTGTCGGCGGATGGAAATACCACCTGTGGCTAGGCTTTCTGTTCACCATTGCCCTGGTCGGCCTCAACGCCTACTGCCGTCAGTATGTTTACGGCCTAGGCACCACCGGAATGACTGATCAAGTTTCGTGGGGAGTCTACATCGCCAACTTCACCTTCCTGGTCGGCGTCGCTGCCTCGGCGGTGATGCTGGTCATTCCCGTTTACATCTACAAACGCGAAGAGCTGCATCACTTGGTCATCTTCGGCGAACTGCTGGCCGTTTCAGCCATCATCATGTGCCTGCTTTTCATCGTCGTCGATCTCGGTCGTCCCGACCAAATGCATCACATGATGTTGCGCTTCCATTTCCCAGTATCGATCCTGACTTGGGACGTAATTGCTCTCAACGGCTATTTATTGCTCAACCTGCACATACCGGGCTACCTTATTTATTGTGCTTACAACAAACGCAAACCGCACAAAAATTTTGTCGTGCCTTTTGTTTTCATCGCCATTGCCTGGGCGATCAGCATCCACACCGTCACCGCCTTCCTCTACTCCGGTCTGGGCGCACGACCTTTCTGGAACTCTGCCGTCATCGCCCCGCGATTCCTTGCTTCAGCCTTCGCCGCAGGACCAGCTTTGCTCATCATTACCCTGCAGATGATTCGTCATTTCACCCACTGGAAAGTAGAACGCCAGGCCCTGCTCACCCTGCGCAGCATCGTCACCGTGGCAATGTTCATCAATATGTTCCTGCTCGGAAGTGAATGGTTCACCGAATTTTACACCGACTCCGTGCACGTCGCCTCGGCCAAGTATCTCTATCTCGGTCTGGATGGCAAATCCGCACTTGTCCCCTGGATCCGCACTTCTTTCATACTCAACATGGTCGCTTTGATCGTTCTGGTGCTCCCCATCAGTCGTCGCCTGCGCGTCCTCAACGTCGCTTGCGCCATGCTCTTCATCGGCATTTGGATCGAAAAAGGCATGGGCCTCATCATCCCCGGATTCATCCCCACCCCGCTCGGCGAAATCGTCGAATACACCCCCACCCTGAACGAAACCCTGGTCTCGCTCGGCATCTGGGCCACCGGATTTCTCATCTACACCATCCTCGTCCGCATCACCGTACCCGTGCTCAGTGGTCGCCTCACCGTCGATGCCGATTCCTTTGACGGAGGACGCCTCGATTTTGCCAAAGAAGAAGATCTCACAGCCATCAATTATCAATAGAAAGGAAACTAACATGAAAACACACCGAACATCCCTACTCATCCCGTGGATCACAGCTCTCGTTTTGCTGTTCGGGATTCACAATACTTTTGCCGGTCCGTTTGGACTCAGTAAAGTCAGCGAGCAAAGCAAAAAATGCATCGAATGTCACAAGAAACTTAACCCTGCTTTATATGAGCAATGGGGCGAAAGTAAACACTACCGTGCCAAGGTAAGCTGCTTCGAATGCCATCACGCAGAAAAAGGCGACAAAGATGCTTACACTCACTACGAAGAACTCATCGCCGTGCTGGTCACACCCAAGGATTGTGCTCGCTGTCACGATCAGGAAGTCAAGGAATTCGCAGGATCCCATCACTCCAAGGCAGGACGCATCCTCGGCTCACTCGACAACGTGCTAGCCGAAGTCGTCGAAGGAAACAAAGGCATGAAAACCAAAGCCTTCCCCGGTGGAGTTTCTGCTGCCGCCGTCAACGGTTGCTGGCAGTGTCACGGCACCGAAGTCAAAGTGCTCGAAGGTGGCAAAGGGCTGCTCGATCCCGCCACCTGGCCCAATACCGGTATCGGCCGACTCAACCCGGACGGCTCGGAGGGGTCCTGCTCGGCTTGCCATAGTCGCCACACATTCTCAGCTGCCCAGGCACGCCATCCGGACACTTGCGGCAAATGCCACATGGGCCCCGACCATCCGCAAAAGGAAATCTACGAAGAGTCTAAGCACGGCATCGCCTTTTTTGCCAATATCAACAAAATGAATCTCGACTCTCCCAAGTGGATCGTCGGCGAGGATTATTCAGCCGCCCCCACCTGTGCCACTTGTCACATGTCGCAGACCAAAAACCAAGCGGTCACCCATGACGTCGGCATGCGCATTTCGTGGAACAACCGGCCTGCCGTTTCGGTCAGACCCGAAGTCTCGGATGCCAAGATGGGACTGCCCGGCAAAGATGTCCCATGGACCCAACGACGCTCCAACATGCAGGACGTGTGCTCAAACTGCCACAGTGAAAACTGGGTGAAAAACTGGTATGTGCAATACGACTCGCTGATCGAACTCTACAACGAGAAATTTGCCAAACCGGGACTCGCCCTCTATGCCGCCGCCAAACCACTGATGAAACCCATCAAGTTCGGCAACAAACTCGACTTCATCTGGTTCGAGATCTGGCATCACGAAGGTCGTCGCGCACGCCACGGCGCATCGATGATGGGACCCGACTACACCCATTGGCACGGCACCTATGAAGTCGCCCAGCACTTCTACGTGAAGTTCATCCCCGAACTCGAGCACCTGATCGAAAAAGGAATGGCCAATAAAGATCCGGAAAAACAAAAAGCCGCCCAGAACTTGCAGGCAGTGCTCGACAAAACCCTCCAGAGCGAAAACCACCGCTGGTTCATCGGCGACATGGATCCCGAAGAAAAAGCTGCCCGGGAAAAAGCCTCGGCGGAATTTAAAGCGCGCTACAACAAATAGACCCGACAAAACCATGCCCGCTGCTGCTAAACCCAACCGTATGCCTGCCCGCATCCGCCCGACCGAGGAAGACGGTAAACGCTCCCTCGTCGAGCATGCTGCAGACAAGGCTTACGAGGCACGACAGGAATACGGCATCAGCCTATTGCCCGGACTGCCTCTTGAGTCGCTTTACGCCCTGCTCGAAGACCGCCGTTTTGTGCGTTACCCACTGCGGCTGGTTTTTGCAAACGACCCCCTACTGGAAGGCGAGTTCGCTTTCATCCAGGCGGTAGAAAACGGCAATCCAACCAGTGGTTTTATCCTGACGGTTCATCCGGCTTTCGAGGGCAACGATGCGGTGCTGCCAATGCTCGTCGCCTACCACCTCGTCTGCGTCAACTACGGCGACATCGCCGGACCCGATGCTGCCGAGGCCTTCGGAGCCACCCTGATGGGGATGGAAACCGAAGACTACTATCAACAACTCTGTCAAATTGCCGATTCTTTAAAATAAGGCCTCACACCATGAATGCTCCAATCCACCTCTCTGCTACCACCCGTTTATTTCTGTCATGCCTACCCGCAATCCTCTTCTCCTTATCTTGCAACAAAAGCACGCAAAAAACGTCACTGGTAGAAGAAGGTCATGATCCCATTGATGTGACAATCGAACTCTTGACTCATGATGACAAAGGGCTCTCCGTAGCAGACAGCGTGACAGCGGATCATCTTGGACAAAATCTGAAGCTCGCCGATACCGAGTTGCGCATCCTCGAATACTGGCCGCAGGCAAAGGCCATGCCGGAAACCGATAATCAAAGTAACAAGGAATCCCATGCGGTCGAAATCAGTTGGACAAAAAATGCCCCTGCTGATGAAAAAGCAAAACAACAACAATGGATCTACCAAAGCAAAGAGGACGGCCCCGCCGGCCTGCTTGAAGAGCTCGGCGTCCAAGTTCGTGTGCTGCCTGCAGGCAGCCAGCCCTCAGCTCCCGGACAATGGCTAAAGGCCGCCAAAGATACGGTTCAATTTGAACACCAGGGACATTTTTATGCGCTACCCGAAGCAGGAGCTGAAATCTTCCCCAGTTGGACTATCAAAAATATCCGCAGCTACGAACACGCTTTACTGGAAGAGAACGGCAACATCAAAGAGAGCAACGACAGCGACTTCGCCAACCGTGCCATCGAAGTCACTCTGGCTTCCGACGAAGGCACCATCGAGCGTCATCTCTGCTTCCTCGATCACCCCGAACTCACCAAAGGCATCCACCCCGCCCTGCTCCCGGCCACCCGCTTGAAAGGAAACAGTGCCAGCCAATCCCGCCTCACCGCCCGCGATCCGATCCAGCTAGTGGGCAATGATAAAAACCGGCTGCTGCTCAGTGCCAATGACGATCAAATCGGTCACCTGACCGCTTTCATCTGGGATCACAAAAACAACCAATTCAGCAGTCAGCAAATCGATTCCCTGCCAGCTGAGGTGAAAGTGGGCGATCAGACCCTGCACATCCTGCAGCACCGCAATCGCGCCCGCGCCGTTGTCAAATGGCAACAAATTAAGACTAATCAAAAAGCTAATACAAAGGGTAAAAATAATATCAACTCCGCCCTGCTCGTCACTTGGCTGGAAAACAATCACCATCAAAAAGCCGTATTGCCCTTGGATCAAGCCACCCCCGTCCTCATCAAAGGCCAGTTTCAAACCTTTCGCTACACCGAAGGTAATGAGAAACATGCTGCCGGGAAAACCCTAGCTGACAGTACTTGCTGTGACGAAAACACCGCTAACAAACCCTAAGCTGATCTCGATCAGCTTTATGCTCTGAGCACCCATCACTCCAGGGCAAAGCTCACCACTCCCACTATTTTTTGAGTAGTGCCAAAAATTGTGCGACGATGGGATTCATACCCGTCCCCATTCCTTCAAAATGATCGCCCGCTTGCACAGCTTCAAACATGCCCTCCGCGGTATCCTTACCCTACTGGAATCTCAACCCAACGCTCGGATTCACCTACTCGCCACCGGAGTCGTCTGCGCCCTGGGATTTTATTTTGCTCTATCACGTATCGAATGGTGCCTGATCCTGCTTGCCATCATGGCAGTATGGATCACTGAAGCACTCAATAGCTCGCTTGAATTTCTCGCCGACGTCGCCCATCCGGAATTTCATCCCCTGATCAAAAAATCCAAAGATGTCGCCGCTGCTGCCGTGCTGATTTCAGCATTGGGAGCGGTGATACTCGGTGGTTTGATTTTCACCCCGCTAATAATGAATTTGGGGTGATTTTCAATCTCTAACAAGCTCCACGCCACCTGCTCCATCCAAGCGCACCCCCCTGCCAAAAAACAGCGGCTCATTATTTTCAATATGTCCGGCAGGAAATCCCGTCACCACAGGTATCCCCAATGCTCCCAACCTTTCGAACAATACATCGTCGATCGACACCCCGTCCTTGCCTTTTTTGCCATCGGTGAAAGCCCCCAACACCAGCCCGGCACACGACTGCAAACAGCCCGACTGCAACAGCGTCGTCAACATCCGGTCCACCCGGTAAGGCCTCTCCCCCACATCTTCGAGAAACAAAATACACCCATCCAGTGATGGAAAATAAGGCGTTCCCAACAAAGCGCACAATACCGACAGGTTCCCCCCGATCAACCTGCCCTCCGCAGCACCAGACGTGATCGTCTCTAGTCCCTGCCACTGCATTTTCCCAACTTTCCCCTCTAACGCTCGGCACCAACCATCCCGCTGCAACTCATCCATCCGCCCCAATACCGATACCATCGGAGCATGCAACGAGCGCACACCCGCCCTCGACCACAAAGCATGCAAAGCCGTCACGTCACTGAAGCCCACCAGTAACTTGTTAGCCGCCCGCACTTCCTCCACCGCCAAGTCCGGCAACAAACGTGTCGCACCAAAACCACCACGAGCACACAGTATCGCATCCACTTGCGGATCCCGGATCGCATGCTGCAGCTCCTGCAAGCGCCGTTCATCCGAGCCGGCAAAATATCCCTGCTGCGCATAAATCCCCTCATCAAAACGCAGCTCATAACGCTGCCTCAACCACCCCACCCCCAAATCAAAAGACCCCCGGTCAAATGCACCCGAAGGAGCCACCACCGCTAAAACAGATCCTTCACCAATAACCCGAGCTGCTGCAAAACAATCAAACATACGTATTTCCTAATTCTATCTCCTAACTTCTCCCCCTACACCGTTTCCCCCGACACAAAAGTCGGCATCAACCGCACCGCGCTCGCAGACAAAGTTCCCGTCTCCGCCAATTGCCGGGCACACTTCGCCACCCTACGCGCCAACCCACTAGGATCGGTTGCATACCGTGCGAGCTTCGGCCTCGTGGCATCCAGAAAATAAGCATCATCCCGTGAAATGATCGCCACGTCCCCGGGGATGCGTTTGCCTCGTCCCTGCAAATGCATCATCACCGTCAGCACATGTTTCGGACGCGCCACCAGATAGGCCGTCGGCGCATCAGGTGAAAGCATGGTTTCATCCAACAACGCGCACAAGTGGTCCGAAGTGCCGTCATGACGCAGCACCTGGACATTGGCTTCCGGCAAATGTTGCAAAGATTCAAGCCAGCCCTTTTCCCCATCCAAATCACCTCCCTGCGCATCCGCCAGTTGCACTAAAGTGATCCGCCTGTGTCCCGCCCGCCACAACACCCCGCCCGCATGGCGGCAAGCCGCACGATAATCCACATCAACGGAGGGCAGCACGATGCCCGCAACACAAGTGCCCACCACCAGACAAGGCAGGCGGTGACGAGCAAACCAAGCCTGCAAAGGAGCCTTGGACCCCATTACCAACCAGGCGACGGACGGATGTTCTTTCACCAATTTAGCCAGCGCTTTAGCCGGTCTCGATGAAAAACAATCACGTCGAGAATGAAACTCCACCACATACCCCGCCCGAGTCAGCTTGTCCCGCAAAACATCCATCACAAAAGTGATCGGCGTGGAAGAATCAGCAAAAGAGTTAGCGCACAATACCGCAATGACTTTCCCTTCATTATTGACTCGATCCACTTCCCCCTTATTGATAATCCGACTGCGTTGGCGCGGCGAAACGGCAATCCACCCCATGCGTTGCAACTCCGCTAGAGCCTCGCGCAAAGTACGACGGCTGACTTGCAATTGATCACTCAACTCCCGCTCAGCAGGTAAAAAATCCCGCCACAGCCCTCGCAGAATCCCCTCTGACAAACTTTGCACCGTTTCAGCCACCAATGAGCAGCGCTTGGGCAAATCAGGGGTCTGAGACTCTTCTGGTATCATAATGTTACCAGAAGAATAGGTTTGTTTATCCCCATTCGCAAGGCCAGAATGTCCCCTATCTATGAAACCACCCCGCCCCACTCTTTTCAAAAAACGACTATTATCATCGTTGACACTCGCTGCCACACTACTGGCCATGGCCTCCCCCAAGCTAAGGGCAGCCGAAACACCTCAGATTGCCTTGACCCTCGCGCCCAGCAAGGAGAACCCACGCAACAGCGAAGGCGACTTCGTCACTCTCAAAGACGGACGCATTCTTTTCATTTATACCCACTTCACCGGCGGTGGCCGTGACAACTCGCCGGCTTTCCTCGCCAGCCGCATCTCCAGTGACGGAGGAAAAACCTGGAGTAATAAAGACAAGCTCGAGATGGAAAACGACGGCAAGGAAAACATCATGTCCGTTTCGTTGCTAAGATTACAGGACGGACGCATCGCACTTTTCTACTGCCGCAAAAACTCGATCACCGACCTGCGCCCGATCATTCGTTTCTCCACCGACGAAGGTGAGAGCTGGTCGGCTGCCACCGAAATCATCGGCGAAAACGAGATAGGTTATTATGTCGTCAACAATGATCGTCTGGTGCAACTGGCCGACGGTCGCCTGATCTTCCCCACCGCCCAACACAACAGCCCCAGTTTGAAAAAATTCAACGGTAACGGCACCATCCACTGTTACATTTCCGATGACAAAGCCCAGACTTGGCACCGTTCGAAAACCAGTCAGGACGGAAGCCAAGCCAACGGCAAACAAACCATGCTGCAAGAACCCGGGCTGGTCGAACTCAAGGACGGACGCCTGATGATGTGGACTCGCACCAACGGCGGATCCCAGTTTGTCTGTTACTCCAAGGATCGCGGTGAAAGCTGGTCGGACTTCGAAGCCTCGTCGCTGCTCTCTCCGGTGAGCCCCGCTTCCATCGAACGTTTACCAAAAACCAAAGACCTGGTCGCAGTATGGAACGATCACTCAAAGATCCCCAAAGAACTGCGCGGCAAACGAACTCCCTTGAGCATCGCCCTCTCCAAAGACGATGGCAAAACCTGGCTACCCGCCAAAACCCTCTACGATCTACCCACCGGTTGGTATTGTTACACCGCGATAGAATTCACCGACAGCGACATCTTACTCGGCCACTGCGCCGGCGATACCAGCAAAGGCGGAGGACTCAATATCACCAAAATCACCCGCGTCCCCATCACTTGGTTGTCCGCCAAATAACTTTAACCATCAACATTCATAATTCATAATTCGTAATTCATCCCCCCCATCATGAAAACACCATCCCTTTCCACCCTCCTTCTGTTGGCGGCTTTTAGCGCCCACGCCGCACCCATCGACATCGGCAATCGCCGCGAGCTGCTCGTTGACGACCACCTGATCGACTCCATGGACGGCGCCACTCTACAACTCCATCATCCCACAGCAAAAGAGATCGTCATCGATCACAACTCCCCCTGGGAAGGCAGTGGCTGTGGTTACCACAGTATTTTCAAAGACGGCGATACCTACAAAATGTATTACAAAGCCTGGCAACTCACCGTGCAGGAAAAAAAGCTTGCCCCCGCCGACGCTAACTTCACTTGTTATGCTGAAAGCAAAGATGGCATCCATTGGACCAAACCCAACCTTGGCCTGGTCGAATACCCCAAAGGCAGTGGTGATAAAAACAACAACATTGTCATCGGCTTGTTCAAAGAAGCCTGGATGAAAAACGCCAAACCCGATCCGGTTCACCCTGCGATTTTTAAAGACAGCAACCCCGACTGCCCCAAGGATGCGCAATACAAAGCCATCCTGCGTTCACGCGGAGAAAAAGGCCTGCTGGCGCTCAAATCCCCCGACGGCCTGCACTGGTCACTGATGTCCGAAAAACCAGTCATCACTGCCGGTGCTTTCGATTCCCAAAACCTCGCGTTCTGGGATCCGGTGAGAAAAGAATACCGCGCTTACTGGCGCATCTTCACGGCCGGAGTCACTGACAAGGACAACTGGAAACCCGCTGGTTTTCGGGACATTCGCACCGCCGTTTCCAAGGACATGATCACCTGGACCGGTCAGAAGGATCTCAAGTATGTGGACTCACCCGACGAACACCTCTACACCAACCAGATTCAACCCTACTACCGTGCGCCCCATCTTTTCATCGGCTTCCCCACCCGCTATGTCGAACGTGGTTGGAATCCCTCGATGGAAGCCTTGCCAGAAGTCAAACACCGCAAACTGCGCTCTTCCATTGCCGATCGTTACGGCATGGCAATCACCGAAGGCCTGTTCATGAGCAGTCGCGACGGCGTCACCTTCAAGCGCTGGCAGGAAGCCTTCCTGCGTCCCGGCATCGAACGCCCCGGCACCTGGCACTACGGCCATCAGTATATTGGCTGGCAAATGGTCGAAACCGCTTCTGACATGAAAGGCGCCCCCAACGAAATCTCCCTCTACGCCACCGAAGGTTACTGGACCGAAAAAAGCGACCAAGTCCGTCGTTACACCATGCGCCTTGACGGTTTTGTCTCCGCCAGCGCCCCTCTCAAAGGCGGCAGCTTCACCACCAAGCCGATCACCTTCACCGGCAAGGAGCTCAAACTCAACTTCTCCTCATCCGCCGCTGGCGGCATCAAAGTTGAGATCCGTGACGAAAAGGGCAAGCCCCTCCCGGGATACAGCGCAGCCGACTGCGCCGAAGTTTTTGGTGATACTATCGAGCGCCCGGTTCACTGGGAAGGCAAAGGCAGCGATGTCTCCGCGCTTGCCGGAAAAACCGTGCGTCTGCACTTCACTCTGCGTGACGCCGACCTGTTTGCCTTTCACTTTGAGTGATTATTCTCGTTTTTCACTTCGGCAGTTCCATCATCAATTCATCGATCACCTTGACCACCTTGGGCGGGCGCATTTTCTCTTTGAGAATCACATGCCTCCCTTGTGGATCCGGTTGCCATTGATTGCTTCCGTCGCTATTGATCGTGCATTCACCACGTTCCGTGTCCCACATTTTTTGCAAAGCTCCGTCCAGCCCCCGCACGCCATACAATACGGCCGTTTGATCCCAACTCTGACGGGTTTTCAAACCGTTGAACAATTGATAAGCCCGGCGCACCGGGCTTGATTTCGGCAGGTTTTTAATTTTACCTCCAGTCGGGATTTTTACTCCGATCTCAAAACCGCTGAACACCACCGGCGTCGGCCATCGTTTCACCGCATCAACCGCCGCCGCCGCATCGTTGCGAATATTCGCCTCTTTGCCCTGGGGAAACTTCCCCCCCATGCACACCCACAAGCGGATCTTTTTTTTCACCAAATCCCTGCCATTCAAAACGCTGACCTCATCCCCCTTGGTCTTCAACAAAGCGCTCAAATTCGACAACTGCCCCACCGAAATCATCACCACACTGCCATCCGCCTGTTCCGCCAGCACCTTGCGATAAAGCTGCGCCGCTGACGGGGCATCGTCCGAAGATTTCAAACGATGAGGAAACTCCTCCACCAACTGACGGGTGTATCTGGAATCGCGCAAAAACCCCACACCTTTATTCACCCCGATCACAATCTCCGGGCGACCGAAATAAGTATTCAGCACATCCAGACATCGGGCACTGTCCTCCCCTTTGGCACACACCCCCATCGCCAGAATTTCAACCTCTGCGCGATTCGCCAAAGCATGCAACATCGCCACCGCTCCGACGTCATCCACATCCCCCATGATGTCGGTATCAAAAATCACTTTCACGGGTCCATCCGCCGCCCGACTTGTCACCACCAGCCCGAATAACATCAGTCCAAGTATGCCCGCAGCTATTATTTTTTCAGTCCCCATTCTCATAATCGTATTCTCTACTCTTAGTTTACCTGCCATCAGTTGAAAATAGAAAGCCACATAGCCTTGATGTGCTCAGGTTTAAGTTGAGGTTTTTAATCTCAACTTAACAAGATCAAACTAGCATCTTCCTAACGTCCTGTGATCAATCTCCCCCCTGCCCCTGGAACCTCACCTCCCGCGTCGATTTCTCCTTGCCTGTCGCTTTTGTCAAACTCTCATACAGCTCCGGCCGCCGACTCTGAATCCATCGCTCACCCGTGCTCATGGTCCGGAGTGCCGGATCCAAATCCGCCACCACCAACTCATCCCGCGCCGCCCAGGTCTCGACCAAGGTATCCCCATATGGATCCAAAATCATCGCATTGCCCGTGCGCACTTCATCATCGTCCCGCCCCACTCCATTCGAAAAAATCAAAAACATCCCATTATCATGCGCCCGAGCCGGCAACCAACGCCGCAACCACTGTCGGCCTTTTGCCCCCTTGAACTCAGCCTCGATAGCTTCCGGGTCCTGCTCGCGGTTCTCCCACAAGTCGACATCTATCTTACCCATGCATTTCGGACTCGGCGAATGGCAACCACCCGTCTGGTGCGGCGACAACAGAATCTCCGCCCCCATCAAGGCATTCATTCTTACATTCTCGCCGATATTATTATCGTAACAGATCAGCACTCCTACCCGCGCTCCCTGGGGAATATCAAAAACCGTGTATTCATCTCCCGATTCCATGTGCTCACTGATGAAAGTATGCAACTTCCGGTGACAGGCAAAATCCCCGTCCGGCATCGCCACCACAAAGGAATTATAAAGTTGTCCATCATCCGCCCGCTCAATGATACCCGCCCCAATCGCCATCCCTGTTTCCCTCGACCAAGCCAACAACTGCTGGGTCGATTCCCCCTCCGGCACGGATTCACTCAAGGCCTCCACTCCCTCTCTCGACAAATTCCTCACATGCCAGTAACCCGAAACACACATTTCCGGAAAAACCAACAGATCCACCCCCTTCTCCGCCGCCTGCGCGACAAAGTCCTCCATCCGCTTCAGATTATAAACCTTATCTCCCGGCGCATGATTGAACTGCACCGAACCCGCTCGAATCTTCTTCATAGTTCAAAATATATCTTCTCTTGCTGCTTTCCAACGGCATCCCTCGTCGGAGTTTAAGCTGAAATTTAAGCCCCCCCCTACTTCACCTTCGATTCATAATGCTTACGCATCGCCTCCACATCGAGCGGTTCATTTTTCCTCCTACTCCACCACTCAGACGCCCGCTTGGCATCCGCTTTGGGATTCACCGTAGGCATTCTCGCCCCAACCTCTTTCCTCCAACTCGCCAGCTGTCCTTGTAACTTGGCCGCCTTCTCCGGATGCTTTGCCGCCAGATTATTCTTCTCCCCAATATCCTCCTTCAGATTATAAAGTTCAATCCCCTCACCCCCGAAAAACTCGATCAACTTCCAGTCCCCCGACCGGATCGCTCCACCAGGGATCGAATGGTGATAGTGCGGGTAGTGAAAATAAATCGCATCCCGCTTCAGTGACTGCTGCGGATCTTTCAAAATCCCCACCAGGCTCGAACCATCAATCGGCTGCTGCGGCAACTTTGCCCCAGCCATTTCACTGAACGTCGATAACAAGTCCGCCGTAGTCGTCGGCTCATGGCTCACCGTGCCAGCCTTCACCACTCCCGGCCATCTCACGATCAAAGGCACCCGCATCCCACCTTCATACAAAGTCCCCTTTTCATCCCTCAGCGGCGCATTGGACGACACCACTTCCCCCACTCCGGTATAGATCTTACGCAGGCCTCCATTATCAGAAGCAAAAACCACCACCGTATTCTGATCCAATCCCAATTCTTTCAATTTAGCCAAAACCCGCCCCACACTGGTATCGAGATCCTCGGTCATTCCCGCATAACGAGGATTATTAACTCCCATAGCAGGTTTTTTCTTTTTTTCGTATTTGGCAACCGTCACTGCGCGCGATTCCAGAGGGATATGAACCGCATAGTGTGAAATGGTTAGAAAAAATGGCTTAGCCTTATTTTTCTCGATAAAATAAAGTCCCGCATCTGTCAGATAATCGATACTCTTGGGTCCTTTTTTGCTTTTCGGATGGGCTTTGTTAAAAACCTTACCCAACTCACGCTCAGTCATTTGGTAACCCTGTTTGTTCGGCAAATGCTGCGCTTCCCTGCCCAAATGCCACTTACCAAAATAACCTGTCGCGTAACCCGCAGCCCCCAACACATCACCCGGCGTCTTCACCCCGTCTTTCAAGTGGTGATCAATTTCCGGCACGATCAATTTCTCAAACGGACGCCAATGCCCCGGAATAAAATCGGTGATACCTGTGCGCCCCGAATACTGCCCCGTCTGAATCGTCGAGCGGGTGGACGAACACACCGGCGTCGCCGCATAAAAATCAGTGAACTTCATGCCCTCACTGGCCAACTGATCGATCACCGGGGTCTCATTGAACTTATTTCCATAACAACTCAAATCCGGCCAACCCATGTCATCGGCGAGAATAAACACAATATTCGGTTTTTCCCCAGCCTGCATCCCTGCCGTCAGTAAACAAACACTCAAAGCCATCAACCATCCTGAAATTTTTATTTTTATTTTCATCAGACGATCATTCTCGACGCAAATTGAAAATCCCTCAAGCTCCAAATCCCAACGTGAACAGGCCGCTTGACA